>NZ_LR746528.1:0-17251 GCF_902729435.1 Magnetospirillum sp. UT-4
TAGGACGGGCTAGTGTGGTGATTCTGAAATTCGCAGCCTTATGCGAATTTCAGAATCACCACACAATTCAACACTGTAGTGGCCTGCTTATCCCCGAAATCCGCTATACGAATTTCGGGGGCAGGACACTAGCGTTCGGGCACCGCGCTGACCTGCACCTCGACCCGGCGGTTCTGCTGGCGGCCGGCGGCGGTGTCGTTGCTGGCCACCGGGAAGGCTTCGCCCATGCCCTGGGCGGTGATGCGGTCGGCCGATATTCCGGCGGCGAGCAGGGCCTGCTTGACCGCCTCGGCGCGGGCCTGGGACAGCGCCTGGTTGGTGTCGGCACTGCCCTGGGCATCGGTATGGCCCTGGATCACCGCGCGCTCGTCGGGATTGCGGCGCAACAGGTCGGCCACGGTCTGCAGGCGGGCATAGGCCCCCGGCTTCAACTGCGCCTGGCCGGTCTCGAACAGAACCTCGCCGAAGGTGAAGACCTTGCCGCCGCCTTGGGAGGCCGCTGCCGAGCGGCGCGCGCCCTCGATCTGCAGCCTCTGCGCCAGCGCCTCGCCCTGACCGCGGGCGATGCGGTCGGCGGTCAGCGCCTCGGCCAGTTGCAGCCGGCTGTCGGCCATGAACAGCCAATGCTCGAAGGCCGACTGGCTGTCGGCGGTGCGCGCCCGGTCCAGCGACTGCCGCGCCTCGCGCAGCGCCACCGGGGCGTGCTGGGCGAAGTCGGGGCTGGCCTCGGCCTGCGACACCCGGCTCTGCATGGCGCCGAGGCGGTCCGGCTGGGGGGCATAGCCGGCGCAGGCGGTCAAGGCCGCGGCCAGCAGCAGGACGGGAAGGACGCGGGTCATTGCGGGCTCCCTGGGCGGGTGGTGGCTTCGGATTGACCGGCGGCGGAGCGCCGCAGGTCGGCAAGGCTTTGCTGCGAACGCGCCGCCTGGGCCTGGGCTTGGGCAAGCTCGGCGCTCGCCACCGCCTCGTCGGCAAGGCGCCGCGACCGCGCCTCGTCATCGGCGGAGCGCGCCGCCGCCAGGCGCTCCTGGGCGATGCGCAGCGGCAGCGGAGCCGCCTGGGCGGCGCCCACCCCCTCGGCCGAGCGGATCGCCTGCTCGGCGCGGGCCAGTGGTGCCTGCGGCGGCGCGTCCGAGGCGCACGCCGCCAAGGCCAGGGCGGCGGCGGCGAGGATGGCTGGCTGCCTCATGGAAGTCACCTCCGGTTGCGTGGCGCTTCCTGCATCAACGCGACTGACGGCCCGAGGTTCCTGGCGGCGACGGTGTTCAGATGATCTTGCCCTCGCCGTCATCGACGATGCCGGCGACGCCGGCCAGCCAGCCGCGCAGGGCGCGGCGTTCCATCAGCTTGTCCTGGGCGGGGCCGGGCAGGTCGGACAGCGAGATGACGTTCTTGCGCATCAGCGCCTCGATCAGGTCCTCGACCACGCGGATGAAGGCCATGTCCGAGGCGACGAAGGGCTCGCCGCCCTCCTCGGTGATCTCCACGTCCGCCGTGCGGCCGATGAAGGCCAGCACCTCGGGATGGTCGGGAGCCAGTTCCTCGGGCTGGTCGTCGAGGGGAATTTCCGCCAGCGCCACCACCTGGCCGGCGACGTCTCGGATCACGAAGGGCATGGCGGCGCTCCGGCAATGGGCTGAACGGCGAAGCCTACCCAATGGCCGCCCCCCCTGAAAGCGAAAAGGCCCGCCCCGGGTGCCGGAGCGGGCCTCTTGCAATGAGTCCGGCGGCCTTAATGCAGCTTGGCCGGCAGGTCCTTGATGGCGCTTTCCACCAGGGCACCGGCCTGATCGGCGGTGATGCTCTGGGCCAGGACCTCGCGCGCCGCGGCGATGGCGACGTCGACGGCCAGGTTCTGCACTTCCTTCATGGCCTGGGCCTCGGCCTGGGCGATGCGCTCCATGGCCATGGCCTCGCGCCGCTTCAGGCTGGCATCCAGGTCCTTGGCGGCCTGGGCGGCCAGGCGCTCGGCCTCGGCCTTGGCGTGGGCGATGATCTCCTCGGCCTCGCGCATGGCATCGCGCTGCTTGCGCTGGTAGGTGGCCAGCATCTCCTGCGAGTCCTCGCGCAGGCGGGCGGCCTCGTCCAGGCGGGCCTTGATCTTCAGGGCACGGGCGTCGAGCGCCGCGCCGAGACCGCGCGAGACCGGCTTGTAGAGCAGGTACAGCACCAGGAAGAAGGCGACGGCCACCCAGAAGGCGGCATCCTGGTAGAACGGCACCGCGTGGTTGGCCGCGTCGGCGGCGTAGGCGACCGAAATCATTGGCCGTTCTCCTTCAGCGCGGCGGCGACCGCGGAGTCCAGCCGGGCCTGGTCGATCCCGGTCCCGACCAGGCGGGCGACGGTGGCGCCGGCGACATCGAGGGCGACGTCGCGGACGTTGGCCAGGGCGGTCTGCTTGGCCGCGGCGATGCGGGCCTCGCCGCCCTTGATCTGGGCGTTCAGCTTGGCGGTGAGCTCATGGGTGCGCTCCTCGGCCTGCTTGGACAGGCGCTCGGAGGCTTCCTTGATCACCGTGTGGGCATGCGCCCGGGACTCGGCCAGCGCCTTCTCGTAGGCGGCGATGGCGGCCTCGGCTTCGGCCTTGTACTGCGCGGCCTTGTCGAGATTGTCGTCGATCTTGCGCTGGCGCTCGTCGAGGACGGCGCCGATCTTGGGCAGGGTCACCGTCGCCATCAGGATGTAGAGGGCGATGAAGGTGACGGCCAGCCAGAACAGCTGCGGCGCGAAGAACGTCGGGTCGAACTGAGGCATCCCGATGCTCCTGAACGGGTTTGCGCTTTCGCCCCCGATGGGCGTTCACCGGTCGGGGCCGCGATTGCGCCGCGGCCCCGTCCCAATGACCCGAAGGAAGCGCCTTTGGACGTCTTACTTGAACAGGATCATCAGCGAGATGACCAGCGCGAACAGCGCGATGGCCTCGGTCACGGCGAAGCCGATCCAGCCATAGAGTTCGACATTGGCCTTGGCGCCGGGGTTGCGGCCGACGGTGGCGATCAGCGACGACCACACCGAGCCGACGCCCACACCCGAACCGATCACGCCGATGGCGGCCAGACCGGCACCGATCAACTTCGCAGATTCGATATCCATATCAGTCAACTCCTTCAGGGCAGAAAATCGACGACGCCAACGGCGCTCAGTGCATGTGGATGGCGTCGTGCAGGTAAATGCAGGTCAGGATGGTGAAGACGTAGGCCTGCAGCAGGGCGATGCCGATTTCCAGCAGGGTCACCGCGCCGAGGAAGGCGAAGGGCAGGATGCCGGGCAGGATGTACATGCCGCCCAGGGTCACCACGAAACCGCCCAGGATCTTCAGAATGATGTGGCCAGCGGTCATGTTGGCGAACAGACGGACCGACAGGCTGAGCGGACGCGACAGGTACGAGATCACCTCGATGGGGATCAGCACCACCGCGGTGGCCAGCGGCGCACCGTGCGGGAAGAACATGCGCAGGAAGTGCAGGCCGTGGCGGGCGAAGCCGATCACCGTCACGCCGATGAACACCACCGCCGCCATGGCGAAGGTGACGATGATGTGGCTGGTATAGGTGAAGCCGACCACCGGAATGGGCAGCAGGCCCAGGATGTTGCCGAACAGCACGAAGATGAACAGCGAGAACACGAAGGGGAAGTACTTCCGCCCCTCGGACCCGACATTGTCCTTCAGCATGTTGGCGATGAATTCGTAGAACAGCTCGGCCATGGACTGCCAGCGGCCGGGGATCAGCGAGCGCGAGCGCACCGACAGGGTCAGGAAGGCGGTCGCCACCACCACCGCCGAGACCATCATGAACGCCGAATTGGTGAAGGAGACGTCGATGCCGCCGACCTGAAGGTCGATGATCGGCTTGATCTTGAACTGTTCGATCGGGTTGGCCACCGCACGCCTCTCCTATTTGTCCCTGTCCGCCTCGTCGGCCCGCTTTTGCGCCGCCGCGAAACCGACCGTGTCATCCATCCGCCGTGCCGCCCGATAGGCGTTCATCACGCCGGACGCGGTGCCGAACACCAGGAACAGCACCATCATCCAGGGCTGCGTGCCGAACCAGCGGTCCAACCCCCAGCCGATGCCGGCGCCGACCACGACTCCGACCACGAACTCCACCGCCAGGCGCATGCCCTGTCCGAGCCCGGACAACGAGTGCCTGCCGGCGCTCTTGGGGCCGTTCTCCTCGGATTCGCGGGCGCGCGCCGCGCGCAGCCGCTCCTCGAGTTCATCCAGGTTCGGAGGCAATTCCTGCTCAGCCATCGCACGCGAGCCGTTGAATATCCCCCTCCTGGCTGCCTAGCCACCAGAAGCGCCCGCACCATACGGGGTGCGCCTTCCGGTGTCAAGACCGGAAACTTGTTAGTGCAACATGTTGATATAACTGGCGAATTCGAGGTGCGGCGGGGCTTTTTGGCGCCGCGATACCGCAATGCAAGGTGCGCAACCCCCGCCCGGTCGGGTGGGCAAAAACCCAAACTTGCGGACCTCTCCATTCCCCTCGCCCGCTTGCGGGAGAGGGAGGGGCCCAGCCGTCTGGCTGGGAGGGAGAGGGCCTGGGCGCCGGCCACCGGATGCCGCCGCCATGCCGGGCGGACACAGGCCCTCTCCCGCTCGGCTCCGCCTCGCACCCTCTCCCGCAGGCGGGCGAGGGTTGCCTAAGCAGGCACCCCGGCGTCGCGGAACGCCTCGGCCTGGGCCAGATCGACCGAGACCAGCTGCGACACGCCGCGTTCGGCCATGGTGACCCCGTACAGGCGGTCCATGCGGGCCATGGTCATGCGGTGGTGGGTGACGATCAGGAAGCGGGTGCGGGTGGTGGCGGCGATGCCTTCCACCAGGGTGCAGAAGCGATCGACATTGGCGTCGTCCAGCGGCGCATCGACCTCGTCGAGGACACAGATGGGGGCCGGGTTGATGAGGAATACCGCGAAGATGAGGGCCAGCGCGGTCAGCGCCTGCTCGCCGCCCGACAGCAGCGACAGGATCTGCAGCCGCTTGCCCGGCGGCGAGGCCATGATCTCCAGCCCGGCCTCCAGCGGATCGTCGGATTCGGTCAGCGCCAGGTGGGCGCGGCCGCCGCCGAACAGGCGCACGAACAGGTCGCGGAACTGCTTGTCCACCTGTTCGAAGCTGGCCAGCAGGCGCTCGCGGCCCTCGCGGTTGAGTTCGGCGATGCCGGCCCGCAGGCGGGCGATGGCCTGGACCAGGTCGTCCTTCTCGGCCTGCATTCCGGCGATGCGCTCGCCCAGCTCGGCCGCCTCCTGCTCGGCGCGCAAATTGACCGGGCCCATGGCGTCGCGTTCCCGCGACAGCCGGTCGAGGCGGCGCTGCAGGTCGTCCAGGTCGGGGCGCTGGTCCTCGACCAGTCCGGCCACCTCGCGCAACTGCTCAGGCGTCAGGTCCAGGCGTTCGGCGATGCGCCCGGCGACGGCGCGGCATTGCTGGTCGGCCCCGGCCACCGCCGCCTCGCGGCGGATGCGGTCCTCGCGCGCCGTGGCCAGCGCCGCCTCGGCGGCGCGCATGGCGCGGTCCGCCTCGGCCTGGGCCGCCTCGGCGGCGGCCAGGGCATCGCCGGCGGCCCGCCGCGCCCCGTCGGCGGCCTCGACCCGGTCGAGCAGCTCGGCCCGGCGCCGGGCGAAGGTGTCGGGCAGGCTGGACAGCCGCTCGATCTCGGCCATCACCGTCTCGCGCCGGTCTTCCAGCTCCTGCACATGGGCGCGGGCGGTCTCGACCCGGCGGCCCCACGAGGCCAGCTCGGCGGCGATGGCATCGAGGCGGCGGGCCCGCTCCGCCGCCGCCCGCTCCAGCCCGTCGAGGCCGGAGCGCGCCTCGACCAAAGCGGAGCGGTGCTCGGCCAGTTCGGTGCGCAGCGCGTTGATCTTGTCCTTGCCGTCATCGGCCACCGGGAAGGCGGCCAGCGCCTCGCGCGCCTCCAGCACCTCGCCCTCGGCCTCTTCCAGGTCGGCGCGGGCGGCGGCGGCCTGCTCCTCCAGCGCCGCCATGCGCGATTCGAAGGCGGCGAAGCGGCTGGCCAGTCTGGCGTGAACGTCGCGCGCCTTGGCGGTCTCGGCCTCGGCCCGTTTCACCGCGTCGCGGGCGGCGCGCTCACCCTCGGCCGCCTCCTCCATGGCCTGGGTGGCGGCGAGCAGGCGGGCCTCCGCCTCCTCCACCCCCAGCTCGGCATCCTCCAGCCGCGCCTCCAGCTCGCGCAGGCGGTTGCGCTGGGCCAGACGCACGGCCATGGGCGACGGTGCCCCGGCCCGCGCGGTGTAGCCGTCCCAGCGCAGCAGGTCGCCGCCCCGGGTGACCAGCCGCTGGCCGGCGGCGAGCAGCGGGCGCAGCGCCTCGCCGGCGGCGGCATCGGCGACCACGCCGATCTGGGCGAGGCGGCGGGAAAGGGCCGGCGGCGCGGTGACGTGGCGGGCCAGCGGGGTCGCCCCCTCGGGCAAGGCGGGCGCCTTGTCCAGCGGCGGCAGCGCCACCCAATGCAGCGGCGCCGCCGGGTCCAGCGCGGCGGCGAGGTCGTCGCCCAGCGCCGCCGCCAGGGCCGGCTCGAACCCGGTGGCGGCGGCGACCTGGTCGAGCACCGGCGGGAATTCGGCGGAGCCGCCCTGGGCCAGCACCGCCTTCAAGGCATCGGCCTCGGCCTTCAGACGCGAGCGGGCGGCGGACGCCGCCTGCTGGGCGTCGCGGGCGGATTCGCGGGCGGCCTGGGCGCCCACCCGGCGGCGGTCGCAATCCTCGGCGGCGGCGCGGCTTTCCTCCAGGTATTCCTGGGCCGATTCCAGGTCCATCTCGGCGCCGGTCAGCTCGGAGCGGTCCACCGCCTCGCCCGAGGCCTGGGACTTCTGCGCCTCGACGGCGGCCAGGCGCTCGCGCAGGCGGTCGCGGCGGGTCTCGGCCTCCTGCCGGCGGCGCAAGCTGGCGGCCCGCTCGGCATCGGCGGCGGCGACCTCCTCCATGGCCTGGGACAGGTCCCTTTCCAGCCCCGCCACCCGGCCGGCCGCCTCGTCCACCGCCTGCGCGGCGGCGGCGCGCCCGGCGGATTCGTCCCCGGCGGCGGCCTGGATGAGGTCGCGCTCCTCGGCCAGCCGCGCCTGCGCCTGGTCGCCGTCGGCGGCCCGCGCATGCTCGCGCTGCAGGTCGCCGGCCACCTGGGCCAGCCTGGCCTCGAGGTCGCGGCGGGTCTCGGCCAGCCGCCCCGCCTCGGCCTCCAGCTGCTCGCGCTCCAGCAGCAGGCGCTGCCAGTTGGACTGGGCCTCGGCCTCGGCGCGACGCAGCTCGGGCAGGCCGGCCGCCGCCTCGGCGCTGGCGGCGGCGGCGCGGGCGGCGGCGGCGGTGGCGTCGTCCACCACCCGGTCGGCCCCCTTGAGGGCGGCGCGGGCGGCCTCGACCAGGGCCAGCGCCTCCAGCCACGAGACGTAGAGGAGTTGCGCCTCGACCGCCCGGATCTGTTCCGACAGGGTGCGGTAGCGGGCGGCCTGGCGGGCCTGCTTCTGCAGCCCCTTCCACTGCTCGTCCAGGGTGGCGATGACGTCGTCCAGGCGCTCCAGGTTGGCTTCGGCGTTCTTCAGACGCAGCTCGGCCTCGTGGCGGCGGGAATAGAGGCCGGAGATGCCGGCCGCCTCCTCCAGCAGGGTGCGGCGTTCCGCCGGCTTGGCGTTGATCAGGGCACCGACCCGGCCCTGGCTGACCAGCCCCGAGGCCCGCGCGCCGGTGGCCGAATCGGCGAACAGCAGGGCGACGTCGCGGGCCCGCACCTCGCGCCCGTTGACCCGGTAGCTGGAGCCCTGGCCGCGCTCGATGCGGCGGACCACCTCGATCTCGTCGCGGGCATAGGCGGCCGGCGCGGTGCCGGCGGCATTGTCCAGCACCACCTGGACCTCGGCGAGGTTGCGGGCCGGGCGGCTGGCGGTGCCGCCGAAGATGACGTCGTCCATCTCGCCGCCGCGCATCTGGCGGGCCGAGGTCTCACCCATCACCCACCTGAGGGCTTCGATCAGGTTGGACTTGCCGCAGCCATTGGGGCCGACCACCCCGGTCATGCCCGGCTCGATCAGAAGCTCGCAGGCATCGACGAAGGACTTGAACCCGGACAGGCGCAGCTTCGAGAACTGGATCACGTCCCGCGCCCCCTCACGCGGTAGAGAGCGGCCCTACTTGGCCGCCGCCTTCAACGCCGCGTCGACCTCGGCATAGGGGCGCGCCCCCACCAGGGTCTTGCCGCCGATCACCAGGGTCGGCGTGGACTCGATGCCCGACTGCTTGTGCGCCGCCTCGGCCCGGGCCTGGATGGCCTGGGCCAGATCCTGGCGCTTGAGGCAGGCATCGACGTCGTCGCCGGTCATGCCGGCCAGCCGCACCGCCTTCTTCAGGGCCTCCAGCGGGTTCTCGGCCCGCATCCACTTGTCCTGCTGGTCCATGATCAGGGCGAGCACGCCGAAATAGCGGTCCGGCCCGGCGCAGTGCGGGATCATCGAGGCGCCGATGGACAGCCCCGCCGGACCGGTGGGGAAGTCGCGGTAGATCAGCCTGGCCTTGCCGGTGTCGACCCAGTTCTTCTTGATCTCGGGCAGGGTGGTCTTGTGGAAGGTGGCACAATGGCCGCAGGTGGTCGAGGCGTACTCGATGATGGTCAGCGGCGCGTCGGCCTTGCCCATGACCTGGTCGATGGGGAAGGTCTCGACCTTGTCGGCGGCATGGGCGGAACCGGCGGCGAAAGCCACGGCGACGACGATGACCTTGGGCAACAGGCGAAGCAGAGCCTTCACGGCGCGCACCTCATTCTTGCGTTTGAACCGCGGATATTAGGCGTCGGCGGCGGGCGAGACAAGGAGGACGGACGGGCACGACCGCTAGGGGTTGCCCTTGCGCAGGACGTGGCGGCCCAACCGCTCCAGCGCCGCCCGCAGGTCGGGATCATCGACCCGGGCCAGGGTGCCGGCCAGCCGCTCGGCGGCTTCGGCATCGGGCGGCGGCGGGGCGGCGGCGGCGGCGCGTTTCGGCAGCGGTCCGTGGCGCAGCTTCAGGCGGGCCACCGCCTGCCAGCCGAAATAGCCGTTGATGCGTTCCAGGATCAGCGGTTCCAGGTGCTGCAGCTCGGTGGCGAAGGCGCTGGAGGCGACCTTGACCTCCAGGGTGCCGCCGGTGCGCTCCTTGGGCGGGAACTTGATGCGCAGCGGCAGCGTGTGGGCCGCCACCGCGCTGCCGACGATGGCCGGCCAGTCCACCACCAGCGCCGCCCCGGCGAAGCCGTGCCTGCCGAAGGCCGGGCGGGTGACGCGCTCGGCCGGCACGGCGATGGAGACCATGCCGTAGGTGCGGCGATCGTCGTCGTCCTGGCGCTTGCCCTGGCTCATGGACGGCACCATAGCGCAGCGGCTATCCTGCCGCCATGGTTCAACCAACTTCCCCAGTGGCCAATTCCGCCGCCCTGCTGGCCTGGTACGACCGCTCCGCCCGCGTCCTGCCCTGGCGCGCCAGGCCGGGCGAGACCGTCGATCCCTACCGCGTCTGGCTGTCCGAGGTGATGCTGCAGCAGACCACGGTGGCCGCCGTCGCCCCCTATTTCCTGCGCTTCGTCGAACGCTGGCCGACCATCGAGGCGCTGGCGGCGGCGCCGGTGGACGCGGTGACGGGGGCATGGGCCGGGCTGGGCTATTACGCCCGCGCCCGCAACCTGCACGCCTGCGCCAAGCTGGTGGCCGAGTGGCGCCACGGCCGCTTCCCCGAGGACGAGGAGTCCCTGCGCAAGCTGCCCGGCATCGGCGACTACACCGCCGCCGCCATCGCCGCCATCGCCTTCGGCCGCAAGGCGGTGGTGGTGGACGGCAATGTGGAGCGGGTGATGGCGCGCCTGTTCGCGGTCACCGACCCGCTGCCCGGGGCCAAGGCGCACCTGAAGGCGCTGGCGGCGGCGCTGACCCCGGAGGTTCGCCCCGGCGACTACGCCCAGGCGGTGATGGATCTGGGCGCCACCGTGTGCACGCCGAAATCGCCGGCCTGCGGCATCTGTCCGTGGATGGAGCCGTGCCAGGCCCGCCGCCTGGGGATCGCCGCCGGGCTGCCGGCCAAGGCCGAGAAGGCGCCGCGCCCGACCCGCCACGGCATCGCCTTCTGGCTGATCCGCCCCGACGGCGCCGTGCTGCTGCGCCGCCGCCCGCCCCACGGCCTGCTGGGCGGCATGATGGAAGTCCCGGGGACCGAGTGGCGCGACGGCCTGTGGTCGCTGGACGAGGCCGCCGCCCACGCCCCGCTGGCCGCCGAGTGGCGCCCCCTGCCCGGCCGCGTCGCCCACACCTTCACCCATTTCCATCTGGAACTGGCGGTCGCCACCGCCAAGGCTGGACCGCGGGCGGCGGCGCGCGGTATCTGGTGTCCGTTGGACAATCTGGGCGACCAGGCGCTGCCCACCCTGATGCGCAAGGTGGTCCGCCATGCCCTGGCCAAGGCCTATTGAAGGAGCTTCCATGCGCCGTGCCCTCGCCCTTCTTTTCCTCGCCCTGGCGCTTCCGGCCGTCGCCGCCCCGCAGCAGCAGGCCGGCGAGCACCTGCTGATGAGCCCGCCCGAGGGCTGGCGGGCGGTGCCGGTGCAACGCGGCGACAAGATGTCCATCACCCGGCTGTTCCCGCCGGGCCAGGACGAGAAGCAGTGGACCGAGTTGATCACCGTCCAGATCTATCCCGGCGCCGACGCCACCCCCCGGGGCTTCATCGACAACGTCATCCGCTACAGCCGCGACAATTGCGAGGCGGCCGGGGCCAGCCCGGTCAGCGAGGCGCCGCGCAACGGCTATCCCCTCGCCTCGGTCTCGGTGACCTGCACCAAGGGCCGAACCTCGGGCATGGGCGGCTTCGTGCTGGTCCAGGCCATCCGGGGCAAGGACGCCCTGTACGTGGTGCAGCGCCAGTGGCGCGGCGCCGCCTTCGCCAAGGACCAGCCGCCGCCCTTCCCGGCCGCCATGCTGCAGGATTGGAGCAGCTTCGCCGCCACCGTCAGCCTGTGCGACACCCGCGATTCCCGTTATTCCTGCCCGAAGTGACCACCACCGGCGCCTCCAGCGCCCAGCGGTCGCCGCTGCCGAAGGCCGGCACCCAGCACCAGACCCGGCGCCGGGTGTCCTTGACCCGGGCGGCGGGCGGCTCGGTCTTGTCCACCCGCCGGCCCATGCCGGCGAAGGCGGGCCGCAGCTCGGGCAGCGACAGGGCGCCGTCGCCGTCGCGATCCAGCGTCCGCACCAGCACCGGATCGGGGAAGGCGGGGAATTCCCGCGCCACGACCTTGCCGTCGCGGTTGACGTCGTAGGCGTCGAAGCGGGCGGCACCGCCGCCGCCGCGGCGCTCCATCTCCTTCAGGGCGAGGCTGCCGTCGCCATCGGAATCGAGCAGGGCGAACAGCGCCTGGGCGCCGCGCTCGCGGCCGCGCGCCAGCAGCTCGGCGCGGCTCAGGACGCCGTCGCCGTCGCGGTCGAGGGATTTGAAACGGGAATAGCCGGCCTGGCCGGCGGCCGAAGGCTCCAGTCGCGCCGAGGCGTTCGCCGGAAGCAGCAGGGCGAGAACTGGAAGGAGCAGGACGGAATTGCGCATGGGGACCTCCGCTGGCGGTGGTCTCCTCCATCTGGGGTGGAGCGGGCGGTTCGACGGGAACGCGAAGGGACGGCAGCCCCTTCGCCGGCCGGCCCTACCCAACCGACTGGAAGGCCGGCACGGTCTCCATCAGCCAGTTGCCGATGACGTTCATCTTGCCCGACAGGATCAGCACGCCGGTCACCACCAGCAGACCGCCGATGGACAGCTCCACCTTGCGCATGTGGCGCTTGAAGCGCCCCAGGAAGGCCATGAACGGCTTGGCGGCGAAGGCGGCGATCAGGAACGGGATGCCCAGGCCGGCGGCATAGGCCGACAGCAGCGAGGTGCCGTACCACACCGATTCGCCGCCCGCCGCGATCATCAGGATGGTCGCCAGGATGGGGCCGACGCACGGGGTCCAGCCGAAGGCGAAGGCCAGCCCGAGGACGAAGGCGCCGACCAGTCCGGCCGGCTTCTGCTCCACATGGACGCGCTTCTCGAAATTGAGGAAGCCGATGCGCAGCGCCCCCATGTAGTGCAGGCCGAAGACGATGATGACGATGCCGGCGGCCACCGACAGCCAGGTCATGTTGTCCATCACCAGCTTGTTCAGCGCCGAGGCGGTGGCGCCCATGACGATGAACACGCTGGAGAAGCCGATGACGAAGGCGATGGCGGCCCGCAACACCGAGCGGTCGACGCCGCCGCCCTCGTTCTCCTTGCCGGTCAGCTGGTCGAGGCTGACGCCGCCCAGAAAGCACAGATAGGCGGGGATCAGCGGCAGCACGCAGGGCGACAGGAAGCTCAACGCCCCCGCCCCGAAGGCACCGGCATAGGAAACGTCGAAACCGCCCATGGGATCCCCCTCTCTACGTCCTCTCTACGTCCCCCCTCCCCCCCGCGGGCGGAGCCCGCATTTTGACAATGCGCGCTTCGCGCGCGGGGGAGGGCCGGGGTGGGGGGCGAACCGCGTCGGCGTGGTCGTTCGCGGCCTCACCCCACCCCTGCCCCTCCCCATCAAGGGGAGGGGATTGTTCTGCGTCCCCCCTCCCCCCTTGTGGGGGAGGGTCGGGGTGGGGGGGAACCGCGTCGGCGTGGTCGTTCGCGGCCTCACCCCACCCCTGCCCCTCCCCATCAAGGGGAGGGGTTTTCGGAGCTTACGCCCCCACCACCTTGACCGCCTGGCTGTCGCCGAAATTGACGGTCTTCTTCTTCTCCAGCCAGTTCATCACCACGTCCCAGACCGGCGGCCCCTGGGTGCCCTCGTTGACGCTGGCCCAGCCGGCGACGGTGTAGGGCTTGGAGGCCTCGACCTTCTCGCCCGATTTCAGCAGGGTCATGTCGGTGATGCGCGAGCCGATGGGCTTGGCGACGTCGAGCCGGTAGCCCAGCCCGCCGACGCGGACCATGTCGCCGCCCTGCTGGTAATAGGGATCGGGGTTGTAGAGGTTGTCGGCGACGTCCTCCAGGATGTCCTTCAGCATCTGCCCGCTCATTTCCGAGCGGTAGGCGTTGGGATAGGTGATGGCGGTCTGGTTGTAGACGTCCTCGGCGGTGATGTCGGACCCGGGCGGCAGCGAGGCGCCCCAGCGGAAGCCGGGCGACAGCGCGATCTGGGCGTCGCGCTCGTCCAGCAGGGCCTGGCAGATGAGGTCGTCGAAGGTGCCGTTGACGTTGCCGCGGCGATAGAGCAGCGATTCGGTGCGGGCCAGGGTCTTTTCCAGGACCGCCTTGTGGGGGGCGCGCACCTTCTCGATGAAGGCGGCCATGTCGGCATCGGCGGCGATGGCGTCGGTGAACACCGGCATCAGCTTGAAGGCGTAGTTGGTCACCTTCTTGTTCTTCACCTCGACATCGAGGCGGGCGAGGAACTTGCCGTGCGAGCCCGAGGCCACCAGCAGGGTGTCGCCGACCCGGACCACCTGCGGGATGGCGTCGTGGGTGTGGCCCGTCAGCAGCACGTCGATGCCCTTGACCCGGCCGGCCATCTTGCGATCGACGTCGAAGCCGTTGTGGCTGGCGACCACGATCAGCTCGGCCCCGGCGGCGCGGGCGGCATCCACCTTCTTCTGCATCTCCTCGTCGCGGATGCCGAAGCTCCACTTGGGGATCATGTAGCGGGGATTGGCCACCGGCGTGTAGGGGAAGGCCTGGCCGATGACGGCGATCTTGACGCCGCCGCGCTCGAAGGTGGCGGTATGGGGGAAGACGTCCTCCTCCCACTCGGTGTCCTTCACGTTCTGCGCCAGGAAGGGGAACTTCAGCTTGGAGATCAGCTCCTTGACCCGGGCCTCGCCGTACTGGAACTCCCAGTGCGGCACCATGAGATCGACGCCCAGCAGGTTCATGGCATCGACCATGTCCTCGCCCTTGGTCATCAGCGAGGTGTAGGAGCCCTGCCAGGTGTCGCCGCAATCGATCAGCAGCGTGTTGCCGGGGCGCTGGGCGCGGATGGCCTTGACCAGGGTGGCCATGCGATCGAGACCGCCGACCCGGCCGTAGGACCTGGACAGCGCCGCGAAATCCTCGGAGGTGAAGGCATAGGCCTCGGGCGTGCCGGCCTTGATGCCGAACTTCTTCAGGAAGTCCTTGCCGGTCAGGTGCGGCACCAGGCCCTTGACCTCGCCGACCCCGACATTGACCGAAGGCTCGCGGAAATAAAGCGGCTTCAGCTGGGCGTGGATGTCGGTGAAGTTCAGCAGCGTCACCTGGCCCACCGGCTTGAACGCCAGCAGCTGGTCCTGGGTGATGGACTGGCGGGCGGCGGCCCGGGCCAGCGGCGCCTGGGACGTGAGCACGGCGGTGGCGGCCGCCACCTGAAGGAAGTCGCGACGGGTCAGCATTGGCGGGTGTCCCCTTGTGTCATGCTACTCCTCCCCCCGCCTGCGGGGGGAGGTTGGGAGGGGGGCCTGGCGCCATCTGGTCTGCGGCCGGCAGCCCCCACCCCGACCCTCCCCCGCAGGCGGGGGAGGGGGAGGCAAGGCGGAAGTTACTTGCGCACCGCCGGGCTTTCGACCCGAAGGCCGTTGGCGCGCCAGGTGGCGTACAGCTCGAGCACGGTGTTCTCGAGCGAATCGACCGGATACGGCTCGGCCCGGACTTCCTCGAAGCAGCCGCGGATGCGCTTCTGGGCGGTGCCCAGGGTCTGCCACTTCAGGCGGTACTGCGGGAAGCCGTTGGGCATGCCCTGGGACAGCAGCTCGGTGCGCATGTGCATGCCCCAGTAATCCTCGTGGCAATGCTTGCAGGCGACGTCGCTCATGCCGCGGCGCTCGTAATAGAGGCGCCGGCCCATGTCGAAATAGGGCGCCACCGGACCGTCGGTCTGCACCGCGAACGGCATGCCGAACGACTGGTGCTTCACGAAGGTGGCGATGGCGTTGTAGGGCTTGGAATCGAACTTCAGCGGCTGCGCTTCCATGCGCTCGGTGCGGCACTGGTTGATCTTCTGCTCCAGCGTCAGCAGCGCATTGGCATGGGGATCGAAGCGCGGGTAGACCGTGCCGACGCCCTTCATGCTCTTCTCGGCGTCGCCGTGGCAGTCCTTGCACGCCTTGCCGGCCTTGCCATCGACCTTGGACCACATCTTCTTGCCTTCCTCGACCCACAGGAAGCCGGGATTGCTGAAGTCGTCGTCCTGCATGGCCCGGGTCTCGGGCTCGGCGAAGGTGTAGCCGGACCGCTTCTCGCCGGCGATGTACGGGGCGTATTTGGGGTCCTTGGCGTCGAACGGCGGATCGGCCAGCACCGGGACCGCGGCCCCGCCGGCCACGGCCGCGATCACGGCAGCCAGAATGGTCTTCCTCATGACGTTATCCTCCTCTGCCTGCGGCCCGCCCTTGACGTGGGGCGGGCCCTTATCGGCATTGACTCGGGATCAGGATACGGTGATCGCCTGGCTGGTCGAATAGACGCTGCCGTCGTCGTCCTGCCACTTGAATTCCACCGTCCCGCTCTCGGTGGCGGTCAGGAAGAACGAGCAATAGGGATTGGCGGAAATCGCCGCCGCCCAGTCGGCCTTGAAGACCTCCTTGCCGTTCAGGGTGACGGTGAACTTGTTGATGATCTTGCGCGGGATGGGCTTGCCGTCCTTGTCCTTGCGCTGACCCGATTCCATGTCGTGGTCGATGGTGGTCTTGACCTCGAACACCTCGCCCTTGGCGGCGGTGGCGGGCATCTTCACGCGGGGCGTGGGCATCGTGTTCTCTCCTTCTATCCCGAGACCGGATCAGCCGCCGCAGCCGCCGATGGTGACCTTGACTTCCTGCGACGCCTGCCAGGCGGTGCCGTCCGACATCAGCGCCACGGCGCGGACGTCCTGGGTCTTGCCCAGGCGCATGCGCATGGAGACCTCGGCCTTGCCGGTGGGGGTGAAGTAGAAGCTGGCGACACCCGGGGTCGGGTTGCCCTCGGCGACCACATGGATGGCCTTGACGTAGCTGGCCTCGGTCATCGGGCTGTCGACGGTGACGGTGAAGGGCACCGTGTTGCCGTTCTCGGCGATCTGCGGCAGCTTGATCTTGACCTTGCCGTCATGCGGCTTGACGCCGCCCAGCAGCTTGGCCAGGGAGTCGTCGGCGGCGGCCTTGTCGGCGTGGGCCAGCTTGGGGGCCACCGCCATGGCGGCGGCGCCGGCGCCGATGCCCGCCAGCACGGTGCGGCGGGTGACGGCGCTCGTCTTGGTGCTCATGGATATCCTCTCCTCTCGCAAGGGAACGTCTTCTGGTTACTTCAGGGTGGCCAGGTAGGCGACCACGTCCTCGACTTCCTGGGCGGTCAGGAAGGGCTTGCCTTCCAGGCCCTTCTTCACCCGGTTCAGGTCGGACTTGTAGAAGGACGGCATGATGGTGTCGGCATACAGCACCTTGGGATCGACGATGCGCATGCGCAGTTCCGGCGGCTGCATGCGCGAGCCCACCCCGGCCAGATCCGGGCCGACATCGCCGTGGTCGGGCTGCTCGGGGATCGGCATGACGTGGCAGGAGACGCACAGGCCCTTGGTGGCGGCGACCTTGCGGCCATTGGCGGGATCGCCCTTCTGGTCGGTCAGGGGCGCCATGCGCGAAACGTCGAAATAGCCCCGCTCGGGAGCCTTCTTGCGGGGCGCCGCCTCGGCCAAGCCGGCCAGCGCCACCGCCAGGACCGCCGCGAGGGCGAGCCGGGTGATGGATGTCTGCATCGATCCTCCCCTGGGCCATGATGGCCGAGCGTTATTGTTTGACCGCCACCTTGGCGGTGTGGTCGGACCATATTTCACGACAGGCGCATATAAATCAATACTGATTCCATTGTGCATGCGCGTGAATTCACCACAATCTATTGTATAATATGACCTCCATGGCAAAGGCAGTGGGGGCGTGGACCGCAATGCATCTCGGCCAGGATCGCATCGAGATGTTCGCGACGGAGAGATGTGTCCACTAGGGTCCGTACTCAATTAGGGTGTGGCCTGCGCCGAGACGAATTGGCCCGCCTGGCAGGAAGGACGCGCAGCGCGATGTGGACCATCGCGCAAGCGGCCTGACGCACCGGGAGGGCAAATTCGTCCGGCCCGGAGGGTTGGCGTTCCAAGGGCGCCCTGGTACGTTGCCGCCGCTAGGCGATGCGTCCAGCATCGCCGTCGCGCCGGCGCCTGCCATTGCGCCCTTGGAACGCCAACGCAGGCCACACCCTAATTGAGTACGGACCCTA
>NZ_LR746528.1:17273-29885 GCF_902729435.1 Magnetospirillum sp. UT-4
CGGCGCCTGCCATTGCGCCCTTGGAACGCCAACGCAGGCCACACCCTAATTGAGTACGGACCCTAACACGCCTACACCGCCTCCCTCGCCGAAGACCAACACGACATCCGCGGGCAGCGGACCCAAAGGCCGGACTTCTATGCCCCCTGACGGCTGGGCTGACCGAACGTATGTTCGAGCAGCATGTCCTGCCCAAACTGGGCAACAAGCCCGTGGTCGATCTGCGCCGTGCCGACATCATCGAATTGCTGGATGACCTTCAGCACAAGAAGGGGCTTGGCGCTCAGGTCAACCGCATCCATGCGGCGCTGAAGGCCGCGCTCAACTTCGCCGTTGAACGGGAGTACCTGGACGCCAACCCCGCCGCTGCCGTGAAGAAGCAGTTCAGGGGCGAGGTGCCGCGCGAGCGCGTCCTGAGTGACGACGAGTTGAGGGCCATCTGGCAGGCTGCCGATGCCCTGAAGGAACCCAGCAGGGGGCTGGTCAAGATGATGATTCTGACCGGTCAGCGCAGGGATGAGGTTCGCTGCCTCCCATGGGCGGAACTGGATTTGGACTCCAACCTATGGACCCTGGCCGCCAGTCGCAACAAGGGCAAGCGCGAGCATGTGGTCCCGCTGTCCGACGAGGCGAAAGCCGTTCTGGCTGCGCTGCCGAAATTGGGGGAGGAGTTTGTCTTCACCACCGGCGGCAAGCGCCCCTATGCGGGCCAGAAGCGGCTCAAGGACATCCTCGACCGGGAAAGCAAGGTCACCGACTGGACCTTCCACGATATCCGCCGCACCGTCGCCAGCGGCCTCGCGTCGTTGCGCATCTCCCATGACGTCATCGGCCGGGTGCTGAACCACGCCAAAACCGACGTGACCGCTCGGCACTATAATCGCCATGACTATCTTGAGGAGAAGTCGGCGGCTCTGACGGCCTGGGGCCGGCACGTCGCGGCCCTGGTCAGCGATACCGCAGAGGGCGGCACGGTCGTCGCGCTCAAGGTTCGGCAGAAGGGCTCCCAGTAGAAAAGTCGGCTTTTCTCATAGGGTGCTTCGGGCGGGGTCAATCGCGATCCGCCACCTTTGCCCGTCCCCGTTTCCGACAATCCAGGAACAAAGCCTTGGCTTGTTCGTAAAGCCCGCGCGGCAGCATGCCGTATTCCCAACGAGTGGGCCGGGCACCCGGAACCGGCCGCAGATCGTAGCCCGGCCAATTGAAGCGGTTGATCTCGTCGCAGACGATCCACGACCGTTCGCCATCAAGGCCAAGCTGGGCCTTGGCATCGGCGGCAATCTCGACCACCACCGACAGGTCGGCAGGCGGGGAGTGGGTGATCGGCAGTACGAAGGTAATGATCTGGCCGGTGGCGGCATCCTTGTGGGCCAGCACCACGGCGGCGGGGCGATCCTTGCGTGCCTCGATCAGGCCGCGCTCCTTTTCCTCGCGCCAGAGATAGGCATAGCGGATGACAGCACCGTTGCGGGGAGGGGGAATCGCCACGGGTGGCCAGGGAGTCAGGCGTTGTATTCGGCGGCTTCGATCAGCCGGGCGGTGTCGTCATCCACCTCATGGGCGGCCAGGGAATCCCGCTCCAGCCGCCGCAGCCGTTTGTACTCATCCACCGAAATCATGGTCACCACGTCGCGGCCATGGCGCTGAACCATGACCGGCTCACGCAGGGCCATGTCCACCATTTCACCGAACCGCTTCTGGGCGTCTGAGGCAGAGATGATGCGGGTCATGGCAAGTTCCTTTATATATCGCCCCTGACTTTACGCAAATTACGGAATTTCCGCAATGGTGCGAAAGGGCGGGACGGGAGGTGCAATAGGGTACTCAGTGCAAAAAGCCATTTTTAACATGGGGCTTGACGGTGCGCGCAGAATGTTCCATATATGTTCGCAGCATCGCCACAGTTGCGAGTGCGGTCTGGTTGCGACTTTCGCGCCATAACATCCCTCTGCGGTACGTCATGTCTGGTCGCAAGAAACTTCGCATCCTGATTTGGGCTGTCGTGGCGATCACGGCGCTATTGGCCTCGCCCATTCTTTTCCTTTTTGGCTCCGTCGCCTACGAGCGTTGGGCCGTTCAATCGCTTTACGAGCGCGTCCTTGCGTCCGGCCAGGTCGCGGCCACCGATCTCGAAACCGGATGGGATCGGATGTGCATCGCCACCGCCTATTGCGGCGGGCCTAGCGATTTGAGCGAGGATATCTGCGATAGGTTCCAAGGGGATGGATTGTGGGGGATCGTATTTTTCAAGGGAAATGAAATTGTCTCCATTCGGTCGCATACAGGTCACGTTCGCTTCAAGGAGACGAAGCTTTGCTTTCAAAAAGAAAGCAACCCAGTCTTCGTGTCGGCTGGCAATAAATTGCTGACGGTGGTCGAGCGACCATGAGGAATTTTGTTAGCTCATAGTGAGCACAAGCCGCCGCGAGGCGGCTTTTTTTGTCAGAAAAGCGAGGATTGTCATGGAAGAGTACCTGCCGCAATGGCTCAAGGATAAACTCGCCGTTAGCGCGGCCAAGTCGAAATCCGTTGAGTCGCAACTTCCTGGTCGAGAAGGCGGACCTGCCGACGCATACCGCCATCTAATCTGGGCGGCCGAACTGACTCGCCTCTATGGAGAGGACACCGCCCGCGCGATGCTCGACGCCAAGGAACGCTATGGCCGCGCGACCGATCAACCTGCCGATCAAGAGGCAATGGACCGCCACAACAACGAGGTCGGCATCAAGCTGGGCAAGGAGTCCAAAACCTTCGACGACGTCGTTAAGGGCGCCCAGCGGACCATCGACGGCAGCCGAGACGGTGACAATCCCAACGGCAACGGGGCGACCTGGCTTCCCCGTGACCAATGGAAGAAGAATCCTACCGACAGTCAGAATCAGGAACTGCCCGAGGGTCAGTGGAACTGGGGCGACAAGGTCGATTGGGACGGCAAGGCCATCAAAGAACCATACCAGTACCCCAATGGTGGCGAGGAGCACCGGCATCAGGGCTTCGATCCCAAAGGTGACGTGAAGTTTCCCGAAACCGATGGCGTTCTCGATTCGCTGGGCCAGTCCAGCGATGCCGGGAACGGCAACACGGGGCAGGACCCCACCTCCGCCAATCCACCGACCGAGCAGCAGCAGGCCACCAATCAGGAACCGCAAGCCGCTCCCGAACAAGAACAAAAGCAGTCCGAAGCCCCCGCCGATCCCCAGGTGGCGGCGATGGTGGAGATGGCGGGCAAGCCGGTGGACAATCCCGGCCGCGCGGCCCTGCTGAAACCGGTGGAAAATCTGACCCAGCCCGAGATGATGGACATGATCAACCACGCTCAGGGCGATTATCGCGGCTGGCGCTCGGGCGATCCGCTGAAATACCATACCTACGAGAAGGTGCAGGACTGGCACGCCGCCATGTACGGCGACGGCCCGCAACAATATGACGGCGGCAAGCCCATCGAACCGACACCCATCCGCCCGATCCCCGAGCAACCCAGCCCGCACACCACGCCGAACGGCGAGGATCTGTGGCAGGCCACCGCCCGCATCGGCTCCAAGGTGGCCGCCGTCGCCGGCAGTGACGGCTATGCGAACGCGGTGACGGGATTGCAGCGCGGCCTCAACATGCTGAACGCCTCCAACCCGTTGCCGAAACGCTCGCCCGCCTACGGCCCCTATACCGGCCTTGGCCCGGTGGACGAGGACGGCCAATACGGCCCGCAGACCGACTTCGCCCTGAAGCACGCCACCGCCCGCCTTGGCCCGGCCAAGGTGGAGGAGGGCCTGGCCCTGGGCCGCTTCAACACCTTCGCCCGCGATGCCCAGCGGAACGGCAACCCGGACGGGCTGGAGGACAAGACCCATTCCATCTTCGGCCCGCTGTTCCGGGGATCAGGCGACGACACATCGCCCAAGGTGGAAGGCGGGGTGTTGCAGGAAACCCTCAACGACTTCGGTTCACGCAACCGCGACGACTGGGAACCGCTGAAGGTGGACAACTGGATCGGCCCCAAGACGACGCAGGCGTTCGGCACCGTCCTGCAAGACGAGGACGCCGACAGCCTGACCCGCTCGTTCGGGCGCGGGCTGGGTCTGCTGTGACCCTGCCGCCGGGGATGCCGGGCCGGTCCCGCATCCCCGGTTATGGCCGACACAGTGGGAAATGCTGATAATGGGGAGGCGGCCCCCTTCGGACCCCAGGAGCACAGGAGATCACATAGCGATCATAGGAGCACATGATAACATACGATCACAGGCGGGAGCAGAAAGCGCGTTGATTTATACCAATTTTTTATCGTCGTTTAGCGCTACTGGCCATCCGGTAGACAACATATGTGTCACACCTGGCTACCGAATAAGCATGTTATGTACGTTTCTCGGACTGGTGAACGCGACAAAAATCCTGGCTCTGCACCAGATTTTTCCGTATCTTTGTGGTTATCGAAGACGGCGGCCCGGCCTGAGGCATCCAAACCGCAGGCACGGGACACGAGAAGAGCAAACCGACCAGGAGAGCACGCTTCTTCGTAGGCCCAGGGGTCCAAACCCTGGGCCACCACCTTGAAAAGGACTATACGCCGTGGCGGCCGCAACAAGGAAGCAGCTTTCGAAGATTCAACGTCAGAAGGCGGACCTTCGCAATTCTCTGTGGCCCGGCTTGGAAGAACGCCGGCTGTGGGATTACAGCAGTTCGGATGGCTGGCTGAATATTCCGCGCGCGATGCCCCTTTTGCTCCAGATCATGGATCGGATGTCAAACGGCAAGCCCGTGTCGGCTGTCTACCTTGATCTATGGTGCCGCACCTACAACGATAGTTTTATTGTGGCCAGCAACCCCAGGGAAATGGCGTTTTTCTCGGGTTTTACCGGCGAACGAGCCGAAAGAACGTGGGCAAGCCGTATTCGTATCCTGGCCGAACTTGGCTTTATCGACGTCAAGGATGGCCCCAACGGCGCGATAAGCTACATTCTCATCTGGAATCCATATTCTGTTGTGAAGGCTCTTCAGTCCGCAGGTCGCGTCGATACCAAGTCCTACAACGCTTTGATCCAGCGAATGATCGAGATCAGAGCCACGGATTTGCAGGAACCTGATAGCTCGGCGGAAAATGCAGAAGAGCCGCAGGAAGCCCCTCCAAAGAAGCCAAGCATTCGGCTGCGACAATTCCCCAAGCCGAATGGCTAAATAGCCGCCCTCACTCCCCCTTCCTCACCCCCACCTTCGCCGCCAGGGGCGCGGCCTGACCTGGGGCGAGAGCCTGACCGAGCCGTTGCTGACCCGCCGCCCTGCTGGCGGCCTGCGGGGAAGGCAATGCGGACCATAAGGCAGAGCCGAAGACGTGCCGATACCCGCCAACCCCTTGAAAAAGAAACCCCCCGGTTATGCACCGGGGGGTAAAGTCTAACAGGGAGGCTTCACGTCTAGGAGACGTCGGGTCCAAGGGACCCGGGAGCCCGGGCGTTGCACCCGGGGAAACGTCGGGTGATGCACAATCGTGGGCACCACCGCAACTCGTGGCGCCGCAGGGCAGCGCCGACGTCTTTCTGTTTAATGGACAATCGCCCGGGCAACCATGTGAGATTTGTCGGCAGGGGCATGCGCCAATCGCATGACGACTGAGAATTCGCAACAAGATCGCGGGCGGGAATACGGCCTAGACCTTAGGCGTTGCCCGCTGCTACCGCGATTCTCCTTCACCCGGCAGCGAATTCACACACTTTCCTGGATCTTCTGCAGCAGGAAGTCGCGGAACACGGTGATGCGCTTGGAATGGCGCAGTTCCTCGGGGTAGACGAAATAGGCGTCCAGCTTCGGCCCGGTCAGCTCCGGCAGGATGTGGACCAGGGAGCCGGCCTCGGCGCTCATGTAGTCGGGCAGCGCCGCCACCCCCAGGCCCGATTTCACCGCCCGGTAGATGCCGTAGATGTTGTTGACCTCGAGCACCGGGCGGCGCGGGCGGCCGGGGCCGGCGCCGGCTTCCAGCAGCCAGTTGACGTTGGACACCGGCGGCGAGATGCGGGCGTCGTCGCCGTAGACGACGATGTGGTGGCGGTCCAGATCCTCCGGGCTCGCCGGGGTGCCGTGCCGGGCCAGGTAGTCGGGCGCGGCGTAGACGTTGTAATGCATGGTCAGCAGGTGGCGCTGGATGAGGTCGGGCTGGCGCGGCGGCATCATGCGGATGGCCACGTCGGCCTCGCGCATGGCCAGGTCCAGTTCGCCGTCGAACAGCACCAGGGTGACCTGGATGTCGGGATAGAGGTCGAGGAAGTCCTTGATCCGCGGCGTCAGCCACAGCGAGCCGAAGGCCACGGTGGTGGTGATCTTCAGCGGACCCTGCGGGCGCTCGCGGCTTTCGGTCAGCAGCGCCTCGGTCATCGCCAGCTTGGAAAAGATGTCGCGCGCCGTGCGGTACAGCAGTTCGCCCTGCTCGGTCAGGATCAGGCCGCGGGCGTGGCGATGGAACAGCGGCAGGTTGAGGCTTTCCTCGAGCGCGCTGATCTGGCGGCTGACCGCGGATTGACTGAGGTTCAGCACCTCGCCGGCATGGGTGAAGCTTCCCGCCTCCGCCACCGCGTGGAAGACCCGAAGCTTGTCCCAGTCCATGTGCGTGAACGGCTCCCTTCCGCGGCGAAGGGGGTGGGGCACCCCCACCCCTATACATTAGAGTAAGTTACTGTGCCGCAACTTCCTCGTCATGTCCATGCATGGCGAGGAAACGTTCCGCCTCCAGCGCCGCCATGCAGCCCGTGCCGGCGGCGGTCACCGCCTGGCGGTAGGTCTTGTCCTGGACGTCGCCGGCGGCGAAGACACCGGGGAGGTTGGTGGCGGTGGAACCGGGCCGGGTGACGATGTAGCCCTCGTCGTCGATGGTGACCTGGCCCTTGAACAGCTCGGTATTGGGCGAGTGGCCGATGGCGATGAAGACGCCATCGACGGCAAGCTCGCTCACCGCGCCGGTCTTGGTGTTCTTCAGGCGCAGGCCGGTGACGCCGGGGGGATTGGCGGTGCCGACGATCTCGTCGACCATGCTGTCCCAGGCGACCGCCACCTTGGGGTTCCTGAACAGGCGGTCCTGGGCGATCTTCTCGGCGCGCAGCGAGTCGCGGCGGTGCACCAGGGTCACCTTCGAGGCGATGCCGGCCAGGTAGATGGCCTCCTCGACCGCCGAATTGCCGCCGCCGATCACCGCCACTTCCTTGTTGCGGAAGAAGAAGCCGTCGCAGGTGGCGCAGGCCGAGACGCCGAAGCCCTGGAACTTGCGCTCGGATTCGATGCCCAGCCAGCGGGCCGAGGCGCCGGTGCAGATGACCACGGTCTCGCCCACATAGGTGTCGCCGGAATCGCCGGTGGCGACGAAGGGACGCTTGGACAGATCGACCGCGGTGATGGTGTCGTGGAGGAAGCGGGCGCCCACATGCTCGGCCTGCGCCTGCATCTGCTCCATCAGCCAGGGCCCCTGGATGGCCTCGGCGAAGCCGGGATAGTTCTCGACCTCGGTGGTGATGGTGAGCTGGCCGCCCGGCTGCAGGCCGGCGACCAGGATCGGCTCCAGGTTGGCGCGGGCGGCGTAGATGGCGGCGGTGCAGCCGGCCGGGCCGGAGCCCAGGATCAGGACCTTGGTGTGATGGGTGGCCATGGACTTCCCCCGAATTCTGATTGCCTCAGGATAGGCGGCCGGCGGCGTCGGCGCAACCGGCCGACGCCCGGAATCGGGAACGAGGGCGGGAGCGCGTGCCCCTCACCCTCCCCCGACAGGCCGGGCCGCCACAGCGGCGGCCGAGAAGCCGGTTACAGTTCGCCGGCGTGGCTGGCCAGGTACTTGGCGACGCCGTCCGGGCTGGCCTTCATGCCGGCCTTGCCCTTCTGCCAGCCGGCCGGGCAGACCTCGCCGTGCTCCTCGTGGAACTGCAGGGCATCGACCAGGCGCACCATCTCGTCGACGTTGCGGCCCAGCGGCAGGTTGTTGACGTGGGCGATCTGCACCACGCCGGCCCGGTCGATCAGGAACGAGCCGCGCAGGGCGACGGCGTCGCCCATCAGCACGCCGTAGGAGCGGGCGATGGACTTGGTCAGGTCGGCCACCATGGGGAACTGGACGTTGCCCAGGCCGCCCTTGTCGACGGGGGTGTTCTTCCAGGCAAGGTGGGTGAACTGGGAGTCGACGGAGACCGCCACCACCTTGCAGTTCTTTTCGGCCAGGGCGCCCAGGCGGTGGTCGTGGGCCAGGATCTCGGACGGGCAGACGAAGGTGAAGTCCAGCGGATAGAAGAACACCAGGCCGTAGGACCCCTCGAGATAGGACTTCAGGTTGAAGCCGCCGTTGATCTCGTTGTTGGGCATCACCGCCGGGGCGGTGAAATCCGGGGCGGGGTTGCCAACCAGGCTCAGGGGGTTGATGGCATCGGTCATCGCTGGACGTCCTTGGCAGATGTTGATCGTGTGTGCGGTGCAATCTAGCCGCGTCCATCCGAAGGTGCAAGCTGGAGTGATTACAGCCTTAACCATGGCAGTTGGTCGACAAAGCCGCGCGGCAACGTCGCACTTGGCGGATGCCCGCCGGCGCGGTAATATAATTTCGTGAAACAGCTTTTCCTTGGAGTTCCCTGATGCAACGGGTCAAGCTCGACCGCATCGACCGCCGCATCCTGGCGGATCTGCAGGCCGACGGTCGCATGACCAACGTCGAGCTGGCGCGCCGTGCCGGCATCTCGGCCCCGCCCTGCCTGCGCCGGGTGCGGGCGCTGGAGGAGGCCGGCTACATCCGCGGCTACCATGCCGATGTCGAGCCGCACGCGCTGGGCTTCAACGTCACCGTGTTCGCCCATGTCGGCCTCAACAGCCAGGCCGAGGCGGATCTCAGGGCCTTCGAGGAGCTGGTGCTGGCCTGGCCCGAGGTGCGCGAGTGCCACATGCTGGCGGGCGAGACCGATTTCCTGCTCAAGGTGGTGGCGCACGACTGGGACGACTACCAGCGTTTCCTCACCACCCGCCTGACCGCCGCCCCCAACATCAGCCACGTCAAAAGCTCGCTGGCCATCCGCTCCTCGAAGGCGCAGCCGGGCGTGCCCATCGACGTCGAGGCCGGGCCGGAGGCCGACGGGGAATGAAAGCCAGAATCGGCAACTTCATCCGCCTGCTGGGATGGGCAATCACGATCCTGTATGCGCTACGCTACGGCTATGCCCTGATCGACATCATGGGCGACGCCTCGGTCCGCGCCTACGCGCCGCTGGTGGCCGCCGAGGGTGCCTTCTTCATTCTTGGCGGCCTGCTGCTGGTGTGGCTCGGCAACCGCCTGCGGCGAAACGCCGGCCCGCCCCCGACCGGCCGCCACGGACCGCCCCAAGCCGGGACGTGAAAAGCATGAAAAAGGCCCGGGCGGCAGCGTCCGGGCCTTTCCTGTCTTGGTTACGCGGAGTGCCCTAACCCGTCGTTCCCGGCAACTGCCGGGACCATCATCTCCCGTCGTTCCCGCGCAGGCGGGAACCCAGGAGTCGCGGACAGGGTGTCGGGGCACCCCTGGGTCCCCGCCTTCGCGGGGACGACGGTCATAGGGCACCCCCCGGCACCTGGCGCAGAACCCGCCGGGGGATTCACCACAGAGACACAGAGAAGTCACAGAGAAGGGTTTCTTTTCTCCGTGCCCTCTTCGTGCCCGTCGTGTCTTCGTGGTGACCCCTTTCTTCACCCCCCGGAACCTGCCGGAAAGCCGGCCGATTCCGTCGTTTCCCGCTTTCGCGGGGACGACGTCAGCCGCGGGCGAAGACCGCCTTGAGGGCGCCGCCGACCGAACCTTCCTCCATGTACTTCAGGCCCCAGACGCCGCCGAACAGGATCGACGCCAGCGCGATCAGCGAGGTCAGCGACAGGGTCGACATGCCGGTCAGGCCCTGGCCGATGGTGCAGCCCATGGCCAGCACGCCGCCGGTGCCCATCAACGCCGCGCCCAGCATGTGGCGCAGCATGTCGGGGGCGTCCGAGAACGCCTCGATGTGGAAGCTCTTGCTGGTGATCGAGGACAGGAACGAGCCGGCGATGACGCCGCCCACCGCGGCGATGCCGAAGTTGATGGTCGAGCCCGAGAAGGTCATCAGATATTGCAGGGTGTCGCCGATGGGGGCGACGAAGGTGAAGCTGGACAGCGGGGTGGGGTCGAACTCGTCATTGCCGAGCACCCCGGTCACCCACCAGCCGGCGGGAACCATCAGGCCGATGATCAGGCCGCCGATGATGTCGCGCGGGCTGGAGCGGAACTCGTGGTCCTTGAAGCAGAACACCAGCAGACCGAGGCCGACCGCCAGGGTGGCGCCCCACTGGGCGATGTCCTTGGGCAGGCCCATGGCGGCCAGCAGGGCGGGAATGCCCTGGTTGGCGGCGATGCCGGCCACCGGCACGTTGGCGACCGCCTCGAGCTGGACGCGGGCGAGGCCGATCAGGCCCTTCAGCGTCATGTAGGCGAACAGGCCGACGATCATGAAGGTCATCACCGACTTCAGGTTGCCGCCGCCGATGCGCACCAGGGTCTTGTTGCCGCAGCCGCCCGCCAGGGTCATGCCGAAGCCGAACATCAGGCCGCCCAGAACGGCGCCCGCCCAGGCGATGGCGCCCGCCAGGTAGATGCTCTTGCCGATGGTGATCAGGCCGGCGGCGTCCATGGCCTGGGTCGCCAGCACGCCGACCGCGACCGCCAGCATCCAGGCGCGGAAGCGGTTCCAGTCGCCCATGAAGACGATGTCGGACAGGGCGCCCATGGTGCAGAAATTGGTGCGCTGGGCGGTGGCGCCGAAGACGATGCCGACCAGGAAGGCGGCCAGGCCCACGACGGTGGAAATCGGAAGTTCGCTCACGTTCATCCTCCCTTGGACCGCTTATGAATCGCCCGCCGAAGCAAAGTGACTTGGCGGGCGGGGCGATCGCCTATATATTTCTTCGTTCTAAATTAGCACCCATCCGCCGGGTTCGACAAGCGCCTCGAAACGGGCGCCTCGAAACGGGGGAACGGAACGGCGCGAGCGGAATTTCGTCGGCCGTAGGCAAAGGCTACTACCCGGGGCCGCCGCCGGTCGCCCTAAGATGCCCGAAGCATATTAGATGTTGCTGATGCAAACTTAGGGAGGACACGCCGTGAGCGATAACCAGAAGTCCATGTCGATCATCGTCACCAAGGGCACCCTGGACTGGGGCTACCCGCCGTTGATCCTGGCCACCACCGCCGCCGCCATGGACCTGCAGGTCACGCTGTTCTTCACCTTCTACGGCCTGGCGCTGCTGAAGAAGAAGCTCGACCTCAAGGTCACCACCCTGGGCAACGCCGCCATGGAGATGCCGATGATGGGCATGCACATGGCTATGCCGAACCTGATCGGCGCCATGCCCGGCATGGATTCCATGGCCACCATGATGATGAAGGACATGATCAAGAAGAAGGGCGTCGCCTCGGTCGAGGAGCTGCGCGAGGCGGCCGTCGAATCGGGCGTGCGCATGCTGGCCTGCCAGATGACCATGGATCTGTTCGAGTACGAGGCCAAGGACCTGATCGACGGTGTCGAGTATGTCGGCGCCGCCAGCTACATCGAGACCGCGACCAAGTGCGATATCAATCTGTTCATCTAAGCCCGCCCGAGGCGACCTTCGCGGCCGAAAGTGCCGGCGACGGTCCGCTGGCGCGGCTGTTCGGGCTTTGCAATTCCGAGCAGGTTCGGGAATATACCCCCGAGAAGCGCTCGGTCCGTATCCATGGCCACAGCACCACCTTGCGTCTCGAGCGGGCGTTCTGGACGGTGCTGGACGAAATGGCCAGGGACGAGGGCGTCACCGCGAGTGCCCTCATCACCCGCATCCACGACCATTGCCTGGTCAACAACGACAAGAATCTGGCATCGTGTCTGCGGGTGGTTTGCCTTAAATATATCAATCTCGGCGCGTAGCGGTGCGCGCCGGGGAGGAAGAACCCTAGGGGAGTTTTGGAAATGAGCACGGTTCTCGACGTCAAGGGTCTCAACTGCCCGCTGCCGATCCTGCGCACCAAGAAGGCGATCAAGGACATCGCGGTGGATTCGATCCTGGAAGTCCTCGCCACCGATCCCGGCTCGGTGAAGGACATGGAAGCCTTCTGCAAGCAGACCGGCAACGAGCTGATGGAAAGCAAGGACGCCGGCGGCGTCTACACCTTCAAGATCAAGCGCAAGTCGTAATCCTTGCGCCGCCTGTCCGCCGTTCCGGCGCTGGCACTCACCCTGGCGGCATCGGCCGCCGGGGCGGGACCGGCACGGGGCGGTGAACTGGTGATGTTCGAAACCTCGGGCTGCCCGTGGTGCGTGAAATGGCACCGCGAGGTGGGTGAGATCTACCCGAAGACCGAGGAAGGGCAGTTGCTGCCCCTGCGCACCGCCCGCCTGGGCGCGCTGCCCCGCGATCTGAAGAAGGTCAAGAACCTCAAATACGCCCCCACCTTCGTGGTCCTGGAGTGCGGCCGGGAACTGGGCCGCATCGTCGGCTATCAGGGCGACGACCTGTTCTGGGGCGAAATGTCGGTGATCGTCGCCAGGATGAAATCCGAGGGGCGGCCAAAGGCCAAGTGCTAGAGCCGGATGCTATCAGGTTGAATCAGCCTCTAACAGGGTGCAG
>NZ_LR746521.1:0-24876 GCF_902729435.1 Magnetospirillum sp. UT-4
CCGATGTCCGGCAGGCGCTGGCCCTGGCCGAACGGCTGTGCCACGGGGTGCGCGAGCACGATTTCGGGACCGGTGGACGGCACACGGTCAGTGCCGGCATCGCAACGCTGGGCGCGGGAATGAGCCAGGACGGCCTGGTCAGCCTTGCCGATCAGGCCCTCTATCAGGCCAAGAGCGCCGGCCGGGATTGCGCCAGGACGGCCAGCGAACCCTGAACCGGCAGGTCCGCGGCACCCGGATGCCTGCCCCGGCGTTCTCCGCCGGGCGCAGCCCCGTCGGGAGTGAAAAAGCGGCGAAGGCCCCGAGGGTTTCCCCTGGGGCCTTCATGGTGGGCGATACAAGGATTGAACTTGTGACCCCACCCATGTCAAGGGTGTGCTCTACCGCTGAGCTAATCGCCCGGTAACACCATATGCAAATCCTGCGGGTGACAAGTCCGCCGGGACCCCGACCTGATTTCACGACGGGCCGGAGTCAACCCCGTCGTGACGCCTCGTTCCGGAGGCGCTCTCAACGCGGCTCCCGGTTCGGTCCAGGCATCGCCGTGTCAGGAGGTGCCTTGCCGCCGATCCGATCACCCGGAATTGGGCGAAGGCGCGTCGAGGGGCGTTCTCTTAGCCGCTTTTTCTGGCCATTGCAAGCCCCCTCGACGCGGATGGGCGGGGCGGGACGGCGGCCTCGCGGCGCGGCGGGGGGAGGTGGCATTCCAACCTGTGACAGGCGGCCTGCTTCCTGTTAATACGTTGAGGATGGACAGTACGCCGTTCGCCGCCGACGACAGCCCGGTCCTGACGGTTCTGGCTCCGGCCGACCAGTCGGTGCCGCTGGTATTCGCGTCGCCCCATTCGGGGCGCGACTACCCGGCCGCCTTCGTCGCCGCGTCGCGCCTCGACCCGGCGGCGCTGCGCCGGTCCGAGGACAGCTTCGTCGATGAATTGTTCGCCGCCGCCCCGCGCCACGGCGCGCCGCTGCTGGCCGCCAATTTTCCGCGCGCCTTCTGCGATCCCAACCGCGAGGCCTACGAACTCGACCCGTCCATGTTCGACGGCGCGCTGCCGGTCCACGCCAATTCCCGCAGCCCGCGGGTGGCGGCGGGCCTGGGCACCATCGCCCGGGTGGTGGCCTCGGGCGCCGAGATCTACCGCGGCAAGCTGCCGGTGGCCGAAATCGAGCGGCGGCTGAACCTGTGCTACCGCCCCTATCATCAGCGCCTGCGCGAGATGGTGGAGGCGACCCGGCGCCGGTTCGGCTGGTCGGTGCTGGTGGACTGCCATTCCATGCCCTCGGTGGGCGGGCCGATGGATCACGACGTCGGCCTGTCGCGCGTCGACGTGGTGCTGGGCGACTGCTTCGGCGCCGCCTGCGCCGGTCCGCTGGTGGATGCGGTCGAAGAGGTCTATCGCAGCCGCGGCTATCGGGTGGTGCGCAACACCCCCTATGCCGGCGGCTACACCACCCGCCATTTCGGCCAGCCGCGCACCGGCAGCCACGCTTTGCAGATCGAGCTCAACCGCAGCCTCTACATGGACGAGGCGGCGCACGCCAGGTCCGCCGACTTCGCCCGCCTGGCCGCCGATTGCGAGGCGGTGATCGCGGCGTTGGCCGGCCTGGTCCGCGAGCGGGCGTTCCCATGACCAAGCCGGTGACGCCGCCGCTGGTGGTGCGGGTGCGCGAGGCCAGCCCCGACGACATGGCCAGCGTGCAGGCGATCTATGCCTATTACGTCGCCCGCACCGCCGCCTCGTTCGAGGAGGAGGTGCCGGAGGTGGCCGAGATGGAACGGCGCCGCGCCGAGGTGGTGCGCCGCGGCCTGCCCTATCTGGTGGCCGAGGAGGCCGGCGAGGTGCTGGGCTTCACCTATGCCGGCCCGTGGCGGCCGCGCTCGGCCTATCGCTACACCGTCGAGGATTCCATCTACGTCGCCCCCTTCGTCCAGGGCCGCGGCGTCGGGCGCGCCCTGCTCGGCACGCTGATCGAGAGCTGCGCCGAGGCGGGCTACCGGCGCATGGTGGCGGTGATCGGCGATTCCGCCAACCAGGCCTCCATCGCCCTGCACCGCTCGCTCGGTTTCCGCCAGGAGGGAGTGCTGCGCGGCGTCGGGCTGAAATTCGGCCGCTGGGTGGACGTGGTCATCATGCACCGGGGCCTGGGCGACGACAGTCGTCCCCTGCCCGATGGCGGCTCGGCACCGCCACTCCCCCGGGACGAAGATATCGCCTGATAAATATTCTGGCATTCCAAGGGCTTGGGGTTTCAGGCGCGCTTTGCCTGACGTATTAACCCGAAAGCGCCCGGGCCTATCCTCCTATCCATAAGCCATAACCGTATGCGCGCCGGGGCTTCGACCACTGTCCGGTTATGTTGCCGGCGGCGGAGGCGTAAAACGCCAGCCCAACGAGAACATACGCAGCGGGAGGTCATCCATGAACGTTCAGTGGACTCGCCACGATCGCCGTCTCGACGTGGATCTGGCGGTGGCGCTGCAGGCCTGCGGGCAGGCCCTGATCCGGGCGACTTCGGCCGGCCAGTTGGACGAGGCGGTCGTTCTCAACCTGCGCCTGTGGCGGAGCATCCGCGCTCTGGCCGGGCGCTGCGCCAGCCTTGGCGACCGCGACGTGCTGGTGGATACCGCCGACCACGTGGCCGGCCTGCTGGCGGTGGAGGCGCTGCCCTGCCCGGACCCCCGCGACGTCGCCTTCGTCGCCGGGCGCAACCTGTCCCTGGCCGGCGACCTGGCCGGCCCCATCGCGCTGCAGAGCGGGCGCGACCGCCTGCTCGCCGAATGGGCGGCGGACGGGGCGGCGAAGCGGCGGTTCGAGCCGTGGGTGATCGAGCGCCTGGCCTGCGCCGCCTGTCCCTGAGCGGCGGCGGGCCGGCGGTGGTCGGCCCTCAGTTCTGGCGCGCCAACGCCTGGGCCGACGCGACCGACGCGACGTGGGTGTCGGCCCAGCCCGAGGACATGGCGATGCGCACCGCCTGGGCCCGGTTGGCGGCGCCGATCTTGCGATAGACGTTGCGCAGGTGCACCTTGATGGTGATCTCCTGCAGGTCCAGCGAGATGGCGATTTCCTTGTTGGTGCGGCCATCGACCAGCAGCGCCAGGATTTCCGATTCGCGCCGCGACAGCTTGTCGAACGGGGCCGGCGTGCCGGACGGCCGGCCGCTGCCCGGCATCGGCATCTGGCTGCCGGGATCGTCGAAGAAGGTGGAGGAGGGCAGGTATTTCTCGCCCGACAGCACCAGCCGCAGCGCATTGACCATGGCGCTGCCGCTGACCGTCTTGGGAATGAAGCCGGCGGCGCCGGCCTGCACCGCCGAGACCACGTGGTCGCGGGTGGTGAAGCCCGAGACGATCACCACCGGAACGGTGGGGTGGCGACCGCGGATGGTCTCCAGCCCCTTCAGGCCATCCATTCCCGGCATCATCAGGTCGAGCAGCACCAGGCCCAGCGAGGTCGCCTTGCCGGCGGCCTCCAAAGCCTCGTCCAGCGTGGCCGCGTCGAGGATCTCCGCCGATGGATCAAGCTCGTGCAGGAACGGCTTCAGACCATCACGAACCAGCTTGTGGTCGTCGGCGACCAGGATCTGCATGACGCGGTTCTCCTCACCCGTCGCCGAAGGATGGCGTCGGTGCTACCAAAGTATAGACAGTCGTTTCGCAAGCGACAATGGAAACCGGTGCCGGGGCGAAATTCGTCAGTCCGACGGCGGCTGCAGGAAGGTGGCGACCAGCTCGCCCAGCTTGCCCAGCGCGACCGGTTTCTTCATCACCGCGCAGCGGTCGTCCTGCAGGCTGTCGGCCAGGCGCTCGGTGGCGCCGAGATGGCCGGTGACGATGACGATGGGCAGCAGCGGGTCGAAGTCGCGCAGGCGCTCCACCAGCTGCTCGCCGTTGCCCGAGGGCATGCGGAGATCGGTGATGACCACGTCGGCCGGATCGCGCATGAAGGTGTCGTAGGCGTCGGCGCCGTTGGCCGACAGCGTCACCCGATAGCCCAGTTCACCCAGGTAGCGGCCCAGGGTTTCGGCGGCGGCGGACTCGTCATCGACCACCATCACGTGGCCCTCGCCGGCGAAGACCGGGGACGCCACCTCGGCCGGTTCGGGCACCTGGGGGGTGTCGGCGTCCAGCGGCAGGGTGATGGCCAGGCAGGCGCCCTTGGGCTGGTCGACCACCTCGAGGCGGCCGCCCATGGAATTGACGATGCCGAAGCTGACCGACAGCCCCAGGCCGGTGCCGCGTCCGGCCTCCTTGGTGGTGAAGAACGGCTCGAAGATGCGGGCCTGCACCGCCGGCGGAATGCCGGGGCCGCTGTCGGCGATCTTGATCACCACGTTGCGGCCCTTGCGCCGGGCGCTCAGGCGGATTTCGGCCTGGGTGGCGCGGCCCTCGCGCTCGCGCATTTCCTTCAGGGCATGATGGGCGTTGGACAGCAGGTTCATCACCACCTGCTCCAGCTGCACCCTGCGGCCGCGCACCGGCATGGGCGTGCCGGTCAGCTCGGTGACCAGGACGATGTCGTCGGGACGCAGCTGGTTCTCCAGCACGCCCAGCGCCGACCGCACCGCCGCCACCGCGTCGAACACCTGCACCGGCGACGAATCGCGCCGCGAGAAGATGCGGATGTCGTCGATGATCTCGGCGGTGCGCTGGGCCTGGTCGGCCACCAGCTGGAACTGCTGCGCCTGCCATTCCGGCGTGGCCTTGCCGCGTTCGATGAACAGCAGCGCGCCTTCGGCGGTCAGGCGGATGATGTTGAGCGGCTGCGACAGTTCGTGCACCAGCCCCGCCGCCATCTCGCCCAGGGTCGCCAGCTTGGCCGCCTGCACCAGCTGCTGCTGCACCTGGTTGCGCTCGGTGACGTCGCGGATGACCAGGAAACGGGCGGGCACGCCGTGGAAGGTGATGCCGGTGCCGACCACCTCGGCGTCGAAGGCGGTGCCGTCCAGGCGCAGCATGGGGTGTTCGGCGAGGACGCGGCCGTCCGGCGGGCTGGCGATGCGCGCGGCGATGGCGCGGCGCGCCTCCTCGCCGACCAGCGCCAGCATGTCCATGCCCTCCATTGGGCGGCCGCCGGTGGCGAAGATGCGCTCGCAGGCCTGGTTGGCGAACAGGATGGTGCCCTCGGCGTGGACGATGATGGCGTCGGGGGTCATCTCGATCAGGGTGCGGTAGCGCTCCTCGGATTCGGCCAGGGCCTGCACCGCCCGCTCGTGCTCGGCGCGCATGCGCAGGGTGGCGATGCCGTAGCTGAGGTTGCGCGCCACGTCCTCGAGCAGCCGGGTCTCGTCGTGGTCGAAGGCCATCGGCTCGCCGGCATAGATGGTGAGCGCCCCCAGGGGCGCCCCGCCGGCCGACAGCGGCAGCGCGATCACCGAGCGGAAGCCGAAACGGCGTGCCCCCTCGCGCCAGGGCTGGAAGGCCGGATCGGACTCGGTGTCGATGACCACCTGGGGTTGGCCCTCGCGGATGGCGGTGCCGGTGGGACCGCGGCCCAACCGGTCGTCGTTCCAGGAGACCTGGATGCCGTCGAGGTAGCCGCGGGCGTCGCCGCCGGCCGCCACCGGATTCACCGGCCGTCCCGGCCCGTCATCGGCGAACCCGACCCAGGCGAGGCGATAGCCGGCGACCTCGACGGCGATCTTGCAGATGTCCTCGAGCAGGGAGACCTCGTCCGAGGCGCGCAGCAGCGCTTCGGTCGAGCGGGCCAGGGTGGTCACCGCACGGTCGATCAGGTGCAGTTGGTCGGCGACATCGCGAGCGATCATGAGGGACAGGCCCCTTCCTTCCCGGCCGATGGCCATACTACCCCGCCCTGTGCGGGGAACGATAGGGGTTCCATGGGATTAATCCTGGCCCTATCCTCGCCATGAATCCGGTGTCCACTGGCGGACGGCTCGCTTCGGGAAGGGGACGGCAAGAGTGATGGCTCGACTGACCATGATGGCGTTGGTTCTGGCGGCCCTGTGGGGCGGCCCCGCCGTGGCGGCGGAACGCGCCCTCGACCTGCTGGACGCACCGGTCGCCTATACCGCCGACTTCTACGTCACCGGACCCAAGGGGACCTATCGCGGCACGGTCTGGCACGCCCCCGGCCGCGAGCGGCGCGACTTCGACACCCAGGGCGGCGGGCAGACCCTGCTGCTGCGCCGCGACACCGATTCGGCCTACCTGATGAAGCCCTCGGGCAAGTGGTATGTCGGGCTCGGCTTCTCCGCAATCGGCACCCTGGCCGGCGGGCTCGACAAGCTGGTGGTCGAGCGGACCCGCCTGGGCGAGGACGTGGTGGCCGGCATCAAGGCCACCCGCTACCGCATCACCGCCGCCGGACCCAAGGGCGGGCGCTTCGACGGCGAGGGCTGGTTCAGCCGCGACGGCGTGCTGGTCAAGGCGGCCGGCACCGCCACCGACGGCCAGGGCCGCCGCTCCGATGTGGAGACCGGGCTGTCACGCCTCAAGCTCGGGCGGGTCGATGAACGGGTGTTCGAGCTGCCCTCGGGATGGTTCGGCATGGATCTGCGCTCGGTGCCGGCCGAACGCATCGAGCAGGCGGTGGAAAGCCTGCGCCCGCTTCTGGAAGGGCGCTCCGCTCACCAGTAGCGGACGCGGCCGGTATCCACGTGGACGAAATTGGACGCCGGATAGGTGCCGACGCCGCCGGCCTTCATCAGCTTCGCGGCGCGGCCGACCTTGCGCACGCTCTGGCCGGGCAGCCGGATGTCCACCGCCTTGCCGGCCATGTGCAGGCTGTTGTGGGCGACCCCGTCGGTGGCCGAGACCAGGAGGGCGTTGGTCTGCGGCGAGCGGTAGCCGGAGATGACGTGGATGGCGCCCTTGGCGCCGAACTTGCGGTGCACGGCGGTCATCACGTCGAGCAGGCGGGGGTCCATGGGATGGGTGTCGCCGGAGCGGTGGTCGCGCAGCAGGCGGTTGATCTGGCTCAGGGACTTGGCCAGGTAGCGGCCGTCGGCCCAATAGACGGTGCGCACCGATTCGCCGGTATGGATGTTGTAGAGGTGGATGGCCCGTTCCGGCATGGCGCGGACCGCCGCTTCCAGCGGGTCGGCGGCCAGGGTGGCGCAGGCGGCGCCGACGCCCAGGGCGAGAAACGAGCGGCGCGTCAGCGCGCCACGATCGGGTCCGGTATCACCGTTCGGCATGGGTCCCCCCTGCTGATGGGATGACTCATACCATCGGGCAAGGGGCGGGAGTCAACCCTTCGCGTAGGGACTTTACCCCATCTGTGCGGATGTCACCGGCCGCCATCGGCGCCGCCCGCCTCGGCGACGGCGCGCGGCCGCTTGAGGGCGGCGCGCAGGCGGCCGTCATGGCCGTAGAGGTCGTCGCGGAAGTGGACGGTGCCGTCCTCGTCGGCCCAGGCGGTCATGTACATCAGATAGACGGTGAGCGGGCGCTCCAGGCGGATGGTCTTGGTCTCGGTCTCGGCGATGAGGTCGGGCACCCGCGCCGCCCAGTCCGGCGCCAGCAGCGCCTGGGCCAGATCGACCGGCCGCTCGAGCCGGACGCAGCCATGCGACAGGGCGCGGAAGATGCGCCCGAAATACTGCCGCTTGGGGGTGTCGTGCAGGTAGATGTCGTCGGAATTGGACAGGGTGAACTTGACCTGTCCCAGGGCGTTGTCCGGCCCGGGTCGCTGGCGCAGGCGCCACGGGAAGGTCCGGTGGCTCGACCAGTCGATGCCCACCCCCTGGGCCTCGGGGCTGTCGGGGGTGAAGGCGTCCAGGATCGTCATGTTGTTGGCGGCCAGGTAGCCCGGCTCCTTCTTCAGCTTGGGCAGGATTTCCTTGGTGGCGATGGTCGGCGGCACCGTCCAGGTCGGGTTGAACACCACCGAACTCATGGTGGTCATCATGGACGGCGTCTGGTGCTTGACGTCGCCCACCACCACCCGCATGGCCATGGCGATGGTGCCGCCGCGCACCAGCTCCAGGTGGGCGGCGGGCAGGTTGACGGCGATGTGCTCGGGCGCCAGGGCGCGCGGCATCCAGCGCCAGCGTTCCAGGTTGACGGCGATCTGGCGCAGCCTTTCCTCGGCGCTGGCGTTGAGGGCGGCCAGGGTCTGGCGGCCGACCGCGCCGTCCGGCTCGATGCCGTGGCGGGCCTGGAACCGCCTCAGTCCCGCCGCCAGGGTGTCGTCGAGGACGGTGCCGGAATCGTCCGAGGCGGCGAGGTCGCCGGCCGCCACCAGGCGGCGGCGCAGCAGCGGCACCCGTTCGTCCTCCATCCCCGGCTTGATCGACGGCCCGTCGGGCAGGGTCGGCCAGCCGCCCGCCGCCACCAGGGCGCGGTAGCGCTCCAGCGCCGCCCTCAGGCGGCGGTAGCCGACATAAGGCGGCGGCAGGGCTTCGGCGGCGGCGGCCAGGGCCTTGCCGCCCGACAGCTCGCGCAGCAGCCTCAGCGGATCGGCGGACGGCCGCGTCTCGGGCCCCATGCCGCCCACGGCGCGGGTCGGGGCGACGCGGCCGATGGCGAGGTCGCGGGCGAAACGGGCCACGGTGTCCGAGATCAGGAGATCGCGCTCGACCTCCGAGGCGGCGTGGGGCAGGCCATAGGAATCATCGGCCAGGCCTTCGGCATGGGCGATGGCCTGGACCTCGCGGATCATCGCCTCGCCCTTGGCCCCGGGCCAGGCCGGCTTCCAGCTGCGGTGGCGGTAGAAGGCGCGCAGGGCGCCGGCCTCGTGCAGGCGCGGCCCGGTCCCGCCGTCGAGCAGGCGTTGCAGCTCGGTCGGTTCGGCCGCAGCCGCAGGGGCGGCTGCGGCGAACGCCACGGCCAGGCAGAGGATCAGGGGACGCGCGAACGGCAGCAACGCAAACTCGCCTCTTTGTTCCGGGGCGGGAGTATAGGCGGCGGGCGCGCGCCCGGCGCGCACGATTCCGGGCTGCCATGCCCGTCACGCCGCCATGCCCGAAGCGGCACCGCTTCCCCGCGCATGCATATCGAGCCGGCGCGCATCCGAGTCAACGTCCATCCGGTGCCGGCTCGCCGCCGGCACGCCAGTGCGGCGAAAAAGCAACAGTGTGGATTCAGCTTTGCAGCCAGGGCAGGCCGGCCGCCTTCCATCCCGCCTTGTCGCCACGGTGGCGGCCTTCGTTCAGCGGCCCCTCGAAGCCGTCGGTGACGTTCCAGGCGGAGCGGTAGCCCAGCTGGGTCACGAATTCCGCCGCCGCCTTCGACCGCACCCCCGAGCGGCAGATGAACAGCACGGTGTCGCCGGGGCGCACCCCCTGGGCGGCCAGCTGCTGCGCGAAGTCCTCGTTGCGCTGCATGGCCGGGAACAGCTGCCACGACACCAGCAGCGGCTGCTTGCCGATGGCCGCCAGGTCGGGAAGGCCGACATAGACCCATTCGGCCTGGGTGCGGACGTCGACCAACTTTGCGCCATGATCGGCGGCGAGAACGCGCCAGGAGTCCGCCGGCGAAATCTCGCCGGCATAGGCAACCGGGGCGGCGGCGGGGACGGACATGGCTGCGAACTCCACATGTCTTGGTGTTGATAGACATTTTAACAACAAACTGTCGTTGACTTCATAAACTATGCTGTGCGATGACGTAAATAAGAAAATTACAACACAAATTGTATGTGAAAAAGGAGATGCCTTCGATGCCTCTTCCACCACAGGCCTGGGCCCAGCTGGACGGCCGGGCGCTGATCGAGGCGGTGGCGAATGCCTTGCCCGGCAAGGTCGCCGCGATCGCCTCCTTCGGCCCCGAATCGGCGGTGCTGCTCGACCTGGTGGCCCAGGTCGACCGCGCCCTGCCGGTGCTGTTGATCGACACCGGCGAGCTGTTCGACGAGACGCTGGCCTACCGCCACACGCTCGAACGCCATCTGGGCCTGTCGGATGTCCGCGTCGTGCGCCCCTCCGCGGCCGAGCGGGCCGAGGCGGAGGCGCTGTGGCGCAGCAATCCCGACCGCTGCTGCGCCCTGCGCAAGGTCGCCCCGTTTGGGCGCGCCGCCGCCGGCTTCGCCGCCCTCATCGACGGCCGCAAGCGCTCCCACGGGTTCGGCCGCGAGGCGCTGGCGCGGGTGGAGGCGGGGAGTGGCCCGCTCAAGATCAGCCCCCTGGCGACCTGGTCCGGCGCAGAGGTGGAAGCCGCCTTCGTCGCGCGCGGGCTGCCGCGCCACCCGCTGGCCGCCCGCGGCTATCGCTCGGTCGGCTGCCGCCCCTGCACCCGGCCCACCGGCGCCGACGAGCCGGCGCGCGCCGGCCGCTGGTCCGGCCTCGGCAAAAGCGAATGCGGCATCCACACCACCCTCGCCACCGTGGCCGGGCGCAACCTCTTCGCCGTCGAGCACCAGGTGACCCAGGCGGCGCGGGCGCGGGCCAACGGCCACAAGGGCGGGGTGGTCTGGCTGACCGGGTTGTCGGGCTCCGGCAAGTCGATTCTTGCCATGGAGCTGGAACGCCGCCTTTTCCTGCGGGGCTGGCAGGCCACGGTGCTGGACGGCGACAACGTCCGCCACGGGCTGTGCGCCGATCTCGGATTCTCGCCGGCGGACCGGGCCGAGAACATCCGCCGGGTCGGCGAGGTGGCGCACCTTTTCGCGCAGGCCGGCATGCTGGCGATCACCGCCTTCATCAGCCCCTACCGGGCGGACCGCGACCGGGTGCGGGCGATCGCGCCCGACGCCTTCCACGAGGTCTTCGTCGCCACCCAGCTGACGGAATGCGAGCGGCGCGATCCCAAGGGCCTGTACCGCAAGGCCCGCTTGGGCCAGATCCCGGAATTCACCGGCGTCTCGGCCCCCTACGAGCCGCCGTCGGCGCCGGATCTGGTGATCGACACCGCCGGCCGGAGCCTGGAGGAATCGGTCGCCGAGTTGATGGCCTACGTCGAGGCGCGCTTCGGTGCGGCGGTGGTGGGAGCGGCGGCGGAATAGGCGCTTCCGCGCTTGCCATGGCGCCGGTTCTGGAGGATTGTTGCGCCCTTCGCGGCATACCCCTTGGGCCATGGCTACCGTCTTCCTGGGTCTCGGCAGCAATCTCGGCGACCGTTTCGCCAATCTCCGCGCCGCCGTGGCGGCGCTGGGCGGGATGGCGCGCGTCGAGGCCTTGTCCCGGGTGTACGAGACCGCGCCGCTCTACGTCCTCGACCAGCCCGCCTTCCTCAACATGGCGGCGCGGGTCGAGACCGGGCTGGCGCCGCGCGATCTTCTGGCCGGCCTCAAGGGCGTCGAGGCGGAGCTGGGGCGCGAGAAGACCATCCGCTTCGGTCCGCGCCTGATCGACCTGGACATCCTGATCTACGGCGGCCTCGTGCTGGACGAGTCCGACCTGACCATACCCCATCCGCGCCTGCCGGAACGCCGGTTCGCCCTGGCGCCGCTGGCCGATATCGCCGCCCGGGTGGTGCATCCCCTGGCCGGCCGCACCGTGGAAGAGATGCTGGACGCGCTGCCCCGCGACGACGACGTGGTGGTGGTCGCCGAAGGGCTGGAGTAGGGAGCCTCGTCATGTTCGCCACCGCCGAAACCAAGCTCTACCGCATCCTGGTGCGCGATCTGGTGCTGAAATGCTCCATCGGCATCCACGCCCACGAATTGCTGGCGCCGCAGCGGGTGCGGGTCAATGTCGACATGGCGGTGTTCGAGCAGGCCGGTCCGATGAACGACGACATCGCCAACGTGGTGTCGTACGAGGACGTCATCGACGGCATCAAGCGCATGCTGGCCGACGGCCACATCAACCTGGTCGAGACCCTGGCCGACAAGATCGCCGGCCTGTGCCTGGCCGACGAGCGGGTGCAGTCGGTGCGCATCAAGGTCGAGAAGCTGGACGTCTACGCCGAGGCCGCCTCGGTCGGCATCGAGATCGAGCGGCGGCGGGAATAATCCCCTCGAACCCTCCCCCTTGCGGGACATTTGCGAAATCCGGGCCGGGGACGCCTAATCCTTCGAGACAGCCCTGCGGGCTTCCTCAGGATGAGGCTTAATGCGTTGAAATCATTAAAGCCCTCATCCTGAGGAGACCGCGCCAGCGGTCGTCTCGAAGGACGAGGGCGTCCTCGGGCATAGTTTCGCAAAGCTCCCTTGAGGGCCGAGCCCGTCTTCCAACAATGCGTGCTTCGCACGCGGGGGAGGGGCGAAGGCCCTTACACCATCCCCAGCGCCGCCTTGTAGAGGTCGATGAGCTGGTCGGTCTCCTCGCGCTCGGCGTCCTCCATCTTGCGCAGCGAAATCAGCTTGCGCATGATCTTGGTGTCGAAGCCCTGCGACTTGGCCTGGGCGTAGACGTCCTTGATGTCGGCCGCCAGCGCCTTCTTCTCCTCCTCCAGGCGTTCGATGCGCTCGATGAACTGGCGCAACGCTTCGGCGGCGATGCCGCCGATCTGGCTGTTGGACTGCTCGTCGCTCATGCTTTCGTTCCCCCGCAAACAGGTCGGCTGGTCAGGGGCCGCACCTTAGTCCGGTCCCCCCCGGACGATCAAGCATGGTCGAACCGGTGTTACCCTTTCGGGCTCCGACCTCTGGACCCTCGGTATTAGGCGATCGCCGCCGGCACCTGCCAATGCGCATGGTTCTGCATCCTTGGTGCGGTAGCGCGATGGGCGCCAAAGCGGCGAAAGTAGAGGCGAAATCCCAGAGGACCGAGGCATGCTGTACGAAAAGCGCGTCCTGATTGCCGAAGACAGCGTTCTGCTGCGCCGCCTGGTGGTCAGCATGCTGCAGGTGGCCGGCGATTTCGTCGTCGATGAGGCGGGCGACGGTGCCGAGGCCCTGGCGGCCCTGCGCGCCAACCGCTACGACCTGGTGGTGTCGGACTGGAACATGGGCGGGCTGGACGGCCTGCAGCTGTTCCGCGCCATGCGCGACGAACCGGCGCTGGCCGGCATCCCCTTCATCCTGATGAGCGGGGAGCACACGCCCGACACCATCGCCCGCGCCGTCGATGCCGGCGTGTTCGGCTTCCTGCCCAAGCCGTTCAGCCGCGATCAGCTGGCCCGCCAGGTCGAGCGGGTGCTGGCGGCGCGCGTAGCGGCCTGACCGGGCCGGTCGCCCGGCCGCGCCCGGCCCCCCGATTCCCTCAGTGGCCGACGAACAGGATCAGCCCCAGACCCAACGCCGCGGTGAAGGCGGTGCCGACGGTGAACAGGAACGCCACGCCCAGCGCCAGCTCGCCCCAGCGGCCGGGGGACTTGGGTGGCGTCTCGGGGGCGGCGGTCAGGTTCAAAGTGGTGCTGTTCATGGAGCCCTCGCTGGCTGGGGTGCTGATCGCGGCCGCAAGGTGTCTGCCGAACGCGCCGGCCGCGCATCGGGGCAAAATAAGTATTTCATTTAACTAATTCAACACCCGCATGGAGCGGGGCGGCCCCACCCGCTGGGGTCAGGCGATCGCGATCCGATGCAGGGCGGACTCGGCCAGCACCGGGGCGAGCACATCGGCCAGGAGGGCGGCCCAGTCGCCCCAGCCTGCCGGATCGGCCACCAGATCCTGGCGGATTTCGAACGAGACGTGGGGCAGGCCGGCGGCACCGGCATGGGTGTCCAGGGTGTAGTTGATCTCGCGCCCGGAATAAGGCTGGTTGTCGCCCACCACCAGGCCGGGGCGGGCGGCAAGGGCGGCCAGCACCGGCTCGGCCATGCGGCGGTCGCGGTTGGACAGAACGCCCACATGCCAGGGCCGGGGCGCGGTCCCCAGGCACGGCGTGAAGCTGTGGACCGAGACCATGGCCGGCACCGGGCCGTGGCGGCGCAGATGGGCCAGCGCGGTGGTGATGGCGTCGTGGTAGGGCTGGAACCAGGCCTGGGCGCGGGCATCGGCCTCGGCGTCGGTGACCGCGGCGTTGCCCGGCACCGCGACGCCGCAGGTGAGCGCCGGGATCGAGCCGGGATCGCCCGGCATGCGGTTGCAGTCGATGACCAGGCGGCTGATTCCCGCCAGCACCGCCGGGCAGCCCAGCCTGGCGGCCAGCAGCCGTGCCACTCCGGCGGCGCCGATGTCCCAGGCGATGTGCGAGGCCAGCGCCTCGGCCGGCAGCCCGAGATCGCCGTAACGGGCAGGAATGGCCGCCGAGGCATGGTCGCAGACGACCAGCACGCCGGCATCGTCGCGGCCGGCGACGGTCTCGAACGGCGCCGGCTCGGGAGAGGCGGGAGGAAGGAAGCGCAGCATGACGGAATTATAGCAGTCCTTCATGCGCGGAACACCTCGCCGCGGGTGTTGACACACCCCCACGCTTTCCGTATTTTCCCCGCCTCCGGTCGCGCACCCGGGACAGCACCCGTCGGAACGCCAACGGCGACCTTGCTTGAGTAGGATTGGGACCATGAAGATTCGCAACTCGCTGAAGTCGGCCAAGCTGCGCGACAAGAACTGCCGCATCGTCCGCCGCAAGGGCCGGGTGTACGTCATCAACAAGACGAACCCCCGCTTCAAGGCCCGCCAGGGCTGATCCGAAGCTGTTTCGCCGTTTCGGGCGCGACCGCGCTGGCCATCTGGTCAGCGCGGTTTTCGTTTTTCCGTTATGGCAGGGGTGGACCACCGTCCGCCGTGCCGCGCCGGCCCTGGCCGGGCACGGGAGGTCGCCCGTTCCGGCGGGCCGGGGAAAAGCGTCACCGGCCATGACCTAACCAAAGGCGGTGGCGGCCGGCCCCATGGGCGGCATGGGCCATCCGAAGGCGAGGACCCGCCCGCCGGTGGCGCACCCCGTCCGGCGTCTCCACCGGGCATCGGGGGCGCCCGTTGGCACGGCGGTCCGGGCTGCCCATATCCCGGGAATGAGACGGCTGCTGGCATCCATTGCCCTGGTCCTGCTTCTCGGCGCGAGCATGTCGTGCTCGACCGAGCCCGGGCCGCGCGTGGACGGGACCCGCTCCAGCCTGGACACCCTGTTCCAGCGCCTGCGCACCACGCCCAGCGGCGAAGAGGCGCGGATGATCGAGATCACCATCCGCCATGTCTGGGCCCAGTCGGGCAGCCGCCCGGTGGACGCCATGACCACCAGCGCGGTCGAGGCCATCCATGCCGGCGACACCGCCGCGGCGCTGGCGACCCTGGATCGGGTGGTGGCCATGGCCCCCGGCTGGGCCGAGGGCTGGAACCTGCGCGCCACCGTGCATTACCTGCGCGACGAATACGGCGAGGCGCTGATCGACATCGAACGGGTGCTGGCGCTTGAGCCGCGCCATTTCGGCGCCCTGGCCGGATTGGGCCGCATCTTCCTCGAACTCGAGGACAAGCAGGCCGCCCTCAAGGCGTTCGAAGCCGCCCTGGCCCTCAATCCCCACCTGGACGACGTGCGCGAGGAAAGCAACGACCTGCGCGAGGAACTGGCCGGAGTGCCGATTTAACTTCCCGTGCCGATTTAACTTCCCGTGCCGATTTAATCACCGCCCGCGCCGGCATGGGGAGACCAGCGGGAGCCGGCGGCTTCGGCCAGCCAGCGGCGGCAGGATTCGATGTCGGGCAGGTAGTGGCCGGCCGCGGTGGGGCGCCAGTCGCCCACCAGCACCGACAGCCCGCCGAGGGCGTTGGCGGCCTCGAAGCCGGCCTCGTCGGTGACGTCGTCGCCGACGAAGACCGGCATCCGGCCGGCGAAGGGCGCCTCGGCCATGAAGGCGCGCACGGCGCCGCCCTTGTCCCAGCCCGCCGGCTTGACCTCCAGCACCATCTTGCCGGCCAGCACGGCGAAGTCGGGGTGGTCGGCGACGATGCCTTCGACCAGCAGCCGGCAGGCGCCCTCGCGCTCGGGCGCCAGACGGTAGTGGACGGCCAGGGCCAGCCCCTTGTCCTCGACCAGCACGCCGGGCCAGTCCTGCGCCGGCGCCAGGCGGCGGCGGATGTCGGCCAAGGCGGGGAAGGGCGGCGGCACCGTCACCGTGCCGTCGGCGCTGCGGCGCTCAAGCCCGTGCAGGCCGGCGGCGGGCGGGTCGAAGGGGGCGACCAGGGCGCGGATGTTCTCCAGCGCCCGGCCGCTGACCAGCGCCACCGCGCCGCCGTGGCAGTCGGACAGGGCCTGCAGCAGCTGCGGCACCGCCACCGGCATGTCGATGGCCGACGGGGTGGGGGCGATGTCGATCAGGGTGCCGTCGATGTCGAGCAGCCAGGCCCAGTGGCGGGCCGGCGGCGGCGGGGGCGGTAGCCGGGTATCCATGGTCCCAACTTAGGGCGTCGACGCCCGACGTCAACCTTCAATAGCCGTCCAGCGGCAATCCGCGCTCGCGCCGCAGCTGGATCATGCGGGCGCGGCGCAACTGGTATTCGGCCAGCCGGGCCTGGCGGTAGGCGGCGGCGATGGCCTTGGCCTCGCCGGCGTTCTCGGCCTGCTGGGCGCGCCATTTGGCGCGCATCTCATCGACCCGGCCGGTCGAGGGCACCGGCCGGCCGGCCGGGCCGGGCTTGACCGGCGTGAAGGTGGCGGCGGCCTCGCGCGTGGCGGTGGCGGCGCCGTTCCACACCTTCATCAGCCGGTCGCGATAGGCCGAAGCCAGCGAGGGGGTCTGGGAATGGTAGTAGGACGCCGCCGTCACCCAGTGCCCGGTGGCGCCGAACAGACCCTTCAGGAAGCGGGCGGCGTAGGCGACGTTGGTCGCCGGGTCGAAGGCGTCGTCCAGCGAGGCGAAGGCCTCGGGGTGGTACATCAGGTTGACCTGCATGCAGCCGACGTCGATGTTCTTGACCCCCTTGGTGCGCAGGCGCTTGACCTCGGCGATGGCCTCGTGCTTCGAGGGGAAATATTTTCCCTCTCCCTGGGCGGTGACGGTCCATGGCCAGGCAAGGGTTTCCTTGCGCTGGCGGTCGTAGCGCCCCGATTCGACCACCGAGATGGAATCGAGCAGCCGCGCCGGGATCCCGTAATTGCGCTCGTTCTCGGCGGTCTGGGCGGCGCACAGGCTGTCGGGCGGCACCGCGGGCGCGGCGGCGGCCGGCCGCCAGGCCGCCAGGGCCGCCGCCAGCACCACCAATCCCGCCAATTTCCCGGTCCAGCCCATGGGGCGCGCAATCCTTCCGGCCGATGCCAACCGCCCCCCATATTTGCACGCTCCGTGCCATTTCTGCCAGTGCAGCGTCCGGTATGGCGACATGGCTGGGCTGCATAGCCGGAAAGGCCAGGAATTCTGCCATATCTCGGCAGAGGTATCACTTCGGCATGCTTTTTCCCTTGCATCGCAGCAAAGCGCCCCGTATATATTGCACTGCAGCAAACGGATTGTCTTCGACGATCCTCTTGTTGCCTTTCTTGGACGTTTCCTCCCTAAACTTGAGCCCCGGCTTCGTGCCGGGGCTTTTTTTCTGGGATTCGCCAAGGGCTTACCGGTTGCCAGCGCCTCAGCTGCGGTCGATGTCGGCATCCTGGGCCGCCAGGGCGAAGCGGCTGGCGGCAATCCGGAAATGTCGGGCCATGGTCGATCCTCCCGGGTCATTTCATGCATCGCCGCTGATATTCGATTATCCTGGGCCCGGGAAAGGCAACGGAGGATCGGAGATGCGAATTTCGACCGCATGGCGGCTGGCGGCGCTCGCCGTGGCGTTGTTTGCGCCGGCAACGGCGCTGGCCGGGCCGCTGCAGGTCCACAAGGTGGCCGACAACGTCTACGCGCTGGTCGGCGAGCTCAGCCAGCGCTCCGCCGTCAACCTGGGCAACAACGCCACCTTCGGCGCGGTGGTGACCGCCGAGGGCGTGGTGCTGATCGATTCCGGCGGCAGCCGGGCCGGGGCCGAGGCCATCGAGGCGGCGCTGAAGACGGTCACCGTCAAGCCGGTGATCGCCGTGGTCAATACCGGCGGCCAGGACCACCGCTGGCTCGGCAACGACCATTTCCGGGCCAAGGGCGCCCGCCTGATCGCCTCGGCCCGCGCCGTCGCCGACCAGAAGGCGCGGGCGGACATGCAGATGCAGGCGATGGGCATGCTGATCGGCGCCGACCGCCTTGCCGGCACCAGGGCGGTCAACGCCACCGAGACCTTCGAGGCCCGCCGCGAGCTGGTCGTCGGCGGCACCCGCCTCGAGCTGATTCCCGCCGGGCACGCCCATACGCCGGGCGACAGCATCGTCTGGCTGCCCGAGGCGAGGATCGCCTTCGCCGGCGACATCGTCTTCACCGAGCGGATGCTGGGCGTCCTCGACGTCTCCAGGTCCAAGGACTGGCTGGCGGCCTTCGAGACCCTGGCGGCGCTGGGTCCGGCCCAGGTGGTCCCCGGCCACGGCCGCCCGGCCACCCTGGCCGCGGCGCGGGCCGCCACCGCCGACTACCTTGCCCATCTGCGCCGCGAGGTCGCCAAGGTCCTGGCCGCCGGCGGCGGCATGGAGGCGGCCGCGGGCATCGACCAGGCCGCCTTCCTGGGCCTGGCCATGGCCGACCAGCTGGCCCGGCGCAACGCCATGCGGGTGTTCGAGGAGATGGAGTTCGAATAGGACGCTCAGCCCGGGCGGCCGCGGGTGGCGACCACCATGGCGCGCAGGCGTTCCGGCACCACCGGCTTGTGGGCCACCGGATAGCCGCCGCGCTGGATTTCGTGCAGGCGGTCGGGGTCGGTGTCGCCGGTCAGCACGATGGTCGGGATGGGCCGGCCGCAGGCGGCCTCCACCGCCTTCGCCGCCTGCACCCCGTTGCGGCCCTCGCGCAGGCGGAAATCGGCCAGGATGACGTCGGGCGGCGGGCCGCGGCGGGACAGGGCGACCGCCTCGTCGCAATCCGCCGCCGCCAGCACCTCGCAGCCCCACTGCACCAGCAGCATGGACAGGGCGTCGCGCACCATCCTTTCGTCGTCGATGACCAGGATGCGGCCGGCCTCGCAGGCGACCGCCGGCTCCTGGGGCGGCACCTCCGCCCCGGGCAGGGTCGCGGGCGGCGGCACGGCGGGCGTCTCGATCGTGAAGCACGAGCCCCATCCGGGGCGCGACACCAGATCGAGGCGGTGGCCGAGCAGGCCGGCCAGCCGGCGCACGATGGACAGTCCCAGCCCCAGCCCCTTCTCGCGGTCGCGCTCGGGGTTGCCGACCTGGAAGAATTCCTGGAATACCAAGGCCTGCATGTCCGCCGGAATGCCGATGCCGGTGTCGCGCACGATCACCTTCAGCCGGTCGCCGGTGCGGCGACAGCCGATCAGCACGCGGCCGCCGGGAACGTTGTAGCGCAGCGCGTTCTCGATCAGGTTGCGCAGGATGCGTTCGAACAGCATCGGATCGGTGCGGCACCAGGCGCTGCACCGGACGTGGCGCAGGGTCAGCCCGCGCTCGGCGGCCTGGGCCGCATATTCCTCGCCGAGCCGCTCCAGGATCGGCCCCAGAGCCACCTCGGTCGCGGCCGCGGTGACCACGCCGGCATCCAGGCGCGACACGTCCAGCAGGCCTTCCAGCAATCGCTGCATGGCGCCGATGGAGGCGCTGAGGTGGCGCACGATGGTGGCCGCCGGGTGGCCCTGCAGGCGGTCCGACAGGGCGCCGTTCATCAGCACCATGGCCTGGACCGGCTGCCGCAGATCATGCGAGGCGGCGGCGAGGAAGGCGCTCTTGGCGCGGTTGGCGGCCTCGGCCGCCTCCTGGGCGCGGCGGGCCCGCTCCTCCGCCTCCTGCAGTTCGGTGAGGATGCGCATCTGCTCGGAGATGTCCTCGACCACCGAGATGCGCAGGGAACTCTCGCCGCGCGGCACCGAGGTGGTCACCCGCACCCAGACCGCCGAGCCGTCCTTGCGGATGTATTGCTTCTCGATGATGAAGCTGTCGCGGTCCCGGCGGGCCAGCGAGACCAGCAGCCGCTGCTCGGCGGCGAAGAAGCCGGGGGCCACGATGTCCTGCATCTTCAGGCCGGCCACCTCGGCCATGGTGTAGCCGACGATGGAGCAGAACTTGCGATTGGCCTCGAGGATGCGGCCGTCGTCGAGCGACACGCGGACGATGCCCACCGCCGCCTGGTCGAACACGGTGCGATAGGAGGCCTCGCTGCGCTTCAGGCTGTCCTCGGCGGCCTTGCGGGCGGTGATGTCGCGCATGATGCCGGTGAAGAAGCGGGCGGGGCCGTCCCGCCATTCGGCAATGGCCAGCTCGACCGGAAAGGTGGAGCCGTCCTTGCGCCGCCCGGTCACCTCGCGCCCGATGCCGATGATGCGGGCCTCGCCGGTGCGCTTGTAATTGGCGAGGTAGTCGTCGTGGGACGAGCGGTCGGGCTCGGGCATCAGCATGCGCACGTTGCGCCCCATCGCTTCCTCGACGGTATAGCCGAAGGTCCGCTCGGCCGAGCGGTTGAAGGCGGCGATGGTGCCGTGCTCGTCGATCACCACCATGGCATCGACGGCGGTATCGACCACCGAGCGGTAGCGCGCCTCGGCCCGCGCCATGCCGCGTTCGGCCTGGCGGCGGTCGGTGATGTCGAACAGCGAGATGGCGATGCCATCCTCCACCTTGACCGCCTGGACGCGCAGCCAGTGGGGGGAGCCGGCCACCTCGCGGCAGACCTCGCCGTCGAAGGGCCGGCCGGTCTCGGCCACGCCGGCGCAGGTCTCGAACATGCCGTCGGTCAGCAGGGCCTGGACCGCGTTGCCGTCCTGGGCTCCCAACAGGCGCAGCGCCGCCGGATTGACGTAGCGTTCGCGGAACGCCACCACCTTGCCGCGTCCGCCCCTCACCGCGTCCAGCAGCGCCACGCCGAACAGCGCCGCCTCCTGGGCGGCGCGGAAGGCCGCCTCCGAGACCAGCATGCGCAGCGCGGTGCTGGCCCGCTCGGCATCGACCCGGTCCAGCTGCCGCGCCAGCCAGCCGATCACCACGCTGAGGCCTGCCATCACCACCACCAGCGCCAGCGCCAGCTGGAAGCCCGCCTGCAGCCGGCCGAAGGCCAGTTGCACCACGCAGCCCACCGCCAGCGGCAGACCGATCACCACCGGGATCAGCCGGCGCACCACGGTGCCGCCCAGCCGGGTCGAGATCAGGAGCCGCACCCAGCTGCGCCGCGGCCGCGACAGCAGCAAGCCCAGAAAGGCGACCATGAACCCGATTGCGCTGTGCACCGCCATGGCCGCATAGGACCCGAACGACGTCAGGCGTTGCGCGCCGAACACGTACCCGGTGACGCCGATGCAGGCTAGGACCAGCCCGATGGTGGCCGGCAGCCAGAACGCCCAGACCGGCCGCTCGGGGCCGGACAGCCACAGGGCGGCGGCGAACAGCAGGAACTCGACGGTGGAAATCTCGGCCATGCGGCCGGGATATTTCAGCGCCTGCAGGGGCACCTTGTCGGGGAACAGCCAGGCATCGATGCCCAAATCGCGGCTGGTGAGGTGCTGCCACACGGCGCAGACGGCGATGGCCGCCGCCGCCAGTACCACCAGGCGGGCAAGACGCGGCCAGCCCAGGCGGTCGGTGGCCAGCGCCAGGCCGAGGAAGGCGAACGCCACCGCGGTCAGCGGCTGCATGGAATTCCACGACGGCACGCCCGAGCGCAGCACCATCAGGTCCCACTGCCAGCCGGCCAGGACCACAGCCGACAGCAGCATCAGGAGCGCGGCGCAGGCGCCGGACAGCCGGCGGCACAGGCGCGCCCGCGCCGCGAAGGTGCCGGGCTCGGTCTCGTTGCCGACCGCCTTGTCGGATGCGGAAGTCGCGCTCATCGCCGTCTGACCCATCGTGCCACAAATCAAAGGTGGGGGCGGGGCAGGACGGCGGGAACCGAAAAAAGGAGGTGCGGCCGGCGGCGGCCGCACCGGTCCAACAACGGGAGAAAGACTACTCGGCGCGTCCGCCGTGAAGTTTCGACCACTGCACCGGATCGTGCAGGAACGAGCGCACGTCGTCGATCTTGCGCTTGTCGAACAGGCCGTCCTGCTCGGCCACTTCCAGCACGTCCCACCAATTGGCGAGATAGCCCAGATGCACGCCGATCTCGTTCAGCGACTTCAGGGCGCCGGGGAAGACGCTGTAGAAGAACACCACGTAGGAATGGCTGATCTCGGCCCCGGCCTCGCGCAGGGCGTTGACGAAATTGACCTTCGAGGCGCCATCCGAGGCCAGGTCCTCGACCAGCACCACCCGGCTGCCCGGCTTCATCTCGCCCTCGATCTGGGCGTTGCGGCCGAAGCCCTTGGGCTTCTTGCGCACGTACAGCATGGGCAGGCCCATCTGCTGGGAAATCCAGGCGGCATAGGGGATGCCGGCGGTCTCGCCGCCGGCGATGGCGTCGGTGCTCTCGTAGCCGGCCTCGCGCAGGATGGCGGCGGTCATCAGCTGGGTGATGGTGGTCCGCGCGCGGGGGAAGCTGATGACCTTGCGGCAATCCACATAGACCGGGCTGGCCCAGCCCGAGGTCAGCGTATAGGGCTCCTCGGGGCGGAAATTGACGGCCTTGATCTCGAGCAGGATGCGGGCGGTGGTCAGGCCCGCCTGCTTCTGTTCAGGCGTGCGGGAAGCGGTCTGCATGGAATCGGCCTCTCCGGGTTGTCGGCTGTGGCTCTATAGGCCACAACCGCCTTGTCCCGCAAGAGGGGGGAGGGGATGACGCACAAACCTCCCCTCCCCTTGATGGGGAGGGGTTGGGGGCGGGGTGGAGTCGCACACTCTGGCGCCGACGCGGTTCGCCCCCTACCCCAACCCTCCCCCGCAAGGGGGGGGGCTCGTCCTCCCTCAGCCTGGTTCGCCATCATACCATTCCGGCTCGTCCATGCGGATGATCTCGCACAGCCGGTTGACCACGGTGGGGCGCAGCGGCGCGTCCTCGGCGATGGTGTGCTTGTAGCCCTGGGTCCAGCGCTTGGCCTCGACCAGCTCGCCCGGCGAGGCGCCGGTCTCCAGGATCTCGGCCAGCTTGAGGTCGTCCAGGCGGCCCATGATCTCTTCCACTTGGTGGCGATCGAGTGTCATGGCGATCCTCCCTCCAATGGCTTGGCAAGTCCGATGATAGCGCAGGTCCGCAGCGGGCAGAGTTGCGCTTTGGGCGGTGCGGGGGTTGCAAAAGCGCGCGGTTTGGCGGACCTTCGGCCCGGCTGAATGTGGGATCGGACCGGGCATGGACAAGGACTCCCCCAGGGTATGGGTGCTGGCCGATGACCGCGCCGGCAACGTCGCCCAATGCCTGGGGGTGGCCGAGGCGCTGGGGCGCCCGTTCGCCGTCAAGGCGGTGCGCTACGGCCGCCTGGGCGGGCTGCCCAACCCGCTGCGCGGCGCCTCGCTGCTGGGGGTGACGGCCGAGACCGGTGCCGCGCTGGCGCCGCCCTGGCCCGATCTGGTGATCGCCGCCGGCCGCCGCACCGCCCCGGTGGCGCGCTGGATCAAGCGGCAATGCGGGGCGCGGCTGGTCCAGGTGATGGATCCCGGCCCCGGCGGGCGTGACGAGTTCGATCTGATCTGCGTGCCCAACCATGACGGCGCGCCGCCCAGGGGCGCCAACGTCATGGCGGTGACCGGGGCGCCGCACCGGGTCACCGCCGCCCGCCTGGCCGCCGAGGCCGAGGTGTGGCGCCCGCGCTTCGCCCATCTGCCGCGCCCGTGGCTGGCCCTGGTGGTCGGTGGCGCCACCCGCAAGCGTCCCTTTCCGCCCGAAATGGCGGCCGAACTGGGCCGTCGCGCCGCCGCCCTGGCCGAGGGCGGCTCGCTGCTGGTCACCACCAGCCGGCGCACCGGAGCGGACTCGGAAGAGGCGCTGCTGGCCGTCCTGCCCGAGCCGCGCTTCGTGCATCGCTGGGGCGCCGGCGGCGACAATCCCTATTTCGGTTTCCTCGCCTTGGCCGACGCCGTGGTGGTCACCGGCGATTCGGTGTCCATGGCCTGCGAGGCCTGCGCCGCGCCGGCCCCGCTCTACCTGTTCGCGCCGCCGGGCTGGGCGGCGGACAAGCACGCCCGCCTGCATGCCGAACTCTACGCCCTCGGCCTCGCCCGGCCGCTGGAAGAGGGGACCCGGCTGCAGGCCTGGACCCATCCGCCGCTCAACGCCGCCGGCGCCATCGCCGCCGAGATCATCAGGCGGTGGGGATGAGACGGCTCGTCCTCCTGCTGGCGCTGCTCGCCACCCCCGCCGCCGCCGAGGGCCTGAAGGGCATCAAGGGCGCCGACGACCGCGTCATGGTGAGCGGGGCGGACTATCCCTGGAGCGCCATCGGCCGTGTCAACAACGGCATGGGCGGCCATTGCTCGGGCGTGCTGGTGGGGCCGCGCCTGGCGGTCACCGCCGCCCATTGCCTGTGGAACAGGAAGACCCGGGCGCCCATGCCCGCCGGCTCGCTGCATTTCGTCGCCGGCTACGACAAGGGCGCCTACCTGAAGCACAGCCTGGTGGAGCGCACAATGGTGGCGCCCGGCTGGAGGTTCGGCCTGCCCTACGGCCCCGGCCCCGCCGCCGCCGACTGGGCGCTGCTGGTGCTGGCCGAGCCGGTGGGCGAGGTGGCCGGCTGGGTCGGCCTCGGGCGCGCCCCGGCGGTGGGCGACAAGGTGGTGACCACCGGCTACGGCCAGGACCGCCCGCACGTCCCCACCGCCCATATGGGCTGCGCCATCATCGGGACCCTGGGCGGCGGCGTGCTGACCCACGATTGCGACGCCGTCCACGGCGATTCCGGGGCGCCGGTGCTGGTCTGGCGCGAAGGCCGCCCGACCCTGGCCGCCATCCACGTCGCCACCTTCACCTTCGAAGGCGGCAAGGTCCTGGGCGGCGCCGTGCCGGTGTCGTCGTTCCTGGCCGAGGCCGCCAAGCAGGGCGCCGCCGCCGGCCAGACCGGCAGCGCGGCGACGCCGTTGGGACGATGAAGCCTTCCTCCCCCTGCCGCAGGCCTACGGCATTCACATTTTTTTTATGGGTTTTTCAACGCATTGCCGTCATGTCCGGGCTTGACCCACTTCTGTCCGGTTTATTTTTCGGAGAGCCTTCGGGAGCCCTTGGTGTCGGCCGCGTCCAGGGTGATGTTGGCGGAAGCGGACAGATTACC
>NZ_LR746521.1:25010-233061 GCF_902729435.1 Magnetospirillum sp. UT-4
GGGCGCGCGCCGTCAGGTGCGCTTCGCGACAGCGAAAACCTCTGCGTTTTCAGGTCTTGGGCGCGTGGACACGCGCCGCCCTCACCCCGGCTCGCTGACGCTCGCCCCCCTCTCCCGCAGGCGGGCGAGGGGGCAATTGCCAGCCGAGAATTAAACCGGACAGAAGTGGGTCAAGCCTGGGCATGACGGAAAGGGGGGCACAACCGGATGCCGCCTTCCGTTTCATAGCCGCCGGTCCTGGAGCTGCTGGGGTGACCCTCAGAACCCCGGGTCCTGGTAGTGGTCGCCGGTGATGAGGTTGCCGAACTTGGTGAATTCGCCGTGGAACGACAGGCGCACGGTGCCCACGGGGCCGTGGCGCTGCTTGGCGACGATGACCTCGGCGGTGTTCCACACCTCTTCGCAGCGCTGCTGCCATTTGGCGTGGCGCTCGTTGAACTTCTCGGGGGTCTCGTCGGGGCGCTGGCCGGGTTCGGCGCGTTCCAGGTAGTACTGTTCGCGGAACACGAACATGACCACGTCGGCGTCCTGTTCGATGGAGCCCGATTCGCGCAGGTCGGCCAGCTGCGGCCGCTTGTCCTCGCGCTGCTCGACGGCGCGCGACAGCTGCGACAGGGCGATCACCGGGACGTCCAGCTCCTTGGCCAGGGCCTTCAGGCCGCGGGTGATCTCGGAGACCTCCTGCACCCGGTTCTGTTCCGACGACCCGCCCGAGCCGCGCAGCAGCTGCAGGTAGTCGATGACGATCAGGTTCAGCCCGTGCTGGCGCTTGAGCCGCCGCGCCCGGGTGCGCACCGCCGAGATGGAGAGCGCCGGGGTGTCGTCGATGAACAGCGGCAGGCGGTGCAGTTCCTGCGCGGCGGTGACCAGGCGCTCGAATTCGTCGTTGGCCAGCTCGCCCTGGCGGATCTTGTGGCTGGGGATCTCGGCCTGCTCGGCGAGGATGCGGGTGGCCAGCTGCTCGGCCGACATTTCCAGCGAGAAGAAGGCGGTGACCGCGCCGTCCACCGCCTTGCGGGCGCCCAGCGCGTCGACCTCTTCCCGGTAGGCCTTGGCGGCGTTGAAGGCGATGTTGGTGGCCAGCGAGGTCTTGCCCATGGACGGGCGGCCGGCCAGGATCAGCAGGTCCGACGAATGCAGGCCGCCCAGCTTGGTGTCGAGATCGACCAGCCCGGTGGGCACGCCCGACAGCTTGCCCTGGCGCTTGTGGGCGGCCTCGGCCTGGCGCACCGCCTCGATCAGCACGGCGTTGAAGGTCTCGAAGCCGCCTTCGGTCTGGCCGGTGGTGGCAAGCTCGTAGAGCTGCGCCTCGGCCTTGCCGATCTGCTCCATGGCCGAGGTCTCGATGGTCGGCTCGAAGGCGTGGTTGACCAGATCCTCGCCCAGGGCGATCAGCTCGCGGCGCAGGTGCAGGTCGTGGATCAGCTTGCCGTAATCCTCGGCATTGATGATCGAGACCACGGAATTGGCCAGCTGGGCCAGATAGGCGGTGCCGCCGATCTCGGCCAGGCCGCCGTCGCTCTCGAAATAGGTCTTCAGGGTCACCGGATTGGCGATCTGGCCGCGCTCGACCAGCTTGGCGCAGGCGGCGAAGATGCGCCCGTGCGCCGGCTCGGCGAAGTGTTCCGGGCGCAGGAACTCGGCCACCTTCTCGAAGGCGCGGTTGTTCAGCAGCAACGCCCCCAGCAACGCCTGCTCGGCCTCGAAATTGTGGGGTGGCGTGCGGAACGTCGCGCCCTCGTTGGAAGGTGCGCCGCCGAAGGGGATGACGGATGACATGCCGCGAAGGGTAGACCGGATCGCCCGTCCGCGGGGAGGGGGATTCTTGTCCACAGGGTGTGGAACCCGGGGAAGGCGGGGCGTGGCGGCGGCAACCGGGCCTTACGCCGTCAGTTCCCTGACGGCGGCGACCAGCTGGATGGCCTGGAAGGGCTTCGACAGGATGCGGCCGGACCCGAACCGGGCCGGCAGGATGTCGCGGCCATAGCCGGTGAGGAAGACATAGGGGATGCCGCGGGCGGCAAGGATATCGGCCACCGGAAAGATGTCCTCTCCCCGGACGTTGACATCCAGGAGGGCGACGTCCATCCGCTCGTTGCAGGCCGCGTCGAGCGCCTGGTCGAGGCGGCCGAACGGCCCGACCACGTCGTATCCCGCGTCCTCAAGGGCCATCTCCAGGCCCATTGCCACCATCATCTCGTCCTCGATCACCAGCACGCGCCGGCCGGTACTCTCGCGTTTCATGGGGAAACCCCTTCCGTGTGCTGGATGATCTCGGCGGTCGCGGGGATGACGAGCGTGACCACAACCCCTTCCGGCCGGTAGTCGATGGCGGCGCGCCCTCCCAGCTCGAAGTCGAGACTGCGCCGGATCAGCTCGCTCCCCAAACCCGTGCGTTCCGGCGGTTCCACCGGGGGGCCGCCCGATTCCGTCCAGGTCAGCACCAGGTCACGGCCATTCTTGCCGGTGTCGAACGCCCATTCCACCCGCAACCGGCCGATCCTGTTGGCGAAGGCCCCGTACTTCACCGCGTTGGTGGCGAGTTCATGAATGACGATGCCCAGCGTCGTCGCCACCTGCGGCCGCAGTTCGACCTTCGGCCCGTTAAGGCTGGCGCGCGCCGCGTCGAGGATGAAGGCGTCCAGTTCGGCCTGCAGCAGCTCGGCCAGGTCGACGTCGGACCATTCCTTGGCGGACAGGATGTCATGGGTCTTGGCCAGGCCGTGGATGCGGCCGACGAATCCTTCGGCGAATTCCGCCACGCTGGTGCTGCGCCGTGCCATCTGGGCCGCCATGGACGCCACCACCGAAAGGATGTTCTTGACCCGATGGTTGAGCTCGGCCACCAGCAGCCGCTGGCGTTCCTCGGCCTTGACCATGTCGCTGACGTTGAGGAAGGTGATGATCGCCCCGTTCACCTTGTCGTACATGGTCTCGTAGGGGACGATCCGCATCAGGTAGTGGGCGCTGCCGTCGCGGCGAACCACCCGCCGCTCCAAGGGTTCCGACGTGCCCAGCACCTTGTGGACGTCCTCGACCAGACCGTCATAGTCGATGTGGCTGACGATATCGGCCAGCGACCGGCCGCGGTCGGTGGAAATCAGCTTGTAGATGGCATTCATCGCCGGGGTGAAGTTGCGGATGACGAGGTCGCCATCGAGGAAAATCGTGGCGATGCGGGTGATGTCGAGCAGGTTCCGCAGGTCGGCGCTGGCACGGTCGAGCTCATCGACCTTGCTGGCCAGCTCCGCATTGACCGTCGACATTTCCTCGTTGATGGATTGCAGCTCTTCCTTGGATGATTCCAGTTCCTCGTTGGACGACTGAAGTTCCTCGTTGAGGGACAGCAGTTCCTCGTTGCTGGACTTCAGCTCCTCCGTCGCCGTCTCGTACTCCTCCACGGTGGTCTGCAGCCGCTCGCGGGTCTGGTTCAGATCCTGCTCGAGATGAAGGAGGGCGCCGTCGCGGTCGGCGGCGCGGGCCAGTTCCGCCTTGGCGATTTCCTCGGAACTGCGGGCCGATCCGATGTCGGTGAAGATGATGAGCCAGAATGGCTGCCCGTCGATCTCGGGCAAGGGCTCGACGGCGATGTCCACCGTCTGGATGTCGCCGTCGATCTGCACCGCGACGGCGTCGCGCCGCGCCGGCCGCCCGCTTTCCTGGACTTCGCGCAGGGCCGAACGCAACGGCAGGTTCAGCCCGCCGCGCGCCATGGCCAGCAGGTTGCGGGTGGGCGCTCCCGCCGGCGCCTCGAGATACTTGCCGGTCCGTGCCGAGTAGTGGATGACCTCGCCGTCCCGGTTGACCAGGATATGGGCCGGGGCATAGCGCTCGAGGACGCGGCGTTCGAGTTGCCGCACCACGTCGTCGCCCTTGCTGGCGCGGGCCGGCACCGGCGGGCGCGACGGACGCGGGCTGCCGGGCGTGCTGGCAAGCGCCATGGCCGGCAGGCGCGAGGGGCTGTCCTTGCGCTGATAGATCCGGAACTTCTTGTCCAGCGGGGCGAACAGGCTGCCGTGCTGGGTCAGGTTCTCGGCGTTGCCGAGGAACAGGTAGCCGCCGCGACGAAGGGCGTAGTGGAAGACCGGAATGACCTGCGACTGAAGCTCGGCGTTGAAGTAGATCAGCAGGTTCCGGCACGACACCAGGTCGATCTGCGAGAACGGCGGGTCGCGCAAGATGTTCTGCGGCGAGAACAGGCAGCACTCCCTGATCTCCGGCGTCACGGTGTAGCTTTCGCCGTCACGGACGAAGAACCGGGCCAGACGTTCCGGCGACACCGAGGTGAGCAGATTCGCCGGGTAACGGCCGAGGCGGGCGATGGTCAGGGCCTCCTCGTCGATATCGGTGGCGAAGATCTGCAGGCGCGGCGCCGACATCGAATTGCCCGCCATCTCGCGCAACAGGATGGCCAGGGAATACACCTCCTCGCCGGTGGCGCAGCCCGACACCCAGACCCGGACGGCATCGGTGCTTCCCTTGCCTTCCAGGATCTTCGGTATCACCAGCTCGGCAAGGCGTCCGAAGGCTTCGCCGTCCCGGAAGAAGCCGGTGACGCCGATCAGCAGATCGCGGAACAGGGCCAGCGCCTCGTTCTCATCCGTCCGGATCAGCTGAACGTAGCCCGGCAGGTCCGTCACCTGATGCACCTTCATCCGGCGTTCGACCCGCCGCAGGAAGGTCTTGTCCTTGTAGCGGCTGAAATCGTGCCCTGTACGCTGCTGAAGCGCCGCGTAGATCGCGGTCTTGGCATCCTCGACCACAGCCCGCTGTTCGGCGATGTCGTGCCGGCTGCTCAGGCCCATGTGGCCGATGAACCCGGCGAAGCCGTCCGCCAGTTCCTCGATCGATACCACCCGGTCCACGTAGCCGGTGCCGATGGCGGCCTGGGGCATGCCCGGGTAGCTGGGGCCGTCGCCGCCGCGGCCCTGGGCGAAGGTCACCCCCCCGGCCTCGCGCACCGCCTTCAGGCCGAGCGCGCCGTCGCTGCCGGTTCCCGACAGGATCACGGCAATGGCCCGTTCGCCGAATTCTCTGGCCAGCGAGGCGAGCAGGATGTCCACCGGATTGCGTTCGTTGTGGCGCGGCTTGAGCACCAGGCGGCCATCGACGACGGTCAGCACGGAAACCGGGGAATTGAGGTAGACGTGGCCCGGCTGGATGCACTCACCGTCCCGCGCGGTGACGGTCGGCATGGTGGTGACGCGACCGATGATCTCGGGCATCAGGCTGTCGCGGTCGGGTGCCAGATGGGTGACGACGATGAAGGCGGCATGCGGTTCGGGGGGCATCCTTCGGAACAGCGCCGTCAATGCCTCGACACCGCCGGCGGATGCACCGATGCCGACGACGGCAAAGGCGGGATCGGCCATCACCAACTCCCGACTGGAATATTCAAGCTCGGATACGGGATCCGAAGCACGGCGGAAGACCCACAAATAGCGATTATAGTTCGCAGCCTGACCATCCGATACGGATAAAGCAGAACTATGGCAGGGGGCATAGAGGATTGCCACCCCGTCGGAGCGGGGGAATGGTGGAACGCCCGCATGCGTTCCTGCGGGTTCACCCATTCGCGGCCCTCGCGGCAGGTGCCGCGAGGGCCGGGCAGGGGGGCGCTATTTTCGGGTCAGGCCGGTGATCATGTAGATGCCGTCGCCGCCGCGTGCGAGCTCGAAGTCGATCCGGTCGCCGGCCTTGACCCGGGACAGGTCGATGCCGTCCGCCACCGCGAAGTCCATGGTCATGGCCGGCCAACCCAGGGCCTTGATGGGGGCGTGGGTCACCTTGACCTGGCGCGCATCGGCCCGGACCGCGTCCACGGTGCCGCTGCCGGCCACCGCCGGCTGCTTCTGCGCCATGTGGCCGTCGCCGTGGCCGGACATGGAATGGCCCGATTGGGCGAAGGCCGGTACGGCGGCGACGGCGAGGATGGATGCGAGGATGATGGTCTTCATGTCGATGTCTCCGGTCTGTCAAGTTAGCGAGGGGTTAATTCCCATGGACATAGCTTCGTCATGCCCGCGAAAGCGGGCATCCATTCCGGCGGTAGGGCCGCTATGAGCGCGATGACGAGGCGCCCTTGCGTATACATTCTGGCCAATAGGCGAAACGGCACCCTGTATATCGGGGTGACCAGCGACGTCATCCGGCGCATCTGGGAACACAAGACAGATGCTGTTGAAGGTTTTACCAAGACTTATGGCGTCCATATGTTGGTGTATTACGAGATGCACGAAACCATGCCAGATGCCATTCTTCGAGAGAAGCAAATGAAGAAATGGAACAGGGCGTGGAAGATAGAAATGATCCAGCGTTTTAATCCACAATGGCGTGATCTTTACGACGATATCATCTGAAGGCCACCACCGTATGGATGCCCGCTTTTGCGGGTATGACGAACCAAAATTACCCACTTGGAAATCCGGATTGGGAGCACTGGCCAAGGGCGCCCTTGGACGATGGCGTGGGGTTGCGGATGGCGTCGAGCCGGTTGACCAGCACGAACACCGCGGGAATGACGAAAAGGGTGAGCAGGGTGGCGGTGGCCATGCCGCCGACCATGGGGGCGGCGATGCGGCGCATGACGTCCGAACCGGTGCCGGCGCCGTACATGATCGGCAACAGGCCGGCGAAGATGGTGGCGACCGTCATCAGCTTGGGGCGCAGGCGCAGGAGGGCGCCTTCGCGCACCGCATCAAGGACGTCCTCCATGCCGACCGGCCGCCCCTCCTCGGCGGCTTTGGCGCGGCGCTTGTCCAGTGCCAGGTTCAGGTAGACCTGCATGATGATGGCGGTTTCCACCGCAACGCCGGCCAGGGCGATGAAGCCCACCACCACCGCCACCGACAGGTCGAAATCCAGCAGCCACAGCAGCCAGAACCCGCCCGACAGCGCCACCGGCAGGGTGACCATGATCACCGCCACGTCGATGGCGCGACCGAAGGCCAGGTAAAGCAGGACGACGATCAGCAGCACCGCCACCGGCACGATCATCCCCAGCCGCTTCTCGGCCCGTTCCAGGAATTCGAACGGGCCCGACCAGGCGACCGAATAGCCGGCGGGCAACTGCACCTGCTGCGCCACCACGCGGCGGGCCTCCTGGACGTATCCGCCCAGGTCGCGGCCGGCGATGTCCACATAGATCCAGCCGTTGAGCCGGGCGTCCTCGGAACGGATCATCCCCGGCCCGTCGGCTATGGCGATGCGGGCGACGTCGCCCAGGGCGATATGGGCGCCCGAGGGCGTGACCATGGGCAGCTCGCGGATGGCCTCGATGCTGGTGCGGTCGTCGTGGGGATAGCGGATGTTGATGGGATAGCGTTCCAGCCCCTCCACCGTCTCCGAGACGCGCATGCCGCCGATGGCGGTGCGGATCACGTCCTGGACGTCGGCGATGGACAGGCCGTGGCGGGCGGCGGCCCGGCGGTCGATATCGACGTCGAGGTAGCGTCCGCCCACGGTGCGCTCGGCATAGGCCGAGGCGGTGCCGGGCACCGTCTGCACCACCTTCTCGATCTCCGCCGTGATGCGGCCGATCTGCTCGAGATCGGGGCCCGCCACCTTGATCCCCACCGGGGTCTTCACCCCGGTCGCCAGCATGTCGAGCCGGTTCTTGATGGGCATGATCCACACATTGGTGACGCCGGGCACCTGGACCAGCTTGTCCAGCTCGTCGCGGATCGTCCGCATGGTCACGCCGGGGCGCCATTGGTCCTTCGGCTTCAGGCGCACCGTGGTTTCGACCATGGTCAGCGGCGCCGGGTCGGTGGCGGTTTCGGCCCGGCCGACCTTGCCGTAGACGGTCTCCACCTCGGGCAGGGTGCGGATCAGGCGGTCGGTCTGCTGCAAAATTTCCCCCGCCTTGCCGATGGAAACGGCGGGCAACAGGCTGGGCATGTAAAGGATGTCGCCCTCGTCCAGCTCGGGCATGAACTCGGTGCCCAGCTGGGCGATGGGGACGAGGGTGGACGCCGTCACCACCAACGCGGCGGCCACCATCATCACCGGATTGCGGACCACACCGCCCAGCAGCGGCCGGTACATCCAGATGAAGACCCGGCTGATGGGGTTCCTGTGCTCGGGGATGATGCTGCGGCCGCGGATGAACCAGCCCATCAGCACCGGCACCAGGGTGATGGACAGGATGGACGCCGCCGCCATGGCGTAGGTCTTGGTGAAGGCCAGCGGCTTGAACATGCGGCCTTCCTGCGCCTCAAGGGCGAACACCGGCACGAAGCTGAGCGTGATGATGAGGAGCGAGAAGAACAGCGCCGGCCCGACCTCGCAGGTGGCCTCGGCCACCACCTTCCAGCGGTTCTCGCTGGTCAGCGGCGTCTGCTCGATCTTGCGGTGCAGGTTCTCGATCATGACGATGGCGGCGTCCACCATGGCGCCGATGGCGATGGCGATGCCGCCCAGCGACATGATGTTGGCGTTGATCCCCTGCAGCCGCATGACCAGGAAGGCGGCCAGCAGGCTGACGGGCAGGAACAGCACCACCACCAGCGACGAGCGCAGGTGCAGCAGGAAGGCGGCGCAGACCAGCACCACCACCAGCATCTCCTCGACCAGCTTGTGGGACAGGTTGTCGATGGCCCGCTCGATCAGGCCCGAGCGGTCATAGGTGATCACCACCTCGACGCCCTTGGGCAGGCTGGCCTTCAGATCGTCCAGCTTGGCCTTCACGGCGGCGATGGTGGCAAGGGCGTTTTCGCCCCAGCGCATGATGATGACGCCGCCCACGGCCTCGCCCTGGCCGTCCAGCTCGCCGATGCCGCGCCGCAGTTCCGGCCCCAGGCGGATGGCGGCCACGTCGGACAAAAGAACCGGCGTGCCGCCGGGGCTGGCCTTGAGCGGGATGGCTTCCAGGTCGGCGGGCTCGTCGATGTAGCCGCCGGCGCGGACCATGTATTCGGCCTCGGCCATCTCGATCACCGAACCGCCGGTCTCCTGGTTGGCCTTCTGCACGGCGGCCTTCACCGCCGACAGCGGCAGGCCGTAGGCGCGCAGGCGCAGCGGATCGACGACGATCTGGTACTGCTTGACCATGCCGCCGATGGTGGCGACCTCGGAGACGCCGGAAACCGTCTGCAGCTCGTATTTCAGGAACCAGTCCTGGATGGAACGCAGCTGCGACAGGTCGTGCGCGCCGGTGCGGTCGACCAGGGCGTACTGGAACACCCAGCCGACGCCGGTGGCGTCCGGCCCGAGCGCCGGCCTGGCCCCCTCGGGCAGCCGCGGCGTCACCTGCGACAGGTATTCCAGCACCCGCGACCGGGCCCAATAGAGATCGGTCCCATCCTCGAAGATGATGTAGACGTAGCTGTCGCCGAACATGGAATAGCCGCGCACGGTCCGCGCCCCGGGCACCGCCAGCATGGCCGTGGTCAGCGGATAGGTGACCTGGTCCTCGACCACCTGCGGCGCCTGGCCGGGATAGGAGGTCTTGACGATGACCTGGACGTCGGACAGATCGGGCAGGGCGTCGACCGGAGTGCTGCGCAGCGCCCAGCCGCCGCCGACCACCAGCAGCGCCGTCATCATCACGATGAGGAACCGGTTGGCCAGCGACCAGCGGATGATGGCGGCGATCATTGGACCGCCTCCACCTTGACGACCTGGACCATGCCATCGGCATCCTTGCCCAGGTCGAGGCGGACCTTGGCCCCGGGCGCAAGATCGGGCATGGCCAAGCCCTCGGCCAGGGCGAAATCCATGGTCATGCCCGGCCAGCCCAGGGCCGGGATGGGGCCGTGGGTGACGTTGAGGGTGCGGGCCCCGGCATTGACGGAATTGACCGTGGCCTCGGCGGTCACCAGGTCCTCGGCCGCCTGGGGGGTGTGGCCGTCATTCTCCATGCGGGCGAACCCGGCCTTCAGGCTGGCCTCGGAATCGATCAGGAACTGGCTCGACAGCACCACCCGGGCGCCCTGGTCCAGGCCCTCCAGGATTTCCGTGCGGTCCTGGTGCTGGGCGCCGACCTTGACCGCCACCGACCTGAACCGGCCGTCGCCAAGGGCCTGCACCACCCGGTCGCTGCGGCCGGTGCGGATGACCGCCTCGGACGGTACCGCCAGCACCGGCTTGCGGGGTTTCCCCTTCAGGGTGATTTCGGCGAACATCCTGGGCCGCAGCTTCATCCCCGGATTGGCGAAGCGCAGGCGGACCCGCAGGGTGCGGGTGGTCTCGTCCAGTTCCGGATAGACGTAATCGACCCGCCCGCGCCAGACCTCCTGCGGCAGATGCGCCAGCCGGGCTTCCGCCTCCATGCCCGGGAAGACGCGGTCCGACTGGCTTTCCAGCACGTCGGCGATGACCCAGATGGACGACAGGTCGGACAGGGTCATGATGGTCTGATCGGGGCGGATGTACATGCCCTCGCCGACGCCCAGCTGCACCACGACGCCGTCCTGGGGGGCGTGGATGCGGAAGCGGTGGGCCGGCCGGCGGCTGGAGGCGATCTCCTGGATCTGGCTTTCGGACACGCCGAGCGCCCGCAGCTTGTAGGCGCCGCCCGAACTCATGCCGGCATTGCCGCGTTCGAGGTCGCGGACGTATTCCGTCGAGGTCGCCGCCAGCTCCTGCGAGAAATACTCGAACAGCAGATCGCCCTTGCGCACCTCGGTGCCCAGCGAGCGGACCACCAGCTGCTCGATCCAGCCGTCCTTGCGCACATGCACGTGCGAGGTGCGGTCCTCGTTCTGGGCGACATAACCGACGGTGCGGATGTCGGCCGAGAAATCGGCCGGCTCGGCGGTGCCGGTACGGACGCCGATGGTGTTGACCACCGCCGGCGACAGCGTCACCTGCGCGTCGTCGCCGGCCTTCCGGGCACCCGGCTCCTCGCCCTCGTAGACGGGGATGAGGTCCATGCCCATGGGCGACTTGCCGGGGGCGTCGCGCCGGTAATTGGGGTCCATGGGCGCGACCCAATAGGCGATCTTCTTCCCGGACGGGGGCGCGCCGCCGGTGCCCAGGCGTTCATAGGCGATACCGCCCGCCGTGCCCACGGCCACGGCCACGGCGACGGCCAGCAACCAACGTGCCGACATGGGATGTTCCTTCCAGCCAGACTTCAGGGCGGCGCGACCGGTCGCGCCACGTCAAGGGCAGTCAGGCGGAGAAACGGGGGGGGCGGAGGGTCGGCGGGACCGAGTGGGCGACCGAGATTTCGCCCGGCGCGTGCCGATGCACAATCGCTACCGGGACAAGCGCGGCAAGCTCGATGACGGCCGGAAGGGTCCCGGCAACGCCGGTGCCGCAGGCCATCACCCAGGACCCGCAATGGCCGGGAACCATGCCGGCCGACCCGTCCTGGCATGCCGCCGCCTGGCGCTCGCCCATCTCGGCATGGCCGCTATGGGTGGCGTGCTGCGGCGCGTCCATGCGGTGCCCCGCCATGGCGTGGCCGCGGGCCTGCGCCGGCCCCGGATGCCGCCCCAGATCGGCGACGGCCGGCCACGCGCCGAGCATCACGGCGGCGACGAGCAGGACCAGACGAAGGGCAAGAGGACGCATGGGATTTCCGGGGCGACCGACCACCGCTGCAGGCTACCGCCGCCGGGCAGCCGGCGTCAAGCTCGGGCGGCGAGGAATCGGGGGAAGGCAGGACGTCCCGCAGGGTCGTCGTCGCCCCCGCGTTTCGGTTGGCTCCGGCTCGCCCATCCTCTCTACACGGTTCTGTGTATGTTCTGGACTATTGTTGTGAAATGCGGTATATATTCCGTCATCGGACGCCGTAGCAGAACGAGGTGCCGTCACATGCTTAATCTCAAATCCCCCATTGGCACGAACTACCGCATCGAGCCCAACGACCTCATGAACACCAAGCTAGCGCTCAACCAGCTTGGCTACTACGATATCCCGCCCCACCGCGGCATCGACGACTGGACCGACGACGCCATGTTCGACGGCATCAAGCGTTTCCAGAAGGACAACGGCCTGAAGGTCGATGGCTTCATGCGGCCGGAAGGGCCGACGGAGCAAAAAGTAAACATACGCCTAGCTGCAAATGAGGGGCCTTCCCAGTCAGGCCAAGGCAAGCCGGGTGTCGTAGATACGGTTAAGCAAGGCATGGGCGCGGCCGGCGATCTGCTCGGCAATTACCTGGACATGCGCATTGGTAATATAAAAAATTCGGACAGGTATTTTCACTGCAAGGGCAACTGCGAGGCCGCTCGCCGTGGTCCGGCCGGTGAGACTACGGCCGAAACCATTGGTAATGCCCGCGAATGGTGGGATCAAAACGTAAAAGGCTACCCCAGTTGGGACAGCGACGAGGATCAAAAAGCCAACCGCACTGGACGGGCGGCAGGAAGAATTGGTGGGCAGTCCTGCGGCGCTGCGTGTGGTCAGTATCGTCCCAACGGATTGCCTTCGAGGTACTGAAATGAAAAAATGGTTGATCCCTCTTCTGATCGCAGTGGCTGCCTTCGTTGCTGGCGGCAAAGTCTGCGCATTCTTCGCCCAGGACGCTTGTTTGGATGCAGGAGGGAGTTGGGACGGTCGCAGAAATCTGTGCCTGGGCGTGGATACACCCACCGAGTCCTCTCCTCGGTAACTCGGCGGGGCGGTTCGGGGTGGGCTTACATCACGCAAGCCCGCCCCGACCAAACCGTTTCGGTTGGCGCCCGCCCGCCCATCCTTTATGCTTGCCCCCCGCCTTCCGCCAGCACGATTGAAGCCCGATGACCACCGACACCCGCGTCTATCTGTACTACATAAATTGACAGTTAATGTGTTGTTTTAATTAGATATTTTTTGTACACAGGGCGCGCACATGGCTTAGGTTGTTGCGATCTTGGGGCAGAAACGCTAGCGTTGATGCACAACTGATACACAACTGCTGCGCGGAAACGTTGTGAATGCTCCCTAAGCCGCAGAGCCAGGGCCGTGGCATGCGGACAAGGCTTGAAATCCCCGGTGTGCAGGGTCTCGTCGTTTTCCAGCGCCAGGATGCCGGTGATAACTGGTACGCGCGCATCCCCATCCGCGTGCCCGGCGAGCGCCGCTACAAGGTCATGGTGCTCCGCGACGAGAACGGCCAGACCACCACCAGCCAGGACATCGCCATCCAGCTTGCCATGCTGGAATACGGCAGGGTGTTGGCAAAGAAGAAGGACGGCACCGTCTCGACCTTGTGGGACGTGTCGTTCGGCCGGGTTCTCGATGAGTACCTTGAGCACCTCCAGGCCGATCCAAAATCAAAGCCGTCCACTCCGCGCCGCGCTCGCTTTGCGGCCAAGCCGTTGAAGGACTACTTCGACGGGCGTACGCCCATCCTGGATGTCGCCAAGCGTCTGGATGAATACCCGGCGTGGCGCTTGCGGCAGCCCGTCCGAGCGGGCAAGCAGCCGCGAGCCAGCAAACGCTCTTCCATGGCCGCCAATGCCGAGCGCGTGGAACCGAAGCTGGTTGCCCCCACAACCGTCCAGCATGAGATGAATGTCCTCAACGCCTGCCTCACTTGGGCGGCCAAGAAGAAGGGCTACCTGCGACTGGAGGACATTCAGGACTATCGCTTCGGCGTGGACGACGAGGAAAAAGGCACTCGATCTGCCTTGGAGCGCAGCGAATGGGAGACCATTCGCGATTGGTGCTGGGAGTGGGCGCAGTCGAACAATAACGCCTATACCCGTCGCCGCCGGACGATGTTCTACTATTACTGCATCTTCCTGGTGCATTCCGGTATGCGCGTGGGAGAAGTGCATCATTTGCGGTGGCGCGACATCCTGATCACGCATGTCGAGGACGAGGTCGAAATCCGGACCGAGATCACCATCATGGTCAACAAGTCCAAGCAGAAGCGCAAACGCGATCACATCCCCATGCCAGAGATCGAGGACGCCATCGTCGAGCTACAGGTGCAGCGTTCGGAGTTCCCAGGCGACAATTTTCAAAAGCCTGACGACTATGTCTTCTGCAACGAAGATGGCACGCCCGTTTACAACAATGCCTGGGGCGATCTGTGGAAGGACATGTTGAATGCGCTCTATGAGACGCGCGGCATTGACCTGCGGACGGACAGAGACGGCAGGGCGATCACAAGATACTGCTTGCGCCATTCCTACATGACGTGGCGCCGCATCGAGGGTGGGGCGTCCTACGATGATCTCGCGGAGAATACCGGCACATCGGCCGCCATGCTGCGCAAGACCTACATCAAGACCAACAATCAGGCCAACCGGGCCAAGCTGACCTATGTCCGTCCCGAGCATGTGGCCGAACGCGAGGCCGCGTACCAACAGCGGTTTGGAGTATCGAGGGCATTGGATCGGGACGAAGAAAAAGCTCTCGCTGACGAAGAAGACCTCGATGCGCTGGGGTGAGGCGCAGCGCCCGTAGACGCCCTGCGCGCTCCACCGCTATAGCAGCTGTATCGGGCGCAATGCCCAATCCCGGAGACGTGCCCGCGCAACAGCGAGGGCCGCATGGACCGCACAGCACGTATCGCCGAACTCAACGACCGCCTTCGCCGCGACCACACTTGCGGCAAGGTGGTCATCACTAGAGGCATCCAGGCACTCGGCCACCAATCCATCCTGGACGTGCTCGCTGCCGTCGCAGCATTCTCCGATTTCACCCCCGACAACGATCCCTACTCCGAGCATGATTGCGCGGTGATGACCGTTGGCGACCATTGCGTCATCTGGAAGATCGACTACTACGACACCGACCTGAACTTCGCCTCAGACGATCCGGCGAACCCCGGCGTGACCATCCGCGTGCTGACCATCATGTTGTCGGACGAATGGTGATGACGGGCGCAGAGCCCAAGGGGGCGTTACCGGCTGTAATCATCAGCACCCTAATGGTCCACACAGGCGGCGAAACAATCTGCTTCCCTTAGTTGCGCGATAAATTCAGCGCTCATTTTGGCGAACTACTTTGCCACAAAAACCCACGTAAAATCATATTGTTATCGACGGCAATCTGGAGTTGTTGCGATAATTCATGCTGAAAAACCAAATCATTTCAATGTGATAACCGGCTTCGGCATGGCATGCGTTTGGCGAATTTCAGTCGCATTGATCTTGCATTGCTAAAATAGTTCCCAGCAATGAGCTCCTATGTAAGCCTGTGCGAGCAATACAGGCGCCGTTCCGGAGGCGGCGATCAAACATCCATATCAGGAGGCCGCCAGCAATGCAGCACAAGGACTTCCCGTAGCTGAAGGTCAGCCGTTCAGCATAACGACAAAGCTATGTGACCGGCTGCTCGATTAAGGCCGCCACGGCTCATCCATGAACACACGTCAACTCGACTTTCACTCGCACAGCGGGGAGAGAACCCATGTCTGCGCCCTTTCGTTCCGCACATCCGCCCGATCTCGGTCAACTGACCCGTAACCGGGCACTCATCTTCATCGCCCTCCAGCCGTTCAACACCACTCTGGTCAACGATACGAGAGCAAAGGCGCTGCTGGCCTACGCCGGTTTCAGGTCGTTCGATGTCCTGAACTTTCAGCACACCAGTGGCGCGTTCCACTACCCCCACGCCTTGCTCAGCGCCGGCAATGCCAACCTGAATGTTGTCGTCTCGCAGACCGAGGTGAGCCCGGTGTGGCGGCGAAATCTGGCAGGAACGACGTTCCTTGATAGCGGCGGCTTCTCTGTCGCTACCGGGGCGCTGAGCGTCCAAGAATACTTCCAGCGCCGGCACCAGCTCTGGGCATGGCAGGCCGCCTTCGGTGCCCGACTGGACAATGTGATCGTCGCTGGCATGGATGTGCCTACGGCGGCGTTTCGTAAGCGCATCGCCGCCTGCACCAGCACCCCGGCCTCTGTGACCTCGATGCGGGTCAGGTAATCCACCGCTCCCAGCGCACGGGCGAAGGAGAGGTAGCCAACAAGTTCGCCCATGGCGGTTCCAGACAGAGGATCATCCTCGTTGCCGGAATTCTCGATGAACTTTGTCAGCAGCTTGCCGGCGCTGTCTCCCGTCACCTCACCCAGGAAAACCAACTTGCCATTTTCGGCATGAACGGCCAGCAGCACCGGGGAGGGACCGATAGCCGGCGGCTCGACCGAGGCACTCGCCTTCAGCTTTTCCAGGCCGCGATCGTACTTGGAGGTGTCGCTCGACGAAGCGGCCCTCTCTCGGCGGATTTTGGCCATTCCGGCACGAGACGCCTCGATCCCCTTCCGGCCATGGGCATCGGCCTTATTTTCCAGGAACCACACGACGTCGATGTTACCGTTGGCGTCCGGCGTAGCTTCGTTTTCAATGAATTCCAGTGTCGATGCCATCGTGCTGATACGCTTGCGCATTCGCACTTTGAGCTTATCGGACGCCTTGATCACGCCCTTCTTACCCAGGCCGAACACCGCCTTGATCAGCGGGTTGAACTTGCAAGCCTTCTTAGGGTCGGGATCGACACCCCGGCTCTTGAGGTAATGGTCGTAGTCAGCCGTGCCGAAATAGGCCAGATAGAAGGCATAGGCCAACGCGAGGGCGGCATAGATGCGACGCCACACTTCCTTCTCGCCGGAAGCGACACGGGTCTCCGCTTCGTACACGGCGCTTGCCGCCGCCTCACATTCCGTGGCCTTGTCCATATAGGACAGCTGGCCCGGAACGGCCGCCTCGATTTCCTCGTCCGACATGCCGTCCACATTGTTGGCGGTGGTCATGCCGACAACAGCCTCGCCCTTATCCTGATCGTCGGCCGGGATGCCGGCGACATCGGCGACTTCGACCTGATCTGCCGGGATGCTCTCGGCAGCATTACTCGGAGTAATGTCGGCCAAACTCGCGCTGGACGGCCCAATATTCTCGTTCTGATCAGCGCTCATAGCGATACTCCCCTCATCATTAGTTGTAGCAACGGTGGGATGGATGTCGGTGTTGGTCATGGTGTCCTCCTGTGGATGCGAGTGGGATTACGGGAAGGCGATCGGCGGCGTCAGCGGAGGCGTGGCGCTGCGCAACGTGGCGACGATGGCCGGGACGAGATTTCGTTCGTGCGCGGCGATGTAGCGATCGGCAGTGGCATAGGTCTGGCGCAAGAAGGCCTCGGTGTTGGCGAAGGCCATGACCATCTGCCCAAGCGGGTTCAGACCGCCGTTCAGATTGTCCCCCTGAAGGATGAGGGCGGAGTGGAACGGCGTCCCTTCCAGCACGGTGCCCTTCAGAAGGTCTGCGGTGGCGAGGATTTGCCACGGGGCGAAGCCGCTGAACGGGACGGCAGTCGTGTAGGGGAATCCATCCCCTTCGTGGTCATCGACGAACTGGATAGGAAAACGGTGAATGCCGTCCGACTTCAGCAGGCGATCAGGCAGGCGTTGTGTCGCGACGACATTGCCGGTGCCGACGTAGCGGCTGCCGCCCTTCCCCATATTCTTGGTGGGGTTCGAGGAATCGCACGAGATGGTGAAGTCGGGATCCTGCAACAGGTAGCGAAGCGCACGCTGGATTAGCGAGAAGATCGCGACCATTCGCGCCTCGGTGACGCCGAAGATGTGCAGCCAGTTGTTCCGGCCCGAGAGCATGCCGTCGTGGCACATGTTCCATAGCAGCAGCAGAAGGTCCTCGGGCTCCAGCCACCAGAGGCCACCCAGCGCCCAGCCCTCGCAGGCCTGTTCACCCCAGACGAGAACCTCGTTGAGGTGCTTGATGTGCCGATACCAGTGAACCAGGCTGTGCGGCCCGGTGCCGGCGGTCATCCCCTGAATGACATTCAGGAGGCGGTAACGACCGGGGATGCGCCCTTGGACCTGATCCCGAATGTTACTCTCGGTGCGCAGCAAGCAGTTTTGGTAACTGCCGATGCCGGAGATGGCCGCGACCGAAACCGTGATCGGGCAGTGCTTCATTGGCGGCCCCTCGCTCCTGTCTCCGGGCACCTATTGGCTCAACAAGAAAAAGGCTGGCGACATCACTGGCATCGCCCGCTTCGCCAAGCATGGCGCCAGCTTCGAAGTGCATCAGCCGAAGACGGTCGCCAACACGACGGAGGTTGCGGTCTCTGCCATTGGTATTCAGACGGCCGTGGACGCCTTCAACCAGGCTCGCCGGAAGCAGAGCTCCTCCGAATATAAGGAGTTCAACCTCGACAAGCTCTTGGGTATCGACGAATACCAGAATGCCCTGGCGACGAACCGGGCGCGGCTGCGCTGCGATTTGCAGATGCCGACCATTGCCGAAATCTCCTATCCCGAGGACTGGCAGTGGTTGGCCGAAACGGTCCTCGACGGAGACACCTGCAAATGGGTCTCGAAGACCATGAACACCACCGGCGACAATGAGATCGCTAAGGCAGTTCACGCCGGGACCGACAGAAATCTGGTCAACTTCCGTGTCTCGAACAACGGGTTCCATGTTCTCGACGCCCTCTGTGAGACCGTGGTGGCTTCGCAGTTGGTCCAAGCTCCGATCGGCGACGAGTTGTTCCAGGCCACCTATTCCTTCCAGTCCAAGGACCTGCCGGGGGCGCTGTCGGCGATCAAAGCCCTGCTGCCGGACTCGCCGGTAGTCATGTCCATCGCGGCCAGGGCCATCCGGCTGCGGGCCGAGCAGGACGACACCGTGGCTGAATTCCTGGTCCCGACCCTTGTCAACGGCACCCGCTATCCCAAGGCGGCCAAACTGGGCGGCTTCGTGACGGAAGACGAACCGGAAAACGAGCAGGACGTCGCCTGATCCCCGCCGGCATTCCCCCGGTCGGCGTCAATGTCGGCCGGGGGCATCTCCGAACCAAGGACTACCCCGATGCATACCCAGATGATTGGCTACATTATCAGTTGCCTGCCGAGCAACGAGCGGCGCGAGGAGCGCCTTGCCGCCCACAACCAGCAGATCGACGAGTTGGGCGCCCACACAGACCTGCCGCTCGTGATCCTCGCCATGGGCTACCAGCCGCACGAGTTCCACGACACCCTTGGCGATCGCATCCGCTACATCACCTTGGGCCAGCCGGTACCGCCAGCCGAAGCCCGCAACATCTGCCTGAGGGACTTCTATGCCAGCGGGTATCGCTGGGCGGCGCTGATGGACAATGACGCGGCCCTTTACCACAGCCCCACCCACAACAGCGGCTACCACTTTATCGGGGAGATGACGGCCCAGATCGACCGTTACGACAACATCGGATTGTTCTATCCCATCAACCCCATGCAGACGCCTTTCCGCGCCCGCTGGGAGGATAGCGGCTATTTCACCAACCACGTCTTCGAACGTGGCATCTCGGCAAAGGGCACGCTGGTGTTCGTCCGCAACTTCGCTCAGTTCGGCCAAAAGCCGATCTACCAGGACCCGGCCTTCACCTTTATGGAGGACAACGCCTTCGCCTTCGCGGTGTTGGCGGCGAAACAGACCGTGTTCCAGAACTGGAACATGGTGCTGAAGGAACTCGTCGCTGCCGGCCCGCTCAGTTTCTTCGGGGATATGGCCAGCCGGGGACCTCGTGGTGCGCTGGCCCGCCAGCAGATCGTTGCCAAGTTCGCCACCGACGGCCTTCGCCTGAACACCAACGGTAACCTCAACACACGCGCGATGGTCAATCGGTGCTGGCCCAGCGGCGTGCCCAGCATGGTGGTCGTGCCGAAGCCCGCGTTGCCTGTCATCCACACGCCCTCGCTCGTCGCCAGTTCCAAGAAGGAGGTTTAGCCATGTATGTCGTGACCCTGTCCAACGGCCGCCCGCTCGTGATCGAAGACCGCGAGGTGCCGACCGAACCCCGGACCGCCTGCGAGCGGATGCTGATCGAGTTCCTGGCCGAGAATGCCGTTCACTGGAAAAGCCGGTTCCCGTTGCTCAACATCGAGGATGGCAAATAGCACCTTCCTGGTAACGGGTTCGGCCATTGGGCCGACCCGTTACCGCAAGTAATGGCTTGGAAGGTCGTTCATCCGAACGAGGAGCCGCTGCACCTGGATCGCTTGCCATTTCCCGCCCCTGGGTGTGGGGACCCCAGCCTCGTTCAATTTCGCGGCGATGCCGGTGGCGCTGGTGACGCCGTGGGCAACAAGGTAGTCGAGGGTTGGGGCAAGGTCGGCGGCCCGACGATCGGCCCGTTGCACCGACACAGCCCGCCCCACCTCTGCACCTCGTGCCCGCCCTTCCGCAGTCAGGTTGCCCGGCGAGCCCAGTTGCACCCCACGGGCCTTTGCCGCTGCCAAGGCGGCTTTCGTCCGTTGGCTGATCAATCCGGCTTCCAGTTCCCCGACGGCGGCCATCTGCGTCAGCAGGAAGCGGCCTGTCGGTCCCGAAGGCACATGGGGCAGATCGCAGAACACCACGTCCACGCCGCTGTCGATCAGGTGAAGGAGGAACTTGGCGTTGCGAGCCAGCCTATCCAGCTTGGCGACAACGAGGGTGGCCCTGTGCAGGCGACAGGTCATCAGGGCGGCGTCGAGCTGCGGACGGTCCTGGCGCTTTCCGCTCTCGACCTCGACCAACTCGGCGGCCAGTTCCCATTGACCGCCGTTCAGATAATTGGCGACCGCCTCGCGCTGCGCCTGTAGCCCCAGCCCCGACTTGCCCTGCCGGTCGGTAGAGACCCGCAAATAGCTGACGAAGCGCCCCGAGGCCATGCCCTTACGTTCCCTTCAACGGACGTTTAAGCAAATGTAACGTTAGGTTGTGCAAGGGTCTACGTGGAAGGCGCCCCACAGGTCGGTCGACCCGCACAGCGAAGCATGCTATATAGTGCGTGAGTGTAGGATAAATGGGCCTATAGGTTGAGATGTCCGCGAAATTTGAGACAGAACATCATTGCATAGTCCACGATGACGCTCTCTCTGCTCTGGGAAGAGTAGAAACCGGATCCGTTGACCTCATTTTTGTCGATCCACCGTATAACATTGGAAAAGATTTCGATGGCATACACGATCGCATCGACGAGGTTGAATATTTTGAGTGGTGTTGGAGGTGGCTTGAGGAGTGCTGTCGCGTCCTAAAGCCGACCGGAACATTTTATCTAATGAATTCCACTCAGAATATGCCGGCACTAGACCTATGGTGCCGGGACCGGCTTGCAATATTGTCGCGCCTAGTGTGGACTTACGATAGCTCCGGGGTGCAGGCTAAGCGTTATTTTGGATCGATGTACGAGCCAATTCTGCATATGGTAAAGGATCCAAAGGCCTACACTTTCAACAGCGAGGATATCCTTGTCGAAGCAAAAACAGGAGCAAAACGGGGGCTAATCGATTATCGAAAGAACCCTCCGCAGCCCTACAACACGACCAAAGTCCCCGGGAATGTCTGGGACTTCGCGCGCGTCCGCTTTAAGATGGAAGAGTACGAAAACCACCCATCACAAAAGCCAGAGGCGTTGCTGGAGAGAATTATCCTGGCATCAAGCAACCCAGGAGATGTTGTTCTAGATCCGTTTGCGGGATCTTTTACCACGGGTGCCGTGGCAAAGCGCCTAGGGCGTCGCTCCATCAGCATCGAGCGAAATGAGGCCTATGTAAAAATAGGAGTGCGCAGACTTAATATCCCCTCTTCCTATTCTGCAGATGAGCTAGAGAAGAAGAAGGTTAGGAAAACGCAAAATCTATCGAAGCGCGATCGACAGAAGGATTTAGTCGAGCAGGCCGAACTCGAGCTTGAATTGTAGGGTGAGCTTGCTCTTAATCCGTTCCAGAGCAGTTTCTGGAATTTTATGCGCGACCTCCCTGAGGTCCCTCAGGGTGTAAACATTTTCGAAGAGGGACATGTAGGATTCGAGCTTACCCGCCGCAAACCTGTTCGACTTTTCGGCGTCACTCTTAATACGAGTGATAGCGTCCTCCTTGGTTTGGTCGATCTTGATGACGAATGACAGCGGGAAGCGGTTTACTTTATCGAAGTCGAGGAAATATTTATTAAAATCCAAGGTCTCCGTTACTTGAAAAAAGCGGCCAAGCGGCTGGAGCACGAAATCAATTCCGCCGTCGTTAGCATTTGTCCGACCCGTCCGGTATAACGTTAGTGGCAGAGATTCGACGCTTTGACGCTCAAGGCCAATCCACACCGACATCTGAGAAAAATGCTCAGACAATAAAACGAACGAGGCGACCTCGAACAACCGTGCGTCAGCTTGTGGCGAAAATGCCTCTTCGAGGAAGTCCTTAAGATCCTCTACAGTTTCAATTTCTGCAATATCGTCCAGAATATCGGACTGCTTCTCTGTTAGAAGATCGATATATGCTGTGATTGCCTCAACCAAAAAGGATGCAACGGCGTTCGGGTCTGCCCCTCCGTATTTAAGGAGATCGGCAGAGATAGTGCGGGCTTTTTGTCCGCCTACCGTAGTGGCAACGACCGGTGTCGGCACGAGTTCAGCGGCCTGCCGTACAAATTCGTCATTGAGGCGATTGTCTAAGGGGTGATTCTGCAGTTTTGCCCCAAAAGGCAAAGCGCGCATCCGAGCGAGCAAATCGGTGAACCTAGAGGTCCGCCCACTCAGATAGTCTTCGGCCAACACCAAAAGCGCATATAGATTGCCAAGGGACCGCCTCGCCTTGCTTCCGCGATCCGCTGCCCGGGTTTTCCGCGCAAGGTATTGGACGAGAGGGTGGTGCGGGGGCACGCCGCGAGCGCGCGCAATATCGTGAATAAAGTCCATTTCTCACGAATATCACAGCGCAACTGAAAGGTGAAGGGGCATCAGTCCCGTTGATCAAAGTCCTTCTTGGATCTTGTGCAGCAGGAAGTCACGGAACACAGTGATGCGCTTGGAGTGGCGCAGTTCTTCCGGATAGACGAAATAGGCGTCGAGCTTGGGGCCCTTCAGCTCGGGCAGGATGTGCACCAGGTTGTCGGCCTCGGTGCTCATGTAGTCGGGCAGGGCCGCCACCCCCAGGCCCGATTTCACCGCGCGGTAGATGCCGTAGATGTTGTTGACCTCGAGCACCGGCTTGCGCGACCGCGCCGGGCTGGCGCCGGCTTCCAGCAGCCAGTTGACGTTGGAGACCGGCGGCGAGACGCGCGCATCGTCGCCATAGACGATGACATGGTGGTTGTCGAGGTCCTCGGCGGTCCGCGGCATGCCGTGCTTCTTCAGGTATTCCGGCGCGGCATACACGTTGTAGTGCATAGTCAGCAGGTGGCGCTGGATCAGGTCCGGCTGCCGGGGCGGCATCATGCGGATGGCGACGTCGGCCTCGCGCATGGCCAGGTCCAATTCGCCGTCATAGAGCACCATGGTGACGGCGATGTCGGGATAGAGGTCGAGGAATTCCTTGATCCGGGGCGTCAGCCACAGCGAGCCGAACGCCACCGTGGTGGTGATCTTCAACGGCCCTTGCGGGCGCTCGCGGCTTTCCGTCAGCAGCGCCTCGGTCATCGCCAGCTTGGAGAAGATCTCGCGCGCCGTCTTGTAGAGCAGTTCGCCCTGTTCGGTGAGGATCAGGCCGCGGGCATGGCGGTGGAACAGGGGAAGGTTGAGGCTTTCCTCCAGGGCGCTGATCTGGCGGCTGACCGCCGATTGGCTCAGGTTGAGGACCTCGCCCGCGTGGGTAAAGCTTCCAGCCTCGGCCACGGCGTGAAAGACCCTAAGTTTGTCCCAATCCATGATCTATCGAGCGGGCTCCTCTTCCCAGAGTAGGTCGGTCAGAGCCAGATGGCAGCCTACTACCCCGCTTGAGAAGCTACTTTGCCGCAACTTCATCACGCTGTCCATTCGCGTGATATCCGATCTCCTGCCGGCGAACTCGTTGATGATCAGCCACTTATTGGCATATCTGTGGCGGCTTCAACACCAGTCCGACCGAGAAATCTTCCAGTGCGCGCCGTGGACATCCAGCGGCAGGCCTAGCGTCGATCAAGAGCGATCAAGCCTACCACACCCCATCCGGCACGAACGAAAAACCTATATACTGATAGGCCCGCTCGCACCGCCGCCTGCCTTCCGCCAGCACGGATTCCCGCTCGATGCCCGGCAGGTTTATGACGGCATCCTGATAGACCAGATAGGCTTCGCAATTAGCGCTGACCACCAGCGCCCGGCACACGCGTTCCGCCTCGGGATCGTCGTCATTGTAGGCCCGGATGGCGTTGACCATGCGCTTGTCGTAGCGGTCGGCCTGCTGTGAGAACTTCATGAACGCCTGGATATCCGTCTCGGCATCAATCTTCAGATTGTTGTCGCGGGTGTACAGGTGCTGCTTCAGGCGCTCGATCAGCGTCTGGTAGATGGGGATGAGTTCCAGCCGGTGCTCTTCGCAGAAGCCGTTGGTGGACCACGCCCGCGTCGGGGTGAACGCGAGGACAAAGAGCAGTAAATGGCGAAGCAGCATGGCTCACCTCCGCATTAGCGTAGCGTGAGGGCTTTGGAAGAGCAGCCGATCATTTACGGACGAATAAGGTCTGCGTTCGTAGACAGCTAAATACTTTGGGCATTAACTTTGCGGATAATTCCGCGTCCGAGGGCGCATCCAATGAACACCACTACTGACAACCCCACGGCGGCGGCACGCCGCTTCCTCCACGTCTGGACCACCATGCTGGGTCTCACGGATCGGCCAGACCGTCCCCGCGTGGAACAACTGGTCAAGGACGCATACCGCGCGGCGGGGTTGAGGCGTGCGCTCAGACGAGCGTTTCAGTTGGCTCGCGCGCTGGCATTCTATATGTTGTTGGCCCTGCGTCAGAAGCGCGCCCTGCACGCTTTAGTTTATGAAACATGATCCGCGGTGACGCGGATTGATACACAAACTGTACACAGCGCGTTTCTGCGGCTGCAACTGGTTGAAAAACAATGGAAAATAGCTCCAGAGTTTATCTGTACGACACCACCCTCCGCGACGGCGCCCAGACCCAGGGCGTGGATTTCTCGGCGGCCGACAAGACGCGCATCGCCCGCGAGCTGGACGCGCTGGGCATCGACTACGTCGAGGGCGGCTGGCCCGGGGCCAATCCCACCGACGACACCTTCTTCGCCAATCCGCCGGAGTTTTCCCGCTCCCGCCTGACCGCCTTCGGCATGACCCGCCGCGCCGGCCGTTCCGCCGCCAACGATCCCGGCCTCAACGGCCTGGTCGCCCATCCGGCGGTCAAGGCGGTGACCATGGTGGGCAAGTCGTGGGACTTCCAGGTCACCGTGGCGCTGGGCATCGAGCTGGACGAGAACCTGCGCATGATCGGCGAGTCCATCGCCCATCTGGGGACCAAGGTGCCCGAGGTGATGTTCGACGCCGAACACTTCTTCGACGGCTACCGGGCCAATCCCGGATACGCGCTGCAGGCGCTGCGGGCGGCCCTGGACAATGGCGCCCGCTGGCTGGTGCTGTGCGACACCAACGGCGGCTCGTTGCCGCACGACGTGGAGCGCATCGTCTCCGAGGTGGTGGCGGCCGGCATTCCGGGCGGGCGGCTGGGCATCCACTGCCACAATGATTCCGAGAACGCGGTGGCCAATTCGCTGGCGGCGGTGCGGGCCGGCGTGCGCCAGGTCCAGGGCACCATCAACGGCCTGGGCGAGCGTTGCGGCAACGCCAACCTGATCTCCATCATCCCCAACCTGATGCTGAAGATGGGCTTCGAGACCGGCATCGGCGCCGACGGGCTGAAGAAGCTGGTGCGCCTCAGCCGGACGCTGGACGAGGTGCTGGACCGGGTGCCCAACCGCAACCAGCCCTATGTCGGCACCTCGGCCTTCGCCCACAAGGGCGGGCTGCACGTCTCGGCGGTGGCCAAGGACCCCAGCTGCTACGAGCACGTCGATCCCGCCACGGTCGGCAACCAGCGCACCATCGTGGTGTCGGACCAGGCCGGCCGCTCCAACATCGTCGCCCGCATGGCCGATCTCGGTCTCGACATGGAGACGGTGAAGCGCGACGCCCTGGTCGGCGTGGTCGAGCAGATGCAGGTGGGCTTCGACCCCCGCCAAGTCTCGGACCTGGTCGATCTCATCAAGCGGCTCGAGCACGAGGGCTATGCCTACGACCAGGCCTCGGCCAGCTTCGAGCTGCTGGTGCGCCGGGCGCTGGGCCAGGTGCCGTCCTATTTCCGCCTCGAGCGCTACCGCGTGCTGGACGAGCGCCGGCGCAACGCCAACGGCGAATGGGTGACCCTGTCCGAGGCCACGGTGAAGGTCGAGGTCGGCGGGCGCGACTACATGGAGGTGGGCGAAGGCAACGGCCCCGTCCACGCCTTCGACGTGGCCTTGAGGAAGGTGCTGACCGGCGCCTATCCCGAACTGGTCGCCCTGGAGCTGGCCGATTACCGCGTCCGCATCGTCGAAAGCACCGCCGGCACCGGCGCGCGCACCCGCGTCACCATCGAAAGCACTGATGGTCAGGGCAACCGCTGGACCACGGTGGGCGTGCACACCAACGTGCTGGAGGCCTCGCTGGAGGCGCTGCAGGACTCCATCGCCTTCATGCTGTATCGTTCCGCGGTCGCTTAAGGATCGGGGAGGCCCATGATTGCCGACGAAGCGCTGACCCAGGTGTTGGACTGGATCGCGGTCTACGCGCCGCCGTCATCGCGCACCGCTATCGTCACCGCGCTCAATTCCGCCCGCGCCGAGGACGGCTCGGACCCCGGGATCGTCGATTACTGGCGCACGGTGGCCGAGACCCTGGTCGCCGACGGCCAGCTCGAGGCCGCCCGCGAGGCGCTGAAGAAGTGGCAGGCCCTGGCCCCCGCCGACCATCCCATCCACGCCGTCCTGGGCGGCGGCCCGCCGCCCGCGAAGGCGGAGGAACGGAAGCCCATGGTGCCCCTGCCCAAGCGCGAGGAGCCCAATCACCGCATCGTCCGGGTCATCGACAGCACCTACACCTTCAAGCGCATCGCCGCCCAGTACGACAAGGTCGGCGACCGCAAGGTGGTGTCGGGGTGGGAGGTGTTCCTCGATCCCGACGACAAGACCAGCCGCGCCGTGCTCAACGAATACGACGACCACACCTACGGCCCGTGGGCGGTATCGGGGGTGTTCACCGATTTCGCCGGCGCCGCCGCGGTCGAGGTGGTGGTGCGCTCCATGCAGCGCCACTCGGTGTTCACCTCCAAGAAGTCCGAGACCTCGCGCCGGATGCTGACCAATGTCGGCCTGCCGCTGATGGCGGTGGTGGGCGTCATCATCGGCTATGTCATGGGCGTGCTGCATTGAGCCAGCCGGAAGGCCCCGCCATCATCCTGGTCCGCCCGCAACTGTCCGAGAACATCGGCACGGCGGCGCGCGCCATGCTCAACAACGGCCTCACCGACCTGCGGCTGGTGGCGCCCAAGCCCGACTGGCTGTCCGACCGCGCCATCGCGGCGGCCTCGGGCGCCGACCGGGTGGTGCTGGGGGCGAAGGTGTTCGCGACCACCCAGGAGGCCATCGCCGACCTCAGCCGGGTGTGGGCGACCACGGCGCGCAACCGCTTCATGGTCAAGCCGGTGGACACCCCGCGCTCGGCCGCTCCGGTGATGCGGGCGGCGGATGCGGAGGGCCTGCGCTACGGGGTGATGTTCGGCCCCGAACGCACCGGCCTCGAGAACGACGACGTCTCGCTGTCAGATACCGTGCTGACGGTGCCGCTCAATCCCGAGTACTCGTCGCTCAACCTGGCCCAGTGCGTGCTGCTGGTCGCCTATGAATGGTACCAGGCCGCCGAGCCGACCCTGCCCGAGCGCCACATGACCAAGGGCGCCGAGCCGCCCGCCACCAAGGAAAAGCTGCAGCACTTCTTCGACCATCTGGAACGCGAACTGGATGCCTGCGGCTTCCTGCGCATTCCCGACAAGCGCCCGGTGATGGTCAGGAACATCCGCAACCTGTTCCAGCGCGCCCACCTGACCGGCCAGGAAGTGCAGACCCTGCACGGCATCGTCCACGAGCTGGTGACCTATCGCCACAAGAAGGGCGAGGGGACGAAATAGCGCAGCGACGGCGGGCCTTGGCGCCCGCCCGCCGCTTGCGGGGATCCGGTATCAGGTTCCGACCGGGCCGCCATCGGCCTTGGTGATGGCCACCACCGACGGGCGGGGCGGCATCCTGTCGTCGAAGTCGGGCCAGCGGGTCGACGGGGCATCGAACACCGAATCCTCGCCCGGGTGCTGCACCGCCACGAACAGGGTGGTGCCGTCGGGGGTGAAGCAGGGGCCGCACATCTCGGCATCCTTGGGCACGCCGTAGAAGAACTTGGGCAGCGCCCGGCCCTTGCCTTCCAGGTCGCAGGCATACATGCCGTCGGGCAGGTTGTTCCTGGCCTGGGCCGAGCCCTGGTCGGTGGAGATCCACAACCGCCCGCGATTGTCGAAGGTGACGTTGTCGGGGCAGGACAGCGGCTTGCCGAACTGGGCGGTCTGCGGGTGGTAGCGGGCGCCGTCCTCGGCGCGGCCGGCCAGCAGCAGAACGTTCCAGGTGAACCTGTCGGCATCGTGGCGGGCCCGGCCGGCCTTGCCGGCGCCCGGCGGTGCCAGTTCCAGGATGTGGCCGTGGCGGTTCTCGGCGCGGGGATTGGCCGGGTGCAGCTTGTCGGCCGGGCGCTTGGCGTTGTTGGTCAGGGCCATGTAGACCTTGCCGGTGGCCGGGCTGGCTTCCACGTCCTCGGGGCGGTCCATGGGGGTGGCGCCCAGCAGGTCGGCGGCGCGGCGGGCCTCGATCACCACGTCGGCCTGGGACGCGAAGCCGTTGGCGGCGGTGAGCGGCCCGCGCCCGAACACCAGCGGCAGCCACGTCAGGGTACCATCGGCGTCGAAGCGGGCCACCGACAGGGTGCCCTGGTCGAGCAGGCCCAGATTGGCGCGGCGGTCGCGCGGGTCGTACCTGCCCGTGGAGACGAAGCGGTAGAGGTACTCGAACGCCTGGTCGTCGCCGGAATACACCACCACGCGGTTGTCGGGGGTCAGGGCCACGGTGCCGGCCTCGTGCTTGAAGCGGCCCAGGGCGGTGCGCTTCACCGGGGTGAAGGTGGGGTCGTAGGGGTCGATCTCCACCAGCCAGCCGAAGCGGTTGAACTCGTTGGGCTCCTTCTCGACGTCGAAGCGGTCGTGAAAGCGCGACCAGGCGTAGCGGCTCTTGCCCTTCACGCCCATGCGGGCGTAATTGGCGGCCTCGGCGGTCTTGTTGGGGTCGCCGCCGAAATAGGTATCGACGTTCTCCTCGGCGATCAGCACCGTGCCCCACGGGGTGACGCCGCCGGCGCAGTTGTTGAGGGTGCCGATGACCCTGGTGCCGGTGGGATCGGCCTTGGTCTTCAGCCGGTCGTGGCCGGCGGCCGGGCCGGACAGCCGGATCTCGGTGGAGAGCGCCGAGATGCGGCGGTTGAAGGGGCTGTCGGCCACCACTTGCCACTGCCCGCCGGTCCGGCGGATCTCGACGATGCCGTGGCCGTGGGCGGCCAGTTCCACGTCGACCTGCTCGCGGGTCAGCTTCTGGGTCTTGGTCTTGATGTCCAGGCCGGGGAACATCAGCTCGGCATTGGTGTACTCGAAATTGGCGCACAGCAGGCCGTGGTCGGAACTGAGCGATCCGACCGGCAGCGGCATGAAGGCCAGGAAGTCGTTGTTGTAGCCGAAGCGGGTCTCCTGCTCGGCCGCATTGAGGGTGCGGGGATCGAAGGCGGCGGCGCCGCTGCGCAGCGCGTCGCCCCAGCGGATCAGCACCTCGGCCCGGTAGCCCGGCGCCACCTTGTGATCGACGCCGATGGCGTGCTCGGCCTGGGCGAAGGTCAGGCTGGACGGATCGGACGCGGTCGCCGCCCGGGCGCCGGCGGGCAGGGTGGCCATCGCGGCGGCGGCGGCGGCGCCGCGCAGCACGCTCCGGCGCGACAGCCGCGCGGCGATGATCTCGGCGATGGCGGGAGCAGGCGGGCGCTCTGACATGATCGGGGCTCCGTCACTGTAGGGAGAGGTCCAGCGTGGCGCCATTCTAAGGCCGCCGCGACCGTTCGGTGTGACAATCCGGAAAAATCGCCCGGTCCGGGATCACCGTTCCTGCAAAGCGCGGTCGGCGTAGCCGAGGAAGGGGTCGAGCAGGTAGCGCAGCACGCTGCGCGAGCCGGTGACGATGCTGGCCTCGACCTGGACGCCGGGATAGAGGCGGTAGCGCTGGTCGCCGCTGGTGAAATGGTCGGACCCGGTTTCCAGCCGCACCCGGTAATAGGCGGCGCCGCGCTCGGTGACCAGGGTGTCGGGGCTGACGTGGACCACCGTTCCGTCGATGGCGCCGAAGCGGGTCCCCTCGGTCGAGGCCAGGCGGATGCGGGCCTGCTGGCCGGTGCCCACATGGCCGACGTCGTAGACCGGCAGGCGGGCCTCGATGATCAGGCGGTCGCCGCCCGGCACGATGTCGGCGACGGCGCCGCCGGGGGCGATGATGCCGCCGACGGTGACCACGTGCAGGGTCTTCACCACCCCGTCCACCGGCGAGCGGATGATGGTGCGGTTCTGGCTGTCCGACAGGCGGCGGGCGCGCTGCAGCAGCTCGTCGTGCTCGCGCTGGGCGGCGGCCTGGTGCTCCTTGACCTCCTGCTCGTAGCCGTGGCGGATTTCGGCGATGCGCGACTTGGCCTCGCCGATGGCCAGCTCGGCCCGGCGCAGGGCGGCATTGTCCTCTTCGTTGCGGCTTCTCAGGTTGGACTGCTCGCGCAGCAGGGCCAAGTGGTTGTAGCGGTTGGTCAGTTCGTCCTTCAGCAGGTTCTCGCTGATGCCGACCTGCTCGTCGATCAGCTTCAGCGAGTTGCGGGTGTTGCGCTGGCGCGCCGAGATCTCGGCCATGGCCTGCTCGCGCTGGGCGATGGCCTGCTGCTGGCTGGCCACCGCCGACAGGAAGCGGTCGCGGCGGCTGCGGAACAGGTTGCGGGCCTGGCGGCTTTCGGCCGGGTGGGCGCGTTCCATCTCGGGGGGCAGGGCGAGGTCGGCGGCCTCGGCGGCCTCGGCCCTGAGGCGCAGCAGGTCGAGGGACAGCGCGGTCAGGCGCACCGCCATCTCCTCCACGTGCGAATCGGTGGCGGTGGTCTGCAGCGCCACCAGCGGCTGGTCGTGCGCCACCGCGTCGCCCTCGCGCACCAGGATCTCGGCGACGATGCCGCCTTCCAGGTGCTGCACGCTTTTCACCTGCGACGACGGCACCACCTCGCCGGCGGCGGAGGCGACCACGTCCACCTGGCCGATGGAGGCCCACAGCGTCAGCAGCACCAGCGCGGCGGCGCCGGTATAGAGGAACAGGCGGGCGCCGCCCATGGTGAGCAAGACTTGGCGCAGGCGGGCAAGGTCAAGCATCGGCGGTTACCCCCGCAGCCGCCTTCAGCCGCGGCACCGGCTTGACCCCCAGGTCGAGCAGCAGGGTGGCCCCCCGGGCGATGCCCGGGTCGTTGCCGCACACCACGATGGTGCGCTGCTCGGCGGCCAGGGCGGTGAGGGTGGCGTAGAAGGCGGTGCGGGCCTCGGCATCGAGGCCCTCGGTGGGCTCGTCGAACACGCACAAGCGGCCACCGGTGGCCAATGCGCGGGCCAGGGCCAGGCGGCGGCGCAGGCCGGGCGGCAGGTGGCGGCCATTGGCGACGATGGCGGTGTCCAGCCCGGCCGGGGTGGAATCCAGCCACGCCTTCAGCCCGGCGGCGGCGATTGCGCGGTAGAGGCCGTCCTGGTCCAGCTCGGGATTGGCGGTGCGCAGGATGTCGGCCACGCTGGACTCGGGGAAGTCGGGCTCCTGCGGCAGGTAGCAGACCTGCCGGCGCCACCATTCCAGGCTGAGCTGGCGCATGTCGATTCCGTCGACGGTGATGCGGCCGCGCAGCGGCTCGGCCAGGCCCAGCAGCAGGCGGGCGAAGGTGGTCTTGCCGGAGCCGCTGGGACCGGCCACCAGCAGGGTGGCGCCGGGGGCGAGGGCGAGGGTGAGGTGCTCGGCCAGCGGGGTGGCGTCGGCGGCATGGGCGAAGGCGAGGTCGGACAGCTCGAGGCGGCCGGAATAGTCGCGCACGGCGCTGCCGCTGGCCTGCTCGCGGGGCAGCCGGACGAACTCCTCGATGCGGCGTAGCGCCAGCCCGGCGCGGGCCAGCGGCTCCATCAGCTGGGCCAGCCGGGTGACCGGCCCGAGGGCGCGGGCAGCCAGGATGTTGGCGCCGATCAGCTGCGCCGTGGTCAGCTCGCCCTTGACGCTCAGCACCGCGCCGATGGCGATCACCGCCACCCCCTGCAGCACCGTCAGCAGATGGGTGACGGACCCGGCGATGCCTTGGCCGGCGGCGATGCGGTCGCGCACATCGGCGGCCTCGCCGCGGTGGCGGTCCCAGGCCCGCATCAGCCAGCCGGCGGCGTTGAAGGCGCGCACGCCGTCGCTGGCCTGGGCGGCGTGTCCGGTCAGGGCGCCCAGCGCCGCCTCGGCCGCCAGTCCGGCGGCCAGGTGCCGGCGGGCCCAGCGCTCGCCGGCCCAGGCGAAGGCGGCGGCCGCCGCGATGAAGGCCAGCGACACCAGCCCCAAGGCCGGGCTGATCAGCATCAGCACCAGCACGGTGATGGCGGCGAAGGGAACGTCCAGCAGGCTGGCGAGGTTGGCCGGATTGTAGGTGCGCTCCACCGTCTCGGCGCCGCGCACCATCTCCAGTCGGATGGCGTGGGGGACGCGGTCGAGCACCGGCGCCTTGACCGACAGCAGGGCGGCGAAGGCCGCGCTTCCCCGGGCGGCATGGCCGGGGGCCAGGGCCTCGGCGGCGAGGCGGCGGCGCGCCTCGCGGAAGCCCAGCTCCAGCAGGGCCGCCAGCACCACGCCGACGGTCAGGGTGGCCAGGGTGGCATCGACCCCATAGGGGATGTAGCGGGCCAGCACCAGCATGACGAAGGCGGTGCTGGCCAGGCCCAGCAGGTTGATCAGCAGCGAGGCGGCCAGCAGCTCGGCCAGGCGGGCCGGCCGGGTCAGCAGGCCGCGCAGCAGCGCCTTCATCGCACGGCGTTCTCGTCCAGCCGGCCCATGGTCGAGAGCAGGGTGAAGGCGGCGATGGCGACGTCGGCATCGGCCGAGGCGGCGGCGCTGCTGGCGTTGATCAGGGCGGTCTCGCCGGCCAGCACGTCGATCAGCGAGCGGGTGCCCAGCTTGCGCTCCTTGCGCGCCAGCTCCAGGAACTCGCCGGCGATGTTGGCCTGGTTCTTCAGGTAGTCGGCGCGGGAGCGCTGGGTGTCCAGGTTCTCCCAGGCATTGCGCACCTGCTCCTCGACGGTGTCGCGGGTGTCGGCCAGACGAGCCTCGGCGGCCGAGATGGCGCTCTTGGCGGCGCGCAGCGAGTTGACCGCGGTGAAGCCCAGGTTGAGCGGATAGCTGACCTCGACCTTGGCCAGCATTTCGCTCTGGTTGCCGGCGGTGCCCGAGTAGTTCTGCTTGTTGCGGGCCTCGCCGATCAGGTCGACGCGGGGATACAGCTGGGCCGCCTCGGTGGAATCGGCGGTCTTGCGGGCGATGTCGGCGGCCAGCTCGGCCACCTTCAGCGTCACGTTGCCGTCGCGGGCGATGGCCACCGCGTCGTCAAGCTGCCCCGGGATGCGGTCGGCCGGCACCGGCGGGATCTCGACGGTGGTCAGCTTCTCGGGCGAGCGGCCGAACAGGGCGCGGAAGCGGTTCTGGGCGGTGGCGAAGGCGCCCTCGGCGGCGACCCGGGCGGCTTCGGCGCCGGCCAGCTGGGTCTTGGCCTGCAGCACGTCGGTGGACAGGCCCGAGCCGCGTTCCACCCGGGCCTGCTCCAGGCCGGTCTGGCGGCGGATGTTGGCCTCGGATTCGCGGGCGAAGGTCAGCTGCTTGTGGGCGCGGGCCAGGTTGGTGTAGGCGGTGACGGCATCCAGCACCAGGGTCTGGCGGGCGCCGTCCTTGGTGATCTCGGCCTGGCGCTGGGCCAGCTCGGCCCGCTCGATGCCGGCGTTGACGGCGCCGAAATCCCACAGCATCTGCTTGATCTGCGCTTCGTAGCGCTTGAAGTACATGTCGGTGTCGATGCTGCCGGCCGGCTTGTTCTGGCTCTCACGGCCGTAATCGATGGTGTTGGTCAGCGTCGGGTACCAGCCGCCGCGCGCCACCTCGACCAGCTCGCGGGCGCCGGTGACGTCGGCCTCGGCCGCCTGCATGCGGTTGTGGCCGGGCAGGACCTGGTCGAGCATCTCCCGGAAGGTCTCGGCGGCGGCGGGGCCGGGAACGGCGAACGCCGCCAGGGCCACGGCGGAGACGAGAACGGTAAGGCGCATGACGAAAAAATCCCCCTAGGAAATACCGGTCAAGTTGAGACCATGACGAAATCGGTGTTGTCGATGGTGCCGTCGCTGGTGACGATATCGACTGCGGCGATGCCAGCGGATGCCTCGCGGTTGGCATCCCAGGCGATGGTGGTGCCGGTGGTGCTGGTCTTGGTATAGGCGATGAACAGCGCGCCGGTGCCCAGTGTGCCGCCTCCGCTGATGACGGCGGCCAGCGCGGTCTCGGCGTCGGCGTAATCGGCGCCGGTGATGAACAGCAGGTTCTTATTTGTCAGGTTCGCATTCGCGAAGTCTGCCGGATAGGTCGATACCGAGTCCGCGATGTGACTCCCCGTGCTCACCACGGTAGGCAGTCCGGTGAAGGCCGACAGGCTGAAGACGAACGAATCGTCGGCGTTCGAGAAGGAGGTGACGGTATCGCGCCCCTGGCTGGTGGCGGTGTACATGAACACGTCGGCCCCGTTGCCGCCGGTCAGGTAGTCGGCGCCGGCGCCGCCGATCAGGGTGTCGGCGCCGTCGCCGCCGACGATGATGTCGGCGTTGGCGGTGCCGGTGACGGTGGTGCCGGTGGTGCTGAGGACGGCGATCTCCTCGATGTTGGTCAAGGTGACGTTGGTGAAGTCGGCCGTGGTGGTGTCCGTCGACAACTGCACCTTGTCGGTGCCGCCGGTATCGGCCGAGGCCCAGATGGTGGTGATCTTGCCGGTGCCGAGCTGGTCGCCCTTGACGGTGATGAGGTCGCCGGCGGCATTGGCGCCGGTATCCGACTTCAGGGTGCCGATGTTGTTCAACGTCTTGCCCGAGACGTCGAGGTCCTTGTCGGCGGTCTGCAGGATGCCGCCGGCGGCGGTACTGGTGAAGGTGGTGAACTCGCCCAGGGCATCGGCATCGACGGTGAAGGTGGTGGCGCCGCCGCTGCCGGTGACGGTGTCGAAGCCGCTGGTGGTCGTGGCGATGTTGCTCAGGTTGATGGTGGTGTCGGCCGAGGTCAGGGTCCCGCCCGCGACGGTGCTGACGAACTTCGAGACCGCCGCCAGCACGGCGGCGTCGAGTTCGAAGGTGGCGGCGGTGGAAGTGTTGAGATGGGTGACCGACGACACGTTGGTCCAGGTGTCGATGCCGGTCAGCGACAGCGAGGCGGAGGACCCATCGGAGAACCGAAGCGATCCGCCGCCGCTGGGGCTGATCAGGGTGGTCAGCCCGGTCAGGTCGCCGGCGGACAGGATGAAGGTGGCGCCGGTGTTTCCGGTGGACTCGAAGGTTTCGACGCCGGTCACGGTGACGCTCGACAGGTCCAGGGTGGTCGCCGAGGTGGTCAGTTTGTCGGTGCCTGCGCCGCCGGTTAGTACCTCGACGTTGCTGATGCTGACGGTCTGGCCGCCGGCCGCCAGGGTGATGGAATCGGTGCCGTTGCCGCCGGTCACCGTTTCGATGCTCGAGACGGTGAGTGTATTGCCGATGTCGTCCAGCATCAGGACATCGGTGCCGGTGCCGCCGGTGACCGACAGGCCGATCACCGGAGTGAGCAGGGTCAGCATGTTGCCGCCATTGGCGAGCTCGATAGTCTCCACCCCGCTCAGGATCGCCGAATGGGTGCCGGCGGTGGCCAGGGTCAAGGTATCGGTGCCCTGCCCCATGTTGATGGAATCCGTGCCGCTGCCGTGGCTGAGCGACCCGGTCAAAGTCCAGGTGTTGTCGCCGGTGCTGAACAGATCGGGGTAGTCGGGGAACATGCTGCTGGTGATGGCGTCGGCGTAATCGCTCAGGGTGATCGACACCGCGCCATCGTTTCCGATGGCGAAGGTGTTGTCGCCGGTGGCCGCCGACAGGTTGATGGTCTCGATCCCGGTCGCCCGCCACCCGTCGTTGGGCCCGGCGCTGTCGAGAATCAGCTGGTCGGCGTCCCCCGTCTGGTCGTCGGAGATGGTGTCGCCCAGGCCCAGCGCGCCGTCGATGGTGATCTCGTTGCCCTGGCCGCCGGTGCCGATGATGATGTCGGTGACTCCGTCCGTGACGGTGACGGTTTCCGGACCGCCGGTGAGGTAATGGAACTCCGCGTCCTGGCCGCGGGCGATGTCCTCGAACTCACGGATGATGTCGTCGATCCGATCATCGACGAATTCGTTTATCTGCTGATTGAAAAAGTCAATGAATTCGTTCAGGTCGAACAGCTGACCTTCATCGCCGAACGGATTGAAGGGGTCCGGACCCAGCACCTCGTCCCCGGGGCCGAACAGGCCGAACACGTCGTCCCCCGGCCCGCCGAACAGCCCGAACGCCCCCGGCTCGGTGCCGAACATTGCGGCCATCATGTCGTCGATGCCGCCCAACAGGGCTTCCGGCCCGCCCTGGGGGCCGAACAGGTCGGCGGCGACGCGGGCCATCTCGGCCCGTTCGCCGGCCAGTTGCTCGCCCAAAGCCTGCTCGGCGGCGGCGGCCTGCTCGGCCCCGGCCTGCTCGGCGGCGGCCTGTTCGGTGGCGGCCTCCTCCTGCGCCGCCTGCTGCCCGGCCTGTTCGGCCTGGGCGGTGCGCTCCTGCTGCATCTGCTGCAGCTGTTGCGGGCTGGGCGGCGGCGGCAGGGTCTGCAGGGTGTCGCCGAATTGCTGCTGCAATTGCTGCAGCGGCACGATCACCGGCGGCGGCGGCGGCTGGAAGGCGCTGGTCACGGTGGTGGTGGCGCCGACCTGGGACAGCACCTGGACGCCGCCCTGGGTGCTGACCGTGACCTGGCCGACGGTGCCGTCGGGGTCGGGCAGCAGCGACACGGTGTTCTGCTGGCCCTCGGCGGCGGCGTTGCCGGCGCCCGAGGTGCCGCGGATGCCGAGGCTGGCGACCGGAGTCTTGATCGCCATGCCCTCGATGCCGTTCTTGGCGATCATGCCGCTGGTGAAGGAGAACTGGCCCGCGGTCAGCGACAGCACTTCCTTGCCGCCGCCGGCGCCGGGCTGCGGGATCACCATCTCGTCCACCGCCATGCGGCCGTTGGAGCCCAGCGAGAACACCGAGGCGTCGTCGAAGGTGAGGCCGACCTTGCCGCCGGCCCCGGTGGTGATGACGTCGCCGACATTGACCGCCATGCCCTCTTTCAGGGCGGAGGTGCTGCCATCGACGTGGCGCACCTGGACCGGGCCGGAGACCTTGGACACCGTGCCGACATGCTCCAGCGCCGGCCCGGGGCCGGCGGCCTGGGCGTACTGGGCGGGGGCCAGCGGCCCGGCCAGGCGGGCCGCCCACTGGGCGTCGATGACGGCGCCGGACGCGGTGGCCAAGGCGGGCGGCTGGGGCAGGTCGAAGTAGCCCGGCACCACGATCTCGAGGCCGTCGCCGCGCAGCAGCAGGTCGCCGCCCTCGCGCACGAACTCGGCATGCAGCATCCAGTCGCCGTGCGGCAGCACGAGCACGCCATCGGCCGCATCGGTCAAAGCCAGAGCCTCCGGCGCCTTGACGCCGGATTCGTTCGAGACTGTCGATGCGAGCATTCCCCACCTTTTCGAATGCATGCACTACCCGGAAAGTTTAACACCCGATCATCGGACTATCCAGGTGTTTGATGAACGCCACCATGCGCGGCGTCCGATCGCCGAGGATGAAACTTTTGTGAAGTGGTATGGCCGTGCCACATATTCCTGCCAATGCAGACAATATTTGGCACAATTTTACCGTTGCCCGGCTTGGTGCGCTGCGCACACAATGCCCGCAGTGGAATTGAGCGTGATGCATTGCAATGTCTTCAGGGTCCCAAGACGAAGGAATCGTTTCCATCTCAGACCTCAGAAGGGGTGGGGGATACGTTGGGGTAGCCTCGGTCGTTCTGAACGTATTGGCCCTGGCCCTGCCGCTGGCTCTGCTTCAGGTTTACGACCGCATCATTCCCAATTCGTCCATCGGCACCTTGCTGCTGCTTCTGGCCGGCGTCGCCGGGGCGATCTTCCTGGAATCGACGCTGCGGGTGGCGCGGGCCGAGATCATCAGCTGGATCGGCGTGCAGTACGAACACAAGTCCGCCTGCAATTCCTTCACCCGGATCATGAATACGCCGGCCGACGAGTTGGAGCGGGTCGGTGCCGGCGAATTGATCGAGCGCCTGGGCGGCTTGCCCACCGTGCGCGAGGTGTTCGCCGAGAACTGGACCCTGGTGGTCTGCGACCTTCCCTTCGTGCTGCTGTTCCTGGGCGGCATCGCCTATCTCGCCGGCTGGCTGGTGCTGGCGCCGACCCTGGTGCTGGCGGCCTTCATCGGCTTCACCCTGGCCGGCAAGGCCAAGGCGGAGAAGGCCATCGCCGATTTCAACCAGGTCCGCGACCGGCGCCAGAACTTCTCCATCGAGGTGATCCAGGGCGTCCACTCGGTCAAGGCGCTGGCCATGGAAGCCCAGATGATCCAGCGCTACGCCCGGCTGCAGGCGGCGGTGGCGCAGAACTCCCACCGGGTGGTCAGCGTCAATGCCGAGTCCATGGGCATCGCCGGCATCTTCTCGCAACTGCTGACCCTGTCGGTGGTGGTGTTCGGCGGCCTGATGGTGGTGGACAACGCGCTCACCGTCGGCGGCCTGTCGGCCTGCACGCTGCTCGCCGGCCGGGCGCTGCAGCCGATCCAGAAGGCGGTCGGCCTCTATACCCGCTGGCGCCAGGCGGTGATGATGCGCGACCGCTTCGAGACCATCTTCGCGCTGCCGCAGGAGTGCCAGCCCGCCAGCCCGGTGACTTCGCCGCTGGTGGGCAAGGTCGAGCTGAAGGACGTCCATTTCCGTCCGGTCCCCGACGAGGACCCGATCTTCGCCGGCCTCGAGCTGACGGTGGAACCGGGCGAACGGATCGCCATCGGCGGCGAGAACGGCGCCGGCAAGTCGACCCTGCTGCGCCTGATCCACGGCAGCATCGCGCCGCACCAGGGCAGCGTCCTGCTGGACGGGGTGCCGGTGGGCGAGTACGACCGCGACCACCTGCTGCGCCATGACGGCGTCGCGCTGATCCCGCAGCGGGGCGAGCTGCTGCGCGGCACCATCCTGGAAAACCTCACCATGTTCCGCGCCGAGCGGCGCAAGGAGGCGCTGCGCCTGGCCGGGCTGCTGGGCCTGGACGACGTCATCTACCGGCTGGCCAACGGCTACCACACCCGGGTCGGCGACGGCGGCTCGGACATCCTGCCGCGCGGCGTCATCCAGCGGGTGGCGGTGGTGCGCAGCCTGGTCAGCCGCCCGCGGGTGCTGCTGTTCGACGAGGCCAACGCGGCCATGGACGGTCCCGGCGACGAAAGGCTGCGCAACTACTTCGAGACCCTGTCGCGCGACGTCACCCTGATCATGATCACCCTGCGCCCGTCGCTGCAGCGCCTGGCCGACCGCATGTACCGCATCGAGAAGGGCGTGCTGGTGCCGGCGGTGGCGGCGGCACCCCAGCCCGTCGCCGCGGCGCCGGCCGAGCAGGCGCCGGTTGCCGAGACCCCGGCGGCGCGGCCGCCCATCGCCGTGGTGCCGGCGCCGAAGCCGGCGCCCGCCCCGCGGGCGGTGCTCGCCGCGAGGGCCGCCGCCGCGCCCGCCGCTGGTCGCGCGCCCGCCTCGAGTCTTGTGCCCGCCCCCGGTTTCGTCGCCGTCTCGGAGTCCGGCCCCGCCGCCGATGTGGCGCCCGCCGAGGGTGTGGTGCCCGCCGCTGGCTTCGTGAAGGTCTCGGCATGACCCTCCTCGACGCTCCCGACATCGCCTGGGGAACCCCGCACCGGCGCTACGACCTCAACGAGGAGCAGGCGGCCAGCGGCACCCTCGGCGGCTTCAAGGCGGTCACCGACCTGGCCGCCACGGTGCTGCCGCTGCTCACCGCGCTGGGCTGGGAAGGCGACCTGGTCCATGTCGCCGAATCGCTGCCCCACTTCGCCGAGAAGCTGGACCTCACCGATCTGCTGAACGTGATGGCCAATCTGGGCTTCACCAGCCATTCCCTGGATCTGGCCCCGGCGCGCATGGATCCCCGGCTGATGCCGTGCCTGTACCTGCCGCCCGAGGGGCACGCCCTGGTGCTGGTGCGCGCGGAGGAGGGCGGCATCGTCGCCTTCGATGCCGGCGAGCAGGTCTACCGGACCGTCCCGGCCCCGGCCGAGCGCGGGCGCATCTATCTGTTCCGCCCGCTCGACGCCGACACCCAGCAGCGGCTGGAGGAGACGCCGAAGAACTTCGTCACCTCGGTGCTCAAGCGCTTCGTGCCGCTGTTCCTGCGCATGCTGGGTACCAGCCTGGTGTCCAATCTGCTGGTGCTGGTGACGCCGCTGTTCATCATGGCCATCTACGACCAGTTCCTGCCCACCGGCTCGGTGCCGCTGCTGGTGTCGCTGCTGGCCGGCTCGGTCATCGCGGTGGCCGGCGACTTCGCCATCCGCGGCGTGCGGTCGCGCATGATCGCCTATATGGGGGCGCGGCTGGATCATCTGCTGGGTCTGGCGGTGTTCCGCCGCCTGATGCTGCTGGCGCCGCCCTATACCGAGCAGGCCAATTCCAACGCGCAGATCGCGCGGCTGCGCGATTTCGAGATGATCCGCGAGTTCTTCACCGGACCGCTGGCCACCACCCTGGCCGAGGCGCCGTTCATCGTCGTCTTCCTGATCGTCATGGCGATCATCGGCGGGCCGCTGGTGTTCGTGCCGCTGGGCGCCCTGGTGGTGTTCGTGGTGATCGCCATCGTCGCCCGCCCGGTGGTCGAGGCCCGGGTCAACGCCTCGACGCGGGCGGCGTCGCGGCGGCAGGAATTCCTGGTCGAGGCGCTGTCCAAGCCGCGCGCCATCAAGGAGGCCGGGGCCGCCGGCATCTGGTCCGAGCGGTTCCGCGAATTGTCGGCCGATGCCTGCCTGAAGAACCATTCCACCGCGCGGGCCAACCTGATCGCCGCCACCTTCTCGCAAGGCGTGGTGGTGCTGGCCGGCGTCGCCACCCTGGGCTGGGGCGTCGACCGGGTGCTGGCCGGCGCCATGTCCGGCGGCGGCCTGATGGCCACCATGATCGTGGTGTGGTGGATCCTGCGTCCGATCCAGACCGGGTTCTCGCTGGCCTCGCAGATCGAGCGGGTGCAGGCCTCGGTGACCCAGATCAACCGCCTGATGCAGCTGAAGCCGGAGCGCATGCTGACCCCGTCGATCCAGGCGGTGCCCCAGTTCCGCGGCCGGGTGACGCTGTCCAACGTGTCGCTGCGCTACAGCCCCGATGCCGACCCGGCCATCCTGGGCGTGACCATGCAGGCCGAGCCCGGCGAGGTGGTGGCGCTGGTCGGCCCCAACGGGTCGGGCAAGTCGACCCTGCTCAAGGTGATCCTCGGCCTCTACCGGCCGCAGACCGGGGCGGTGCTGATCGACGACATCGACATCCGCCAGCTCGATCCCATCGAGCTGCGGCGCCTGGTCGCCTACGTCCCGCAGCAGCCCGACATCTATTTCGGCACCATCTCGCAGAATCTGCGCCTGGCCCGTCCCGAGGCCTCGCTGGACGAGTTGCGCTGGGCCTGCGGCGAGGCCGGGATGCTGGGCGATATCCTGGAACTGCCCTATCAGTTCGACACCAAGCTGGGCGACGGTACCACCGACCGCCTGCCGGCCAGCTTCCGCCAGCGCCTGTCGCTCGCCCGCGCCTATCTCAAGCGGGCGCCGGTGACGCTGTTCGACGAGCCGGCCTCGACGCTCGACTTCATGGCCGACCGCCAGTTCATGATGACGCTCGAGCGCATGAAGACCCATTCCACCGTCTTCCTGGTCACCCACCGCCCCAGCCACCTGAAGCTGGCCGACAAGGTCGCCGTGATGGTGCAGGGGCAGTTGCGCATGTACGGGCCGGCCAAGCAGGTCCTCGACCGCCTGCCGCCCAACTTCTTCTAAGGGTTACGTCCGCCATGACCGCCACTTCCGCCACCTCCCAGTCCGCGCCGGCCCCCAAGCTGGAGAAGGCGTCGCGCCAGATCCGGCACCTGGCCCAGTTCGCCATCGTCGAGGAGGCCGGCATATCCGTGGTCTCCCGCTCGGCGGTGGTGATCATCGGCGCGGTGGTGGTCGCATTCGTGCTGTGGGCGGCCGTCATGCGCATCGACGAGGTGGCGGTCACCTTCGGGTCGGCGGTGCCGGCCAAGTCGGTGCAGGTGGTGCAGCACCTGGAAGGCGGCATCGTGCGCGAGGTCCTGGTCGAGGACCGGGCGATGGTCGAGGAGGGCCAGGTGCTGGTGCGCCTCGACCCGATCCAGGCGACCGCCGAACTGGAACAGGCGCAGAGCCGGCGCTGGGGGCTGATCATCAAGGCGGAACGCCTGCGCGCCTTCGCGGAAGGCCGCCAGCCGGTCTATACCGGCATTCCCGAGAAGTACCTGGCGGTGGTCAACGACCAGCAGGACATCCTGGCCGCCAACTCGCAGCGGTGGCTGTCGCAGAAGAAGGTCTTCGAGGAGCAGATCCTGCAGAAGCGCGAGGAAATCCACGCGGCGCAGTCGCAGCAGCGGTCGGTGTCGGAACAGCTGAAGCTGGTCACCGAAGAAGTGGCCATGCGCGAGACCCTGTACGCCGCCGGCCATTCCAGCAAGGTCGACTATTACGCCGTGCGGCGCCAGCGTGCAGCCGTCGAAAGCGAGCTGTCGCGCCTGAAGGGCCAGGAGGCCACCGCCGCCAAGGCGCTGGACGAGCTGTCCAAGCGCATCGCCGACCTCGACAACAACCAGCGCCAGGACGCCCTGGGCGAGTTGGGCACGGTCACCGCCGAACTGGCCCAGGTGGAGGATTCGCTGGCCCGCCTGACCGACCGGGTGACCCGGCTGGAGATCGTCTCGCCGGCGAAGGGCTACGTCCAGAACCTCAAGGCCAAGACCATGGGGGCGGTGGTGCCGGCCGGCGGCATGCTGATGGAGATCGTCCCGGTGGGCGACGACCTGCTGATCGAGACCCGCATCAGCACCCGCGACGTCGGCCACCTGCACAACGGCCAGAAGGTGATCGTCAAGGTCGCCTCATACGACTTCGTCCGCTTCGGCAGCGTCGAGGGGCACCTGCGCGACGTCTCGGCGACCACCTATGTCGACGAGAAGGACAACTCGCCCTACTACAAGGGCTGGGTCGAGATCGAACACCCCTGGGTCGGCGGCATGCCGGGCGAGAACGTCATCCTGCCCGGCATGACGGTGCAGGCCGACATCATCACCGGCCGCAAGACGCTGCTGGAATACCTGCTGAAGCCGCTGCAGCGCTCGTTCTCGCAGGCGTTCCGCGAGCGCTGAGTGGAAATGGCATATACATTTGATGTATAATTGACCGGGAATTGTGCCCCAGTCGGGGCGCGTGGAGGACGGAATGGCTGAAGATACTCTGAACACGACCGAGGGCCAGGGTTCCGACACCGGCACCGACACCGGCACTGGCGCCGGCACTGGCACCGACAACGTATCGACGCTCGACGCCCTCCACCTGGACGGCAAGGGCCTCGACGGCCTCGAGGACGCCCAGGAGCAGGAGCTCAGCAACACCGACGAGGTCGAGGGCGACGACGTCAAGGCCTTCGCCAACGTCCAGAGCGCCGGCCGCGAGACCTTCGAGAGCATGGTGGCCGGCGCGCCGGCCGAGGAGGGTGCGGTCCCGGTCGGCGACCAGGTGGTCCCCGATCCCTACGTCCCCAGCGAGCCCGACAACCAGGTCGCCGCCCAGTTCAGCAACCCCTTCCCGGCCTTCCCGCAGGAGGCCGAGGCCGAGGCCGAGGAGCCCGCGCCGGCTCGCGTCGAGCCCGCCCCGCCGCCCGAGGAGCCCGAAGTGGCCGAGCGCCCCATCGAGGACGCCATCGGCACCGACGAGGAAGAGGAAGCCCCGGCCGCCGAACAGGCCGCCGCCGCCCCGGTCGTCCAGGAACTGCCGCCCGAGACCGACGAGGTCCCCCCCGATGACGGCGAGGCGCAGGCGCCGTCGCTGGCGCTGGCCTCGGCGGCCAGCGGCGTCGAGGATGAACTGACCCACCTCGACTTCACCATTTCCCTCAATGACAGCGACGGCAGCGGCGATACCCTGTCGCGCCTCGAGATCAAGGGCGTTCCCGACGATTTCAAGATCGTCAACAGCGACCGGGTGGAGATCGGACAGTGGGTCGGCGATACCTGGATTCTCCCCAACCCGACGGCCGACGACCTGGCCAACATCTACCTGATGAACGTCGATTCCGACGACGACGCCGACTTCTCGGGTGATTTCGAGCTGACGGTGACGGCGACCACCACCGACCCCACCAGCACCGCCAACACCACGCTGCAGGTGCCCGTCCATATCGAGGCGGTGGCCGATACGCCGGTGATCGCGGTGGCCGATACCTTCGCCATGGAGAACCAGTGGCAGGATCTGAGCATCGACATCACCAACAAGGACCAGGACGGGTCGGAGTATCAGCAGGTCTATGTCACCGGCCTGCGTGACGGCGCGCAGTTGAACCACGGCACCGTGCTGACGGCCCCGGTTGTCATCGACGGAGTCACCATTCCGGCCGGTTCGGTGCTGGTGAACGCCGCCGATCTCGCCGACCTCAAGGTTCTGCCGCCGACCAATGACAGCCACGATTTCACCCTGACCGTGCGCGGGCTAAGCACCGAGACCTCCAACGGCGACGCCGCCATTTCCGATCCGCTGACCATCCAGGTCGATGTCGGCATCGTCGCGCCGTCGGCCTCGGGCTCCGGCACCGGCAACGAGGACCAGTGGGTCAATCTCGACCTCAACGCCTCGGTCAACCTGCCCGACGGCACCGAGGTGCTGACGGTCTCTCTGTTCGACCTGCCGGCCGATGCCGAGCTGGCCTACCAGGATTCCGGCACCGTGCTGGTTCCGGGCGGCGACGGCAGCTATGCCATCGCTCTGACCGACCTCGACAATCTCAAGGTCCGCTGGGCCACGCCAGAGCACACCGATGCCGATATCGGCTTCAAGCTGACCGCGACGGTGCGCGACGGCGACACCGACGTGGATACCGCCACCGTCCAGGCCGGCGCCCCCGACGTCAATTCGGTCACCGTCGATGTCACCGCCGTGGTCCGTGCCGTGGCCGACGCCCCGACCCTGTCGGCCAGCGCCATCGGCGTCGAGGACCAGTGGCACGCTTTGACCATCGATTCCGCCCTGGTGGATGCCGACGGCTCGGAAAGCCTGTCCATCACCGTCACCGGCCCGGCCGGCTTCGCCCTCAACGTCGGCACCGAGAGCGCCGCCGGCTCGGGCACCTGGACTCTGACTCCCGATCAGCTGGCCGGCCTGCAGTTCAAGCCGCCGCTGGACAGCGACAGCGACTTCAACCTGACCATCACCGCCACCACCACCGAGGCGGCGACCGGCGATCAGGTGGCGGTCAAGACCGCCAGCACCACCTCGACCATCACCGTCAAGGTGCTGTCCGACGCCGATGCCCCCACCGTGCTGGTGGACGAGCCGGCCAAGCATGTGGCCGAGGACGGGTTCTACAACCTGCGCACGGTGCTGGAGGACGGCGGCTATGCCGTCACCGGCGCGCTGGGCGAGCAGGGCGGGGCGGACGGCCTGACCGCCAGCCCCGACGGCTCGGAAAGCCTGACCTTCCAGATCGACCCGGTGGAGGGTATCGGCCTGCGGCTGCAGACCTTTGACGCCGGCACCGGCACCTGGTCCGACATGGCCCTGACCGACGGCCTGTGGACGGTGAGCGCGGCGCAGGTGTTCAACGGCCAGGTCCGGGTCGGCGGTCCGGCCGACTGGGCCTCGTCCAACACCGCCGACGCCATCCACTTCGACATCCGCACCGTGGCGACCGAGGCCAACGACGCCACCGACGACGCTCTGCAGGCGGCCAACCCGACCCTGACGCGCGACGGCCAGGCGATCAGCGCCTTCGACCGCCTGACCCTGGTCATCGATCCGGTGCACGACACCGCCACCCTGGTCGATGCCAATGCCGGCATCGAGGACCAGGTCGGCGGCATCACCATCGACCCGGTGGCGACCTTCACCGACACCGATTTCTCGGAGCGCCCCGATCCCAACGGGACGGTGACCATCGTCGCCAGCGATCCCGACATGACCAGCGGCCGCTTCGAGCTGACCCTGGACGGCACCACCACCACCCTCACGCCCACCATCGGCGGCGACGGCGCCTATACCTGGTCCATTCCCGGTTCGGCCTTCGTCCAGTCGGGCGGTGACGCCAACCAGTGGACCTTGGCCGGCCTCAAGTTCTTCCCGGCCACCCATCTGGCCGAGGACGCCAGCTACACCGTCAACGTACCCGCCTACGACACCCAGACCGGGGTGTCGCGGGTGCTCACCACCACCGGGACGGTGACCGTCGAGGCGGTGGCCGACGCCCCCGATCTGGCCGCCGGCCGCACCTACGGCATGGAGAACACCGCCATCGCCGTGGACATCTCGGCGTCGCTGGTCGATCTGGACGGGTCGGAAGCGCAGTGGGTCTATGTCGCCGACTTCCCCGCCGGGGCCACCTTCAACCACGGTTCCATCACCGCCGAGGCGGTGACGGTGGACGGGATCACCATTCCCGCCGGGGCGCTGAAGCTGGCGCCGGCCGACCTGCCGACCCTGACGGTGACGCCGCCGGCCGATTATTCCGACGACATGACCTTCCGCGTGTGGTCCACCACCGAGGAAGCGCGCAACGGTGACATGGCCATCAGCGGGCCGGTCACCGCCATGGTCGATGTCGGCATCGTCGATCCGTCGGCCTCGGGTTCGGGCGCCGGCAACGAGGGGGCCTGGACCACCCTGAACCTGTCGGCCAGCGTCAACGCCGCCGATGGCAACGAATCGCTCAGGGTGTTCATCGAGGACCTGCCGGCCGGGGCCGAACTGGCCCGCGTCGATAGCGGCGCCAGCTTCACCCAGGTCACCTATACCGGCTCGGACGGCCAGTCCCATACCGGCTACGAGGTCACCGGCAACCTCGCCAACGTCAAGGTGCGCTGGACCGACACCAACTCGGATTCCGACATGGCGCTCAACCTGCGCGCCATCGCCTATGACCGCGACGCCGACGCGGCCGCCGATTCCGGCGGCATCGACCGCGCCACCGTCATCACCGATACCGTGTCGCCGGATTCCGCCGACGTGGTGGTGCCGGTCAACGTGGTCATCGCGGCGGTCGCCGACGCGCCGACCCTGGCGGCCAATGCGGTGGGCGTCGAGGACAAGTGGGTGGCGCTGAACATCACCACCGCGCTGACCGACACCGACGGCTCGGAAACCCTGGCCGTCTATGTCTCGGACCTGCCTGCCGGGATGACGCTGTCCGCCGGTACCTACCTCACCAGCGCCGAGACCCTGGCCGACGGCACGACCACGGTGCCTGCCGGGTCTTGGAAGCTGACCCAGGCGCAGCTGAGCGGGCTCAAGGCCAACGGCCTCGCCACCGACAGCGATTCCGACTTCACCTTCACCGTGAAGTCGGTTTCCACCGAGGCTTCCACCGGCAGCCAGGTGGCGACCAAGATCGCGGTGAGTTCGGCCAGCGTCACCGCCACCGTGTTCGGCGACGCCGACAAGCCGACGGTGCGGGTCGATGCCGACACCCAGATCATCAACGAAGACACCCTGTTCCAGCTGCGCTCGGTGCTGGCCGGCTACGATCCGGTCAGCGGCGCCTCGGGCGAGGCGGGGGCGGCCCTGGCCACCAGCGCGGCGACGGCGGTGTCCACCGACGGCTCGGAAACCATCACCCTGTTCCGGGTCTATCCGACCGAGACCGGCACCCGCCTGGCCATCAGCGCGGATGCCACCATCGCCACCGGCGAGTACCAGGCGCTGCCCGCCTCCGGCTACTGGGAGGTCTCGTCCGCCGACGTGTTCGCCGGCAAGGTCTATGTGGGCGGCAAGGCCAACTGGTCCTCGGCCACCGATGGCGACACCATCCACTTCGACATCCGCACCGTGGTGCGCGAGGCCGATTACAACGCCGACACCTCGGCGCTGGCCGGCACCGGGCTGAGCCGCGCCACCGAGAACGTCTCCGACCCCATGACCCTGACCCTGAAGGTCAATCCGGTGGCCGACACCACCACGGTCGGCACGCTGTCGGCGGGGAACGAGGACACCCTGATCTCCTTCAACCCCAAATTCACCCTGAACGACCAGGACGGCTCCGAGCACCTGTTCGGCACGGTGGACATCCTGATCCCCAAGGCGACCGCCCACGGCCAGCTGACCGATGCCGGCGGCAACGCCTACGCCTTTACCGATGACGGCACCAACTACGTCTATTCCTTCCCGGTGGGCAGCCTGACCACGGTCAAGACGGTATCCGGCGTCCCGGTCGAGTTCCGGCTGGACAACGTCAGGTTCGACAACGTCGAGCATTCCGACACCGACCTGATCTACAAGATCCGCGTCACCAGCGAGGATGCCGGCGGCACCCAGAACAGCTACACCACCCCGAACCGGACCCTGACGGTCAAGGCGGTGGCCGATGCTCCGGTCGTGACGGTGGGCAACGCCATCGGCGGCGTCGTCACCGGCACCGAGGACACGGCGGTGGCGCTGGACCTGTCGGCCGTGCGGGTCGATCTCGACGGTTCCGAATCCCTGTCCAAGGCCGAGCTGTGGAGCGTCGATACCGGCTGGACGGTGGGCTACGCCGATGGCTCGCTGGCCCAGGACCTGGGCGGCGGCCAGTGGCGGCTGGACACCGCCCGCCTCGACGAGGTGGTGGTCAATCCGCCGGCCGACAAGCACTTCACCGCTGCCAACAACGTGCAGATGGAGTTCCACGCCTGGACGCTGGAGGCCGCCACCGGCAACCAGCTGGCGGTGGCCGAGGCGACCAGCCACACCACCTTCCAGGTGGTGGTCAACGCCGATGCCGACACCCCGACCCTGCAGCTGTCCCATGCCCGCGTCGATGAGGATTCGCGCGTCAAGCTGGAGATCCGGGCCGCGCTGACCGATGCCGACGGCTCGGAAACGCTGGCCTATTTCGTGTCCAACCTGCCCGATGGCGGCACCCTGCAGACCGCCGCCGGCGCCCAGGCCGGCGTGCTGGTGTCGTTCGACGGCAACAACCAGCCGGTGGCCGATGCCAACGGCACCACCTGGATGCTGACTCCGGCGCAGATCGGCGACGTGTGGTTCACGCCCAAGCATGATTCCAACGTGGACGGCAACATCACCGTCACCGCCCGCTCGACGGAAGGCTCCAACCTCGACATCGCCGAGAACACCCAGGTGCTCAAGGTCATCGTCAAGGGCATCTCGGACGGCCCGGAAATCCCGGCCGAGCACCTGCTGACCGACGCCCAGGGCAATGCCGTGCTGGATGCCAACGGCCGCCAGATCCTGAAGGCGGTGGGCATCGAGGACAAGGTCACCGAGGCCGATGGCGACGCCACCGGCACTTCCTCGGGTGCCCTCATCGATCCCGGCTTCGGGTCCTATGGCACGCTGGACATCGACAATTCCGAGACGCTGTCCATCGTCATCAAGAACGTGCCCGCCGACGTCTCCATCGAGATGGCCAATGGTGGCGACTCATATCTGAAGTACATCGGCGGCGACAAGTGGTCGGTCGATCCGGCCCATCTCGGCGACGTGCGCTTCCGCGCGCCGGACGACTATGCCGGGACCTTCGACGTCAAGCTCGACCTGATCACCACCGAGGATGACGGCCATTCCCTGGGCCAGGAGCGCACCCTGCGGGTGGTGGTGGATGCCGACGCCGACACGCCGTCGGGCTCCATCGGCGCCTCGGTGACCGAGGACGGCTGGCTGTCCGGCGCAACCGACAACGGCATTCTCATCAACGTCTCGGCCGGCGTCGCCGACAAGACCGGCGGGGTCGAGCGCATCAGCGCCCTGGTCATCGACCTCGACACCAGCCTGCTGGGCGGCATCGATGCGGGCGACGTGTCGCTGACCTTCGGCGGCCAGACCTATACGCCGGTGAACGGCCACATCGTCATTTCGCTGTCGGAATCGCCCACCGGCGACCAGCTGCCGCTGGCCGGCAACTTCACCGACAACACCGCCAACGGCCTCAGCCTCGACAGCGGCACCCTGGGCGCGCTGCGGCTTTACGGCGTGCCGGCGGACTGGTCCAACGACATTCCCATCAAGCTGACCGTCACCGCCACCGACGTGGATGATTCCACCGCGGTCAAGGTGGTCAACGGCAAGGTGGCGATCGCGCCGGACGTGGATACGCCCACCTTCACCGTGGACGACAGCACCATCAGCGCCTATCCCGGCGAAGTCATCGATCTCGCCTCCGACACCGGCGCCAACCTGACCTTCGGGCTCAACGACGCCGACCTGTCCGAGGCGGCCAGCTACTTCATGGTCACCGGCGTGCCGCAGGGCATGGAGCTGTCCTGGGGCATCAATGCCGGCGAGGGGACCTGGATCCTGCCGGCCGGCGGCGGCACCTTCCCGCCGACCTTCACCACCGACTACACCGGCTCCGCGACGCTGAACTTCTACGCCGTGGTCAAGGACACCGATGCCGAGGGCCATGTCGATACCGACCGCTTCGGCCCCGTCGCGGTGACCCTGACGGTGGCGGCCGATGGCGGCCATCCCGGCAGCGGGCCGTGGCCGACCACGCCGCCGGCCACCATCGGGGCGCCGGACATCACCGGCACCCTGGCGACGCCCGAGGACATCGCCTTCAACCTGGGCGGCCTGACGGTGACCGCCGACAACCCGGCCACCGAGACCATCAGCGGCCTGGTGGTGACCGACGTGCCGGCCGGCGCCTCGGTTTCGGGCGGCTACTACAACTTCCTGACCGGCGACTGGGTGGTGCCGGCCAGCGCCGCCTCGTCGCTGTCCATCACCCCGCCCGACGACTTCTCGGGCACCATGTCCATCAGCCTGCGGGCGGTGGCGGTCAAGGACGGCCTTTATGCCGTCACCGAGGCCGCGTCCGTGCCGGTGACGGTCAGCCCGGTCACCGACGGCGCCTCGTTCTCGCTGGCGGCCAATGGCGGCGCGGCGGTGGTCGAGGACATGGGCGACGTCCCGCTGACCATCTCGCTGTCGGAACTGGATGCGGATCATTCCGAATCCCTGGTCGACGGCGTGCTCACCATCCGCCTGACCGGCGGGGCGGGGCAGCTGGTGGACGAAAACGGCACGCCGCTCACCCCGGTCGCCGCCAACACCTATCAGGTCAACGTCGCCGAGTTCGCCGCCAACGGCAGCAGCACCCTGACCGGGCTGTATTTCCGTCCGCCGGCGCAGTATTCCGGCACCGTGTCCCTGAGCTTCTCCATCGACGTCACCGATCAGGGGGCGACGGCGGTCAGCGCCGCCGGCAGCCTCAGCTTCACGGTGGTGGCCGATGCCGACGTGCCGACGGTGTATGCCGAGAATGTCAGCGGCAACGAGGACACCGCCATCGCGCTGGACGTGATGCTGGACGGCAAGGACCTGGTGGGGGCCAACGCCTACGGCTCGGAAGGCATTTCCGTGGTCATCGGCAACGTCCCGGCCGGGGCGCTGATCCAGGGCGCCTTCAACAACAACGACGGCACCTGGACGGTCAAGGGGGCCAATGTCAGCGTCGTCAACGATCCCACCCATGGCTGGGTGGCCAAGCTGACGGGGGTCAGCTTCCTGCCCATGCAGGACGACAGCACCGACTGGACGCTGTCGGCCACCGCCTACACCTCGGAGAACGGGGTGAAGAACGAGATCGCCTCGGCCAGCGGCACCTTCACCGTCACCGTGAACGGCGTCGCCGACCAGCCGACCATCGATCCGCAGGCGGTGTCGGGGACCGAGGACGTCGAACTGGCGCTGAACCTCAACGCCCAGCTGATCGACCTGTCGGAAGGCCTGTCGGTCACCATCTCGGGGGTTCCCGCCGGAGCCGTCTTCACCGATGGGGCCGGCCACGCGGTCGGCACCGAACTGTCGGCCGGCGTGTGGAAGATCGAGTCCGCCGATATGGGCAGCCTGCACTTCAAGGGGCCGCTCAACGCCTCGGGCAGCTGGGCCATGTCGGTCTTCGCCACCTCGGTGGATGACGGCTCGACCGCCAACAGCGTGACCAAGGCGTTCTCCGTCACCCTGGCGGGCGACGCCGACATGCCGACCCTCACCGTGACCGACCTCACCCCCGGCGCTGCCGACAACCAGGCCTCGGGCAGCGAGGATACCGCCTTCGCGGTCTCGTTCTCGGCCGCTCTGACCGACACCGACGGCTCGGAGACGCTGTCGGTGACCATCACCGGCGCGCCGGCGGGCACCAAGTTCCTGGCTGTCGACGGCACCCAGGTGGTGGAATCCTCAGGCGGCAAGTGGATCATCGACGCCGCCGACATTTCCGGACTGAAGATGGTGCCGCCGGCCAACTGGTACGGCGACGCGGTGCTGACCGTCACCGCCACGGCGGCGGAAGGGGCCACCGAGCAATCGGCATCCGCCCAGCTGACGGTGCATGTGGACCCGGTCAACGATGCCCCCGACGTGTCCCTGTTCACGGTCAGCCAGGGCGTCAACGGCACCTCGGTGTCGGAGCCGATCCACGTCCTGCCCGGGCCGGACACCATCCAGGTCGCCGACGTCGATGGCACCGCCCTGTCGGGCATGACCATCGGCTTTGCCGGCGGCCACGAGATGGGCGACAGCCTGGGCGTGTCGGGCCTGGCCCTGGGCTTCGACGAATCCGGCTCGCTGGTGGTCGAAGGGACCGGCATCACCGTCTCCTACGACACCGGCAACCATGCATTGGTGTTCTCGGGCAGCGGGACCTATGCCGAGTACGGCGCCATCGCCTCCAAGGTGGTGCTGACCAACGATACCGGCGCCATCGATCCCGGCAACCGCACGTTCAACGTGACGGTGTTCGACGAAGCGGGGGCGCAGGACACGGTGCAGACCAGCGCCTCCATCGGCGCCACCGGAGCCACCGACCCGGTGACCCTGCAGGGCGACGCCCTGGGCGACATCCGCTGGACCTCGTCGGGAACCGTGGTCAACGGCGATTCCCTGTACGTCAGCCCCGAATCGGGCGGCACCACCTTCAACGGCACCAACGGGCTGGACATGCTGGTGGTGCAGCACGCCGACGGCAGCGCCGGCGACTGGCTGCTGCAGGTGGATCAGAACGATCCCACCGTGATCACCGGCATCTCGGCGACGGACAAGGACTTCATCGTTCACCTGGACCAAGGCTCGGGCACGGCCGAGATCGACCAGAACGGCGACCTGGTGTTCAACGGCGACGCCTCGGGCCGCATCGAGTTCGAGGACCACAGCACCATCGTGTTCAACCACATGGAAAAGCTGGCGGTCTAGGGTCCGTACTCAATTAGGGTCCGTACTCAATTAGGGTGTGGCCTGCGTTGGCGTTCCAAGGGCGCAATGGCAGGCGCCGGCGCGACGGCGATGCTGGACGCATCGCCTAGCGGCGGCAACGTACCAGGGCGCCCTTGGAACGCCAACCCTCCGGGCCGGACGAATTTGCCCTCCCGGTGCGTCAGGCCGCTTGCGCGATGGTCCACATCGCGCTGCGCGTCCTTCCTGCCAGGCGGGCAAATTCGTCTCGGCGCAGGCCACACCCTAATTGAGTACGGACCCTAGAGCGCGATGACATTAGGTCGGCGCACGGGGTGCGCCGACCTAATGTCTGAATCGCACTCTAATTTATTGATTTAGAGGCGGATTCAGCTATCAGGTTGGATCGCCTCGCGATTCAACCTGATAGCATCCGGCTCTAATCGAGTACGGACCCTAATTCATCACCTTCCACGAGCCGTCGGGCTGGCGGCAGGCGGTGCCGTAGGATTGCTGCTCGCGCCCGCCCACCGAGACCGTCTGCTGATATTCGCGGCAGTACTGGCCGGGCGCCGCCTCGAAGGTGCGGGTCGGGGTGATGGTGCCGTAATGGCCGCTGTCGGGGTTGTTCCACGCGATGGACTGGCCGGAGCGGGCCGATTCGAAGGCCTGGCCGCCGGCGCGGCTGGCATAGGCCTGGTCGGCGCGGTCCAGCGACGAGCCCACCTCGGAGCCGATGAAGGCGCCCAGCAGGGTGCCCACGGCGGTCATTGCCAGCTGCCCCTTGCCCTTGCCGAACTGCGAGCCGGCCAGGGCACCGCCGACGCCGCCCAGCACCGCACCGCCGGTCTGCTTCGAGATCATCCCGCCGCCACCGCCGCCGCCGCTGTTGTAGCCGGGCTGGGCACAGGCCGAAAGCGAAAGGGCCAGAACCGCGGCGATCGCAACCTTCCTCATCTTTACCTCCACTGGACCGGGGCCGCATCGGCCCACGCTCGCGAAGATAAGCCGGAATGGAGGCGGAAGCGGGGCGCGATTATGGCGAAAGCGGGGCGGGGGGCAAAACGCAAACGCCCGCCGTTGCCGGCGGGCGTCATGGTCGGGATATGGGACCCGAGGGCTCTATTCGGCGTGGTCGCCGTCGTCGTGGTACTGGGGCGCCGTCGCGCCGACGCGGGGGTGGGCCAGGGCCACCGCCTTTTCCAGGTCGGCCTCGCTGCACAGGCCCAGGGTGACCGGGTTGCGCGGCTTGATGTTGGCGGCGTTCCAGTGGGTCTTGTCGCGCACCGACTGGATGGTCGGCTTGGTGGTGCCGATCAGCTTGCACAGCTGGGCGTCGGTCAGTTCGGGGTGGTGCTTGAGCAGCCAGGCGATGGCGTCGGGGCGGTCCTGGCGCTTGGACACCGGGGTGTAGCGGGCGCCCTTGGGCTTGGAGCGGGGCTGCGGGTAATCGGTGGCGATGATCTTCAGGCGGCCGTCGGGATCGGCCTCGCAGCGATCGATCTCGTCACGGGTCAGCTGGCCGTTGCCGACCGGATCGAGGCCGACGATGCCGGTCGCCACCTCGCCATCGGCGATCGCCTGCACCTCCAGCGAGTGCAGGCCGCAGAAATCGGCGATCTGCTCGAAGCTGAGGGCAGTGTTCTCGACCAGCCAAACGGCCGTCGCCTTGGGCATGAGCGGCAGTGCCATGAAACCTCCTTGTGGGGTCCGCGCGGGCCGCAACCCTAGGGGCGGCCCGGGACGTCATCTGAAATGCGCGGCTAGTTATATGGGACGACCCCGCCCCGGTCAAACGGTGAGGACGATCTTGCCGATATGGGTATTACTCTCCATCAGCGCATGCGCCTCGGCCGCCCGTTCCAGGGGAAACGTGGCGTGGATCACCGGGCGCACGGTGCCGGCCTCGATCAGCGGCCATACCTGTGCGCGCAGCGCCTTGGCCATCCGCGCCTTGGCCTCGTCCGATTGCGGCCGCAGGGTGGAACCGGTGAGGGTCAGGCGCTTCAGCATCATCGCCATCAGGTTCAGCTCGGCGGTCGAGCCCTTCTGGAAGGCGATGTTGACCAGCCGCCCGTCGGCGGCCAGGGCCTTGAGGTTGCGGGCGATGTAATCGCCGCCGACCATGTCGAGGATGACGTCGACGCCCTTGCCGCCGGTGGCGGCCTTGACCACCTCGACGAAATCCTCGGCGGCGTAGTCGATGGCGCGGTCCGCCCCCAGGCCCCGGCAGGCCTCGCCCTTGGCCGGGCCGTTGGCGGTGGCGAAGACGGTGGCGCCCAGGGCCTTGGCCAGCTGGATGGCGGTGGTGCCGATGCCCGAGGCGCCGCCATGCACCAGGAACCGCTCGCCCGCCTGCAGCCGGCCGCGCTCGAACACGTTGTGCCAGACGGTGAAGAAGGTTTCCGGCAGCGCCGCCGCCTGCACCATGTCGAGGCCGGCGGGAACCGGCAGGCAGTGGCGGGCATCGGCCGCCACGAAATGGGCATAGCCGCCGCCGGCCACCAGGGCGCAGACGGGGTCCCCCACCGCCAAAGAGTCGACTCCCTCCCCAAGCGCGGCGACATGGCCGGCCACCTCCAGCCCGGGCAGGTCCGAGGCGCCGGGCGGCGCCGGATAGGCGCCCTGGCGCTGCAGCACGTCGGGGCGGTTGATGCCCGCCGCCGCCACCCGGATCACCACCTGGCCGGGGGCCGGGGCGGGGACCGGCCGGGTCGCCGGCTTCAGCACATCAGGGCCGCCCGGGGCGGAAATCTCGATGCAGATCATGGTGTCCGGCAGCATGGGCTTGTTCCCCTTCTCCTGTCCGCGGCGGCGCCAATCTGGTACGTTCGTCCCCATATGGCAAGGACGGAGGCGGCGATGGATTGGGACGACCTCGACCCCAAGACGAAGAAGCCGGCGCCCAGGGTGCTGGACACCATGGGCATCGAGGAGCTGGAAGCCTATATCGCCGACCTCGAGGCCGAAATCACCCGCGTCCGCGCCGCCATCGCCGCCAAGCGCAGCGCCCGCGCCGGCGCGGATTCGGTTTTCAGGAAATAGCGCGCCGCCGCAGCACCAGCTTCTCCGCCTCGATCGCCAGGAAGACCGCCAGCCCCGCCAGGGCGATGCGGCCCCAGGCGTCCAGGCCCAGGGGGGCGCTGTCGAACAGCGCCTGCATGGGCGGGGCGTAGGTGAACAACAGCTGCCATGCCACCACCATCGCGATGGAGACCAGTGCCGGGCGGCTGCCCGTCACGGCGTCGCGCGACAGCGCCGGCGAGAGGAACCGGCGGACGCTGAGCAGGTAGACCACCTCGCCCAGCACCATGGTGTTCACCGCCACCGTGCGGGCCACCTCGATGGGGGCGCCGGCCCGGACCTCCCACAGATAGGTCGCCAGCACCGCCGCCAGCAGCAGCACCGACACCAGCGTCACCCGCCAGGCCAGGAAGCCCGACAGCAGCGGCTCGTCGCTGCGCCGGGGCGGGCGGCGCATGACGTCGCGCTCGGCCGCCTCGAAGGACAGGGCCAGGGCCAGGGTCACCGCGGTGATCATGTTGATCCACAGGATCTGCTTGGCGGTGATGGGCAGGGTCAGGCCCAGCACCACGGCGGCCACCATCACCAGCGCCTCGCCGCCGTTGGTGGGCAGGATGAACAGGATGGCCTTCCTGAGATTGTCGTAGACGATGCGCCCCTGCTCGACGGCATGGGCGATGGAGGCGAAATTGTCGTCGGCCAGCACCACCTCGGCCGCCTCCTTGGCCGCCTCGGTGCCGCGCGCCCCCATGGCGACGCCCACATCGGCGCGTTTCAGCGCCGGTGCGTCGTTGACGCCGTCGCCGGTCATGGCCACCACCTGGCCGGCCTGCTGCAGCGACATCACCAGGCGCAGCTTGTGCTCGGGCGAGGTGCGGGCGAACACCGCGGTGGTCTCGGTGACCTCGTGCAGGGCGGCCTCGTCGAGGCCGTCGAGATCGGCGCCGGTTGCGACCTTGCCGCTGTCCAGGCCCAGCTGCCCGGCGATGGCGGCGGCGGTGACGGCGTGGTCGCCGGTGATCATCTTGACGGCGATGCCGGCGGCGCGGCAGCGGTGCACGGCGGCGACGGCCTCGGGGCGCGGCGGGTCGATCAACCCGACCATGCCGAGCAGGGTGAAGCCGCCCTCCAGATCCTCCAGCGCCAGCACCCGTTGGTCGGCCGGCATGGCGGCCAGGGCGATGGCCAGGACGCGCTCGCCGCGGGCGGCCATGGCCTCGGTGGCGGCGTGCCAGCGCGGCAGGTCCAGGACCTCGTCGGCGCCGTCGCGGCGCTGACGGTTGCACAAGGCGAGGATGCGCTCGGGCGCCCCCTTGGCGACGGCGAAGGCATGGCCGTGATGGTCGTGGTTGAGGGTGGCCATCAGGCGGTTCTCGGCCTCGAAGGGAATCAGGTCGAGGCGCGGCATGCGCTTGGCTTCGAGGCCCCAATCCACGTCCAGCTTGCCGGCCAGCGCCAGCAGCGCTCCCTCCATGGGGTCGCCGGCCACCGTCCAGGCGCCGTCCCGCTCGGCCAGGTCGGCATCCGAGCACAGGGCGGCGGCGCGGGACAGTTCGACGGCGTCCGGGCAATCCGCGGGCGCCACCGCGGCGCCGTCCCGCAGCAGGCGGCCGAGGGGCGCGTAGCCCTCGCCTTCGACGGCGTAGACGGCGGCGGCGGTCTCGACCGAGCGCACGGTCATCTCGTTGAGGGTCAGCGTCCCGGTCTTGTCGGTGCAGATGATCCCCACCGAGCCCAGGGTCTCCACCGCCGGCAGCCGCCGGATGATGGCGTTGCGCCGGGCCATGCGCTGCACCCCGATGGCCATGGTGATGGTCATGATCGCCGGCAGGCCCTCGGGGATGGCCGCCACCGCCAGCCCGACCGCGGCCAGGAACATCTCGTCGAGGGCGAAGCCGTGCACCCAGCGGCCGAAGGCGAAGGTGAAGGCCGCCACCACCAGGATCGCCGCGGTGAGCTGGCGGCCGAACTGCGCCATCTGGCGCAGCAGCGGCGTGGTCAGGGTCGCCACCTCGGTCAGCAGCGCGCTGATGCGCCCGATCTCGGTGGCCGCGCCGGTGGCGACCACCATGCCGGCACCGTGGCCGGCGGCGACCAGACAGCCGGAATAGGCCATGGACTGGCGGTCGCCCAGCGGCGCCTCGGCGGCGACCGGGTGGGCGGACTTGTCGGCGGGCAGCGATTCGCCGGTCAGCACCGCCTCCAGGATGCGCAGGCCCTTGGCGTGCAGCAGCCGCAGATCGGCCGGGACCTTGTCGCCGCCCTGCAGCAGGACCACGTCGCCGACCACCAGCTCCTCGGCCGGGACCTCGAGCTTGTGCTCGTCGCGCAGCACCACCGCGGTCGGGGTCAGCATGCCGCGGATGGCCTCCATGGCCCGCTCGGCCTTGCCTTCCTGGATGAAGCCGATGACGGCGTTGATGATCACCACGCCGAAGATCACCCCGGCATCCACCCAATGCCCGAGCATGGCGGTGACCGCGCCGGCGGCCAGCAGGACGTGGATCAGCACGTTGTTGAACTGGGCCAGCAGCATGACCAGCGGCCCGCGCCGGCGTGCCGCCGGCAGGCGGTTGGGGCCGTCGCGCTCGAGCCGCCTGCGCGCTTCCGCGCCGGTCAGGCCGGCATGGCCGCTGTCCAGGCGGGTGTGGACCTCGTCGGTGGACAGGGCATGCCATGCGGGCGGGTTGGGAGCCGAGGAAGCCATGGGAAAACTCCTGCTGGCCGCATCCACCTCCAGGATAGGGCCATGCCCGGCAGGGCTCAAGCCGATCCGGATTGCAGGGCTTCAATATGCGCCATGTGCACTCCATGTTTATTGCGCGGCTGGCGATTTGGTATTAGGTTTTTAGAACCAAAGTATGGTTGGTGGGGCCATGGCGCTCGGTGGATTGTGGCACAGGGCACGGCAGGGCGTCGCGCGGATGCTGGCGCCCGTGGCCGACATGTTCCGGAACGACGACGACGACATCGTTCCGGTGCCGCTGCGGTCGCGCCGGGCGGAACGGGCCGACCGCAGGCGCCTGCGCCGCGCCGGCTATCTCGATCCGTTGCAGTTCATGGAAGTGGTGGCCGGCCTGGGCCGGCGCGAGGCGAAGGAGCGGCTGCACATCTTCTCGCTCTCGGATTTCCGCAAGGCGGCCGGCGCCGAGAAGTGGAACCGCCTGGGCGGCCTGGTCGAGGTCGCCGTCGACCAGATCATCCGCCGCCACATCGATCCCGAAACCGATTTCTACACCCGCCTGGACGCCGAGACCGCGTGCGTGGTGCTGCCGCGGGCCGACCGCAAGGTGGCGCGCACCCGGGTCACCACCATCACCCGCGACATCGCCTCGCATCTGTTCGGCAATTCCGTCCTGGCCGGCCGGCGGCCGCAGGTGGTGGTGGCCAACGTGGCGCTGAGCGAGGTGCTGGGCAACCGGCGCGCCATCCGCACCGCGGTGGCCGCCGCCGCCCCCGCCGCGGCGCCGCCGCCGACCGAACCCGCCGCCGCCCAGGACATCCACCGGGTGACTCTGGCCAAGCTGCTGGGCGAGCCCGAGGCCGCCCCGGCCGCCGCGCCCTACTCGATTTCCGGCGGCCCCCGCCACGGGGGCGACGAGCCGGTGTGGACGGTGATGCACGCCGAGCCGCGCCCCCGCCCGGCCGCCGAGACCATGCCGGCCGAGGCCGAGTGGATCGACGCCGAGCTGACCCAGCGGGCGCTGGCGGCCGAGGTCGGCGGCGCCCATCTGGCGCCCGAGACCAGCCTGACCCTGGTGTGGACTCCGACCTGGGTGACCAGCAGCAGCAGCATCGGTGCCTTCCACGCCCGCGTCATCCGCCTGGACGAGGAGGGCGGCGAGGCGCTGGAGGGGGTCAACGCCTATGCCGACGCGTCGCCGGTCGAGGCGCTGACCCTCGACCGCTTCGTCGCCACCCAGGCGGCGCGCGAGCTGACCGGCATCTTCGTCGGCAGCCGCCGCATCGGCCTGACCGTGCCGGTGCACTGGACCTCGCTGGCGCCGCGCTGGCGCGACTGCATCCGTATCCCGTTCGAGGAATGTCCGGCGACGGCACGCCGGCGTTTCCTCAAGATCGAGGTGTTCGGCCTCAACCCCGACATCTCGCCGGGCATCCTGCACAGCCTGTGCAATCCGCTGGAGGGGCTGGGCTGCGACGTCATGGTGCGCCTGCCGCTGTCGGTGCCCGAGATGATCGGCGCCATGCGCGGGGCGCGTGCGGTGGGCGTCGATCTGGCCGAACTGCCCGAGGAGGACCGGGTCGGCGACGACGAGTTGTTCGCCCGCCTGGAACGTTTCCGCGACGCCGCCCGGCGGGCCCGGGTGCCGTGCTACGTCTGGAGCGTGCGCCGCCGCGCCATGATCGAACGGCTGGTCGATGCCGGCTTCTCGCTGGTCAACGGCGCCGGCGTGATGGGCGACGTCGCCCATCCCATGGTGACGCGGCAGTGACCGCTTCCCCGGCCAAGCCGGAGGACGGGGCGGCTACCGCGGCAGGGTGAAGCAGAAGCGCGAGCCCTGGCCTTCTGCGCCCGATTCGACCCAGATGCGGCCGCCATGGCGTTCGACGATGCGCCGGCAGATGGCTAGGCCGATGCCGGTGCCTTCGAAGCTGCCCGGGGTGTGGAGGCGCTGGAACACCTTGAACAGGCGGTCGAGCTGGTCCGCCGGGATGCCGATGCCGTTGTCCGAGACCGCGAACACCCAGCAATCGGCATCGGCGCGGCACTCCAGCGCGATCTCGGGCGGGCGTTCGCCGGTGCGGAACTTCACCGCGTTGCCGATCAGGTTCTGGAACAGGCGGGTCAGTTCGTCGCGGCTTGCCGTCACCTCCGGCCATTCGCCGGCCAGGGTGACGCGGGCGCCGGCCTCGGCGATGGCCGGCCCCAGGAACAGCAGCGCCTCGTCCACCACCTCGCGGCTGGGAAGCGGCGCCATCGGCTCGCCCATCCGCCCGACCCGGGAATATTCCAAGAGCGAGACCAGCATGCCGTCCATGCGGGCGGCGCCCTCGGTGACGAAGCCCATCATCTCGCGGGTCTCGTCGTCCAGGGCGGCGGCCAGCTTGCGTTCCAGCAGCTGGGTATAGGCGCGCACCATCCGCAGCGGCTGGCGCAGATCGTGGGACACCACGTAGGCGAACTGCTCGAGATCGGTGTTGGAGCGCGCGAGTTCCTCGGATTGCAGGGCGAGGCGGTCGAGCAGCTGGCGTTCGGCCATGCGCGCCATTTCCGCCTCGAGCACGTTGCCGCAGGCGCCCACCAGCGGGCCGAGGTATTCGGCCACCGCCGCGCCATAGCCGCCGGGCCGGTCGAGCAGGGCCAACACCGCCAGGGTGCGGCCGTCGCCGACGATGGGCACCGCCAGGGCCGACCCGGCGCCGCCGCCGGGGGCGTTGTCGATCACCGGCCCGCTGGCGGCCAGCACGGCGGCCACCGCCGTGGCCAAGGCCGGCAGGTGGTGGTCGGCGAGGGCGGCGGTCTCGATCGCCTGGATGCCGCCGCCGGTGCGCCGCGCCGCGGCGCACAGACCGTGCCGGCCTTCCGTCGCCGAAACCCTGGCGACGAAGCCGGAGTCGGACCCGGTCAGCTCGACGGCCTGACGCAGGACCATGCCGTAGCGTTCCTGCGGGTCGGCGCTGGAAATGAACCCGGCCTGCAGCGCATCGATGGCCTTGCGCAGGCGGTTGTCGGCCTCCACCGCCGCCGCCGCCTTGCGCAGGTCGGCGTCGCGGGCGCGCAGCAAATTGATGTTCCGGCTCTGGCGCAGCAGCATGATGGCCAACGCCATCCCGAAGATGCCGAACAGGGCCAGCATGATCAGCATGCCTTGGCGGTGACCGGAGAGGTAGGCGCGCTGAACCGAGGCCTGCTCCATGGAATCCTGGAAATTGGCGTCGGTCAGCTGTTTGATGTCGGCCCGGACGGCGGCAATCGCCTCCAACCGCTGCCGCAGCGCGTCGGGCGTGATTTCCCCGCCCAGGAGGGTGTCGAGGGCGGCCAGTTCGCGTTCGAGCAGGGCGCCCACCGGCAGGCCGTAGAGGCTACGGTTGTCGCGCTGGCGCAAAGCCGCCAGGTCGAGATGGAAGCCCAGGCGCTCCACGCTTTCCGGCCGCGGGTCGGCGACCGCCAGGCGCAGCGCCCACTCCAGGTCGGCGACGTCGTACAGCAGCGCCGAGAAGTCGCGCTCGCGGTGCAGCGACTGAACGGGAAGCGCCTCTTCGACCCGGGCGACGGTGGACAGCACGTGCAGGCTGCCGAACAGCGTCACCGCCGCCACCAGGACGGCGACCAGATGGAATCGGCTGAGCTTGGACCCTGCGTGCATCCGGTCAGGGACTCGCCGGCTCGAGGCTTTCCAGCAGCCACACCCAGCGCAGGCGGTAGATCGTGTCGTGCAGTTCCTTGTCCATGTCGCGCGGATAGATGATGCGCAACGGCCCCTTGTCGCGGACCGCCATGGGCTTGCCATCGCGGCGGGTGGCCACCAGGATCGGCCATCTGGTCCAGTCGCGGCCGGGGATGACCTGCGAGAAGCCGTCGCGGGCGGTCGCCTTCACCGCGGCGGCGTCGCCCAGGCCCGCCCGCTTCAGCACGTCGGCCAGCAGCGGGCCCTCGTAGGTGCCGTCGTCGGCCGGCCAGAACGTCGAGGTGGTGACGCGGTGGAGCGGCAGCGCTTCGAGATCGGCCGGACTGAATACGGTCCGGGCGCCAGTGGCGCCGACCTTGAGGACCGGCTCGCCCGCCTGCAGGCGGGGAAGCTCGACCGGCACCGGCACCGCCGCATTCTGGGCCGGTGCGGGGGGCGCAAGCAGCATCAGGAATGCAACAACCACAAGACGAAACGTCACCGCCGACTCCTACGCCGTTCGGATAGGAGGCCAGCGTACTCCATCGCGCGCGCCCAGAGAAGCATTGTCGCCGCAGGCCAGCCAAGCGGCGCCCTGCATGGGCGCGGACCGGCCATGCGGATTCCGGGCCAACGTCATCTTTCGGATTAAATCGAAGGTATGCTATCTATGGCCGCGAGGGCGGACAGGAGCACCGATGACGGAAAGCCAGAAGATCATTCTGCTGGTCGAAGACAGCGACATCGACGGCACCATCATCCTTGGCCGCCTGTCGAAGTTTCCCGAGCTGACGTGCCATTGGGTTCACAGCCTGGCGGCGTGCCGGGAGATGCTGGCCGTCATTTCCGTCGATGCCATCCTGCTCGACCTCAATCTCGACGACGCCGCCGGCCCCGAACTCATCGAGGCGGTGCGCGGGCTGTGCAACGCCGCGCCGATCGTCATCCTGACCAACACCGACGACGAGCGGACCAGCCTGATGGCGCTGCAGTCGGGCTGCGAGGACTATCTGGTCAAGGTCAAGAGCGACGGCCAGACCATCCGCCGGACGCTGCTCTATTCCATGGAACGCAGCCGCCTCGACCTTGCCCGCCGGACCGCCGAGGAGACCGCGCGCCAGCGCGAGGCGCTGGCCGACCTGATCCTGGAAATCGCACCGGAGGCGATGCTGGTGATCGACCGCGGCGGCCGCGTGGTGCGCGCCAACCAGCATGCCTGCCAGGTGTTCGGATATGCCGCCGACGGCCTGGTCGGGCGTGACCTGGATGCCCTGGTTCCCCAGGATGCGCGCCGGCACCATCACGAGCGGGTCGCCCGCTTCACCGCCGGCCCCGCCGCATCCGGCCTGCGCATCCCCTCCGAGGTGAGGGGGCTGCGCCGCGACGGCCGGGAATTCCCGGCCGAGGTCAACCTGGCCCCGCTGTGGTTCGACGACGAGGCCTATGTGGTCGTCAGCGTGCGCGACCTTACCCTGGCCAAGGCGGCGGAGGCGGCGTCGCGGCTGAACGGCGCCATCTTCGAGCATGCCCGCGAAGGGCTGATGATCACCGATGGCGACGGCGTGGTGCTCAGCGTCAATCCCGCCTTCACGGCCATCACCGGCTTCGAGGCCGACGAGGCCGTCGGCGCCTCGGTCGGCTTCATGAAATCGGGGCGCCACGACCCCGCCTATTACCGCCAGATGTGGCACAGCCTGACCGGCGAGGGACACTGGGCGGGCGAGATCTGGAACATGCGGCGCGACGGCTCGGTGGGGCCGTTCTGGCTCAGCATCTCGGCGGTCCGCAATGCCGATGGCCGCATCTCCAACTACGTCGCCATCTACACCGACATCGCCGACATGAAGCGCCATGAGGAGGCGCTGCACCACATGGCGTACCACGACGCCCTGACCGGCCTGCCCAACCGCTCGCTGCTGGGCGACCGCATGCGCCAGTCCCTGGCCAAGGCGCGCCGCAGCGGCCGCATGCTGGCGGTGGCCTATATCGACCTCGACGGCTTCAAGCCGATCAACGACGCCCAGGGCCACCATGCCGGCGACATGCTGCTGACCGAGGTGGTCGAGACGGCGGCCCTCGAGGACGTCGAGCGCGCCCGCGACGTCCTGCAGGCCTGCCGTGCCATGGGGGTGTCGTCGGCGCTGGACGATTTCGGCACCGGCTATTCGTCGCTGACCTATCTGCGCCACCTGCCCATCGACACCCTCAAGATCGACCGCTCGTTCGTGTGGAACCTGACCGACGACGCCGAGGATCTGACCATCGTCCAGGGCGTCATCGTGCTGGCCAACGGCTTCGGCCGCGAGGTCCTGGCCGAAGGCATCGAGAAGGCCGAGCACGGCGAGATCCTGCTGCGGCTGGGCTGCCAGCTGGGCCAGGGCTACCGCATCGCCCCGCCCATGCCGGCCAACGATTTCCTCGCCTGGCGCGCCGCCTGGCGGCCCGACAACAGCTGGACGGCATAGAGCCCGCGCGTCAAAGGCCGACCCGGACCGCGAGACCGCCCAGCTCGGAGCGGGAAAAGGCGAGGCTGCCGCCGTTGAGATCGACCAGATCGGCGACGATGGCCAGGCCCAGGCCCCAGCCCGGCGCCATCTCGTCCAGGCGGCGGCCGCGCCGCGACGCTTCCTCGGCCTGCTCCGGGGACAGGCCGGGGCCGTCGTCCTCGACGGTCAGCAGCAGGCCGCCATCGCCCGCCCGTCCGCTCACGCGCACCCGCCGGGCCGCCCATTTGGCGGCATTCTCCATCAGGTTCCCGAGGATCTCCTCAAGGTCCTCGCGCTGGCCGCGAAAGGCCAGGTCCTCGGGAATGTCGATGTCGAAGGCCAGGTCGCGCTCGGCGAAGATGCGGCCGAGGGCGGCGGCCAGGCCTGCGACCACCGCGCGCAGGGGAACCGCCATTCCCAGCACGCGCCCCGCCCCGGCCACCGCTGCGGCGCGGCCCAGGTGGTGGTCGATGAGGCGGCGCATGGTGCGCACCTGGGCCTTCAGCACCTTGCGGTCGGCCGCTCCCTCGGCCTCGGCCGCCAGGATCGCCAGCGGCGTCTTCAGACCGTGCGCCAGGTTGCCGACATGGGTGCGCGCCCGTTCGATGAGGACGGCGTCGGATTCGAGAACGGCATTCATGGCCTCGGCCAACGGCATCACCTCGCGCGGGTAGCGCCCGTCCAGCCGCGCGCGGGCGCCATCGCGCACCGATCCCAGATCCTGCGCCATGCGGCGCAGCGGCTTGAGGCCGAAGCGCACCTGGATCAGCACCGCCATCGCCAGTCCCAGGCCCAGCAGCCCCAGCGACGACGCCAGCAGCAGGTTGAAGTGGCGCACGCCGTCGTTCACCTCGCCCAGGTCGCCGGCGACCAGGGCATGGATGCGGCCGTCGATGCCGGGCAGCTCGAAGTCGCGCTCGGCCACCAGCAAGGCTTCGCCGGCCGGGCCGGGCGCCTGGCGGATATGCAGGCCGTTGCCGCTGTCGCTGCCGGGGATGACGGCATCCCACAGCGACCGCGAGCGCAAGGGCTCCTGGCCGGGCGGGACGACCTGCCAGTACCAGCCGGAATAGACCTGGCCGAAGCGGGGATCGCCGTGCGGGCGGACCAGCCCTATTGTCCCTTCCGGCGATGCCTCGATCACCGCCATCAGGCCGAGCAGCATGGCGTCGAGGCGCTGGCTGAACTCGCGCTCCACCGTCTGGCGGAAGGCGAAGGCCAGGCCGAAGCCGCCGACCGCCAGCATCACCGCCAGCCAGACCATGGCACCGGCCACCAGCCGGAACGACAGCGACGGCGATCGCGGGCCGGTCCGGGCCATCACCCTGCCTCCGGACCGGCCAGGCGGTAGCCCTGGCCGCGGATGGTCTCGATGCGTTCGGGACCGATCTTGCGCCGCAACCGGCCGATCAGCACCTCGAGGGAGTTGGAATCGGGGTCGAACAGGCGGTCGTAGACGTGCTCCATCAGTTCGGTGCGGCTCACCACCTTGCCGGGATGGTGCATCAGATAGGCCAGGATGCGGAATTCCTGGGCCGTCAGCTGGACCGGCACCCCGTCCAGGCCGACCCGGCCGGAATTGGTGTCCAGGCGCAACGGGCCGCAGGCCAGCTCGGGCTGGGCATGGCCCGAGGCCCGCCGGATCAGCGCCCGCAGGCGGTAGAGCACCTCCTCCATCTCGAAGGGCTTGGTCAGGTAGTCGTCGGCGCCGGCGTTGAAACCGGCCATCTTGTCCGACCACCGGCTGCGCGCGGTCAGGATCAGCACCGGCATGGTATGCCCGGCCTCGCGCCAGCGCCCGAGAACGCTGACCCCGTCCAGCTTCGGCAGGCCGAGGTCGAGGACGACGGCGTCGTAGGGCTCGGTGTCGCCCAGGTGCCAGCCGTCCTCGCCGTCATAGGCGACGTCGACGGCGAAGCCGCCCGATTCGAGCAGCCGCTGCAGTTGGAAGGCGAGGGCCGGTTCATCCTCGACGATCAGCACCCTCATCGGTGTCTGCCCCGGCTGGAGGATTTCAGCAGCTCGCCGGTGGCGGCGTCGTAATAGAGCTTCACCACCTGGCCGTTGGCGCCGAGCAGCTTGAGTTCATAGACCAGGGCGCCGTGCTCGTCCTCCAGCTCGGCCTCGATCAGGCGGCCGGGATGGGTCTGCCCGGCGCGGGCCAGGATGTCAGCCAGCGGCAGGATGCGCCCCTCCTCGAGGGCGCGGCGGGCGCGGTCGTGGTCGCCGTCCGCCCGGGCGGGCGAGGCGAGCACGAGAACGGCGAGGAGGATTGCGGCGATCTTCATGTCCTGACCGTAGGCGTCCGAAACTGAACCGGAGATGAACGGGCCGCTCAGCCCACGTTCAGGTTGGCGGCGTTAGGGTATCCGGCATCGGCACCCAAGGAGGGACGCTATGCTCGGAAAGATGATCGTTCAAGGCCTGTTCGCGGCGGCATTGGTGGGATCGGCCGCCGCACTCTATGCCCAGGCCGCGGATACCCCTTCGGCGCCGCTTGCCCTGGCCTCGGCCGTCGGTCTCGACCGCGACCACGACCACGATGACGACCACGATGACGATTAAGGAGACCGCCATGTCGCCCAGACTGCAATCTGGCCTGCTCAAGCTGTGGCATGCCTGGATGGCCGGGGCCTTCCTGGTCGCCTACGCGACCGCCGACGACGACACCTATGCCATGCACCTGTTCGCCGGCTACGCGGTCCTGGCGGCGGTGGCCGCCCGCCTGCTGGCCGGGCTGGCGGTACGGAGCGGCCCGCTGGCCCTGACGCGGCCCAGCCTGAGCAGCCTGCTCGCCCTGCGGGCCGGGCGCCGGGGGCGTCATCCCCTGCTGGCCTGGTTCGCCGCCGCGCTGCTTGCCGCCATCGGCCTTGCCGCGGTGACCGGTGCCCTCGCCGACGGCGCCACCTGGATGGAAGACCCGCACGAGGCGGTGTCGGAGCTGTCGCTGTGGGTGATTTTTGGCCACGTCGCCTTCGTCGTCTTCCTTTACGGCGGCAAGCGCCTGCTGGCCCGTGCGGTGGCCGCCGCCGCCCTGCTTGCCCTGCTGCCCTCGCCGGGCTTCGCCGCCGATGCCCGGCGCGACGCCATCCTGGCCGACTACGCCGCCGGGGCGCGCAAGGTCGACGCCGCCTTCGCCGGCTTCGATGCCGGCCGCGGCGAGACGCTGTTCCGTACCCGCTGGGCCAAGGGCGACGAGCGCACCCCCTCCTGCACCGCCTGCCATACCGACGATCCCCGCAATCCCGGCCGCAACGCCAAGACCGGGCGCGCCATCGACCCGGTGGCGGTGTCGGCCAATCCCAAGCGCTTCACCGATCCGGGCGAGGTGGAAAAGCAGTTCGGCCGCGACTGCAAGAACGTGCTGGGACGCGACTGCACCGCCCTCGAAAAGGGCGACTACATCACCTTCATGGCGGGGCGCTGACATGCGCGGCGTGCTTCTCGCCCTGGCGCTGCTGGCCGCTCCCGTCGCCGCCGCCGCCGACGACCGGGTGCCCCCGGTCAAAGATGCCCTGGTGCTCAAGGAATGCGGGGAATGCCACATGGCCTTCCAGCCGGCCTTCCTGCCGGCGCGGTCGTGGCAGCGGATGATGGACACCTTGGCCGATCATTTCGGCGAGGATGCCAGTCTTCCCGCCGACAAGGCCGCCGCCATCCGCGCCACCCTGACCGCCAATGCCGGCGATGCCCAGAACCGGGGGCTGGCCCGCAAGTACATGCGCGGAATCGATCCGGCCGGAGCGCCGCAGCGCATCACCGCCAACCCGGCGTTCGAACGCGAGCACCGCTTTCCCGACCGGGTGTGGCAGGACCCCAAGGTGGTGACCCGCTCCAACTGCCCGGCCTGCCACCGCGGCGCCGAGCAGGGCTGGTACGAGGATGATTGAGCGGCATCCGGTCAGAAGACGGCGAAGGCGTCGCCGACATTGGCCAGGGCGAGGACGCCCATGACGGCGAAGATCAGGGCGGCCGCGCCGTGCACCAGCTTCAGCGGCACTCTGGTCGCCGCCACCTCGCCCAGCAGCACCGCCGGCACGTTGGCCAGCATCATGCCCAGGGTCGTGCCGGCGGTGACCAGGACCAGGTCGTTGAAGCGGGCCGACAGGGCGATGGTCGCCACCTGGGTCTTGTCGCCGATCTCGACCAGGAAGAAGGCCACCAGCGTCGCCAGGAACGGCCCGAAGCGCGAGCCGCAGGCGGCATCCTCGTCGGCCTTGTCGGGGACAAGCATCCATCCGGCCATGGCCAGGAACGACAGGCCCAGGATCCAGCGCAACAGCTCGCCGCCCAGCCATTGCGCGATCAGCACGCCCACCCAGGCCGCCAGGGCATGATTGGCCACCGTCGCCACCAGGATGCCGAGGATGACCGGCACCGGCCTGCGGAAGCGGGCGGCCAGGCACAGCGCCAGCAGCTGGGTCTTGTCGCCGATCTCGGCGACGGCGACCACAGCGGTCGAGACGAGCAGTGAATCCATGGAGCGGGGGGTCCGAAGAGATGGTGGGCGATGTAGGGATTGAACCTACGACCCCACCCGTGTGAAGGGTGTGCTCTACCGCTGAGCTAATCGCCCATCTCTCGAAGAGGCGGCTTTATAAGGCGGCTCTCGGGGGCTGTCAAGCCGTGTCGCGCGCGATGACGCGGACCACCTCGGGCGGGGCGTAGGCCTGGAAGCGGGCGAGCAGGGTGGCGGGGTCGGACTCCACCGCCACCATGGCGCGGTGGCGTTCGCGCAGGAAGCCTTCGGCCGCCATGTGGTCGAGGAAGGTGTGCAGCTGGCCGTAATAGCCGGCCACGTCGAGGAAGCCCAGCGGCTTGGGATGCAGTCCCAATTGCCCCCAGGTCCACACCTCGAACAGCTCCTCCATGGTGCCGATGCCGCCGGGCAGGGCGATGAAGGCGTCGGCCAGGTCGGCCATCAGCGCCTTGCGCTCGTGCATGGAGCCGACCACGTGCAGGCGGGTGAGGTCGAGGTGCCCGACCTCGAACTTCATCAGCGCCTCGGGGATGACGCCGACCACCTCGCCGCCGGCCTCCAGGGCGGCGTTGGCCATCACCCCCATCAGCCCGACATTGCCGCCGCCGTAGATCAGACCCAGCTCGCGCTCGGCCAGCAGCCGGCCCAGGGCGGCGGCCGCCTCGGCGTAATCGGGGCGGTTGCCCATGCTGGAACCGCAGAACACGCAGACCCACTGCATCATCCACCCTCCATGATGCGATCGAAGGCGGCCACCGCGGCGGCCGGGCCTTCGGGATGCTCCCACACCCCGGCCGATACCGCCAGGAAGTCGGCGCCGGCCGCGACCAGCGGGCGGCAATTGTCGACGGTGATGCCGCCGATGGCGACGCAGGGGATGGTGAACAGCTCGCTCCACCAAGCCAGGATCTCCGGCTCGGCGTGGGCCTTGGGCTGCTTGGTGGCGGTGGGGAAGAAGGCGCCGAAGGCGACGTAGTCGGCGCCGGCCTCGCCCGCGCTCATGGCCAGATGGCGCGAATCGTGGCAGGTGACGCCGACGATGCCGTCGCCCACCGCCTTGCGGGCGTCGCCGTAGCTGCCGTCCTCCTGGCCGATATGGACGCCGTCGCAGCCGGTCTCGAAGGCCAAAGCGGGGTGGTCGTTGAGCAGCACCGCGATGCCGCGGCGCTGGGCCGGCGGCCGCAGCACGTCCACCGCGCGGGCCAGGGCATCGTCGTCCAGCCCCTTGAGGCGGATCTGCACGCAGGCGACGTCGCCGCCGTCCAGGGCGGCTTCCCAGGTGGGCAGCCAGGCGCGGGGGTCGGGCAGGGCCGGCGGGGTGATCAGGTAGAGGCGGCAGCGTTGGGTGGCGATGGTCTTGCCCTTCCGGCCAGGATGTCCATGACGGTGGTCAGCATCATTACCGCCTCGGGCCACGGGCGCTGGAAGCTGTTGCGCCCGATGATCGAGCCGAAGCCGCCGCCGTCGCGGATGGCCTCGATCTCGTCGTACAGCGCCGCCAGGTCGGACTTGGCGGCGCCGCCCGAGAAGACGACGATTCTGCTGCCGTTGAAACACGACTGGACGACATGCGCAACCCGTTTGGCGAGGGAGGAGGTGTCGATGCCGGCGGCGGCATAGGCCTTGGCCGCCTCGGGCTGCTCCATATGGGCCGAGGGCAGCTTGACCTTGACGATGTTCGCCCCCATCAGGCAGGCCATGTGGGCGCCGTAGGCGACCACGTCCAGCGCCGTCTCGCCGGCCGCCGACAGCCCGCCGCCGCGGGGATAGGACCACACCACCACCGCGATGCCCTTGGCCCGCGCCTCGGCGGCCAGTTCGCGCAGATCCTCCAGCATGTCGTAGGCGCGGTCCGAGCCGGGATAGATGGTCATGCCGATGGCGGCGCAGCCCAGCCGCAGGGCGTCGTCCACGCCGGCCGTCAGGGCCTGGGTCGGCGCTTCGAGATCGCCAGACAGGGCATTGGCGCTGTTGACCTTGAGGATCAGCGGCAGCGCCCCGGCGTAGCGGTCGGCGCCGGCCTCCAGCAGCCCCAGGGGCGCCGCGAAGGCGCTGCAGCCGGCCTCCAGCGCCAGGCGGAAATGGTAGAGGGGATCATAGGCCGGCGGGTTGACGGCGAAGCTGCGCGCCGGGCCGTGCTCGAAGCCCTGGTCGACCGGCAGGATCGCCAGCCTGCCGGTTCCGCCCAGGCGGCCCTGGGCGAGCATGCGGTAAAGGTTGGCCTTGGTGCCGGGGGTGTCGGCCTGGTAGCCGGACAGGATGGCGCGGATGGTGTCGTCGGACATCGGCGGCGCTCGCGGATTGTGGCGGAGTCTGGGCGGCAGATGGCGCCGCGCCGCCGCCCATGCAACGGCGCCGGCCGGTTTCGGGGGGGAACAAAGGGCGGTCCCCGTTGCCCCGAAAGAATCACAATCGCACCCTAATGCCGCCACCGCGCATTGGGATGATGCCCTCCATCGAACGGGGACACCCGTTCGCGGACCAAAGCAAAAGGAATCACTTCCATGCGTGTCACCCGTACCCTTGCCGCCATCCTGGTCGCCACCTCGCTGCTGCCCGTCGCGGCGCTGGCCCAGACCGCCGCCCCGGCCGTTCCGGCCCAGCCGGCCCAGCCGGCCGCGGTGGCCGAGAAGGCGGTCGAGGCCAAGACCGAGCAGGCGGTCAAGGCGGTCGAGACGACCGGCCCCGCCAAGAAGCAGGTGGAGAAGAAGGTCGAGAAGAAGGTCGAGGAGAAGAAGGCCGAGACCCCGGCGGTCAAGCAGTAGCCTTCCGGCCTCACGATCCCCCCCGGGCCGTCGGTCCGGGGGCGGAGGCGTCCTCCACCCGGGCCCCGGTTTCCGCCGCCACCGCCCGCAGCCGGGCCAGCGCCTCCGGCCCGGTCGCCACCCGCACCGCCCCGATCCCCGCCGCCAGCGCCGCCAGCGCCAGGCCGGGCGCGGCGCCGCAATCCAGCACCGCCTCGAACGGCGCCCCGGGGAACTCCTCGTCCAGGCGGCGCAGCAGCGCCTGCCACCAGCCGATGCCGTGCAGGCCGGCCGCGCCCGGCGGGCTGTCCAGGATCACCGGGGCGCCGGCGGCGGCGGCCAGCGCGCGGCGGGCGTCCTCGAGCCCGTGGATGCGGGTCCGGGTCACTTGCGCTCTTCGGCGATGACCTTGCCGGGGCTGGTGAAGGCCAGCGAATGGGGACCGAAGAAATAGGCGTTCACGGTTTCGATGATCGGCGGATTGATGGGCCGCTCGGCGCTCCACACCACCAGGAAGTTGGCGCCGGCGCCGCCGGCATCGTCCTTGTGCTCGACGAACACGTCGGTGGAGGCCATGGCGCCCAGCCGCGCCGGCTGCGTCATGTATTCGCGCAGCAGCTTGCCGGCGGTGTCGTAATAGCGCACCGAGCGCACAATCAGCCCGTCATCGGGATCGGTGTTGCGGACGGACAGCATGGACGACAGCAGCAGCATCTGCGGCTGGCCCTTGGAATCCAGGTTGCCGTGCCAGATGTGGGAATAGACCGGCACGTAGACGGTCTGGCCCCGGCTGGACTCGAGCGGGTCGGCCATGGCGGGAAGGGTGGCCAGGAACAGGGCGGCGGCAAGGACGAGGGCGCGCATGGGAGCTCTCCGGATGGACGGCCGTTTCAGGCTAGTCGGCCCTCGTTGACTCGGCAAGTCTTCGGTCCTACCCTCGCTCCACGATTGGAAATCCGGGGGATCATGGTGACCGGCCAGCTTTTCGACGACCGCGCCGGGCCGGTGTCCGGCACCTGGGGCCGTACCGAGGCGGCGCTGGACCGGCTGGGATCGGCCATCGACCGGCTGGAGGCGGCGGCGGCCCGGGTCGGTGCCGGCGACCTGCTGCTGGCCGGCGAACTGCGCGACGCCCGCGACCAGCAGGCGGCGCTGCAGGACACCACGCGGGTGGTGGCGCAGCGGCTGGACGCCACCATCGACCGCCTGCGCACCATTCTCGAGGAGTAGCGCCGTGGCCGTCGTCACCATCACCGTCAACGGCCGCCTCTACGAGATCGCCTGCGACGATTCCCAGACCGCCCGGGTGCAGGAACTGGGGGGCGAGGTCGACAGCCGCGCCCAGACCCTGCTGAAGCAGCTGGGCAACGTTCCCGACGCCCGGCTGCTGGTGATGGTCGGGCTGATGTTCGCCGACGAATTGTCCGAAATGCGCGAGCAGCTGAAGCGCGCCGGTGACGACGTCGCCGCCGCCGCCGAGGGCGACCAGCGCCTGGCCGAGGGCGTCGAGAACCTGGCCGGGCGCATCGAGGCCATTGCGGAACGCCTGGAAAGGTCTTAGTCGCTCCGCCCTCGGGCGGCTGGCGCGCGCCTGCCTCCCGCGGCATCAGCCGCGCGGCCCTTTGGGCCTACCCAATTCTCGACGAGGCAAGCTCGCCGGGATTTGGTATAGTTGGGACTGGGAGCGGATCGCTGCACGGCCCGTCAGGCACTCAATGTCCCTGGGGCGATACTTAACCTCTAGGGAGCTGTCCCTGGCGGGACCCTGGTCCCGACACACGGCGCCCACCTGCTAAGCAGGCCACGGAGGACTTGCAACGCCAACGGCCGAGGCGGCACCGCTCCCGCAATTCCATGACCCAGCCCCCCGAGATCCGCCCCACCGACATCGCCGCCGCCAAATCCCTCGCCCGTGCCCGCGCGGTCGAGGTCCGCCGCCGCGCCTTCGTCGAGGCCGGCCCCGCCGCCGGGCTCAAGCTGGCGGCCCAGGCCGGGGCGCTGGAGGTCGGGCACGGCCGGGCGGTGGCCGGCTACTGGCCGATGGGCGACGAGATCGACCCGATTCCGCTGATGGAGCGCCTGCTGGGGGCCGGCTGCCGGGTGGCGCTGCCGGTGGTGACGGCGCGCGGCCGGCCGCTGGACTTCCGGGCCTGGGAACCGGGACAGGCGCTGGAGCCCGGACCGCACGGCACCGCGCACCCGCCGGCGGCGGCCCAAGCGGTGGTGCCCGCCGTGGTGTTGGTGCCCCTGCTGGCCTTCGACCGTGACGGCTGGCGCCTCGGCTACGGCGGGGGCTATTATGACCGCACCCTGGACCTTCTGCGGCGCAATGCCCAGGTCAGGGCCATCGGCGTCGCCTTCGCCGCCCAGCGGGTGGCCCATGTGCCGCGCGACGGCCGCGACCAGCGTCTGGACGCGGTCCTTACCGAATTGGGCGTGGTGACGCCGGAGGCACGATGAGGCTGTTGTATCTTGGCGATGTGGTCGGCCGCTCCGGCCGGGATGCGGTGATCCAGCGCCTGCCCGACATCCGCCGCCGGCTGGAGCTGGATTTCGTGGTGGTCAACGGCGAGAACGCCGCCCACGGCTTCGGCATCACCCCGAAGATCTGCGAGGAGTTCTACGCCGCCGGCGTCGATGTGCTGACGCTCGGCAACCACGCCTGGGACCAGCGCGAGATCATGCCCTACATCGACGGCGATCCGCGCCTGCTGCGGCCCCTCAACTATCCCAACGGCACGCCGGGCAAGGGCGTCGGCCTCTACGGCGCACCGCGCGGCCGGAAGGTGATGGTGGCGCAGGTGATGGGGCGGCTGTTCATGGACCCGCTGGACGACCCCTTCGCCGCCATCGAGCGCGAACTGGCCCGCTTGAAGCTGGGGCCGGGCGGGGCCGAGGCGATCATCATCGACATCCACGCCGAGGCGACCAGCGAGAAGATGGCCATCGCCTGCCATTGCGACGGCCGCGCCAGCCTGGTGGTGGGCAGCCATTCCCACGTTCCCACCGCCGATGCCCGCATCCTGCCCGGCGGCACCGCCTATCAGACCGATGCCGGCATGTGCGGCGACTACGATTCGGTGATCGGGATGAAGAAGGACCCGGCCGTCTACAAGTTCGTGCGCAAGCTGCCGGGCGAGCGGCTGTCGCCGGCCGACGGCCCGGGAACGGTGTGCGGGGTGTTCGTCGAGACCGACGACCGCACCGGCCGCGCCGTGCGGGCCGCCGCCCTCCGCCAGGGACCGCATCTGGCCGAGGCGTGGCCGGAATAGGGGGGCCGGCCTAACGCCGCCGTCGCTGCGGCGCGGGCGGGACCGGAAACCAGTCCAGGCGCAGCTCCGGCGGCACCACCGGCTGGCCCGACCACCAGCGGGCGGCGGCGTCGGGCTGGCCGGCGACCGCCTGCAGCGCCGGCATCAGCTCGACCCCGGGGCAATCGTGCCCGGCCTTGATCAGCGGCAGCACCAGCCCCTTCAGCGCCCCTTCGAAGATCATCCGCGGCTCGGGCCTGGCATCGGCCGAGACGCCCGCCGCCGCCGCCACCGGCATGGCGGCGTAGCGGGCCATGCAGTGGCGCACGTCCACATGCCACAGGCTGCGGCACTTCAGCGGCCGGACGTCGTAGATGGCGCAGGCGCCGTCCTTCAGGAACGCGCAGGGGCGGCCCGGGCGCCAGTCGGCGATCAGGGCGGCCTCGGGCCGGCCGGCGAGATCGCGGGCCAACGCCAGCACCTCGATCAGGGCGGCGCCGACCCGCTGGTGGCAGCACCAGCCGCAGCCCTTGCGGCAGGCCGCCGGCGGTCCGCCCAGGGCATAGGCGGGGGTGGCGCGGATGGACTTCCACAGCTTTTCGGCACGGGATCGGGCGATGGCGACCGCCGCGAGGGCGCCGTCGCCGTCGCGGACGCCCTCCACCGCCTGGCGGGCGGCGTCGAAGGCCGCCTGCTCCAGCGGTGGCGGCGGAACCGCCCGTGCCGCGGCGCGGAGGGAGGAGAGGGCGGCGTCGGCAGTGAAATCGGGCTGGGCCATGACCATCACTCTAGCACGAGTGACGGAGGCGCGCCCCGTGGAGATGAGTGTTGCCGCCACCCCCCAGATGTGGCTGACGCTGGGCCTGCTGCTGGCGGCGCTGGTGCTGTTCGTGGGCGAATGGGTGCCGGTCGAGATCGTCTCGCTGGGGCTGCTGGCGGTGATGGCGGTGCTGTTCCACCTGATGCCGGTGCCCGGGCCGGACGGCGCCAACCTGTTGTCGCCCGAGACCCTGCTGGCCGGCTTCGGCAATCCGGCGCTGCTGACGGTGATGGCGCTGCTGGTGGTGGGCGAGGCGATGTCGCGCACCGGCGCGCTCGACCGTGTCGCCGATGCCGTCTCCCGCCTGCAGCTGCCGTTCTGGGCGACGCTGGCGGCGGCGCTGGCGCTGGTGGGCGGGATCAGCGCCTTCCTCAACGACACGCCCGTGGTGGTGATGTTCCTGCCGGTGTTCCAGGCGCTGGCCCTGCGTGCCGGGCAGGCGCCCAGCCGGGTGATGATGCCGCTGTCCTTCGCCGCCATCCTGGGCGGCAGCACCACGCTGATCGGCTCGTCCACCAACCTGCTGGTCAATTCCGCCCTGATCGGCATGGGCCTGCCGGGGCTGGGCTTCTTCGACCAGACCGCGATCGCGCTGCTGATCGCCGTGCCGGGGGTGCTGTACGTCGCCCTGGTGCTGCCCCACACCCTGCCGCGGCGGGGCGCCCATCCCGCCCATCTGCTGGCCCAGGGCAAGCAGTTCGTTTCGCAATGCTGGGTCGCCGCCGGCTCGGCGCTGGATGGGGCGGTGGCGGTAGCTGGCAGCTTTCCCGCCCTGCCCGAGGTCACCGTGCACCTGATCGTGCGGGGCGGCCAGCCGCTGTTCCCGCCCTATGACGAGGCGGTGCTGGCCGCCGGCGATCTGCTGGTGCTGGCGGGGACGCGCCGGGCGCTGGCCGACGCGGCGGCGCGCTATCCCGGCCTGCTGACCCAGCCGGAAACCGCCGATGTGGACGGGGCGCCGCCGGCGCGCCCGCGCGAGCGCGGCAACGGCGCCGCCGACAAGGTGCTGGTCGAGGCCATGGTGCCGCCTACTTCGCGCTACGCCGGCCTTTCGGTGGACCAGTTGCGGCTGCCCCATCACCACAACCTCGTGGTGGTCGGCATCGAGCGGCGGGCCCGCATGCTGCGGCGGCCGATGACCGAGCTGCCGCTGCAGGCGGGTGACGTGCTGCTGCTGTTCGGCGCGTGGGTGGACCTGGACGAGGTGGCCCGCGAACGCGATCTGGTGGTCATTTCGGGCAGCGCGGTGAGCCTGCGCCAGCCCCACCACGCCAAGACCGCCGGGCTGGTGTTCGCCGCCATGGTGGCGCTGTCGGCCTTCGGTCTGCTGCCCATCGCCGCCGCGGCGGTGGCGGCGGCGGCGATCCTGGTCGCCGCCGGGGCGTTGACGCCGCGCCAGGCGGTGCGGGCCATCGACATCAAGGTGGTGCTGCTGGTGGGCGCCGCGCTGGCCCTGGGCGAGTCCCTGGACGCCACCGGGGCCGCCGCCTGGCTGGCCGAGGCCCTGCTGGGCGCGTTCGGGGGCGCCGGCGGCTGGCTGACCCTGACCCTGTTCTTCGGTCTGGTGGCGATCGCCACCAACGTGCTGTCCAACAACGCCTGCGCGGTGCTGTTCACGCCCATCGGCGTGGGCGTCGCCCAGCGCCTGGGGATCGATCCGGCGCTGTTCGCCATCACCGTCATCCTGGCATCCAACTGCTCGTTCCTGACGCCGGTGAGCTACCAGACCAACCTGCTGGTGATGGGCGCGGGCCATTACCGCTTCGTCGACTATTTCCGCGCCGGCCTGCCGCTGTTCCTGCTCTGCTGGGGGCTGTTCGCGCTGGGGGTGAGGATCGTGTGGGGGATATGACCCCCCGAACGGAGCGTTTCATCCGGACCGGGCCTCGGGTACCCTCGCGGTGGCGGCAGCGGAGACGGGCGATGGCGCGGATCGTGGTGGTGGGCAGCGTGGCGTCCGACGAGGTGGTCCGGCTCGAGGGCCGCTGCCGCGAAGGGGCGCACCTGCAGGGCCGGGCCGCCGGCACCCGCCTGGGCGGCGGTGGCGCCAACACCGCGGTGGCGCTGGCGGCGGCCGGGCACCGGGTGAGCCTGGTCACCGCGATCGGCGACGACGAGGCCGGTGCCTGGCAACTGGCGGCGCTGGCCGACGCCGGGATCGACACCTCCGCCATCCGGCAGGTGCCCGGTCCCAGCACCCGCTCGATCCTGCTGGTGGATCCCGAGGGCGAGCGCACCATCGTCAATCTCGGCCGCGCCCGCGAGCCGGAGCCGCCCGGCCGGCTGCTGCATCTCGCCGCTGACCTGATCTACGTCCGCACCCGCACTATCGGGCTGGCGCCGCTGCTGGCCGAGGCGGCGGCCCGCTGCCCGGTGGTCGCCCACGTGCCGCCGGTCGAGGACGGCGTCTTTCCTGCCCGGATCGTCCTCGGCTCGGCCGCGGACCTGTCACCCCAATTCCTGGCCGATCCGGTGGGATCGGCGCGCCGGGTGGCCGGAGACCTGCTGCGCTGGATGGTGCTGACGCGAGGGCCGCAAGGGGCGATGGCGTTTCCGACCGAGGGCGCGGCGGTGGCGGTGGCGCCGCCGCCGGTGGCGGCGGTGGATTCCACCGGGGCCGGCGACGCCTTCGCCGCCGGCCTGTGCCATGCGCTGGCAGAGGGGCGCCTCATGGCCGAGGCGCTGGCCGTGGCGGTGCGCTGGGGCGCCGCCAAGGTGGCGCAGGATGGCTCGGCACTTCGGCCCGAGACCGTCCGGGGATTGCTCGCCTGACGGTCAGCGATGCTGATCGTCGGGCAGGGTGTGCCCGTCGATGATGCGGCAATGGCCGCGGAACAGGCCCACCACTTCGCCGTCCTGGCGCGTCACCTCGACGTCGTAGGTGCCGTTGCGGCCCTTGCGGTGACGCTCGACACATTCGGCGGTGAGGCGGTCGCCCAGCCGCGCCGCCGCCGGATAGGTGATCGAGCACGACAGCGCCACGGCATTGCGGTTGTAGGAGTTGCAGGCATAGGCGAAGGCGTCGTCGGCCAGCTTGTAGGTGAAGCCGCCGTGGCACAGGCCCAGACCGTTCAGCATCTCCGCCGTCACCGTCATGGACATGCGGGCGTAGCCGGGACGGATCTCGTCCAGGCAGACCCCGAGGAAGCGGGAGCTGGCATCCTTCTCCATCATCGCCCTGCCCACGCGCTGGGCCAGGGCCAGGGCCTGGACATGGGCCTGGGCCTGTGACTGTTCGCTCATGGCGCTTCTCCGCTGTGGTCGCCAGCATCGGTGATACCGACCGAGGCGGTCTGGCGCAACCGCAGCGTCGCGGTCACCCGAACGTGCCGCACCCGGGTGTCAAATGCCTTGCCAGCGGACCGCCGCGCCGCTACCGTCCGTATGGGCAGTATCGTATCGGATACCGGGGTGGGGTTCAGGTGGGTTTCCTGCGCGAAGCATTGACGAAAATTCTGGCGGTCGTGTTCGCCGGCATGACCATGGCCGAGATCGTCGACCTGCTCATTCCGTCGCGCCAGTCGGCCTTCGTCCAGCGCCGCCGCTCGCTGCTGATCCTGTCGCGCGTGCGTCTGGTCGGCGTGACCTTCGCGGTGCTGACGCCGCTGTGGATTCCGGTCGACCTCATCATCTTCGATACCGCGCTGGGCATGTACCTGGCGGCGCTGCGGGTGCTGGCCTCCATCGCCTTCGTGCTGCTCTGCCTGTCCTATCGCGGCGCCGACAGCATGTTGGTGGCGCGCTGGGGCCTGGTCTGGCTGCTGGCCATTCCCACCGTCTTCTTCCTGATCAGCCATCCCTTGCTGGCCCAGTTCGCGGTCACCGACCCGGCCCAGCAGGTGATCGCCGCCGGCTACGCCTTCCTGCCCTTCGTCATGGTGGCCGGGCTGGCGGTCTTCCCCATCACCGCCATCGAGGGCGCGGCGCTGTCGCTGCCGCTGCTGATCGCCTACCTGCTCACCGGCCTGCTGGGCTACCAACTGCTGCCCTTCGCCTCGCACCTGGGCGCCCAGTGGCTGCTGCTGCTGCTGGCGGTGGTGGCGACCCTGGCCGGCATGTCGCAGCTGCACTTCATGAGCCAGCTGGTCGACCAGTCCTCCCATGACGGCCTCACCCGCGCCTACAATCGCCGTGTCGGCGAGGAAATGGTGGTGCAGCAATACGTCACCGCGGCACGCGCCCGGCAGCCGCTGTCCTTCGCCTTCGTCGACCTCGACAATTTCAAGTCCATCAACGACCGCTACGGCCACGAGGAGGGCGACAACGCCCTGCGTTCGGCCTCGGCGGCGTTGCGCAAGGTGCTGCGCCGCGGCGACATCCTGATCCGCTGGGGCGGCGAGGAATTCCTGGCGGTGATGCCCAACACCGATTCCGAGGGCGCGCGCATCGCCATCGAACGCCTGCGGGAGAGCGGCCTGGGCATCCGTCCCGACGGCAAGCCGGTCACCGCCTCCATCGGCCTGGCCGAGCGCATCGTCGATGAATCGCAGCAATGGACCGACCTGGTCGAGCGCGCCGACCAGCGCATGTACCTGGCCAAGCAGACCGGCAAGGACCGGGTGGTCGGCATCGGCGACAAGCTGATCGCCTGGACCGACGAAACCGCCCCGCCGCCGCCGGCTCACGCGGCAGAGGCGGAGTAGCCGCGGAGTTCCCCTGAATTCCGTTAATCCGCGCCGGTCACTCGACCTCGAACACCCCTTCGATCTCCACCGCGACGTTCAGCGGCAGCGAGGGGGCGCCGACGGCGACGCGGGCGTGGCGGCCGGCATCGCCCAGCACCTCGACCATCAGGTCGGAGGCGCCGTTGACCACCTTGGGCTGGTCGGTGAAGTCGGGGGTGCAGGCGACGAAGGCGGTCAGCCGCACCACCCGGCGCACCCGGTCGAGGTCGCCGCCGCAGGCGGCCCGGGCCTGGGCCAGCAGGTTGAGGCCGCACAGGCGGGCGGCCCGCACCCCGTCCTCGACGGCCAGTTCGGCGCCCAGACGGCCCAGCACCACCGGCTTGCCGCCCTCCAGCGGCAACTGGCCGGAGACGAACACCAGCGCCCCGGTGCGCACGTAGGGAACGTAATTGGCGACGGCGGCGGCGGGGACCGGCAGGGCGATGCCCAGTTCGGCCAGGCGGGCTTCGGTGCGGGACGCCATGATGCTCTCCTGCGGTGAAAGGTCAGCTCACCACGATCTGGTTGCTCGCCCAGCGCCGCGCCAGCGGGTTGGCCAGGCTGCGCCATTCCTCGAAGCGGCGCCGGGCGTCGGCCTCGGCCTGCTTGCGGTTGATGCGCCCGACATAGGTGACGCTCATGTCGGCGCGGTCCTGGGCGGCGCGGCCGTCGGCGGTGAAGGCGAAGCTGAGGCGGGCGGCGAGGGACATGGGAAGGCCTCTGGCGAAGGGGTCAGTAGGTCCGCATCAGGCCGACCAGGCGGCCCTGCACCCGCACGCGGTCGGGCGGAAAGATGCGGGTCTCGTACTTCTTGTTGGCCGGCTCCAGCGCGATGGAGGCGCCCTTGCGGCGCAGCCGCTTCAGCGTCACTTCCATCTCGTCCACCAGCGCCACCACGATGGTGCCGGCATCGGCGCCGTCGCAGCGGCGGATCAGCACGGTGTCGCCGTCGAGGATGCCGGCATCGATCATGGAATCGCCTTCGACCGTCAGGGCGTAATGTTCGCCCGAGCCGAGCAGGGCCGAGGGCACCTCGACGGTGGAGGAATGGTCGCGCAGCGCCTCGATGGGAGTGCCGGCGGCGATCTTGCCGTACAGCGGCAGCGACACCGCGTCGGCGGCTCCGGCCACCTGGGCGGCCCCGGCCAGGGCGTTCTGGGCAAAGTTGCCCTTGATGACGGTGGGGGAGAACTTGGCCGAGGCCGGCAGCGGCAGGTCGCCCACGTTCTCGGGCAGCTTCATCACCTCCAGCGCCCGGGCGCGGTGGGCGAGGCGGCGGATGAAGCCGCGTTCCTCGAGCCCGGTGATCAGGCGGTGGATGCCCGACTTGGACTTGAGGTCGAGGGCGTCCTTCATCTCGTCGAACGACGGCGAGATGCCGGTCGCCCGCAGGCGCTGGTCGATGAACATCAGCAGTTCGTACTGCTTGCGAGTCAGCATGGTGAAGGTCTCCCCGCGTCCGGATACCGGAACAAAGCCTAAACTCTGTCCTGTGTTCTATGCCTGTTCCCAGGCCCCGTCAAGGGGAAAAAACGCCGCACCTTACCAGTGCGGCGCCAGCGGCAGCACCGGAACGCATTCGCCGGCCTTCGCCGGCGGCGCATGGGGCGGGCGGACGATCAGGCAGCCGGCGGCGGCCAGCCCCGACAGCGCGGCGGAATCCTGAAAGGCCAGCGGCGTGGCGACCAGGGCGCCGCCGGCGTCGCGCGACAGGGTGGCGCGGAGATGGTCCTGGCGGGCGTCGTTGGCACCCACCGCCGCCCCCAGGATGGCGCTGGCCAGGGGCGTTTCGGCGGCCAGCCCGGACAGGGCGTTCAGCATGGGCACCAGGAACAGGTAGGCGCCGACCATGGCGGACACCGGGTTGCCGGGCAGGCCCAGCACCGGCACATGCTTCAGGCGGCCGAACATCAGCGGCTTGCCGGGGCGCATGGCGATTTTCCAGAAGTCCAGCTCGAGCCCCTGTTCGGAAAGCACGTCGCGGACCAGGTCGTAATCGCCCACCGAGGCCCCGCCCGAGGTCACCAGCAGGTCGCAGCCGGCGGCGGCGGCGACCATGGCGGACAAGGAGTCCCTGCTGTCGCGGGCGATGCCCAGGTGGACGGGCTGGCCCCCGCAGCCGGCGATCAGGGCGCACAAGGCGGGGCCGTTGGAGGAGACGATCTGGGTCCCGGCCAGGGGCTCGCCGGGCATGACGATTTCGTCGCCGGTGGAGATCACCGCGACGCGCGGACGCCGCCGCACCGGCAGCCACGGGATGTTCATGGCGGCGGCGAGGCCGAGATGGCGGGCGCCGACCAGGGTGCCGGCGGTCAGCAGCGGCTGTCCGGTGGCGAAGTCGGCACCGGCGGCGCGGATGTGGCGGCCGGCGGCCTGGGTAGCGGCGACGGTGACGCGGTCGCCGTCGCGGCTGGTGTCCTCCTGGATCACCACGGTGTCGGCACCGGCCGGAACCGGGGCGCCGGTGAAGATGCGCACCGCCTCGCCCGGTCCCACCGCCACCGTGGCGGCGCGGCCGGCGGCGGACTCGCCGGTGACCGTCAGCGTCGCCGGGGCGGCGGCGAGGTCGGCGGCGCGCAGGGCATAGCCGTCCATGGCCGAGACCGCCACCGGGGGATTGTCGATGCGGGCGGCGATGTCGGCCGCCAGCACCCGCCCGAGGGCGTCGGGCAGCGCCACCTGTTCGGCCGGAAGGGGCTTGAGACCGGCCAGGACACGCGCCCGCGCAACTTCCACCGCAATCATTACGTCGCCTCGTAAGTACCGGATTTTCCACCAGACTTGTGGACAAGGCGGATGTCGGTGATGCGCATCGACTTGTCCACCGCCTTGACCATGTCGTAGACCGTCAGCGCCGCCACCGACACCGCCGTCAACGCCTCCATCTCGACCCCGGTGCGGCCCTTCAGCCGGCAGGTGGCCTCGATGTCCACGGCGTTACGGTCGGGGGCCAGCGTCAACTCCACATTGACGGCGGTCAAGGCCAGCGGATGGCACAGCGGGATCAGGTCGGGGGTGCGCTTGGCGCCCATGATGCCGGCCAGCTGCGCCACCGCCAGCACGTCGCCCTTCTTGAGCCCGCCGGCCTGGATCAGCGCCAGGGTTTCCGGCGCCATCAGCACCGCGCCGCGGGCGGTGGCCACCCGTTCGCTTTCGGCCTTGTCCGAGACGTCCACCATCACCGCGTTGCCGGCGGCGTCGAAATGGGTGAGCCCGGCCATCAGGCCTTGGGCTCCAGGCCGCACCCGGCGATCAGCACCCGGGTCGCCATCTCCACGTCGGGGCGCTTCATCAGTGCCTCGCCGATGAGGAAGCGCTTCGCCCCGGCGGCGATCATGCGCTTGACGTCCACCGGCGAATCGATGCCGCTCTCGCACACGATGTCGCGCCCGGCGGGCACCAGCGGCGCCAGCCGCTCGGTGGTGCCGAGGTCGGTCTTCATGACCCGGAGGTCGCGGTTGTTGATGCCGATCAGCGGCGATTTCAGCCTGCAAGCCCGCTCCAGCTCGGCCTCGTCATGGACCTCGATCAGCACGTCCATGCCGTAGCCCAGCGCGATGTCCTCCATGTTGGACAGGTCGGCATCGGGCAGGGCGCCGACGATGAGCAGGATGCAATCGGCGCCCAGCGCGCGGGATTCCACCACCTGGTAGGGATCGACCATGAAATCCTTGCGGATCACCGGCAGCTCCACCGTCGACCGGGCCTCGCCGAGATCGGCGTCGGAGCCCTGGAAGAACTTCTGGTCGGTCAGCACCGACAGGCAGGCGGCGCCGCCGTGGAAATAGGCCCGTGCCAGCTGCGACGGGTTGAAGTCCTTGCGGATCACTCCGGCCGAGGGCGACGCCTTCTTGATCTCGGCGATCAGGCCGATGCCGCCGGCCTCGACCTTGCGGGTCAAGGCCGCCGCGAAACCGCGCGGCGGCGCCTGGTCCTGCGCCCGCTTCAGCAGTTCCTGGATGGGGCGGCGGCTCTTCTGTTCGGCGACCTGGTGGCGCTTTTCGGCGCAGATGCGGTCCAGGATGGTGGCGGTCATGCGCTGGCGCCCTCGCGGTTGGTGATCTCGACCATGCGCTGCAGCACGCCCAGGGCGGCGCCGCCATCGATGGCGGCGGCGGCCAGGCCGGCGCCCTCCAGCAGGTCCCCGGCCTTGCCCGCCACCACCAGGGCGGCGGCGGCGTTCAGCACCACGATGTCGCGGTAGGCGCCTTTGGCGCCGCCCAGCAGATCCTTCAGCGCCGCCGCGTTGGTGGCGGCGTCGCCGCCCTTCAGGCGGGCGGGATCGGCGCGGGTCAGCCCGGCATCCTCGGGTCGCACCTCGAAGCTGTGGACCTTGCCGTCCTTCCATTCGGCGACCAGCGACGGCGCCGTGGTGGTCAGCTCGTCCAGCCCGTCGAGGCCGTGCACCACCCAGGCCCGCTCGGCGCCCAGGCGGCCCAGCACCTCGGCCATCGGTTCCACCCACTGGCGGGCGAACACGCCCACCACCTGGCGCCGGGTGCCGGCGGGATTGGACAGCGGCCCCAGCAGGTTGAAGATGGTCCGCGTGCCCAGCTCGACGCGGGGGCCGGCGACGTGGCGCATGGCGTTGTGGTGGCGCGGCGCCATCAGGAAGCCGATGCGGTTCTGCCACAGGCAGTCCTTCACCAGCGCCATGTCGCAATCGACCTTGACCCCGAGGGCGGCCAGCACGTCGGCCGAGCCCGACTTGGACGACAGGGCGCGGTTGCCGTGCTTGGCCACCGGCACGCCGGCCCCGGCCACCACGAAGGCGGCGGCGGTGGAGATGTTGAAGGTGCCCGAGCCGTCGCCACCGGTGCCGCAGGTGTCGATGGCGCCCTCGGGCGCCTCCATGTGCAGCGCCTTGGCGCGCATGATGCGGGCGGCGCCGGTGATCTCCTCGACGGTCTCGCCGCGCACCCGGAGCGCCATCAGCAGGCCGCCGATCTGGGCCGGGGTGGCGTCGCCCGACATGATGATCTCGAACACCTCCTCGGCCTGCGCCTCGGACATGGGGTGGCCGATGGCGACCCGGCCCAGGACCTCCTTCATCAGTGCCAGGGTGGCGGGCGCGGGTGCGGCGGCGGGGGCGGTCATCAGGCGGCGTGTCCCTTGGCGGTGCGGCACAGCTCGACGAAATTGCCGAGCAGCTTGTGCCCGTGTTCGGTCTCGATGCTCTCGGGGTGGAACTGCACCCCCCACACCGGCAGTTCCTTGTGCGCCAGGCCCATGATCAGGCCGTCGGCGCTCCAGGCCGAGACGTGCAGGCAGTCGGGCAGGGTGGCCCGCTCGACCACCAGCGAGTGGTAGCGGGTGGCGCGGAACGGCGAGGGCAGGCCGGCGAAGCAGCCGGTGCCGTCGTGGAAGATGTCGTCGACCTTGCCGTGCTTGGGCTCGGGCGCCCGCACCACGCGGCCGCCGAAGGCCTGGCCCATGGCCTGCTCGCCCAGGCAGACGCCGAACAGGGGAACTTTTCCGGCGCCCTCGCGGATCAGGTCGAGGCAGATGCCGGCGCGGTCGGGGTCGCAGGGGCCCGGCGACAGCACGATGCCCTCGGGTCCCATGGCCAGCGCCTCGGCCACGGTCAGCGCGTCGTTGCGCCGCACCTCGACCTTGGCGCCCAGTTCGCCCAGGTAGTGCCACAGGTTGTAGGTGAAACTGTCGTAATTATCGATCAGCAGGAACATCGGCCCGCCCCGGAATTCGTCAGGGGCGCAGAATGAAGCGCCCCGCGGTCCAGGTCAAGAACGCGCGGGGCGCAACGCCGTCAGGCCTTGCCCCCGGCGGCGAAAGCGAAGGCGTCGGCCGCCTGGCCGACCAGGTGCGCGATGCGCGTCCGGGCGTCCTCCAGGGTCTCGCCGGTGGTGGACAGGCTGATCATGAAGGTGTCGATGTAGTCGATCACGTCCTCGCACTGGGTGCGGCCGTCGCTGGCCGCCTCGGAGATCTCCTCGACCCTGGAATGGATCTGCTCGAGTGCCCGGTCGAAATCCTGGATGGTGGTGGAGATGAAGCCGACGCCTTCCGAGACGCTGCTGGCGGTCGCGGCGGTGTCGCCGGTCGACACCATCAATTCGCCCACCCGGTTGGTCAGGGTGTCCACCGCCGATTCGATGCCCAGGGTGACGTCGCTGGCCTTGCGGGCCAGGCTCTTCACCTCGTTGGCGACCACCGCGAATCCCTTGCCGGCCTCGCCGGCGCGCTGGGATTCGATGGTGGCGTTGAGCGCCAGCAGGTTGGTCAGCTTGGCGATCACCTGGATGTCCTTGGAACTGGTGCCGACGCTGGCCAGGTGGGTGTCCAGCTCGCCCAGCCGCTCCTGGATGGCGCGCACCGAATCGGCGAGCCGGCGGATGCCGGCGATGGCGTTCTCGACGGTGGCCAGCGACTGACCGGACCGCGCGGCGGCGTCGCTGGAGACCTCGTCGGTTTCCTTGGCGGCGCTGTCGATGCCGGCGATGGCGCCGCTCATCTCGTTGGCGACGTCGCTCAGACGGTTGAAGACCGACATCTGGTCGGCCAGGAAATGGCTGACGTCCTCGATGCTGGTGGCGATCTCGCCGGCTTCCTGGCGGAAGGCGCCCAGCCGTTCCACAATCGCCTTGGCAAAGGCCGCCTGGTCGCGGCCCTCCTCTGATTCATGCCCGACGGGCATCGGCAACCTCCCTCGCGTGTCGAACACGCCCGGTCCCCGTCCGGGTCTTCAATTGCCCTGGATTATGCCCCATGTTCCAGGCGGGAAAAGTAAATTTGCACGCTGCAACGCACAAATAGTGAAGAATTCTTATATAAGGGTATGGTTTTTTATCCCTTCGGCTTAAGGGGTGGAGTGCGTGATATGACGATCGACCAGAGGATGGGCGACCAGAGGATGGGCGCGGTCAGCCTGCCGGTCCGCGGAATGACCTGCGCCGCCTGTTCGACCCGCCTGGAGAAGGTTCTGGGCAAGGTCGAGGGCGTCGCCGCGGCCAGCGTGTCGCTGGCCGGCGAGCAGGCCGACATCCGCTTCGATCCCGCCCGCACCGACGCCGCGCAGCTGGCCGAGGCGGTGGCGCGCGCCGGCTTCTCGGTGCCCGAGGCGGAGGTCCGCCTGGCCATCGGCGGCATGACCTGCGCCGCCTGCTCGACCCGGCTCGAGAAGGTCCTCGCCCGGGTGCCCGGGGTGACGGCGGCGGAAGTGAACCTGGCCACCGAGCAGGCCCGGGTGGTGGCGCCCGCCGGCACCCTGTCCGCCGCCGATCTGGTGGCGGCGGTGGACAAGGCCGGCTTCACCGCGCGGCTGATCACCGATCATGCCGACCACGCCACCCGCGAGGAGGAGGAGCACGCCCGCGACCTCGCCCGCCAGACCACCCGGCTGGGGATTTCCGCCGCCCTCACCCTGCCGCTGGTGCTGGGCATGGGGTTCGAGATGCTGGGCCTGGGCTGGTGGTCGGTGCCGGCCTGGGCGCAGATGGCGCTGGCGACGCCGGTGCAGTTCTGGATCGGCGCCCGTTTCTACCGTGGCGCCTGGACCTCGCTGAAGGGCGGGGCGGGCAACATGGACGTGCTGGTCGCCCTTGGCACCTCGGCCGCCTATTTCCTGTCGGCCTGGGCGCTGCTGGCCGGTCATGGCGGCCACGGCACCCTGTATTTCGAGGGCGCCGCGGTGGTCATCACCCTGGTGCTGCTGGGCAAGCTGCTGGAGACCCGGGCCAAGCGCTCGGCCGCCGGGGCCATCCGCGCCCTGATGAAGCTGCGCCCCGACGTCGCCCGGATCGAGCGCGACGGCCGCCTGGTCGAAATCCCGGCCGAGGCGGTGGCTCCCGGCGACGTGGCGGTGGTCCGCCCCGGCGAGCGCATGCCGGTGGACGGCGTGGTGGTCGAGGGCCTCAGCCAGGCCGACGAATCCCTGGTCACCGGCGAGAGCCTGCCGGTGGCCAAGGCCCCGGGCGACGAGGTGATCGCCGGGGCGGTCAACGGCGACGGGCTGCTGCGGGTGCGGGCCGTGCGGGTGGGGGCGGAAAGCACCATCGCCCGCATCATCCGCATGGTCCAGGGGGCGCAGGCCTCGAAGGCGCCGGTGCAGCGGCTGGTGGACCGCATCTCGGCGGTGTTCGTGCCGGTGGTGGCGTCCATCGCGGCGCTGACCTTCCTGGCCTGGTGGCTGCTGGCCGGCGACCCGCAGACCGGGTTCGTGGCGGCGGTGTCGGTGCTGGTGATCGCCTGCCCCTGCGCCCTCGGTCTCGCCACTCCGACCGGGCTGATGGTGGGCACCGGCGTGGCCGCCCGCCACGGCATCCTGATCAAGGACGCCGAGGCGCTGGAGCGCGCGCACCGGGTCGGCGTGGTGGTGTTCGACAAGACCGGCACCCTGACCGAGGGGCGCCCGGCGGTGACCGCCTTGGCCGGCGACGGCGACCTGCTGCGGCTGGTCGCCTCGGCCCAGCAGGGCAGCGAGCATCCGCTCGCCCGCGCGGTGCTGGCCGAGGCGGCGGCGCGGGGGGTGACGCCGGCCCCGGTCGCGGACTTCACCGCCTCGCCCGGCCGCGGCCTCGCCGCCACCGTCGAGGGGCGGCGGCTGCTGATCGGTTCGCCCCGTCTGATGGCCGAGAGTGGCGTCGATCTTACCGCCTTCGCGGCGGCGGCGACCGCCGAGGAGGAAAAGGGCCGCACGGTGATGTGGGCCGCGGCCGAGGATGGCGCCGTGCTCGGCTTCGTCGCCGTCGCCGATCCGGTCAAGCCGGGGGCGGCGCGGGCGGTCGCCGCCCTGGCCGCCCTGGGGGTCGAGTCGGTGATGCTGACCGGCGACAATGCCCGCGCCGCCCGCGCGGTGGCGGACGAGATCGGCATCGCGCGGGTCATCGCCGAGGTGCTGCCCGGCGACAAGGCCGCCGAGGTGGCGCGGCTGAAGGCGGACGGCGTCACGGTGGCGATGGTGGGCGACGGCGTCAACGACGCCCCCGCTTTGGCCGCCGCCGACATCGGCATCGCCATGGGCACCGGCACCGACGTGGCCATGCAGGCGGCGGGCATCACCCTGGTCAAGGGCGATCCGGCGCTGCTGCCGGCGGCGCTGTCCATCTCGCGCGCCACCTACCGCAAGATCCGCCAGAACCTGTTCTGGGCGTTCTTCTACAACGTGGTGGCGATCCCGGCGGCGGCCTTGGGCCTGCTCACCCCGGTGATCGCCGGTGCTGCCATGGCCTTCAGCTCGGTGACCGTGGTGTCCAATTCGCTGCTGCTGCGTCGCTGGCGGGAGTGATCCCAAACCACCGTTGTCCCTTGTCCCTGCCGAAAGTTCATCGGTATAACCGCCTGTCCGGTATGGGGAGGTAGGCGGGGGTGTCGCGGCGCGAGATCAGGCGATTGCTGCTTGAGCCCAGGAACCGGCTGATCGACCGGCCGTGGGTGGCGCCGGTGCTGATGGTGGCGGTGCTGCTGGTCGGCATCGGCGTCGGGGCGGCGGTGGGCGTCGCCATCCTGGCCAACCGCGCCGAGCAGCAGGCCCGCCAGAGCTGGGAGGAGGCCGAGCTGGCGGTGGAACGGCCGGCCCAGCGCGAATTGCCGCCGCCCGGCCCCGCCGAGGCCGGCCTGGTCGAGCCGGTGGTGCCGGTGCCGCCGCCGCGCCCCGGCGGTCCCGCCGATGACGGCGCCGAGATCGGCCCCGAGGCCGAGGCGCCGGCCGAGGCCGAGACCGCCGCGCTGCCGCTGATCCTGCCTCAGCCTCCGGTGGTTCCGGGACTGCCCGACACGCCGGCATGGCTGCGTCATGCCGTGCCGGCGCCCAAGGTGGCCGGCCGGCCGATGATCGCGGTGGTGATCGACGATCTCGGCGTCGATCGCAAGCGCAGCGAGCGGGTGGCGGCCTTGCGTCCGCCGCTGACCCTGTCCTACCTCACCTATGCCACCAACCTGGCGCAGGCCACCGCGTCGGCCCGCCAGCGCGGCCACGAGCTGATGCTGCACGTGCCGATGCAGCCGCAGGGGCAGGCCTACGATCCCGGTCCCGACGTGCTCGAGGTCGAGGCCAATCCCGAGGAGAACCGGCGCCGCCTGAACTGGGGCATGAACCGCTTCGACGGTTTCGTCGGCATCAACAATCACATGGGCTCGCGCTTCACCGCCGACCGCGTCGGCATGCGGGTGGTGATGGAGGAGCTGAAGCGCCGCGGCCTGCTGTTCCTCGATTCCGTCACCACCGAGAAGAGCGTGGCGCCCGAGCTGGCGAAGCGCTACGGCGTGCCCTTCGCCGCCCGCCACGTGTTCATCGACAACGACCCCAGCCTGGGCTCGGTGAGGGTGCAGCTGAACAAGGCCGAGGCCCATGCCCGCAAGCACGGCGCCGCCATCGTCATCGGCCATCCCCACGACGCCACCATCGAGGCGCTGGCCCAATGGCTGCCCGGGCTGGAGGCGCGCGGCCTGACCCTGGTTCCGGTCACCGCCATCATCAAGGCCGGGGCGGTGACGCAGCCCTAGCCGGATGCGGAAAAATCCCCCATTTTTCTTCCGTCATTCCCGCGCAGGCGGGAATCTATGCCTCAGCGCACTATATATTGCGGCAAGCTCTCCGCATTGCCCCAACATGGACCCCCGCCTTCGCGGGGGTGACGGGTCAGAGGGTGGCAAACCGAGTTTTTCCGCACCCTGCTAGCCCGCGAAGCGCACCCCGGTGCCGCCCAGGCCGCAATAGCCGCCGGGGTTCTTGGCCAGGTATTGCTGGTGGTAGGCCTCGGCGTAATAGAAGTCGGGGGCGTCCAGGATCTCGGTGGTGACCGGGCCGTAGCCCTCGGCCGCCAGCCGGTGCCCGTAGGCCTGGCGGGTTTCCTCGGCGGCGGCGCGCTGCTCGGGCGAGAACACGTAGAGGCCCGAGCGGTACTGGGTGCCGATGTCGTTGCCCTGGCGCATGCCCTGGGTGGGGTCGTGACCCTGCCAGAACAGCCGCAGCAGCGATTCGTATGAGACCGCCTTGGGGTCGAAGGCGACCAGCACCAACTCGTTGTGGCCGGTGCGGCCGGAGCAGACCTCCTGGTAGGTGGCGTTGGGGGTGAAGCCGCCACCGTAGCCGACCGCGGTGACCAATACCCCGGGCCGGGTCCAGAACAGCTTCTCGGCCCCCCAGAAGCAGCCCATGCCGAACATGGCCAACTCGCTGCCGGGCGGGAAGGGCGGCAGCAAGGGCGTGCCCAGCACCGCGTGGCGGTCGGGCACCGGCATGGCATCGGCGCGGCCGGGCGGGGCCTCGTCGGGACTGGGCATGCGGGTCCTGGAAAAGCCGAACAGCGCCATGGGATCCTCCCGGGTTCCAGAAGGAGATAAGCCTTCGTGCCCCTTCGCGCCAGCCCCCGGGGGCCTTGACCGGGGTCAATGGCGGGGTGCCGCCGCCGCCGTAGCGTGCCGGCCATGACCGATGCAACCGAGACCGGCCAGGGCTGGGGCGCCCTGTCCAGCCTGCCCGGCAACCCCATCATGTGGGTGCTGATCATCAGCGAGCTGCTGGTGTTCGGCGCCTTCTTCCTCGGCTTCGGCGGTGCCCGCCTGTTCGAGCCCGAGGTGTTCCGCGCCGGCCAGGCCCGGCTGGACATCGCGCTGGGCGGCGCCAACACCCTGATCCTGGTCAGCAGCGGCTGGCTCGCCGCCAAGGCGGTGCAGGCGGCCCATGACGGCCGGGTGGCGGCCTCGCGCCGCTTTCTGGCGGCGGCCGGCGCGCTTGGCGTGGCGTTCCTGGCGGTGAAGGGGGTGGAATACGCCGACAAGGCGGCCCACGGCATCGGCATCGAGACCGACACCTTCTGGACCCTGTTCTACCTGATGACCGGCTTCCACGCCATGCACGTGGTGATGGGCATCATCGTGCTGGCCATCGTCGGCTGGCGGTTCTCGGCGGAGAACATCGAGACCGGCACCGCCTTCTGGCACATGGTCGATCTGATCTGGTTGATCCTGTTCCCCATCGTCTATCTGGTGCGGTGACCATGACCCACGACGAAGCCGCCAGGGACTGGAGCCGCCGGCTGGCGCGGGCCTGGGCCTGGCTGGCCGGCCTCACCGGCCTGTCGCTGGTGGCGGTGCTGGGATTCGGCCAGGTCGAGGCCGGCGCGGCGGCGGCGGCGGTGGCGCTGGCGGCCTCGTACTTCAAGGCCCGGCTGGTGCTGCACCACTTCCTCGACCTGCGCCGCGCCGATGCCGGCTGGCGCGGCTTCTTCGCCGCCATGCTGGCGGCGATCCTGGGCGGCCTGATGGTCGCCTATCTGATCCCCGCATTCTGACACCCCCCTCTGGCTGAAGCGCAGGGCGACCGGCGGCCGTCGGTCTATGGCTTTCCACCCCTGGCGGCGGCGGCGCGCGTCCGTATATTGTCAGGTGACCGGTGGGCGGCCGAACTACGCACGCAGCGGTCAATAGAGGCGAATTCCATCCTCGCGGGGCGGCGGGGGAAGTTAATGAATTCTTTATTTTTCGGGCAACCTTGTGACAGGCGAAATCCATTTCGCTGTCTTTTGTTGCGCAGACTCCGCGTCTATGCTTAACCTGTGTGGCAAAGATGGGTAGCTATGCCCTAATATGTCTTACGAAAAAGTCGTCCTTGGCCCGGTGCCAGGAGGCGACGTCTAGGGGTGAAGACTCCGAACGAGTATCGGCAAGCGGCAAAAGCGAGCGGTCGGGGCGATGAGACCCTATATTGTTGCCATATTCAACCAGAAGGGCGGTATATCCAAGACCACCACAAGTACCAACCTTGCGGTGTGTCTGGCTGCCCATGGTAAATCGGTGGTGCTCATCGACCTGGATTCCCAGGGCGATTCGACCAAGAGCCTGGGCGTCGATCCCGCCGTCAAGCGGGGTGTCTACGACCTGTTCATCGGCGCCGCCGACATCGCCGAGGTGATGCTGCCGACCATCTTCGACGGGGTGCGGGTGGTGCCCTCCACCTACAGCCTGGCCGGGATCGAGATCAAGCTGTCGGAGCTGAAGGATTCCCAGCGCACCCTGACCAACATTCTGGGGCACACCCATTTCGACTGCGACTACGTGGTGATCGACTGCCCGCCGGCGCTGGGCATCCTGCCGGTCAACGCACTGGCGGCGGCGCACGGTGTGATCATTCCGGTCACCGCCACGCCCTATGCCAATGACGGCCTGATGCGGACGCTGCCGTCCATCAAGTACGTGCAGGAGGGGCTCAACAAGAACCTGCTGCTGCAGGGCGTGCTGTTCACCATCCACGACCGCCACAAGACCGCCAGGAAGATCGGCAAGCTGATCCGCTCGCGCCTGGGAGGCACCGTCTACGACGCCGAGATTCCGCGCGACACCACGGTGATCGAGGCCGCCACCGCGCGGCTGCCGGTCTGCGTCTATGCGCCGAAATCGCCGGCCGCCCAGGCCCATCTCGATTTCACCGTGGAATTCCTCGACCGCCACCGCAAGATCGCCGCCAAGGCCGGCGAGGAGGTGGCGGCGCCGGCCGAGCGGCCCCAGGCGCTGGAGCGCCTGCAGCGCTGGCAGGGCGAGTTCGCCAATGCCCTCGACCGGCCGGGGTCGGAACGGGTGCGCCAGGGGCGGGACCAGCTCGACCGCATGCTCTACGGCGAACGCACGCCGATGGAACGGATGCACCTGTCGCTGGTCCATTTCTTCATCGAGAACCGGCTGTCGCTGATCGTCTTCCTGCTGGCAGTCCTTGGCATCGCGGTGGCAATCGTCGGCATGGGCTTCGAAGGGATGCGCATGCTGGCCGTCGCGTTCGGCCTCACCTGAGATTTCCCCCCAAGCTCCAGGCCGATTGTAGGGCGCCCGCGCTTTTGCTTTAATGGCGGAAGTGTTCCAGGGGGCAAGGGTGCCGGGGATTTCCGCCAGCGAACCTCATTCCTTCGTCGTCTTCCGGGTCGGCTGCGAATCTTTCGCGCTGGCCGTCGATGTCGTGCGCGAGGTGGTGCCGTACTGCCAGCTGGCGCGGCCGCCGCAGCTGCCGGCGGTGGTGGAGGGCGTGCTCAACCTCGGCGGTGCCGCGGTGCCGGTGCTGCGGGCCGACCTGCTGCTGGGTCTGGGCAAGGGCGTCTTCGGGCTGGATGCCTCGATCCTGGTGATGCGGCCGGGGGCGGAGGGCGAGGTCGGGCTGCTGGTCCATCATGTCGAGGCGGTGCGCCCGGCGGTGGATTTCCGCCTGCTGCCGGTGGCCGACGACACCTCGTTCCAGGGCTGCCTGGCGGGCGAGCTGGACGACGGCGGCGCGTCCGTTCATTTCCTCGACTGGACCCGGATGCTGATGGAGGAGGAGCGCCGCCGCCTCGGCGAATTCCGCGAGCGGGCCGAGGCGCGGCTGGCCGCATGGGTGGAGCCGGGTTCGTGAACACCATGCCGCCGCCGGCCACCCTGGTCGCCGACCCCTTCTTTCCCCGTCTCAAGGCGCTGGTGATCGAAACCACCGGCATGGCCTTCTACGCCGACAAGGACGACGACCTGGCCGCCATCGTCTCGGCCCGCATGGCCGAAATCGGGGCCGGCAACTGCCTGCGCTACCTGGACCTGATCTGCGACCCCGAGCGGGGCGGCGCCGAGATGGATGCGCTGGTGGCCGAGCTGACCATCGGCGAGACCTATTTCTTCCGCCACAAGGAACAGTTCGACGCCCTGCGCGACCTCATCCTGCCCGACGTGCTGGCCCGCAACGCGCCGTTCCGCCGGCTGCGCATCTGGAGCGCCGGCTGCGCCACGGGGCCCGAGCCCTATTCCCTGGCGATCATGCTGCGGCGCGAGTTCGGCGCCCAGATCGCCGGCTGGCACGTGGCCATCGTCGGCACCGACATCAACCAGAAGTTCCTCGCCCGGGCGCGCGAGGGACGCTACGACGAATGGGCGTTCCGGGCGGTGCCCGACGACCTGCGCCGCGACTGCTTCGAGAAGGTGGGGCGGCAGTGGGTGATCCGCCCCGAATACAAGTCGTTCGTCACCTTCCAGTACCACAACCTGATCCGCAACCGCTTCCCGTCGCTGGTGGACAACATCGCCGCCTTCGACATCGTCATCTGCCGCAACGTCATCATCTATTTCAGCCCCGAGACGGTGCGCGAGCTGGTGCCCTGTTTCCGCGAATCGCTGATCGACGGCGGCTGGCTGGTGATGGGCCATGCCGAGCCCAACCAGGAGCTGTTCCGCAGCTTCCGCACCGTCAACGCCCCCGGCGCGGTGCTGTACCAGCGTCTGGACAATCCGCGCACCGAGCCGGCGCCGCCGGCCGCCATCGTCCGGCCGGCGCCGCCGCCTCCCCCGCCGCCGCCGCCGCCGCCCCAGGCGCGCCTGCCGAAAGCGCTCCCGACGCGGGCGCCATCCAGTCCGGCCCCGCTTTCGCCGCCGCTTCCCGTTTCCCCCCGGCCGGCGCCGCCGGCCCTCGACCGGGTGCGCGAACTGGCCGATCTCGGCCGCTGGGAAGAGGCGCTGGCCGCCTGCGACGGCCTCATCGCGACCGACGCCCTCGATGCCGGCGCCCATTTCCTGCGGGCGCTGATCGTCGAGCAGATGGGCGACCTCGGGGCCTGCGAAACGGCGCTGCGCCGGACCATCTACCTCGACCGGCAGGCGGTGCTCGCCCATTACCATCTCGGCCTGTTCCTGGCGCGACGGGGCGATTCACAGGGGGCGCGCCGCTCGTTCCGCAACGTGCTGGCGCTGCTCGAACGGCTGGACGCGGACAGCGAACTGGAGAACGGCGACCATCTCACCGCCGGGCAGTTGCGGGAGACCGTCGCCATGCATCTTTCGTCCATCGGTGAGACATGAGCGCGACCGCCCCCGACTTCTTCGCCGAACAGGTGCTGCGCCTCAGGGCCGAGCGGCTGGCGGCCCCGCGCGAGCGCAGCGAGGAGCGCCCCGCCGGGACCGGCGTGCTGTGCTTCCAGGTGGCCGGCGAGACCTATGCGCTGCCGCTGGATGCGCTGGCCGAGGTGATGCCCCTGGCCGGGGTCACGCCGGTGCCGGGCCAGGCCCAGCACCTGTTGGGGGTGACCAACGTGCGCGGCGAAATCCGCCCGGTACTCAACCTGCATGTCCTGCTCGGCCTGGCCGAGCCGGCGCCGAACCTCCGCTGCTACGGGGTCTTCCTGCGCGCCGGCGGCCGCGAGGTCGGCCTGCGCGCCGATCTGGTCGAGCGCATCCGCTTCATCGACGAGGCCGGGCTGACCCTGCCGCACCGCACCGCCAACGGGCTGCCGCAGCGCTTCGTCGCCGGCATCACCCCCGACACCACCATCCTGCTCGACCCGGCCCAGATCCTGGCGCTCGACGTCCTGCGGGACCGACGTACCGACCCACGCCGCGCCACCTGAAGGAAAGCCGAGGATGCCCGCTCAACTCTCCCTGTGGAAAAAGATGAGGTTGCGCCACAAGTTCACCGTGGTGGCCTTCCTGTTCACCGCCGTCCTGGCCGGCCTGATCGGCTTCAACGCCTGGACCATCCTGGGCCAGAAGGAACACACCGCCATTGCCGACCTGTCCGGGCGCCAGCGCATGCTGTCGCAGAAGTACGTCAAGGAGGTGATCCTGGTTGGCCAGGGGCTGATGCCGGCGGCGGAACCCGAGGCCACCCTGCGCACCCTGCGCGAGACCCAGGCGGCCCTGATGGACGGCGGCAGCATTCTGGCCGATGCCGAGACCGGCCGGCGGGCCATGGTCCCGGCCGAGCGCAACAGCGACGTCCGCGCCCGCCTGGCGGAGCAGGCGGTGCTGCTGCGCCAGCTGGAGGGCGAGGCCGGCCGCTACCTGGCGATGGCTGCCGCCGATCCGCGCCGGGGCGAGAAGCTGAAGGAGCTGGTCGGGCTGCAGGCGCTGCTGACCCAGAACGCCGACCAGGCCCTGAAGGCCTACATCCGCGAGACCGAGGACCAGATCAACCAGGTGCTGCTGTACCAGATCCTGGTCGGGCTGGCCGGGGCCCTGGCCAGCGTGGTGATTTCCTGGGGCATCAGTCGCCAGATCGTCGATCCCCTGGCCGCCTGTGCCGAGGCCGCCACCGAGATCGCCAAGGGCAATCTGCGCCTCGATCCCCAGCGCATCACCTCGGGCGACGAGCTGGGCATGCTGCAGGGCGCCTTCAACCAGATGCTGGCCAGCTTGCGCGAGATCGCCCACCAGTCCCGCTCGGTGTGCGAGAACCTGTCGCTGGCGGCGGCCCAGATCCTGGCCTCGACCCAGGAACAGGCGGCCGGCACCAAGCAGCAGGCGGCGGCGGTGCAGGAAATCACCACCACGGTCGAGCAGATCAACCTGTCGTCCAAGCAGGTGGCCGAGCGTTCCCGCCAGGTCGCCGGCACCGCCGAGGCGGTGGCCACCTCCGGCACCGCCGGGCTGCAGGCGGTGCGCGATGCCACCGCCGGCATGGAGGCGATCCGGGAGCAGACCGAAACGGTGGCCGAGAACGTCATCACCCTGTCCGAGCGCACCCAGGCGGTGGGCGAGATCATCGCCACCGTCAACGACATCGCCGAGCAGTCCAACCTGGTGGCGCTGAACGCCGCCATCGAGGCCGCCGACGCCCGCGAATCGGGGCGCCGTTTCTCGGTGGTCGCCAACGAGATCAAGAACCTGGCCGACCAGGCCAAGGAGGCGACGTCGCAGGTGCGCGGCATCCTCGAGCAGACCCAGAAGGGCATCAACACCTCGGTGATGCTGACCGAGGAGGCGCTGAAGAGGGTCGAGGTCGGGCGCGAGCGCACCAACCTGTCCGAGCAGGTCATCCGCCAGATGGCCAACAACATCCAGGAAAGCGTGCACGCCTTCCAGCAGATCGTCGGCGCCACCAACCAGCAGCAGATCGGCCTCGAGCAGGTCACCCAGGCGCTGCACGAGATCCGCCAGGCCAGCCAGCAGACCGCCACCACCACCGGGCAGCTGGAGAAGGCATCGGTCGAACTCACCCGGCTCAGTGAGCAGCTGGCCAAGACCCTGGAGATGTACCGGCTTTGATGGATATCCGCGAGCGCCTGCTGGCGGCCTTCCAGATCGAAAGCCGCGAGCATCTGGGCGCTATCCGCAAATTGCTGGAGGACTGGGCGGCTCGCCGCGAAGGCAGCGGCATCGCCCAGCTGGACGAGGCGTTCCGCCGCGCCCACTCGCTGAAGGGGGCGGCGCGGGCGGTCGACCTCCGCCAGGTGGAGCAGATCGCCCATCGCCTGGAGACCCTGTTCGCCCGGGTGCGGACCGGGCGGTGCAGGCTGGACGGCGCGGCGGTCACGGTGATCGGTCGCGGCCTCGACACCATCGAGGACTGGACCGAGTCGCTGGCCGGCGGTGCCCCGCCCGGCGACGGCGACGACGCCCTGGCCGCGATCGACGCCTTTCTGGCCGAGGATGCCCCCCAGGCGGCGGCGCCGCCGGTGCCGGTGCCGCTGGAGATCCTTGCCGCCACCGAACCGCCCCCGCCCGAACCCACGGCGCCCGAACCCACGGCGCCCGAACCCACCCTCGCCGAACCGACCTTGGCCGAGCCGCCGCGCGTCGCGGTGGCGGCGGACGAGACGGTGCGGGTGCGCGCGGTCCATCTCGACCGCCTGCTCGGCACCTCCAACGAATTGCTGACCGAGACCATCACCCAGCGGGTGGTGACCGAGGGGCTGCTGGAGGTCGACCGCCGCCTGGCCGAGATCGACCGCGAATGGCGCCGCATCCGCAAGGCGGCGGCGGCGGCGCTGCGCGATCTCGGCGACGGCGAGCGGGCGGCGACGCTGGACCGCCAGGCCGAGGTTCTGGAGGAGCATCTGAAGGTCGCGGCGCGCCAGGCGCGCCAGTCGCGCCGCATGCAGCAGCGCACCGGCTGGTCGCTGCGCCAGTTGTGCGGCGAACTGCAGCAGGAGGTTCGCGACGCCCGCATGGTGCCGGCCGACAGCGTGTTCGGCGGCTTCCGCAAGATGGTGCGCGACCTTGCCCGCGACGCCGGCAAGCAGGTCGAGGTGGTGGTCGCCGGGCTCGACGTCGAGGCCGACCGCATGGTGCTGCAGGGTCTGAAGGACCCGGTCATGCACCTGTTGCGCAACGCCCTGGCGCACGGCGTCGAGGCGCCGGCCGACCGTGCCGCCGGCGGCAAGCCCGCCGCCGCCGTGGTGGCGCTGCGCTTCGACGTCGCCGACGGGCGCCTGGCGGTGGTGGTCGAGGATGACGGAAGCGGCGTCGATTATCGCGCCATCCGCGCCAAGGCGGTGGATCATGGCCTGTTCACCGAAGCCGAGGCCGCGGCCCTGGCCGAGCAGGCGCTGATCGACATCATCTTCGATCCCGGCTTCTCGACCTCGCGCGCGGTCGATGACCTGTCGGGGCGCGGCATGGGGCTGTCGGTGGTGCGCGAGACGGTGACGGCCATGAACGGCACCGTCGAGGTGCGGCCGCGCGACCCGGCGGGCACCCGCTTCCGCATCTCGGTGCCGCTCTCGGTGTCGACCCAGCGATTGTTCCTGGTCAGCTGCCAGGGCCATACCTACGCCGTGCCGACCGAGGGCATCGACCGTCTGCACCGGGTGCCGGCCGAGGCGGTGCGCACGGTGGAAGGCAAGTCGGTGGTCTATCTCGGCGACGAACAGCTGCCGCTGCTGTCGCTGGCCCATCTGCTGGCCCTGGGCGAGACCGCGGTCAAGGTCAGCAGCAACGTGGTGCCGCTGGTGGTGCTGAGGAACGGCGAGCGTCGCGTCGGCGTGGCGGTGGACGAGTTCCTGTCCATCCGCGAGGCGCTGGTCAAGGACATCGGGGTGCCGGCGGCGTTCGGCACCATGGTGGCCGGCGGCATGCTGCTCGAAGACGGCAACGTCGCCCTGGTGCTCAATCCCTTCGAGATCGTCGAGACCTTCCGCAAGTCCGGCACCACCCGCGTGCTGACCACGGTGGAGAAGCCGGCCGAGCGCCGCGTGCCGGTGATCCTGGTGGTCGATGATTCGCTGACCACGCGGACCCTGGAAAAGAGCATCCTGGAGGCCCACGGTTACGTGGTGCGCCTGGCGGTGGACGGCATCGAGGCGCTGGCGCGGCTGCGCGCCGAGCATGTGGACCTGGTCATCTCGGACATCCAGATGCCGCGCCTGGACGGCTTCGGGCTGCTGCAGGCGATCAAGGGCGACCAGGCGCTGAAATCGGTGCCGGTGATCCTGGTCACCTCGCTGGAGGCGCGCGAGGATCGCGAGCGCGGTCTGGCTCTCGGCGCCGACGCTTATGTGGTAAAACGGAAATTCGACCAGAAGGACCTTCTGGAAACCATCGGGCAGATCCTATGAGCAGGCCGATTCGCGTTCTCATCGTCGAAGATTCGCTGGTCGTGCGCGAATTGCTTCTCCACATCATCGGGTCGGACCCCCGCTTCCAGGTGGTCGGCGCGGTGGAAAGCGCCGAGGAGTGCCTGGCCCGGCTCGACACCCTGCAGCCCGACGTCATCTCGCTCGACATCCGCCTGCCGGGGATGAACGGGCTGGACGCCACCTTGCAGATCATGGCCCGGCGGGCCACGCCCATCGTGGTGGTCGCCGCCAATGTGGACGACGACGAACTCAACATCGCCATGAACGCGCTGCGCGCCGGCGCCCTGGCGGTGGTGGAGAAGCCGGTGGGCGTCACCAACGCCGATTTCTCGGGGATGGCGGCGCATCTGTGCACCCAGCTGGCGATCATGAGCCAGGTCAAGGTGGTGCGCCAGGGCATCAGCCGGGGGCTCAATTTCGGCACCGCCGAACCGCCGGCGGCGCCGCGCCGTTCCGGCGCCGATTACGGGCTGGTCGGCATCGTGTCCTCGACCGGCGGACCGCAGGCGCTGACCCAGCTCTTGGGGGCGCTGCCGGCCAGCTTCCCGCTGCCCATCCTGCTGGTGCAGCACATCACCGCCAGCTTCCTCGACGGCTTCGTGTCGTGGCTGGCCGGGGTGACCCCGTTCGATGTCCGCATCGCCCAGGGCGGCGAAACCCCCGAGCCCGGCACCGTCTGGGTGCCGCCGGGCGACCGCCACATGGGGCTGAAGGGCGGCCGGCTGGTGCTGCTGGACGATCCGCCGCTGCACAGCCAGCGGCCTTCGGGCAGCATCCTGCTGTCCTCCATCGCCCGCGACCAGGGGCGGCGCGGCATCGGCGTGGTGCTGACCGGCATGGGCAGCGACGGCGCCGAGGGCATGGCCGACCTCAAGGCCGCCGGCGGCTACACCGTGGCCGAGGACGAAAGCACCTGCATCGTGTTCGGCATGCCGGCGGCGGCCGACAAGGCCGGCGGCGTGCGCGAGATGCTGCCGCTGCCCGCCATCGCGGCGCGGCTGAAGGACCTGGCGGGAGGGCGCGGGGCATGACCGGTGAAGGCGCCAAGCCGCTGATCCTGATCGTCGAGGATTCCGCCACCCAGGCGCTGCGCCTGCAGCACGTCCTCGAGACCGAGGGCTTCGCCACCCTGTGCGCCTATTCGGGTGAAGAGGCGCTGGAGGAGATGAACCGCGCCCTGCCCAGCCTGATCATCGTCGATTACCACCTGCCGGGCATCCAGGGCGACGAGCTGTGCCGTCAGATCCACATGAACCTGACCACCCGCTCGATTCCCATCCTGATCCTCACCGCCGACGAGACCCAGTCGACCGAGCTGCACGGGCTGGAATCCGGTGCCGACGACTTCGTGTCCAAGTCCGACGACGTCGACATCCTGCTGCTCCGGGTCCACAACCTGCTGCGCAAGTCGCGACGCGACGCCACCATGATCGACGTCGCCCGCTCGCTGTTCCGCCGCGCCCGCGTGCTGATCATCGACGACAGCGTGACCTACCGCGAATCCCTGGCCAGCGAACTGCGCGAGGAGGGCTGCGAGGTGGTCCAGGCGGTCAGCGCCACCGAGGGGCTGCGGCGCCTGGGCGAGGGCGCCTTCGACTGCGTCATGGTCGACATGGTGATGCCCGAGATGGACGGGCTGGCCTTCTGCCGCGAGCTGGCGGCGCGGCGCGACGATGCCGAGCCTCCCATCGTGGTGCTGATGCTGTCGGCCTACGAGGGCAAGGAGAACGTCCAACTGGCTCTGGAAGCCGGGGCCGACGACTTCGTCGGCAAGTCGACCGAGATGAGCGTGCTGCGGGCGCGCCTGCGGGCGCTGCTGCGGCGCAAGTTCCTGCAGGAGCAGAACGAGCGCATCATCGAGGAATTCCGGGTCCGCGAGATGGAGGCGCTGCGCGCCAAGGCCGAGAAGGAGGCCGCCGAGGCGCGCGCCACCCTGGCCGAGGGCCTGGCGCGGGCCAACCGCGATCTGGAGGAGGCCAACCGCCAGCTGCGCGAGACCCAGGTTCACCTGATCCAGTCCGAGAAGATGGCCTCGCTGGGCCAGCTGGTGGCCGGCATCGCCCACGAGATCAACAACCCGCTGTCCTTCGCGCTCTCCAACGTGTTCTCCATCGAGAACTGGCTGACCACGGTGCTGGCCGAGGCCGGCGCCGGGCTGGCCCCCGATCTGGCGGCCAAGCTGGACAAGGCCCGCGCCCGCATCGTCGATACCGGCCAGGGACTGGAACGGGTGCGCGAGCTGGTGGTCAAGCTGCGCACCTTCTCGCGCCTGGACGAGGGCGAGTTCAAGGCCATCGACGTCAAGGAGGCGCTGGAATCCATCCTGCTGTTCCTGCGCCACAAGATGTCCGACCGCATCGACGTCATCCGCGACTATGCCGCCGACAACGATCTCAGCTGTTTCGCCGGCCAGCTCAACCAGGTGCTGATGAACATCGTCGCCAATGCGGTGGACGCCATCGCGGAAAAGGGTACCATAACCGTTCGCACCGCCATCGAAGGCGACATGTTCGCCATCGCGGTGAGGGACAGCGGCAGCGGCATCGCCAAGGACCACCTGGAACGCATCTTCGACCCCTTCTTCACCACCAAGCCGGTGGGGCAGGGAACCGGGCTCGGCCTGGCGATCTCCTACAAGATCGTCCAGGCCCATGGCGGGCGCATCCAGGTCGACAGCGAGGTCGGGCGCGGGACCGAATTCAAGGTATTGATACCGCGCGGCCTGGTCGGCTGACGGGAAAAGGGGAAGCGTACATGGCGACCGCACCGGGCAAGGCCAACGTCCTCGTCGTCGATGACGAGCCGCAGATCCTGACCGCCATCACCGATCTGCTGGAGGACGAGTTCGCGGTGTGGACCGCCTCGGATGCCGAATCGGCCCTGCGCATGCTCCGCGTCCAGGACATGGCGGTGATCCTGTCGGACCAGCGCATGCCCGGCATGACCGGGTCCGAGCTGCTGGGCCAGGCCCGCGAGATGTCGGACGCCACCCGCGTGCTGGTGACCGGCTATTCCGATCTCGACGCCCTGGTCAAGGCGGTCAACCTGGGCCAGATCCACGCCTACCTGTCCAAGCCGTGGAACCCGCTGGAGCTGAAGGTGGTGGTGCGCACCGCCGCCGACCGCTGGCGCCTCGGCCGCTCGCTGGAAAGCGAACGCCGCCTGCTGCGCGCGCTGATGGACCACAGCCCCGACGCCATCTTCTTCAAGGACCGCGAACTGCGCTTCAGCCGCATCAGCCCGGTCCAGGCGGCGGTGCTGGGGGTGACGTCGCCCGACGAGGTGATCGGCCGCACCCTGTCCGAACTGGTCCATGACGGACGCGCCGGCGCCGTGGAGGAGCAGGAACGCGACATCATCGATCGCGGCGTCGGCACCATCGACAAGCTGGAATCGGTGGTCGGCGCAGATGGCGCCACCAGCTGGTATTCGGTCTCGAAGGTGCCGGTCCGCGACGACGACGAGGTCAGCGGCCTGATCGGCATCGCCCGCGACGTCACCAAGCGCAAGCAGGCCGAGGACTTCCTGCGCCGCGCCCACGAGGAGCTGCAGAAGGCGGTGGAGGAGCGCACCGCCTGGCTGCGCGACGAGATCCGCCGCCGCGCCATGGCCGAGGAGCAGGCCCGCTCGGCCCGCGACGTGGCCGAGGCCGCCAGCCGCGCCAAGACCGTCTTCCTCGCCAACATGAGCCATGAACTGCGCACGCCGCTGAACGCCATCATCGGCTTCTCCGAGCTGGCCGAGACCCTGATGAACGAGGCGGAACTGGCCAAGTACGGCAGCTACCTCGGCAACATCACCGAATCCGCCCATCACCTGCTTCGGGTGATCAGCGACATCCTGGACGTCTCGCGCATCGAGGTCGGCAAGGTCACCCTGCGCGAGACCGAGATCGACGTCGGCGAGGTCATCCAGTCGGCCATGCGCCTGGCCGGCCACGTCGCCGGCGTCAAGGGCCAGACCCTGGCCTTCCGCATCGCCGACAACTTCCCCCGCCTGCGCGCCGACGAGCGGCTGGTCAAGCAGGTGCTGCTCAACATCGTCGCCAATGCCACCAAGTTCACCCCCGAGGGCGGCCATATCAGCGTCGGCGCCTTACTCCGGGAAGATGGCGCGGTGATGATCACCATCGAGGACGACGGCGTCGGCATCGCCGCCGACGACATCCCGGTGGTCCTGCAGCCCTTCGGCCAGGTCGAGAACACCATGGCGCCCAAGCACGAAGGCACCGGCCTCGGTCTGCCGCTGGCCAAGGGGTTCATGGAACTGCACGGCGGCGCCCTGGCGGTTCACTCGGCGGTGGGCGAGGGGACCCGGGTGACCCTGGTGTTCCCGCCCGAACGCACCGTCGCCCTTGCCGTGACGCGCTGACACTCAAGCGGCCCATCTGTTCGCCCTAGGCCACAGGTGCTATAAGGCATCCAAGAGGCATGGATCGGGTGGCATGGTCATTCAATCGCATTCGTCAGAGGCCGGCTGGCACGACCGTGCGGCCCGCATGAAGGACCAGGTCGCCACCCTGTACGAACGCTGCCAGGCGGCCTATCACACCTTCGACGGATTGCCGCAGCTGATCGACCAGATGCGCATCATGTCGGTCAATGCCGAGCTGGTCTCGGCCCGCGCCGGCGATCACGGCCGGGCGGTGCGGGTGCTCACCCAGTTCGTCACCGAGGCGGTCACCCGCATGCTCGCCATGATCCCGGAAATGGTCGCCCTGAAGAAGTGTACCTACGCCCAGGCCGGCATGGTGCTGCGCATCGCCAACGACGTCGACAAGATCGAGGGCGGCGGCGCCCGCATCCTGGCCACCGGCCGGACGCCCGGTGATTCCGCCCTGGCGGCGCTGGAGGCGGCATGGCGCAACGAGATGAAGGGCTTCGGCGAGGCGGTGGCGGGGATGCGCCGCGCCCACGAGGGGCTGGTCGGGATGGTCCGCACCGCCCGCGAGGTGGTGTTGCAGGTCGAGCTGATCTCCGCCAACATCGCCATCGAGGCGAGCGGGGCCGGACCGTTCGAGGCCGACATCAAGGCCATCGCCGATTTCATGCGCGGACGCGTCGAGGAATTGCGGGCGATGGTCGACAATGCCGGGCGGTCGCTGCGCGCGGTGGCGGACATGAACCATGCCCTGGCGGCGCTGGCCGTGGGCAGGATTTGACATAAGGACGGGTGGGCGGAATGAAGTGCTTCACCATCTGGCAGCAGGGCGACCACCGCTGGCTCGCCTTCGGCCAGGATCCCGAGCAACTGGACACCATCATCGACACCACCCAGTTCGTGGTGACCAGCGACCGCGACGCCGTGCTGCTCGACCCGGGCGGCATCGAGCTGTTTCCCGCCATGGTCGCGGCGGTGACCCAGGAAGTGGGGGTCGAGCGCCTCAAGCACCTGTTCCTGTCGCACCAGGACCCGGACGTGTCGTCGGCGCTGTCCCTGTGGCGGCGGGTCTGCCCGGCCGACCTGACCATTCATGTGTCGTGGCTGTGGACCGGCTTCCTCAGTCATTTCGACAGCCACGCGCAGTTCGTCACCCTTCCCGATCCGGGCGCCGAGATCAGGCTATCGCCATCGGTCGCGGTGCGCGCGGTGCCGGCCCATTACCTGCATTCGCCGGGAAATTTCGGGATCTACGACGCCAGGGCGAAGATCCTGTTCAGCGGCGATGTCGGCGCCAGCCTGGTGCCGCGCGAGCGGCGGACCGGCATCTTCGTCGAGAATTTTTCCGAGCACACCGGCTACATGGAGGGGTTCCACCGCCGCTGGCTGGGCAGCCGCGACGCCCGCGACAAGTGGGTGGCCATGGTGCGGCGCCTGGACGTCGACATGCTGGCCCCCCAGCACGGCCTCATCTTCCGCGGCGAGGACGTCGGACGCTTCCTCGACTGGCTGGCGGCGCTGCCGGTGGGCAGCGGGCTCGACGCCTACGATCAGGTCGGGTTCTGATCACCCTTCGCGGCGGCTAGCACCGGCCATTCATTCGCCCCTGGGTCCAACCCCCGCCCTTCTGCCAAGAGGCTAATACCTCTGGTCAGAAGGCCCACGCCTTCGTATAGTTTCTTGACGACAGGCTGTGCGTCAAGGTTTTGGCTCAGCCAGTGTCAAGGACAGGTCCGGGATGAATGCGCAGGTGGACGCCGGTCTGGTACTTCTCGGCGGTCAGCGGGAGCAGCGCACCGTGCAGCGGGCCGAGGCGGTTTCCACCCCGCGCCATCCGGTCCGTTCCCGTGATCTGCGCATCCTGCTGGTCGAGGACATGCTGGGCGACGCTCGGCTGATCCAGCACGCGCTGCGCAACCAGACCGATCTCCACCCCACCGTGGTCCATGTCGAGACGCTGGCGGCGGCCAGGGACAAGCTGGTCGAGGAGGAACCGTTCGACGTCGCCCTGCTCGACCTGTCGCTGCCCGATTCCGCCGGTATCGAGACGGTGACCCGGCTGCTGGCGGCGGCGCCGCTTCTGCCCATCGTGGTGATGACCGGGCTGTCCGATCCGGTGCTGGCCGAGCGCGCCCTGGAACTGGGCGCCCAGGACTATCTGGTCAAGGGCGAAGACCCGGGCTCCGCCGTCGGCCGCGCCATCCGCTACGCCATCACCCGGATGGCGGCGCAGATCGAACGCGGCGAGCTGATTGATCGCCTGCGCCAGGAGCAGGACCGGGTCGGGCGCGAGCTGGCGGCGGCGCGCGCCATGCAGTTCGACCTGCTGCCGCGGCCCGGCCTGGTCGAACCCGGACTGCGCGCCCTGGGAATTTCCATCGAGGCCTATTTCGAGCCGTCCTCGATGATCGGCGGCGATCTGTGGGGCCTGTTTGAGCGCGGCGCCGGCCGGCTCGACCTGTTCTCCTTCGACTTCTCGGGTCACGGCATCTCCGCCGCGCTCAACGTTTTTCGGCTGCACACCCTGATGGGCAGCCTGTGCCGCTCCACCAGCGACCCGGGGGAACTGCTGACGGCGGCGAACCGCGAACTCAAGACGCTGATCGCTCCCGGCCAGTTCGCCACCATGTTCCACGCCGTCCTGGACCTGGAGAACGGCGAGCTGGCATGGGCCGGCGCCGGGGCGCCGCCACCGCTGGTCTTCACCACCGACGGCATGCGCATGCTCGACACGTCCGGCCTGCCGCTCGGCATCTCGGCCGGCACCCGCTATCCCACCCGGTGCATGGAATTCCCCCATGGTGCCGCGCTTTTTGTCTACAGTGACGCGATGACCGAAAGCCTGTGCCCCGACGGCACCATGGTGGGCGAGGACGGGCTGCGCGCCATGGTCGTCGATTGCGCCTCGACGCAGGGGCTGGCCGGGATCATGGCGCAGTTCCAGGACGCGGTGCCGGGCGGCAGTGACGACGACCTGACCGCCCTGTGGCTGCGGCGGACCTGAGGAGGCGGCGCGTGGACGGAGGCAAGAGCCATTTCGCGGACCAGGGCATCCGCCAGGCGGCCGAGGAATTGCGCGCCATTGCCGGGCAGGTCAGCTCGGCCAGCAGCGAACTGACCGGCCGCTTCTTCGACCTGGCCAAGTCCACCGCCAAGCAGACTGCCTGCGTGCACGACGTGCTGGCCGCCACTGGCGCGGTCAGTGATGGCGACAGCCGCGATTTCAGCGCGGTTATGGATCATCTTGGCGGCACCCTGTCCAAGTTCGTCCAGGAGGTGCTGCACCTGTCCAAGCAGGCGGTCAGCATGGTCCGCTCCATCGACACCATCATCGAGGACCTGTCGCGCCTCCAGCGCTCGGTCGAGGGCATCGACCGCATCACCGCCAAGACCAACCTGCTGGCGCTGAACGCCCGCATCGAGGCCGAGCGTGCGGGCGAGGCCGGCCGCAGCTTCGGCGTGGTGGCCGGCGAGGTGCGCGAGCTGTCGCGTACCACCAAGGAGCTGGCGGCGGGCATCAAGGGCGAGATCGCGGCCATCGCCGCGGCGCTGAAGGAAGGCCATGCCAGCCTGGCGCAGGTGGCGTCGGTGGACATGACCGCCGAGATCGAGGCCAAGGACGAGGTCGAGGGCACCCTGGCCATGCTGGTCGAGCGCGACGCCATCCTCGCCCGCACGGTGCAGGAGAGCATCGGCATCGCGCAGGCGGTGGAATCCGCGGTGGCGGCCATCGTCACCGATATGCAGTACGAGGACCGTACCCGCCAGCGGCTGATCCGGGTCGCCGAGGCGCTGGAAGGGCTGGCGGCGACGGGGGAGTTGGAGTTCGGCGCCTCCCACCTGGCCGAGACCGACGGGCGGGAGCCGGGCGGCGGCGACATGGAACTCTTTTAGGACGGGAAAGGGCACCGGGATCATGGAGATCCACGTCGACACCGGAGAACCGCAGGTCTTTCGTCTGGCCGGGCGCTTCACCTACCAGGACAACGACGGATTCACGCCGGTCATCGAGGCCGCCAAGTCGGGATCCGGGCGCACCGTGGTGATCGACCTGGAACGGCTGGATTTCGTCGATTCCTTCGGCATCGGGCTGTTCCTGCTGGCCTCGGAGGCGGCCAAGGGGCAGCACAATACCCTGGTCGTGCGCAATGCGCGGGGCGCGGTCGGCCGCATCTTCCAGCTCGCCAACCTGGACGTGGCGCTGTCGGTGGAAGCGGCGCCGCGCCATAGCGTCAGCGAAAGCCTGCCGCGGGTCGGGGTGCGGGTGTCGCCGCTGCGGCGCGAGGCGGATGGCGGCTGCGCGGTGGCGCTGTCGGGGCGGCTGACCTTCGCCGATCACGAGACCTACGAGGCGGCGCTGAAGGAGTGGGTGTGCGCCGGCTGCAAGCTGCTGCGCATCGACGTGTCGGAGCTGGACTTCATGGATTCCGCCGGCCTGTCCCTGCTGCTGCTCGCCCGCGAGGAGCTGGAACGCAACGGCTGCGCCGTCGAGCTGCTGTCGCCGCGGGGCAAGGTGGCGCAGTTGTTCAACCTCGCCGCCATCGCCTCGGTGGTGAAGATCCGCGACGATGCCTGAGCCCGCCATCCTGCTGCTCGCCGACGGCGTCCGGGTCGCGCCGAAACCGGTGCACGACCTCGATGCGGCCGGCGCCCAGGTGGTGCCCTTCGTCGAAGGAATGGGCCTGGATTCGGCCCACCGCATCCTGCTGGCCGCCGGCGACTTCTCGCGCATCCAGCTCGGCCTGCATCCGCCCCTGAGCGGCTTCGTGCAGGGCGACGGCCCGCGCCCGCTCGAGCTGGGACGGCGCTGCCTCGATGCCGTGCGCGGCGGCGGCTTCTGCCTGTCGCTGATCGCCGCCACCGCCTATGAATGCGATGTCGCCGCGCTGTGCATCCGCTCCATCGCCCAGCGCTTCGCGCCGCCCGAGGCGGTGCGGGACAGCATCGAACTGGCCCTGGGCGAGGCGGTGGGCAACGCCGTCATCCACGGCAGCCTGGGAATTTCCAGCGACATGCGGGCCAGCCTGGCGGAATACCAGCACTTCCACAGTCTGCTGGAGGACCGCCTGCGTGATCCCCATTTCGCCGGCCGCCGGGTCGACGTGGCGGCTTCGGGCGGAGGCGGGCATCTGACCGTCAGTGTCTCGGACCAGGGCGAAGGATTCGACATCGACAGCCGGCTGGCCCGTTCGGCCGATCGCGAGGCCAAAAGCGGCCGCGGCCTGGGCCTGATCCGCCAACTCGCCGCCGACGTCGCCGGCGAGGATGGCGGCCGCACGCTGGTGATGCGTTTCGCGTGGTGAGAGCTATTCCGATCCGGCGCAGCTGTGGACCTCGATGGTGACGTGGCTGAGGCCGGCCAGCCCGGCCAGCCGGTCGCGGTAATAGTCCACCGGGCGGGGCGTTCCCGCCACCACCGCGACGATGGCCGCCAGATGGCCCGGCCCCACCTGCCACAGATGCAGGTCGGCGACACGGGTTTCGCCGTCGCCTTCCATGGCGGCCCGCACCGACCGCGCCATGCCGTCCTCGCCGCTCATGTCCAGCAGGACGGCGCCGGACTGGCGCAGCAGCCCCCACGCCCAGCGGCCGATGACCGCCGCGCCGACCAGGCCCATGGCCGGGTCCAGCCACCACCAGCCGTAGGCCTTGCCCGCCAGCAGCGCCGCCACCGCCAGCACCGAGGTCAGCGCGTCGGCCAACACGTGGAGATAGGCGGCCCGCAGATTGTGGTCGTGGTGGTGGTGGTCATGGTCGTCATGGTCGTGCCCATGCCCATGCCCATGCCCATGCCCGCCCAGGATGAAGGCGCTGACCAGGTTGACCACCAGCCCCAGTACCGCCACCGTCAGCGCCTCGGCGAAGGCGATGACCTGGACCGACAACAGCCGCTGGACCGATTCCCAGGCCATCAGCAGCGCCGTCAGCCCCAGCACGGCGGCACTGGCGAAGCCCGCCAGCGACCCCACCTTGCCGGTGCCGAAGGCGAAGCGGGGATCGTCGGCATGGCGGCGGGCGAAGGCATAGGCGGCCATGGCGATACCCATGGCCGCCGCATGGGTCGACATGTGCCAGCCATCGGCCAGCAGCGCCATGGAGTTGAAGACGGTCCCGGCGGTGATTTCCACCACCATGGTCACCAGGGTCAGGACCAGAACGACGCGGGTGCGCCGCGCCGCCCCATCCTCGCCGCCGGTCTCAAATCGGTGCGAATGGCGCCAAGGCGACAGGTCACGTGTGTGCATGGGGAGCGGCCTGAGAGTGAAAATGACTTGCGTCAATGGTACAACCTCCGCCCCACCGGGTCAACGCCCCGGCTCCGGCGGAAAAACAAGAAAGGGGCGCCGAAGCGCCCCTTCCCCGGAGATAGCCTGAAGAAGGATCCAGGCTATTCGTTCCGTATGTTCTTACGAACACCCCGTGGTGCCGCCGCAGGTGTCGCATTTCAGGCAGGTGCCGTTGCGGACCAGGGTGAAGTTGCCGCATTCGGGGCAGGCGTCGCCTTCGTAGCCCTTCATGCGGGCGCGGCGGATCTGCTCGGCGCGGGCGTCGAATTCCTGGATCGCCGCTTCGGCGTCCACCGACAGCGCCACCATCGGCTGGGCCATCTGCAGGGTGGCGCCGGCCAGGTCGGCCGACAGCGAGGCCGCGGTGGTGGTGGCGGCAACGCCGCCGCCGCCGCCGGCGACCACCAGGAACTTGGACCGCACATAGCCCTTCGAGGCGACGCGCTCCACCACCGAGCCCAGCGGGCCGGTATCGAGGTGGCTTTCCGCCTGACCGCGGCCCACCGTGTCGGGGGTGAGGTCGTTGGGCTCCACATGGGCCAGCTCGTTGCGGCCCAGATAGGAGATGGCCAGCTCGCGGAAGATGTAGTCCAGGATGGACGTGGACATCTTGATGGTCTCGTTGCCCTCGACCATGCCCGACGGCTCGAAGCGGGTGAAGGTGAAGGCCTCGACGTATTCCTCGAGCGGGACGCCGTATTGCAGGCCCAGCGACACCGCGATGGCGAAGTTGTTCATCATGGCGCGGAAGGCGGCGCCTTCCTTGTGCATGTCGATGAAGATCTCGCCCAGCTTGCCGTCGTCGTACTCGCCGGTGCGCAGATAGACCTTGTGGCCCCCGACGATGGCCTTCTGGGTATAGCCCTTGCGGCGGTCGGGCAGCTTGCGCCGGCTGGCGGCGATGATGCGTTCGACGATGCGCTCGGCGACGATCTCGGCCCGGGCCGCCAGCGGCGCCTCGGCGATCTCGGCCTCCAGCTCGCCGGCATCGTCCAGCAGGGCCGATTGCAGCGGCTGCGACAGCTTCGAGCCGTCGCGGTACAGGGCGTTGGCCTTCAGGCCCAGGCGCCAGGACAGCATGTAGGCGTCCATGCAATCCTCGACCGTGGCGGCGTTGGCCATGTTGATGGTCTTGGAGATGGCGCCCGAGATGAAGGGCTGGGCCGCCGCCATCATGCGGATGTGGCTTTCCACCGACAGGAAGCGCTTGCCGATCTTGCCGCAGGCGTTGGCGCAGTCGAACACCGGCAGGTGGGCGTCCTTCAGGAAGGGGGCGCCCTCCAGCGTCATGGCGCCGGAGCAGTAGGTGTTGGCGGCCTCGATCTGGTCGCGGCTGAAGCCGAGATGGGCCAGCAGGTCGAACGAGAAGTCGTCCAGCTTCTCGCGGGCGATGCCCAGGGTGTGGGTGCAGAATTCCTCGCCCAGGGTGTACTTGTTGAAGACGAACTTGATGTCGAAGGCGCTTTCCAGGGCCTGCTCGACCCGCTCCAGGGCGTCGTCGCCGAAACCCTTGGCCTTCAGCGCCTCGTGGTTGATGCCGGGGGCGTCGCGCAAGGTGCCGTGGCCGACCGCGTAGCGGATGATCTCGGCGATGTCGGACTCGGCGTAGCCCAGGGTGCGCAGGGCGTCGGGCACCATGCGGTTGATGATCTTGAAGTAGCCGCCGCCGGCCAGCTTCTTGAACTTGACCAGGGCGAAGTCGGGCTCGATTCCGGTGGTGTCGCAATCCATCACCAGGCCGATGGTGCCGGTGGGGGCGACCACGGTGGTCTGGGCGTTGCGGAAGCCGTGCTTCTCGCCGGCCGCCAGGGCGTCGTCCCAGGTCAGCCGGGCGGCCGCCACCAGGGCGGCGTCGGGGCAGTTCTCGGCGTCCAGCGGCACCGGGCCGACGGCCAGGCCCTCGTATCCCGAGGTCAGGCCATAGGCGGCGCGCCGATGGTTGCGGATCACCCGCAGCATGGGCTCGCGGTTGGGGGTGAAGCCGGGGAAGGCGCCGTGTTCGGCCGCCATCTCGGCCGAGGTGACATAGGCTTCGCCGGTCATCAGGGCGGTGATGGCGCCGATCAGGGCGCGGCCGCGGTCGCTGTCATAGGGAATGCCCGAGGCCATCAGCAGGCCGCCGACATTGGCGTAGCCCAGCCCGAGGGTGCGGTATTCGTAGGACAGCAGGGCGATCTTCTCGGACGGGAACTGCGCCATCAGCACCGAGATTTCCAGCACCATGGTCCACAGCCGGCAGGCGTGGCGGAAGCCCTCGATGTCGAAACCGTTATCCGCCCTTCTGAAGCACATCAGGTTGAGCGACGCCAGGTTGCAGGCGGTGTCGTCCAGGAACATGTACTCGGAACAGGGATTCGAGGCGTTGATGCGCCCGGTGGTCGGGCAGGTGTGCCAGTCGTTGATGGTGGTGTCGAACTGGATGCCCGGATCGGCGCAGGCCCAGGCCGCCTCGCCGATGGTCTGCCACAGGTCGCGGGCCTTCAGCACCTTCTTGACCTTGCCCGAGGTGTGGTGCTTCAGCACCCAGTCCTGGTCCTCGATGACGGCGTCCAGGAACTGGTTGGTGACCCGCACGGTGTTGTTGGAGTTCTGCCCCGAGACGGTGAGGTAGGCCTCGGAATCCCAGTCGGTGTCGAACACCGGGAACTCGATCTCGGTATAGCCCTGGCGGGCGAACTGGATCACCCGCTGGATGTAGTTCTCGGGGATCATCGAGCCGCGGGCCGCGATGATGGCCTTGCGCAGCTTGGCGTTGCGCTTGGGGTCGAAGCGGTCCTCGGTGTCGGCGCCGTCCCAGTCGCGGCAGGCGGCCATCACCTCGGACAGGTGCTTGTTGGCCAGCTTGGAGCCGGCCACCAGGGCGGCCACCTTCTGCTCCTCGATGACCTTCCAGTTGACGAAATTCTCGATGTCGGGATGGTCGACGTCGACCACCACCATCTTGGCGGCGCGCCGGGTGGTGCCGCCCGACTTGATGGCGCCGGCGGCGCGGTCGCCGATCTTGAGGAAGCTCATCAGGCCGCTGGACCTGCCGCCGCCCGACAGGCGCTCGCCCTCGCCGCGCAGCTTCGAGAAGTTGGTGCCGGTGCCCGAGCCGTACTTGAACAGGCGCGCCTCGCGCACCCACAGATCCATGATGCCGCCCTCGTTCACCAGGTCGTCCTCGATGGACTGGATGAAGCAGGCGTGGGGCTGCGGATGCTCGTAGGCCGACTTGGAGCGGACCAGTTTGCCGGTCTTGAAGTCGATGTAATGGTGGCCCTGGCCGGGGCCGTCGATGCCGTAGGCCCAGTGCAGGCCGGTATTGAACCATTGCGGGCTGTTGGGGGCGCCCATCTGGGCCGCCAGCATGAACGCCATCTCGTCGCGGAAGGTCAGCGCGTCGGCCTCGGTGGCGAAATAGCCGCCCTTCCAGCCCCAATAGGTCCAGGTCCCGGCCAGGCGGTCGAACACCTGCCGCGCGCTGGTCTCGCCGACCACCCGCTCGGCCTCGGGCAGCTCGGCCAGGGCGGCCTTGTCGGGCTCGTGGCGCTGCAGCCATTCGGGCACGCCCTTCTCGGCCACCCGCTTGAGGCGCGCCGGCACGCCGGCCTTGCGGAAATACTTCTGCGCCAGCACGTCGCAGGCGACCTGCGACCAGGCGGCGGGGACCTCGATGTCTGCGGCCTGGAACACCACCGATCCATCGGGATTGCGGATTTCGCTGGTGGCGGTGCGGAACGCGATGGCCGCGAAGGCGGATTCCCCTGCCTTGGTGAAATGACGCTGGACGCGCATTGCTTCCCCTCTGGTCGAATCTTGATTTATTGACCGCCAGGGACGACGGCGACCAAGGGAACCCGCGCGCCCCCTCGTTCGCGAGACTCACAACATGTTGTGGCTCGCCCCCAACCGAGACACAGGCTATGACAAGGCGATCCGGGGATCAACAAGATTTTGACGAATTCGTGGCGGCTCGCCACATAATGTAGCCCCGCCGTCCGAGGCGCCGTGGCCATGGCGGGCAGGGACGGCGAGGCCACTGGACGGGTGCTCCCGGTTTTGCCATGATCCGGGCCTGAATTCCTTTAGAACCAAGGGAACGCGATGACCACCCTGGGCACCCTGCTCTACACCATGCTGAAGGGCCGCATGGTCGGCACCGACACCGCCGGCAACACCTATTATGTCGAGCGCCGCGGCGCCAAGGGGCGCCCGGCCCGGCGCTGGGTGATCTACGGCGGCCGCACCGAGGCCTCGGCGGTGCCGCCGGAATGGCATGCCTGGCTGCATTACACGGTGGACAAGCCGTTGACCGACGTCGTCCCGGCGCCGTGGCAGAAGCCCTACGAGCCCAACCAGACCGGCGGCGCCAACGCCTATCTGCCGCCCGGCCACGACCTGATGGGCGGCCGGCGCGAGCGCGCCACCGGCGACTACGAAGGCTGGCGACCCTGATGGTCACCAAGGGCGGCAACCGGGATACCGCCATCGGGGCGGTGGTGGTGGCGGTGGCCGCCCTGCTGCTGGTCCTGGTCTATGCCGGGACCGAGGGACCCGGCGAGGACCGCACCGATGCCGGCTACCTGCTGACCGCCCGCTTCAACCGCCTGGACGGCATCACCATCGGCAGCCCGGTGCGGCTGTCGGGCGTGCCGGTGGGAAAGGTGGTCGGCCGCCACCTGGCCCCCGACTTCCGCGCCGTGACCGAGCTGCGCATCGCCTCGAACGTGGCGCTGACCGCCGACACCGCCGCCGCCATCCAGACCGACGGGCTGCTGGGCTCGAAGTACATCGAGCTCAAGCCGGGGGCCGAGGAAACGGTGCTGAAGCCGGGCCAGGAGATACCCTATACCCAGGACGCCATGGTCATCGAGGAACTGCTGGACATGATCATCCAGCAGGCCCGGGCCAAACGCGGATACCTGGACAAGCCGGTGCCCTCGGTCACCAACTGAGACACCTGGGAGAGCTAGACATGGGACGCAACCTGATCGAGACCATCATGGGCGCCGTGGTGCTGCTGGTGGCCGGCTTCTTCCTGGTGTTCGCCTACACCCACGCCGACCTGCGCGAGGTCAAGGGCTACGAGATCACCGCCAGCTTCGCCAGCGTCGGCGGTCTCGACGTCGGCTCGGACGTGCGCATCAACGGCATCAAGGTCGGCACCGTGGCCGGCCATGCCCTCGACCCCAACACCTTCAACGCGGTGGTGCGGCTGTCCATCACCCCCGAGATCCGGCTGCCCAAGGACACCCTGGCGACCATCGCCACCGAGGGGCTGCTGGGCGGCAAGTTCGTGCGCCTGGAGCCCGGCCGCGCCGCCGAGCGCATCGCCGAGGGCGGCTCCATCACCCGCACCAAGGACTTCAAGTCCATCGAGGAGATGGTGGGCGAGCTGATCTTCCTCGCCACTTCCGACGCCCCCGCCCAGCCGGCGGCCCCGGCCGGCCCGGCGCAATGAGCCTGCGCCGCCTGCTCGCCGCCGCCGTCTTGTGCCTGGCGCCGTCGCTTGCGGCGGCCCAGGCCCCGGTGCCGGAACTGGCGCTCAAGGTGGCCCAGCTGGGCGGGCTGGACAAGATCACCGCCCGCGTCGACACCATCGAGGCGCCGGTGGGCGAACCGGTGCATTTCGGCACCCTCGAGATCATCGTGCGGGCCTGCCACAAGCGCCGCCCCGAGGAAAGCCCGGAAAGCGCCGCCTTCCTCGACATCTGGGAACTGAAGCCGAACCAGCCGGCACAAAGCGTGTTCCGCGGCTGGATGTTCGCCTCCAGCCCGGCGCTGTCGGCCATGGAACACCCGGTCTTCGACGTCTGGGTGCTGGACTGCCATTAGCGTCTATCCGGCGGTGATGGGCCTGTTGGCCCTTTATCGTCATCGCCGGGCTTGACCCGGCGATCCACGTCGGTCCGCCAGAAAACATTTTGAAACAGTGAGTTAGGTGACGCCACGGTAGATGCCCGGGTCAAGCCCACGGCTGTCCGGTTTAATTTTCGGCTGTTAAGGGCCCCCTCGCCCGCCTGCGGGAGAGGGGGCGAGCGTCAGCGAGCCGGGGTGAGGGCGGCGCGTGTCCACGCGCCCAAGACCTGGAGAGACAGCCGCTTTCGCTGTCGCGAAGCGCACCTGGCGGTGCGCGCCCTCTCCCTCCCGTCGCTGTCGCGACGGGCCCCTCCCTCTCCCGCTGGCGGGCGAGGGAAATTATGTCTACTGCGGCCAGCGTCACCCTGGACGCAGCCGTCACCAAGGGCTTCGAAAGGCGTTCCGAAAATTAAACCGGACAGAAGTGGGGCAAGCCCGGGCATGACGATAAGGGGGCGGGACGAATGAACCGGGCGGTACTGGGTGAAGCCCGGCGATGACGACCATGTGGTGCCGCCGCCGCCTCTACAGCGCCGCTTCCCATGCCACCGGCTGGCGGGGAAACGCCGCCGGCAGCTCGATGGCGTCGGACAGCATCCGCAGGTATTTCTCGCGCGGGATCTCGACGGCGCCGAAGCGCACCAGATGCTCGGTGACGAACTGGGTGTCGAGCAGGCGGTAGCCGCCGATCTTGAGCCGGGCCACCAGATCCACCAGCGCCACCTTGCTGGCCTCGGTCTCGGTGCTGAACATGCTCTCGCCGAAGAAGGCGCCCCCCAGGGCCAGGCCGTAGAGACCGCCGACAAGGCGGCCGCCCTGCCAGGTCTCCACCGAGTGGGCGAGGCCCAGGCGGTAGAGGTCGATGAAGAGGGTGGCGATCTGGTCGTTGATCCAGGTGTCGGGGCGGGTCCGGGTGGTGCGGGCGCAGCCCTCGATGACCTGGGAGAAGGCGGTGTCCACCCGCAGCTCGAAGCCGCCCCGCTTCAGCACCTTGCGCAGCGATTTGGGGACGTGGAAGCCGTCCAGCGGCAGGATGCCGCGCTGGTCGGGGTCGATCCAGTAGAGCCGCGGCTCGGTTCGCGACCGCGCCATGGGGAAGATCCCCAAAGCGTAGGCCTTAAGCAGCAGGTCAGACGTCAACGGCCTCATGCGCACCAATCCGGCAGTCACACCGTAAAGGTAGCGTGCCTACGGCGGATTTCCAGGACAATATCAGTTGTGCTGGGCCACGAACTTTTCCAGCCAATGGATGTCGTAGTCGCCGTTGACGAAATCGGCATCCTGGATCAGCCGGCTGTGCAGGGGCAGGGTGGTCTTGATGCCGTCGATGACGTATTCGCCCAGCGCGCGGCGCAGGCGCATCAGCGCCTCGTTGCGGCTGGTGCCCGAGACGATCAGCTTGGCGATCATGCTGTCGTAGTGCGGCGGGATGCGGTAGCCGGCATAGAGGCCCGAATCCACCCGCACGCCCAGCCCGCCGGGGGAATGATAGCCCTCGATGCGGCCCGGCGACGGGGTGAAGGTGTGGGGGTCCTCGGCGTTGATGCGGCACTCGATGGCATGGCCCTGGAAGCGGATGTCTTCCTGGTCGTAGCCCAGGGGGGCGCCGGCGGCGATGCGGATCTGCTCGCGCACCAGGTCGATGCCGGTGATGGCCTCGGTGATGGGGTGCTCGACCTGCAGGCGGGTGTTCATCTCGATGAAGTAGAACTCGCCGTCCTCGAACAGGAACTCGATGGTGCCGGCGTTGCGGTAGCCCAGGGTCTTGATGGCGTTGCGGGCGATGCCGCCGATCTTCTCGCGCTGGCTGGCATTGAGCGCCGGCGAGGGGGCCTCCTCCAGCACCTTCTGGTGGCGGCGCTGCAGCGAGCAGTCGCGCTCTCCCAGGTGGACCACGGCGCCGTAATTGTCGGCCAGGATCTGCATCTCGATGTGGCGCGGATGGCCGAGATACTTCTCCATGTAGACGTCGGGATTGCCGAAGGCGGCCTTGGCCTCGTTGCGGGCCAACTTGTAGGATTCCCGAAGTTCTTCGGCGTTGCGGGCCACCTTCATGCCCTTGCCGCCGCCGCCGGCGGTGGCCTTGATCAGCACCGGATAGCCGATGTCGGCGGCGCAGGCCAGCGCCTCCTCCTCGGTTTCCAGCGCTCCTTCCGAGCCCGGCACGCAAGGCAGCCCGGCCGACTTGGCCGCCAGCTTGGCGGTGATCTTGTCGCCCATCATGCGGATGTGGTCGGGGCTGGGGCCGATGAAGGCGAAGCCGTGCTCCTCGACCATGCTGGCGAAATCGGCGTTCTCGGACAGGAAGCCGTAGCCGGGATGGATGGCGTCGGCGCCGGTGATGGTGGCGGCCGACAGGATGGCCGCCTTGTTGAGGTAGGAATCCTTGGCCGAGGGCGGGCCGATGCACACCGCCTCGTCGGCGAGGCGGACATGCATGGCGTCGTTGTCGGCGGTGGAATGCACCGCCACGGTGCGAATCCCCATCTCGCGGCAGGCGCGGTGGATGCGAAGCGCGATTTCGCCGCGATTGGCGATCAGAACCTTCTCGAACATCATCGGCGCGGCCGCCTTTCTATTCCACGATGATCAACGGCTCGCCGAATTCCACCGGCTGGCCATCGGTCACCAGGATGCGGGTGACCTTGCCGCCGCGCGTGGCGCGGATCGGGTTGAAGGTCTTCATCGCCTCGATCAGCATCAGGGTCTGGCCCTCGGTGACCATGGCGCCAATCTCGATGAACCTGGCCGCTCCCGGTTCGGGCGCCATATAGGCGACGCCGACCATGGGCGAGGTGACCGCCCCGGGATGGTTGGCCGCGTCGTCATGGGCCGCCGCCGCCGGAGCCGCCGCCGGTGCCGCGACCGCGACGGGGGCGGCGTGGTGGACGGTCATCGGCACGCCCTGGCGGGCGACGCGGATGCGCAGGGAACCGGTATCGTATTCGATCTCGGTCAGGTTGGTCTCGTCGAGCAGATGGGCGAGCGAGCGGACAAGCTCGGAATCGATGTTCTTGGTCGGCATGGGACTGTTCAGCTTCCCCTGATCATGCGGGCCAGGGCGTCGAGGGCGAGCAGGTAGCCGTGGCTCCCCAGCCCGCAGATCATGCCCTTGGCCGCCTTGGACACATAGGAATGGTGACGGAATTCTTCACGCTGGTGAATATGGGACAGATGCACCTCGATGGCGGGCACTTCGGCCGCCAGCAGCGCGTCGAGGACGGCTACCGAGGTGTGGGTATAGGCGCCGGCATTGATGACGATGCCGGCGCAGCGCCCCCGGGCGCCCTGGATCCAGTCGACCAGGTCGCCTTCGTGGTTGGACTGGCGGACCTCGACGGCCAGGCCCAGCCTGGCCCCATGCGCCGTCGTCGCCGTCTCGAGGTCGGCGAGAGTCTCGGAGCCGTAGACCTCGGGCTGGCGCGTGCCCAGCATGTTGAGGTTGGGGCCGTTGATGATCAGGACGATGGGGTCCGCCATGGGGGGACTTATATCACGCGCTAGGACAAGCGCAATGGGAACCTGCGACCTACGAAATATTGTTACGCGGTAGGGACGCCGACCTGTTGCCAGGCCTTGACGACAGGCGCCGCCAATCCCAGCGCTTCGGCACGCCGGATGGTATGGCGGGCGGCGTCGGCGAATTCCGCCTCATCGCCCAAATCCCGGGTGAATGCCTCGAACCAGACCCGCCCGATACCGGTCCAGGCGTGGCCGCCGGCCCCCGTCGCGGCAAGGTAGAAGGCATGGCTGGGAATGCCGGCATTGCGGTAGATGTCGGCGTCGCCGGTGACCAGATTGGAAAAATGAGCCACCTGGGGTCCGCCCGGCAGCAGGGCGTCGCCGAAGACCGAGCCAGGTGCCGCCAGGGACCGCAGGGCGTTGGAAAGGGGGGCGAAGTCCGGGAAGACGCCGGCGCCCACCATCCAGTCGGTGCCGGCGGCTTGACCTCCCGTCCGTTCCAAGTGCCACTGCCGGCACAGCACGCCCATCACGTCGCAGAAGGACTCGGCCAGCGCCCCGGACTGACCCTCCATGATCGGCCGGATGGTGGTCGCCAGGACGCCGTGGAAGAATTCGTGGGTGAGCAGGTCGAGGTGGGTCGAGTGGTCGGTGGCCAGGCAGATCGATGATTCACGCCATTCGGAACGATTGCCGTGGCGCACCACCACCCGTATTGTGGCATCCCTCCCGTCGAAGGACACGCGGCCGAAGCATTCCCGGAGGAATTTGTGGGCTTCACCAGCGTTGTCATAGGCGGTGTTTACTACCTCTATGTCCGAGGGTTCCTTCCCTTCCTGGCGCGCAGGGCTGGAGGGCAGATATTTGTCGTATTCGGCATCGAAGATGAGTCGGTGCAAGGCCGGTAGTCCCAGGAGGAGGCCGGTGCGGCGGCATGCCGCCGCACCGGTGGACGATCACGGCGCCGCCGGCAGGACGGCAGTAGCCGCCTCGGTCAGCTTGGTCTTGATGTCGTCCTTCTTGTCGTGGAACAGCTTGGCCAGATTCTCCAGCAACCACGGCGGATTGCCGGTCTCGGCGACGGTGAGGGTGGCCACCGTCCAGTTGCGCCCTTCGGGCGACCACGGCGGCAGCGCCCCGATGGTGCCGGGCTTGGTTTCCTGGCTATAGGACTTGTAGACATACGGCACGCCCTTGTACTCCAGGGACTCGCTCAGCACCGTGCCGCTCCAGGCGGGGGCCTTCAGGTTGCCGCCCTGCGCCTCGCGCCAATACGAATCCAGGCGCAAGGAGAGGGCGATGCCGACCTTGCCGCTGGCATCGGTCTTGGCAGCGGCAGCCTCGGAATAGAGGCGCAGCGGACGGGCGGTCAGCACGTTCTTGTCGCCCTTGAGTTCCAGCACACCGACGAAATCCAGCGCGACGATGTCCTTGCCGTCAACCTTGGCCGTTCGAACCATGCGGAAGCACTGGGCTTTCAGCGACGGCGCCTTGTCGTAGAGCTGGAAGGCGGAGGACGCCGAATAGGTCGCCGTGTACTTGGCCATTTCCGCCTGAAGCGCCTTGTCGGCCTGGTCCACCAAGTAAGCGAGGGCACGCTCGGCGCCGACGGTGATCAGGCCCGCGACGGCGGCCGGGGTGGCGCCCGGCGCCTTGCACACGTCGGCAACATCCTTCTCGCGGTCCTTGAGTTCGGGGTGGCGGGTAGCGATGTCGCCGATCTTGCCGGTGCCTTCGGAATAGAACGTCAACTCCGGGGCGGCCACCGGGGTCGGTACAACCACGACGCTGCCGCTTGTCGCGCAGCCGGCCAGCAAAAGAAACGATGCAACGGGAAGAAGCCTCGTATACATAGCGCACCTCATCGGCAAAACACGTCAAAGAAGCGTATTCCCTGCGTGGCAGGGGCGCAAGGGGGGTTCTGCAACGGTCATTGAATTGCCACCGCACCCGCCGCATACTGCCCGGCCCGGCCGCCCGGTACCTCAGGAACGACACCCATGGAAATCTTCATCAACGGCGAGCAGCGCACCGTCTCCGGCCCCATGAGCGTCGAGGCGCTGCTGGGCGAACTCGGCATCGACCCGCGCAAGGTGGCGGTCGAGCGCAACCTGGAGATCGTGCCCAAATCCACCTATGACGCGGTGGCGGTGGGCGAGGGCGACCGGCTGGAGATCGTGCATTTCATCGGCGGAGGAGCGACGGACGTGGCTGAGGACGATTTCTTCGAGGTGGCGGGTCGCAAGTTCAGTTCACGGCTGCTGGTCGGCACCGGCAAGTACAAGGATTTCGAGGAGACGGCGCGGGCCATCGCGGCCTCGGGCGCCGAGATCGTCACCGTGGCGGTGCGCCGGGTCAACCTGTCCGATCCCAGCCAGCCCATGCTGGTCGATTACGTCAGCCCCAAGACCTACACCTTCCTGCCCAACACCGCCGGCTGCTACACCGCCGACGAGGCGGTGCGCACCCTGCGCCTGGCCCGCGAGGCCGGCGGCTGGGACCTGGTCAAGCTGGAGGTGCTGGGCGACCAGAAGACCCTGTATCCCAACATGCCCGAGACCCTGGCCGCCGCCGAGGCGCTGATCAGGGACGGCTTCAAGGTGATGGTCTACTGCTCGGACGATCCCATCCAGGCGAAAAGGCTGGAGGACATGGGCTGCGTCGCCATCATGCCGCTGGGCTCGCTGATCGGCTCGGGCCTGGGCATCATGAACCCCATCAACATCCGCCTGATCAAGGAAAGCGTCGCCGTGCCGGTGCTGGTCGATGCCGGCGTCGGCACCGCCTCGGACGCCGCGGTGGCCATGGAGCTGGGCTGCGACGGCGTGCTGATGAACACCGCCATCGCCGCCGCCAGGGACCCCATCCGCATGGCCCGCGCCATGAAGCTGGCGGTGGAGGCAGGGCGCCTGTCCTATCAGGCGGGGCGCATGCCGAAGAAGCTCTACGCCGACCCCAGTTCGCCGCTGGCGGGGCTGATCTAGGGTCCGTACTCAATTAGGGTGTGGCCTGCGTTGGCGTTCCAAGGGCGCAATGGCAGGCGCCGGCGCGACGGCGATGCTGGACGCATCGCCTAGCGGCGGCAACGTACCAGGGCGCCCTTGGAACGCCAACCCTCCGGGCCGGACGAATTTGCCCTCCCGGTGCGTCAGGCCGCTTGCGCGATGGTCCACATCGCGCTGCGCGTCCTTCCTGCCAGGCGGGCAAATTCGTCTCGGCGCAGGCCACACCCTAATTGAGTCCGGACCCTAGCTGCCCATCTCCGCCCGACAGTCGCAGCCCACACCGGCGGCGATCCAGCGCAGCATCAACCGCTGCGGCAGCCACCGCATGAAGCGGCCGATGCCGCAGCGGTAGCGGCGCTCCGCCTCGATCCAGTCCAGGGCGGGGCAGGGGCCGCGTACCCGCAGGAAACGAATCCGGGCCAGCGGGCAGGTGGTAAGCGCGCAGCACAGGCCGCAGCCGTTGCAGGCGGCGCCGAAGGCCGGCTTGGCCGGTGCGTCGGAATGCAGGGCGACGGTGGCGATGTCCATGGCTTCAGGGTAGCTCCGGCCGCTCCCGGCGCAAGATGACACTATGGTGACAGGGGGTCCTAATGGTGCGGCAGCCGAAGGCCGCGGCGCTATTACTGGGGGCTCGGGGGACGGTAACCGCACCGCAACAATCGCTCTATCATATTGAAAAATATGAAAGAAGCCAAGATATGCGAAAAAACTTCGTCAGCACGCTCAATTTTTCCCTTTTCATCCGGCGAAAACGGCGTATATAGCGCCTTCAGGTGAGACGTACAGCGCACGTGCCTCTGGCCCTTCAATGGGTTTATGTAACGACGTCCAAGGCGTCTTCTGGGTGCAGCGGGGCGGAAGCCCCCGGTGCTTGGAGGATTTAGCTATGAACGTGGTGGCACGGCAGGCGCTGTCGGCAACCTTTTCCCTTTTCGCTGATGGATTCCGCCCGCGGCAGGTCTGGGCCCTGCTGTGGAGCGATGTCCGAAGTCCCTCCCGGCGGAGCTGACGGCTTCCCGAATTGCCGTCGCTTTCACGGTCCGCGTGGTTGACCCCCGCGGCACCGAGGTTCCGTCGTCGTTGTTTGGAGGGTTTCGCGATGACCGCGAAGATCGCCCGTTTCCTGGAGGAAGTCCGTCCGGTCACCCCCTGCGTGGTGGTTGACCTGGACGTGGTGCGTGACAACTATCTCGGCCTGCGCCACTGGCTGCCGCTCGCCCAGGTGTACTATGCGGTCAAGGCCAACCCGGCCCCCGAGATCGTGCGCATGCTGACCGGCCTCGGCTCGTCCTTCGACGTCGCCTCGCGCGGCGAGATCGACCTGTGCCTCGAGAACGGCGCCCCGGCCGAGCGCATCTCGTTCGGCAACACCATCAAGAAGCAGTCGGACATCGCCTACGCCTATGCCAAGGGCGTCCGCCTCTATGCCTTCGATTCCCTGTGCGAGCTGGAGAAGCTGGCGGAATCCGCCCCCGGCTCGCGCGTGTTCTGCCGCATCCTGATGACCTGCGAGGGCGCCGAATGGCCGCTGTCGCGCAAGTTCGGCTGCGAGATCGACATGGCCAAGGACCTGCTGGTGCGGGCCCGCGAGCTGGGCCTCGACCCCTACGGCGTGTCGTTCCACGTCGGCTCCCAGCAGACCGATCTGGGCCAGTGGGACATCGCCGTGGGCAAGGCGGCGATGCTGATCACCGCCCTCAACGCCGCCGGCATCGAGCTGCGCATGGTCAACCTGGGCGGCGGCTTCCCGGCCAAGTACCGCTCCGACGTGCCGGCGGTCGAGCGTTATGCCGACGCCGTCATGCACGCCATGACCAAGCATTTCGGCAACGCCCTGCCGGCCATGATCATCGAGCCCGGCCGTTCGCTGGTGGGCGACGCCGGCGTGCTCGAGACCGAGGTGGTGCTGATCTCGCGCAAGGGCTACGAGGAAGACTCGCGCTGGGTCTACCTGGACGTCGGCAAGTTCGGCGGCCTGGCCGAGACCATGGACGAGGCCATCAAGTACCGCATCGTCACCCCCCGCGACGGCGACGACACCGCGCCGGTGGTGCTGGCCGGCCCGACCTGCGATTCGGCGGACATCCTCTACGAAAAGGCCGGCTACGAGATGCCGGTGACCCTCAAGGTCGGCGACAAGGTGCGCATCCTGTCGACCGGCGCCTATACCACTTCCTACTCGGCGGTCAACTTCAACGGCTTCGCGCCCTTGAAGGCCTATTTCATCTGAAACTGGCCTCCGGCGCGGCGCCACGCCGCCCGGGGAACCTCCGAGCCCGATGAAGGGGACGCGGTGCGAGCCGCGTCCCCTTCTTCATGTCGGGAAAAGAGGTGTTCACCACGAAGGCACGAAGGACACGAAGAAGGCACAGAGGAGAAACATCCTTCTCTGTGACTCCTCTGTGTCTCTGTGTCTCTGTGGTTTATCCCCTGGTGGTGCACCGACACCGTGTCCGCGACTCCTGGGTCCCCGCGCAGGCGGGAACGACGGAGGGGCGCTTTTCGAACGACACCCATGAAGCATTTTTCACCACCAAGGCGATCTTCTCTTCGTGCCTTCGTGGTGAATAACCGCCGGGACGGCAATTCCTGCCGGGCAAAGTCGGGCGAGGGGGCAGGTCCTGCCACCCTCGGAATTCGGCAACATATTGAAAATCATACATTTAGTCTCTGGCACGCCCCCTGCATCTGCTTTGGCGGAATATCACGTCCGACGAGCGGCAGGAGGCTCGCGATGCTGTGGGGTGCATTCAATAACGCCAGTTCGGCGATGATGGCGATGAGCTGGGACATGGGGTCCATCAGCCAGAACATCGCCAACGTCAACACAACCGGCTACAAGCGCAAGGAAACGCTGTTCCAGACGGTGATGTCGGAATCGCACGCCGCGCCCAGCACCCATTCCGGGCGGCTGAACATCTTTGGCGTGCAGACCGCCGACCGCTATCACATCTCGACCCAGGGCGTCATCACCAACTCGGACTTCACCAACGATCTGGCGCTGAACGGCAAGGGCTTCATGATGGTGGCCCCGCCCGGGGCCGCGACCGGTGGGGCCGGGGGGGCGCAGCCGCCGGCCGCCGCGTCGGTGGACGATCCCGCCTCGGTGCTCTACACCCGCGACGGTTCCTTCAGCTATGTCAGCGGCGCCAACGGCGAGAGCTATTTCACCCTCGGGGGCAATTACCTGCTGGGGTGGATGGCCGACGAGGCGGGTGTCGTCCAGCCCGGTGGATCGCTCGAGGCGGTCTACACCCTGCCGACCACCACCCTGGAGGGGAAGGCGACGACCGAAGCTTCGCTGGCGCTCAACATCCCGTCGCAGGCGGAACAGACCCCGACCCAGCACAAGACCTACTTCACCTACACCGACCCCCTGGGCGCCAACCAGTCCATGACCGTCACCTGGGATCGGGTGGACGGCAACACCTGGACCGTGACACCGAGCGTCGATGCCGCGGTCGGGACGGTCACCACCACGCCCATCACCGTGACAATGGACGGGTGGCGCACCATCACCGACCCCGCCGTCACCACCCAGGCCATCGACATCGACTGGGACGACGGCGCCTACGGCGCCGCGACCGCCAGTTCCTCCACCAACATCGACATTTCGGTCGACCGGCCAAGCCCGCACCTGGAGAAGGTGTTCATGTCGGTCTTCGACGACGCCTTCACCGAGCATTCGGCGACCCTGGCGTTCGAGCGCTACGGCAGCAACACCTGGTACCTGCATGTCAATGGCGGAACCAACCAGACCACGGGGACCATGCCGGATCCGGTGGCGCTGGAATTCAGCTCGGAAGGGCAGTTGCTGACGCCCGCCGACCTGATCCAGGTGGGGCTCAGCTGGACGGCATCGGGTGTCGATAACACGGCGGATTTCACCCTCGACCTGCGCAACATGACTCAGTTCGACAACGAATTGCTGTGGTCCAGCATCGACCAGGACGGCTACGGCGAGGGGACCATGCTGAACGCCGGCTTCAACGAGCGCGGCGAGATGATCGGGCACTTCACCAATGGCGAGAACCGGGTGCTGTTCCAGGTCCCGATCGCCCAGTTCGTGTCGGAAAACCGGCTCGATCCCATCACCGGCAACCTGTTCCGCCGCACCCGCGAGGCGGGCGACATCAGGGTCGGGGCGGTTGAGACCATGGTCGGGCAGCCGCGCTTCGTGCCGTCCTCGCTGGAGACCTCGACGGTGGACATCGAGGACGAGTTCACCAAGATGATCGTGACCCAGAAGGCCTATTCCACCAACGCCACGGTGTTCCGCACCGCCGACGAGATGACCGTGACGGCGCGCGACCTGAAGGCGTAGCGGGCGCCGCTACGACGTCTCGCGCAGCCGGCCCAGATAGCTGTCCACCTCGGAGCGCATGTACGAGGCCTTGACCGCCAGGGCGTCGGCCGAGCGGTTCAGCTCGCCGGCCGCCGAGGCCGAGACGCCCAGCGCCTCGATGGCGCTGTTGACCGAGCTGGTCACCGCCTTGGCTCCCGACGCCGCCTCGCCCACATGGGCGGCGATGGTGCCGGTGGCGGCGGTCTGGGCTTCCACCGACACCCGGACCTCGGTGGCGACCTGATTGATGGCCGAGACCGACGCGACGGTGTGGTGGGTGGTCTCCACCGCCAGGTTGGTGGCGTTCACCGCCTCCTGCACCGACGCGGCGATGTCGTGGGTGGCCCGGCTGGTCTGCTCGGACAGCTTCTTGATCTCCTGCGCCACCACGGCGAAGCCGCGGCCGGCGGCACCGGCGCGGGCCGCCTCGATGGTGGCGTTCAGCGCCAGCATGCGGGTCTGGCGGGCGATGGTGTCGATGGTCTCGCCGATGCGGCCGATGCGGGACGCCACATCAAGCAGGCCCTGCATGGCGTCGTTGGTGGCGTGGGCGGCCTCGGCCGCCTGGGCCGCCGCGTCGGCGGTGCGCACCACGTTGCTGCGGATTTCCTGGATGGAACTGGCCAGGTTGGTGGTGTTGGAGGCGATGTTGTCGACGCTGAACGAGGCCTCTTCCGCCGCCGCCGCCATGTTGACGGTCTCGTAATCCATGTGCGAGAGGCGGTGCAGCATCTCCTCGGAATGGGATTTGAGGTTGACCGCCATGGCCCCGACCTCGTCCACCACGCCCTTGATCGAACGCTCGAAGCCCAGGGCAAGGTCGGTGACCATCTTGGCCCGGTTCTGCTTGGCCGCCTCGAAGTAGTCCAGGGTGACCAGGGACACGTCCAGCTGGGTCGCCTTGGTCAGGGCCTGGGCCAGGGCGTCGAACTGACGGCTGCCCTTCAGGAGCGTCAGAGCCCGCGCCGCCCCGGCCGAGGCCATGGCCTGGTACCACGAGGCGCCGAGGTCGAGATAGGCCAGCATGAACCCCAATTGCTGGGCGGTGGCGATGTAGTCGGCGGTGAATTCGGCCCGGTACAGGCGGGTCCAGTGTTCGACCAACGCCCCTTTCAGGGTGGTGGCGGCGTCGCCCGCCATCTTCTCGTCGAACGGGGGGAAACGTCCGACCCAGTCGGAGGCGTGATCGACCAGGGCCGGCGCGGTCTCGACCACCTTGGCGCAGGATCCGCGGATCAGCTCCTGGGTCGCGTCATCGACCGCGAACAGCTGAAGGTAAAGGGCGACCTGCGCCTTCATGTCGAGGGCAGGGGGGGAAGCGCCGCCGCCGACCGGTTCGTCGTCGTCGTCGAAGAACAGCCCGTCGCCGCCCGACGGGGCGGCTGCCGATGGGGCGTCGTCGGAGAACAGTTCGAAATCGTCGCTCATGACACCCGTTCGGCACCCGGTCCTTGCCGGCCTGCGGGCAATGCCGGTGGGACAGCGGACAGATGGACTAACCCCTGATCCAAAGATAACGGCTATCGCGGCCAAAGGAAAGGTGCTGTTCGGCGCCCCCAGGGCGGCCCGCCTATCCTGAACGTCAGCGCGCTGTGCGTTGATAATCGGCCGAACGGCATGGAACATCGCAGGGTGAGAATTCCCATTGGCGGTTTCGCCGCGGCCCCACCCGTTCGGGGCAGCGGGCGCCACCCCGGGGCTGAATCAATTGCGCGGCGGCGGTTCCCGGGGTGACTCGCGGACTTGGCGGCGGCTCCCTAATCGCGTATGAAGTCACCTTTGCGTCGAAGGGGGGGCGTTGGCCGCCCGTTCGGGAAGGGAGAGGCGCGCGCCTTCGCGCCGTTGGAAAAACCAAGAATCGGCCGCGTTCCCGACCCTGGGGCCGCGGTCCAGGGGAACCGAGTGCCAGATGAGCGGATTGCCTGACCAGCAGGGACTTTACGACCCGCGCTACGAACACGATGCCTGCGGCGTCGGCTTTATTGCCGACATCAAGAACCGCAAGTCCCACGACATCGTTCGCCAGGGCCTCGAAATCCTCAAGAACCTGACCCATCGCGGCGCCGTGGGTGCGGACCCGCTGGCCGGCGACGGCGCCGGCATCCTGATTCAGATGCCCGATGCCTTCCTGCGCGCCGAGGCCGCGGCCCGCGGCATCACCCTGCCGGAGATCGGCTGCTACGGCGCCGGCACCGTGTTCCTGCCCAAGGACCAATCCCTGCGCGCCGCCTGCGAGCAGGTGGTGGAGCGGCTGATCGCCGCCGAGGGCCAGGTGCTGCTGGGCTGGCGCGACGTGCCCACCGACGGCTCCGGCCTGGGCGAGACGGTGAAGCCCACCGAGCCCTTCGTGCGCATGGTCTTCGTCGGCAAGGGCGCCGCCTGCGCCGACCAGCAGGCCTTCGAGCGCAAGCTGTTCATCATCCGCAAGCAGACCGAGACCAATGTCCCCGCCGGGGCCGATGCCGACTTCTATATCCCGTCGCTGTCGTCGCGCACCCTGGTCTACAAGGGCATGCTGCTGGCCGACCAGGTCGGCGAGTTCTACAGGGACCTCGGCGACGAGCGCATGGTGTCGGCGCTGGCGCTGGTGCACCAGCGCTTCTCCACCAACACCTTCCCCAGCTGGCGCCTGGCCCATCCCTTCCGCATGATCTGCCACAACGGCGAGATCAACACCCTGCGCGGCAACGTCAACTGGATGAACGCGCGGCGCCAGGCCATGGCCTCGCCGGTGCTGGGCGACGACCTGGCCAAGCTGTTCCCGCTGATCCAGGAAGGCCAGTCGGATACCGCCTGCTTCGACAACGCGCTGGAACTGCTGGTGATGGGCGGCTACCCGCTGGCTCATGCCATGATGATGCTGGTGCCCGAGGCGTGGTCCGGCAACCCGCTGATGGACGAGAAGCGGCGCGCCTTCTACGAATACCACGCCGCCCTGATGGAGCCGTGGGACGGCCCGGCGGCGGTGTGCTTCACCGACGGCCGCCAGATCGGCGCCACCCTGGACCGCAACGGCCTGCGTCCGGCCCGCTACCTGATCACCAGCGACGACAAGCTGATGCTGGCCTCGGAAATGGGCGTGCTGCCCATTCGCGAGGAAACCATCGTCAAGAAGTGGCGTCTGCAGCCCGGCAAGATGCTGCTGATCGACCTGGAGCAGGGCCGCGTCATCGACGATTCCGAGATCAAGGCCAAACTGGCCGGCGAGAAGCCCTACCGCGCCTGGCTGGACGAGGCGCAGCTGATCCTGGAGGACCTGAAGATCGCGGTCGAGCCCAAGGGCTTCGACCAGGCCACCCTGCTGGACCGCCAGCAGGCCTTCGGCTACAGCCAGGAAGACCTCAAGTTCCTGATGCAGCCCATGGCCGTCACCGGCCAGGAGGCGGTGGGCTCCATGGGCACCGACACCCCCATCGCGGTGCTGTCGGACAAGCCCAAGCCGCTGTTCAACTACTTCAAGCAGTGCTTCGCCCAGGTGACCAACCCGCCCATCGATTCCATCCGCGAGGAATCGGTGATGAGCCTGGTCAGCCTGATCGGGCCGCGCCCCAACCTGCTGGCGGTCGATCACGGCGCCGAGGGCAAGCGCCTCGAGGTCAAGCAGCCGATCCTGACCAACGAGGACCTGGAGAAGATCCGCCGCATCGAGCAGGTGCCCGGCTCCGGCTTCCGCTCGGTCACCCTGGACATCACCTGGCCGGCCGCCGATGGCGCCTCCGGCCTGGAACCGGCGCTGGCCGGCCTGTGCGCCGCCGCCCAGGCACAGGTGGCCGAGGGCTACAACATCCTGATCCTGTCCGACCGCGCCATGGGCGCCGGCCGCATGGCGGTGCCGTCGCTGCTGGCGGTGTCGGCGGTGCACCACCACCTCATCCGCGAGGGCCTGCGCACCCAGGTCGGCCTGGTCATCGAGACCGGCGAGGCGCGCGAGATCCATCACATGTGCTGCCTGGCCGGCTACGGCGCCGAGGCCATCAACCCCTATCTCGCCTTCGAGACCCTGGAATCCATGCGTCCGACCCTGCCCGAGCCGCTGTCGCCGGCCGAGGTGCAGAAGCGCTACATCAAGGCGATGGGCAAGGCCATCCTCAAGGTGATGGCCAAGATGGGCATCTCCACCTACCAGTCCTATTGCGGCGCCCAGATCTTCGACGCCGTCGGCCTGGCCCAGGACTTCGTCGACCGCTTCTTCGCCGGCACCGCCAGCCGCATCGGCGGCATCGGCCTGGCCGAGGTCGCCGAGGAGACCGTGCGCCGGCACCGGCTGGCCTATTCCGACGCCCCCATCTACCGCAACGCGCTGGACGTCGGCGGCGAGTACGCCTGGCGCCTGCGTGGCGAGGACCATGCCTGGACCAGCGAGACCATCGCCACCATGCAGCACGCGGTGCGGTCCAATTCGTTCGAGAAGTTCAAGGAATTCTCGACCGCCATCGACGAGCAGTCGCGCCGCCTGCTGACCCTGCGCGGCCTGTTCGACATTTCGCCTGCGGGCAACGGCATCCCCCTCGACGAGGTCGAGCCGGCCAAGGAGATCGTCAAGCGCTTCGCCACCGGTGCGATGTCGTTCGGCTCCATCTCGTGGGAAGCGCATACCACGCTGGCCATCGCCATGAACCGCATCGGCGGCAAGTCCAACACCGGCGAGGGCGGCGAGCTGCCGGAGCGCTTCAAGCCCCTGGCCAACGGCGATTCCATGCGCTCGGCCATCAAGCAGGTGGCGTCGGGCCGCTTCGGCGTCACCACCGAGTATCTGGTCAACGCCGACGACATCCAGATCAAGATGGCCCAGGGCGCCAAGCCCGGCGAGGGCGGCCAGCTGCCCGGCCACAAGGTGGATGCCAGCATCGCCAAGGTCCGCCACTCCACCCCCGGCGTCGGCCTCATCAGCCCGCCGCCGCACCACGACATCTATTCCATCGAAGACCTGGCGCAGCTGATCTTCGATCTGAAGAACGTCAACCCGGCTGCCCGCATCTCGGTGAAGCTGGTGTCCGAGATCGGCGTCGGCACCGTCGCCGCCGGCGTGTCCAAGGCCAAGGCCGACCACGTCACCATCTCGGGCTTCGACGGCGGCACCGGCGCCTCGCCGCTGACCTCCATCAAGCATGCCGGCAGCCCGTGGGAGATCGGCCTGGCCGAGACCCACCAGACCCTGGTGCTGAACGGTCTCAGGAAGCGCATCGTCGTTCAGGTCGACGGCGCCCTGCGGACCGGGCGCGACGTGGTGGTCGGAGCCCTGCTGGGCGCCGACGAGTTCGGCTTCGCCACCGCGCCGCTGATCGCCGCCGGCTGCATCATGATGCGCAAGTGCCACCTCAACACCTGCCCGGTCGGCGTCGCCACCCAGGACCCCGAACTGCGCAAGCGCTTCAAGGGCCAGCCCGAGCACGTCATCAACTACTTCTTCTTCATCGCCGAGGAAGTGCGCCAGCTGATGGCCAGCCTGGGCTTCCGCACCTTCGAGGAAATGATCGGCCGCTCCGACCTGCTGGAAACCCGCAAGGCGGTCGAGCACTGGAAGGCCAAGGGCCTCGACTTCTCGCGCCTGTTCCATCAGGTCGATGCCAAGGGCGACAAGGTCTGCAACTGCGAGACCCAGGACCACGGCCTGGACGAGGTGCTCGACCGCAGCCTGATCTCGGCCGCCCGGCCGGCCATCGACAAGGGCGAGACCGTCCACATCGTGCGCGCCGTGCGCAACGTCGACCGCACCGTCGGCGCCATGCTGTCGGGCGAGGTGGCGAAGGTGTACGGCCATGCCGGCCTGCCCGAGGACACCATCTCCATCAAGATGTTCGGCACCGCCGGCCAGTCGTTCGGCGCCTTCCTGGCCAAGGGCGTGACCCTCGAGCTGGAAGGCGAGGGCAACGATTATGTCGGCAAGGGCCTGTCGGGCGGGCGCGTCGTCATCTACCCGCCGGCCGTCAGCCGCATCGTCGCCGAGGACAACATCATCGTCGGCAACACCGTGCTCTACGGCGCCATCGCCGGCGAGTGCTATTTCCGCGGCGTCGCCGGCGAGCGCTTCGCCGTGCGCAATTCCGGCGCGGTGGCGGTGGTCGAGGGTGTCGGCGACCATGGCTGCGAGTACATGACCGGCGGCTGCGTCCTGGTCATCGGCCCGACGGGCCGCAACTTCGCTGCCGGCATGTCGGGCGGCGTCGCCTATGTGCTGGACGAGGCCGGCGATTTCGGCAAACGCTGCAACATGGCGATGGTCGAGCTGGAGCCGGTGGTCGAGGAGGAGGAGGCCATGCGCAAGCACGAGGGCCTGTCCAACGACCTGGAAAGCCACGGCCGCGTCGATCTCGGCGACATGACCCGCGACGACGCCCAGCGCATCCAGACCATGCTGCGCAACCACCAGACCCTGACCGGGTCGAGGCGGGCGCACGACATCCTGCTCAACTGGGAGTACTACATGCCCAAGTTCGTCAAGGTGATGCCGGTGGATTACCGACGCGCTTTGCAGGAAATGGCGCAGGCTCCCAAATCTACCGCGGCGGGAGGGCGCTGAGATGGGCAAGGCGACCGGTTTCAAGGAATTTCCGCGCCAGACCCCCGGCTATGAAGCGCCTGCGGAGCGGGTCAAGCACTACCGCGAATTCACCCTGCCGCTGGCCGAGGCCGACCTCAACAAGCAGGGCGCGCGCTGCATGGATTGCGGCATCCCGTTCTGCCACCAGGGCTGTCCGGTCAACAACATCATCCCGGACTGGAACGATCTGGTCTATCGCAACCGGTGGAAGGACGCCATCGAGGTCCTGCACTCCACCAACAACTTCCCCGAATTCACCGGCCGCGTCTGCCCCGCCCCGTGCGAGGCGTCGTGCACCCTGAACCTGGAAGAGTCGCCGGTGGCCATCAAGACCGTCGAGCACGCGGTGATCGAGCGCGCCTGGGCCGAAGGATGGATCGTCCCCGAGCCGCCCAAGGCCCGCACCGGCAAGCGCGTCGCCGTGATCGGCGCCGGTCCCGCCGGCCTGGCCGCGGCGCAGCAGCTGTGCCGCGCCGGCCACCAGGTGACGCTGTACGAGAAGAACGCCTTCGCCGGCGGCCTGCTGCGCTACGGCATCCCCGACTTCAAGCTGGACAAGGCGGTGATCGAGCGCCGCGTCGCCCAGATGAAGGCCGAGGGCGTCGAGTTCCGCATGGGCGCCCATGTGGGGGTGTCCGTGCCGGTCTCGGAAGTTCTCGCCTACGACGCGGTGGTGCTGTCGGGCGGCTCGGAAAAGCCGCGCGATCTGCCGGTGCCGGGCCGCGACCTGGACGGCGTCCACTTCGCCATGGATTTCCTCGCCCAGCAGAATCGCCGGGTGTCGGGCGAAGGCGTGATGGGCGGCGCCGACATCCTGGCGATGGGCAAGAAGGTGGTGGTGATCGGCGGCGGCGACACCGGTGCCGATTGCGTCGGCACCTCCAACCGCCAGGGTGCCGCCGCGGTGGTGCAGATCGAGATCATGCCCCGGCCGCCGGAAAAGGAGGACAAGCTGGCCACCTGGCCGCTGTGGCCCAACAAGCTGCGCTCCTCCTCCAGCCACGACGAGGGCTGCGAACGCCGCTGGTCGGTGGCGACCCAGTCCTTCACCGGCGAGGGCGGCAAGGTCAAGGCGCTGAACTGCGTGCAGGTGGACGGCAAGTTCCAGCCGGTGCCCGGCACCGAATTCACCCTGGAGGCCGATCTGGTGCTGCTGGCCATGGGCTTCGTCCATCCGGTGCACGAGGGCCTGATCGACGGCCTGGGGGTGGAAAAGGACGGCCGCGGCAACGTCAAGGCCGACACCGAGGGCTACCGGACCTCCAACCCCAAGGTGTTCGCCTGCGGCGACATGCGCCGGGGACAAAGCCTGGTGGTGTGGGCCATCCGCGAAGGCCGCCAGGCGGCCCGCGCCGTCGATGCCTTCCTGATGGGGGCGAGCGACCTGCCCCAGTAATTTATCATGCGAATACTGTGTGAACGGGCCGCCCAACTGGGCGGCCTTTTTCATTTTCCTAATAATAACCCAGGGTTACATAATTATCGATACAATTGCGTTAATTGAATGGATGAGGGGAAAGCTGTTGACTTGGTGCGGCGCTATACCAGAATTACCAGGGGTCAACTTGCCTGCCTGGTGTCTGGGGTGCCTCCATGAACTTCATCGACGACTGGCGTTTGCGCTCCAAGATTACAGTTATTGTCGTTCTTTCATTAATAACGATGCTGGCGCTCAGTGTCTTCGCCATCAATGGCCTTCGCGATGAAATGATGTTCGGGCGGCGGATCAAGACCCAGCATCTGGTCGAATCCGCCGTTGCTTTGGTTGGCCATTACGTCGCCGAAGCCAAGGCCGGCCGAATCTCGGAGGATGCCGCCAAGAGTGCGGCGATGACCGCTCTGAAATCCATGCGCTATGGCGGCAGCGAGTATTTCTGGGTCAATGACATGACCCCACGGATGGTGATGCATCCGTTCAAGCCCGAACTGGACGGCAAGGATCTGAGCGGGTTCAAGGACCCGTCCGGCAAGGCGCTGTTCGTCGCCTTCGTCGAAACCGTCGCGCGCTCGAAGGCGGGCTTCGTCGATTATCTGTGGCCGAAGCCGGGCCACGATGCCCCGGTGCCGAAAGTGTCCTATGTCGCCGGCATCGACGCGTGGGGCTGGGTGGTCGGCTCGGGCATCTATGTCGATGACGTCGAAGCCGCCTTCCGCCGCGAGGTTCTGCGCTTCGGCGGAGCGGTGGCGGTGCTTCTGCTCTGCGTCGTCGGTGTCTCGGTGTGGGTCGGCCGGCGGGTGGTGGCCGGCATGACCGGGGTGTCGCGGGCCATGCACGCCCTGGCGGCCGGTGACACCGCGGTGCCATTGGCCGGTGCCGCCCGGCGCGACGAGATCGGCGACATGGTCCGCGCCGTCGAGGTGTTCCGGGAGAATGCGGTGGCGGTGCGGCGGCTCGAGGCCGAGCAGGCGGATTTGCATGCCCGGGCGGAAGCGCAGCGGCGCGATACTTTGGCGCGCCTGGCCACCGAACTGGAGGGCGGCGTCGTCCACGCCGCCGATGCCGCGGGTGCCGCCGCCGAGCGGATGCGCTCCGCCGCGACGCGGATGACCGGAAGCGCCGACCGTGCCAGTGCCGAAAGCGCTGCGGTGGCCGCCGCGGCCCACCAGACCACGGCCAACGTGGAGACGGTCGCCGCCGCGGCCGAGGCGCTGAACGTCTCGATCAGCGAGATCAGCCGGCAGGTCGGCCAGTCCGCCGGCATCGCCCGTGACGCCGTCGCCGCCGCCCACCGCACCGACGCGGTCGTCCGCGGCCTCGCCGATGCGGCCGGACGGATCGGCGAGATCGTGAGCATGATCAACGTGATCGCCAGCCAGACCAACCTTCTGGCGCTCAACGCCACCATCGAGGCGGCGCGGGCCGGTGACGCCGGCAAGGGCTTTGCCGTTGTCGCCAACGAGGTCAAGAGCCTGGCCAACCAGACGGCCAAGGCGACCGAGGACATCACCGCCCAGGTCAGCTCCATCCAGGCGTCCACCGGGGAAGCGGTGCGCGCCATTCAGGAAATCGGGCACACCATCGACGGCATGAGTGCCATCGCCGAGGCCATCGCCGAGGCGGTTGCACAGCAGGGCATCGCCACCCGGGAAATCGCCGGCAACGTGGCCGAAGCGGCCAACGGTTCCCATGAGGTGGCGGAGCACATCGGCGCCGTTTCCAGCGCTGCGGGGGAAACCGGCTCGGTTGCCCGCGAGGTGCTGGAGGCCGCCCATGCCCTCTCCAGCGATACCGAGGGGTTGCGCGGCGGTGTCGGTCGCTTCCTCGCCGGTATCCGCGCCATGTAGGGGGCGGCCGCCCCTCCATCCGGGTCGCTCCGCTACGCCGTCCGGGTCCTTCGCACGCCCTATGCCCTTTTGCCGCGGCACCGCCCGGCGTGACAGCTTGGCACCTCGTCACACGCCAATCGGCGATGGAGGGGCCCATGCAGTCCGTCCTGGTTACCGGCGGTGCCGGTTATGTCGGCAGCCATGTCTGCAAGGCGCTGGCGGGGGCAGGGTATCAGCCCGTCAGTTACGACGACCTCTCCACCGGCCACCGCGATCTGGTGCGCTGGGGACCGCTTGAGGAAGGCGATCTCGGCGACGGCGAGCGGCTGTCGCGGGTCATCGGACGGCACCGGCCGGTGGCGGTGCTGCACTTCGCCGCCGCCTCCCTGGTCGGCGATTCGGTGCGCGATCCGGCCGCCACCTACCGCGCCAACGTCGCCGGCAGCCTGGGGCTGCTCGATGCCATGCGCCGCCACGGCGTCGAGGCGATGGTCTATTCCAGCTCGTGCGCCACCTACGGCGCCGACGCGCCGCAGCCCATGAACGAGGACACGCCGCAGCAGCCCATCAACCCCTACGGCTGGTCCAAGCTGATGACCGAGCGGATGCTGGCCGATCACGGCGCCGCCTATGGGCTGCAATGGGCCGCGTTGCGCTATTTCAACGCCGCCGGCGCCGATCCCGAGGGCGAGACCGGCGAGGACCACCGGCCCGAGACCCACCTGATCCCCCGAGCGCTGATGGCCGCGGCGGGGACGCTGCCCCATCTCGACGTGTTCGGCGCCGACTGGCCGACCGCCGACGGCACCTGCGTGCGCGACTACGTCCACGTCTCGGACCTGGCGCGCTGGCACGTGGCGGCGCTCGATCACCTGCTCACGGGCCGCGGCTCGCTGCGGCTGAACCTGGGTACCGGGCGGGGCCACTCGGTGCGCGAGGTCATCGCGGCCGCCGAGCGGGCCACCGGGCGCGCCGTCCCCATCCGCATCGCGCCGCGCCGCGCCGGCGACCCGGCGGTGCTGGTGGCCGATTGCACCCGGGCGACGGCGGTGCTGGGAAGCCCGCCGGTACACACCGAGCTCGACGACATCGTCGGCTCCGCCTGGCGCTTCATGGAGCGTCGCGGATGCCCCAGCCACAGGAGGTGACGGCCATGAATAGGATGCGACTGATTGCGGCGGCGACCGCCGTTCTGGCCCTGGCCGCCTGCGGCCGGGTCGTCGAGCGGCCGACCACCGTCGCCAACGCGCCGGTGCCGGCGACCCAGGGCTATGTCATCGAGCCCGGCGACGAGCTGGACGTGCGCTTCTTCTACAATCCCGAGCTGAACGAGGAGGTTGTGGTCCGCCCCGACGGCAACATCTCGCTGCCGCTGGTGGGCGAGACCCGGGCGGCGGGGACGACGCCGTCGCAGCTCGAGAACACCCTGCGCACCGGCTATTCCCGCGAACTGCGCCAGGCCGCCATCACGGTCATCGTCAAGGGCTTCGCCGGCCAGCGGGTCTACGTCGATGGCGAGGTCGGCACCCCGCAGATGGTCAACATCGCCGGCAACCTGTCGGCGCTGCAGGCCATCGCCTCGGCCGGCGGCTTCAAGGACTCGGCGCGCAAGGGCGAGGTGCTGGTGATCCGGCGCAGCGGCACCCCGCAGCCGGTGGTGATCCCGCTGGACCTGGGCGCCGTCCTCTCGGGTGCCGACACCCGCCAGGACCTGGCGCTGCAGCCCTACGACATCGTCTTCGTCCCCAAGACCGCCATCGCCGAGGTCAACCAGTTCATCGACCAGTATTTCCGCCAGAACATTCCGATTCCGTTCGGGGTCGGCTACGGCCTGAACAACTGACCGTGCGGGAGACCAGACATGTGCGGCATCGCGGGATGGGTCGATTCCAGCGCCGCGGCGGTGGGGCCGGGGGTGATCATGGCGATGACCGCCGCCATCGCCCACCGCGGCCCCGACGGCTGGGGACGCTGGGACGGGGTCAGCGGCAACGGCCGCTGGCGCCTGTCGCTGGGGCATCGCCGGCTGGCCATCATCGACCCCGCCGGCGGTGCCCAGCCGATGGTCTCGAACGACGGCCGGGCGATCCTGGTCTTCAACGGCGAGATCTACAATTTCGCCGAACTGCGGAGCGAGCTGGAACTGCTGGGCCGGCAGTTCCGCACCCGCTCCGACACCGAGGTGCTGCTGGAGGCCTATCAGGCCTGGGGCATCGAATGCGTCTCGCGGTTCCGCGGCATGTTCGCCTTCGCCCTGTGGGACCGGGTGCGCGAGCGGCTGTTCCTGGCCCGCGACCGCTTCGGCAAGAAGCCGCTGTTCCTGTGGCGGGACGATTCCGGGGCGCTGGCCTTCGCCTCGGAGATCAAGGCGCTGCTGGCCCATCCCCGGGTTCCGGCACGGCTCGACCGCGCCTCGGTGGCCGAATGCCTGGCGTGGCGCTACGTGCCGGGGCCGCACACCCTGTTCGACGGCATCGTCAAGCTGCCGCCGGGGTGCTGGGCGTGCTGGGAAGGCGGGCGGCTGGTGCAGGTGTCCTACTGGTCGCCGCCCGATGCCGGCTACAGCCCCGGCACCCATGGCGGCGACGCGGTGGCCGCCTTCTCCCGCCTGCTCGAGGAATGCGTCGCCCTTCGCATGGTGTCGGACGTGCCGTTCGGCGCCTTCCTGTCGGGGGGCATCGATTCCTCGGCGGTGGTGGCGCTGATGAGCCGCCAGTCCGGCCGCCCGGTGGAAACCTTCTCGGTGGGCTACCAGGAGGCCGGCTATAGCGAGCTGGCCTATGCCCGGATGGTGTCCAAGGCCTTCTCCACCCGCCACCACGAGCTCACCATCGCCGCCGAGGACGTCATCACCGCGCTGCCCGACCTCACCCGCTTCCGCGACGCGCCGGTGGCCGAGCCGGCCGACGTGCCCATCCACCGCCTGGCCTGCGAGGCGCGGCGCAGCGTCAAGATGGTGCTGACCGGCGAGGGCTCGGACGAGGTGCTGGGCGGCTACCCCAAGCACCGGGCCGAGCCCTGGGGCGCGCTGTACCGCCGGGCCTGCCCGCCGGGGCTGCACCGCCGTCTGGTGGAGCCGCTGGCGGCGGCGCTGCCCTATCGCCACCACCGCGCCAAGACGGCGCTGCACTGCTTCGGCCTGGCCGATCCGCGCCAGCGCCTGCCGCGCTGGTTCGGCGCCTTTTCCGGCGACGAGGTGGCGGCGCTGCTGGCCCTGCCGGTGCCGCCCCGCGCCATCGATCCGCGACCGTTCACCGTGGCCCGGCGCCACAGCCCGATGCGGGCGGCGCTGGCCTTCGACCAGGCCTCGTGGCTGCCCGACAACCTGCTCGAGCGCGGCGACCGCATGACCATGGCCGCCGGCATCGAGGCGCGCATGCCGTTCATGGACCACGTGCTGGCCCATTTCCTGGCCAAGCTGCCCGACCGCACCCGGGTCGGCGGCCGCTCGGGCAAGCGGCTGCTGCGCCTGGCCATGGCCGGCATCCTGCCGCCCGAGGTGCTGCACCGGCCCAAGGTCGGGTTCCGGGTGCCGGTGGCCGACTGGTTCCGCGACAGCCTGCAGGGCTGGGTGCACGAGCTGCTGCTGGGTCCGGATTCGGCGACCCGGGACTGGTACCGCCGCGACGCCCTGGTCCGCCTGGTCGAGGAACACCGGGTCGGCCGCCACAATCACGAAAAGGCGCTGTGGCTGCTGATCACCCTCGAGCATTTCCAGCGCGCCTACCGCCTCGGCTGACCCTATATAGGAGGGGAAGGCAGACTTCGGCAAACGAGTGCGTCATGGCCCGTCCCATCATCCTGTTCACCGATTTCGGACCGGCCGGACCCTATGTCGGGCAAATGCGGGCGGTGCTGGCCACCCGGGCGCCCGGGGCCGCCATCATCGATCTGGTCTCCGACGCGCCGGCCTTCGATCCCATGCTGTCGGCCTATCTGCTGGCGGCGCTGCTGCCCGAGATGCCGCCCGGCGCGGTGGTGGCCGGGGTGGTCGATCCCGGGGTGGGCGGCGACCGTGCCGCCCTGGTGGCCGAGGCCGATGGCCGGCTGCTGGTCGGTCCCGACAACGGCCTGTTCGAGATCGCGCTCCGGCGCGCCGGGAGCAGGCGGGCCTGGCGCCTGGACTGGCGGCCCGGGCGGCTGTCCGCCACCTTCCACGGCCGCGACCTGTTCGCGCCGGTGGCCGCCCGCCTGGCCAACGGCGAGCCGCCCGAAGCCGTGGCGGGGCCGGGGCGGGAGGTGCCGGACCGTCCCGACTGGCCCGACGATCTCGCCCGCATCGTCTATGTCGACCATTACGGCAATGCCATGACCGGCCTGCGTGCGACCCTGCCGGGCGACGCCGTGCTCATCGCCGGCGGGCGGCCGCTGCTTTCCGCCCGGACCTATTCCGACCTGCCGCCGGGGAGTGCGTTCTGGTACGCCAATTCCATCGGCCTTATCGAGGTGGCGGTCTCCGGCGGGCGCGCCGCCGATGTGCTGTCCCTGGCGCCCGGGGACCCCGTGGCACTCGGGCAAAATCCCGATGCGGGACACTTCGGAAATGGATAGGATCAGTCGAGGCGGCTATGCGGGGGTGGACGTGTCCTTCAGGGTGAAGTTCTGGGGCGTGCGCGGAAGCATCGCCTGTCCTTCGCCGGACCATGTGATCTACGGCGGCAACACCAGTTGCATCGAAGTCTCGGTCGGCGGCAATACCTTGATCCTGGATGCCGGCACCGGCATCCGAATGCTGGGCCAGTCGCTGATCCAGCGCGGAATTGCCAAGGCGACGCTGCTGCTGACCCACACCCACTGGGACCACATCAACGGCTTTCCCTTCTTCGCGCCAGCCTTCCGGCCTGATTTCGCGCTGCACATCATGGCCGGGCACCTGGCCGGTTCCCAGGGCGGCATCCGCGCCGTTCTGGCCAACCAGATGGAGAACCCGACCTTCCCGGTGCCGCTGTCGGCCATGCGCGGCGCGCTTTCCTTTGCCGATTTCCGCGCCGGCGAGTCGTTCGAGCCGTTCCCGGAGGTGACCGTCCGCACCGCGCCGCTGCGCCATCCCAACAACGCCACCGGGTATCGCATCGAACATGCCGGCAAGGCGGTGTGCTACGTCACCGACACCGAGCATGTGCCGGGCGAGCCGGACCGCAACGTGCTGGGCCTGATCGACCAGGCCGACCTGGTGATCTACGACAGCACCTATACCGACGCCGAGTTCCCGGCCAAGGTCGGCTGGGGCCATTCCACCTGGCAGGAGGGCATCCGCCTGTGCCGCGCCGCCGGCGTTGCCCGCCTGGCCATTTTCCACCACGATCCCGACCATGTCGATACGGTCATGGCCGGCATCGAGGCCGAGGCCAGGGCGTTGTGGGACGGCGCCATGGCCGCCCGCGACGGCATGGACCTGGTGATGGTGGAGTAGGGGAAGGCGCTGCCCCAGTTCCCCCTCCCCTGGCGAAGCCGGGGGAGGGTTGGGGTGGGGGCATGATGCCCTTTGCAGACGTAGCCGGTATCGCTCTCCGTCGGCACTGCCATGCGGAAAGAGTTCATTCACCACAGAGACACAGAGGGTGCACAGAGAAGGAAAGGTTTTTCTCTGTGCCTTCTCCGTGTCTCTGTGGTGAATCTCCCGTCCGACACGAGTGATGTGGGCTTTTCGTTGGCAGGTGGTGTCCCCGCGAGTGGTGCTACGGCACCACGTGGATGGCCGGATCAAGTCCACTTCTGTCCGGTTTAATTCTCGGCTGGCAATTGCCCCCTCGCCCGCCTGCGGGAGAGGGGGGGCGAGCGTCAGCGAGCCGGGGTGAGGGCGGCGCGTGTCCACGCGCCCAAGACCTGAAAACGCAGAGGTTTTCGCTGTCGCGAAGCGCACCTGACGGCGCGCGCCCTCTCCCTCCCGTCGCTGGCGCGACGGGTCCCTCCCTCTCCCGCAGGCGGGCGAGGGGGCCCTTAACAGCCGAAAATTAAGCCGGACAGAAGTAAGTCAAGTCCGGCCATGACGGCAACGAGTTGAAATGGCGTGCAGAAATGTGTGAATGCCGTAGCGCTTCGCCAGGGGGAGGAGGTCGTTCAGCGCGGGTAGACGTGCACCGCCACCCGGCGGTTGAGGCCCTGGTTGGCGGGCAGGGGCGTGCCGTCCTCCAGCCGGTTGGGCACCCGCGGCGCGAACGGGCCGAACGAGGTCACCAGGATGCGCTCGGCCGGCAGGCCCAGGGCGACCATCGCCCGCATGGTGGACAGCGCGCGGGCGGCGGCGAGATCAAAGTTCGACGGGAATTGCGCCGTCTGCACCGGAGTGTCGTCGGTGTGCCCCTGGATCTCGAAGCGATAGGTCTCGAAGCGCGGCTGCACCAGGGTTTCCACCACTTCCTTCAGCAGCGGCTGCAGCTCGCTCTTGATCTCGGCAGAGCCGGGCTGGAACAGGGCGCCGGCATCCAGATTCAGCACCACGCCGCGGTCGTCGGTGGCGACATCGGCGGCGTCGGACCCGCCGGCGGCGGCGTTCACCACCTCGGTCAGCTCCTTGCGCATGGACTCGATGGGGCGCTGCGGCGGCTGCTTGCCGATCTCCGAGGTCATGCCCGACTGCACCTGTTCGTACAGCACCGAGTCCACCTTCGAGACCGACGCCAGCAGGATGAAGAAGCACAGCAGCAGGGTGACCATGTCGCCATAGGTCTCCATCCACGAGCCGTCCGGCTCCTGCGGTGCCTTCTTCTCGAACGCGCTCATGTCATCCGTCCCCTCGGAAGGCCGCCATCATTTGCCCTTCATCTTGTCGATGTCGAAGTGGATGGCCGGGTCGAGGAAGCTGTTCATGGCGTCCTGGATGAAGCGCGGGTTCTTGCGCTCGGCCAGCAGCGACAGTCCCTCGCAGACCAGGTAGTTGCGGAAGCGCACGATCTCCTCGCGTTGCTGGATCTTGCTCGCCGCCGGCAGCAGCACCAGACGGGGGAACAGCACGCCGTAGAGGGTGGTGATCAGCGCCACCGCCATGCCGGGACCCAGCGCCGCCGGGTCCGAGCCCATCTGGCCCAGCATGATGATGAGGCCGATCAGGGTGCCGATCATGCCGAAGGCGGGGGCGGTGCCGGCCATGTTGCGCAGGATGTCGGCCGGGATGCACGAACGCTGGAAGGTGGTCTCGATGGAATTGGTGAGGATCTGGCGCACCTCGGCTCCCGAATAGCCGGCGATCACCAGGTCGACCCCGAAGCCGAGGAAGCGGTCCTGCGATTTCACCTTGCCGGCGTCGGATTCCAGCCCGGCCATGCCCGACTTCTGGATCAGGTAGCCCCAGCGGATGCAGCGGCCGACCTCGCCCTGCAGAATGCCGCGCTGGACCTTGGGCGCGAAGAAGATCGAGGCCATCAGCTTGAAGGCCTGCAGGACGTAGCGCGGTTCGTAGGAGATGAAGGTGGAGGCGAAGGTGCCGCCGACCACCATGATGAACGAAGGCCCGTCGAGAAAGACCAGGTAATTGTCGGTGGCCAGGGCGATCGAGCCGAGGAACAGGAGAATACCGGCCAGAAAGCCGACGATTGTTGCCAGCGACATGTTCGCCCCTGATCCCCCGTCTTCGGTTTGACGTTCGGCGGTTGGAGTATTGGCGACCATCTTGTGCGAAACGGCGCAAAGGGGCAAGCCCGGCGCGATCAAGGAGACCAACGCGCTTGCACCGGACTCCACATGACGTAGACTAAAAATTGGGAAGGAGCCGTTTCGCCGGGCAAAGGCAGGGACGGCAAGCATGGGAAATTTGCGATGACCTTGTCGGCGCCTTACGGCGTGCATGGCATCCTGCTGGTGATCGTCGTCGCGGTGGCGGCCATGATCTTCGTGGGTCGCCGCCCCGGAGCCAGACGTCTGCGCCCCTATGCCGTCGGGTTCGCGCTGCATCTGACGCGGGCGATCCTTCTGTTCGCCGAGGATGGACTGGGCCACATCGCCGCCGCGGCCGAAATCGCCAATGCCGGCGTCGCGGCGGTCCTGGTCGCCGCCATGTTCGGCGAGGTCGGGCGGGCGCCGCCGTGGCGGATGCTGGCGGCGGCGTGGCTGGCCGCCGCACTCTGGGTGGCGGCGGCCACGGCGACCCTTGGCATCGCGGCGGCGGCGCTGCCGGTGCAACTGGTCGTCGGCGGTGTGATGATGGCCACCGCGGTGGCGTTCTGGCGCCGGGCCGAGGCGGCGCCCGAGGCCGGCTTCCGGCTGGTGGCGCTGCTGTTCGCGCTGTGGGCGGTGCACGAATGGGATGCGTCGCTGCTCGGCCTCGCCGCGCACAACAATCCCTTCGTCTTCCTGGTGTCGCAGGTGATGGCGACGGCGCTGGCGGTGGCCCTGGTGATGGCGTTCTACCGCGAGCGCCGGGCCATCGAGGAGGGGCTGAAGCGCGAGGCCCAAAGGCTGTTGCGGCTGCAGGGCGAGGCCATCGCCGCCGCCGCCAACGCCATCTTCATCACCGACCGCTCGGGGCGCATCGAATGGTCCAACGAGGCCTTCACCCGCCTGTCCGGCTGGGGTGCCGTCGAGGCCAAGGGGCGGGGGGCGCGGCGGCTGCTGATGGGCAAGGAACGCGACAGCCGCCTCGACGATGCGCTGGGCAGCTCGCGGCCGTGGCGCGGCGAGCTGTCGTTGCGGCGCAAGGACGGCACCCTCTACGTGGTCGATCAGACGGTCGCCCCCATCATCGGCGACGACGGCCGCGTCGCCCATTTCGTGGTGGTGCAGGAGGACGTGACCGAGCGGCGCCATGCCGAGGAGCGCATCCGCTTCCTGTCCAACCACGACCAGCTCACCGCGCTGCCCAACCGGCTGCTGTTCCGCGAGCGGCTGCAGCGCACGGTGGCGCGGGCCCGCGCCGAGCGCGGCGAACTGGCGGTGCTGTTCATCGATCTCGACGATTTCAGCCGCTACAACGACGTGCTGGGCCATGACGGCGGCGACCGGCTGCTGCTGCAGGTGGTGGAACGGGTGATGATGGCCGCCCGCGGCGCCGAGGTGGTGGCCCGGGTGGGCGGCGACGAGTTCGCCCTGCTGATGCTGGGGGGCGCCGATCTGGCCGAGACCACGGCGCAGGCGGTGCTCGAGGCGATGCAGGGCGCCTACGACATCGACGGCAGCGACGTCCATGTCGGCGGCTGCGTCGGCATCACCGTCTTTCCCAGCGATGGCGGCGACGCCGACGTGCTGATGAAGAACGCCGACATCGCCATGTACCGGGCCATCCACGAGGCCCAGGGCGGCTATTGCTTCTTCGCCCCGACCATGCACGACGAGCTGGAGCGCCGGCGCGGCATCGAGGCCGACCTGCGCCGCGCGGTCGCCCGCGACGAGCTGGTGCTGTACTACCAGCCGGTGGTCGAGATCGCCGGCCGCCGCATCCTCGGATTCGAGGCGCTGCTGCGCTGGAACCGCGGCGGCGCCGGGCTGGTGGCGCCGGCCGAGTTCATCCACCTGGCCGAGGCCAACGGGCTGATCGTGCCCATCGGCGAGTGGGTGCTGCGCGAGGCCTGCCGTCAGGCCCGGGAATGGGCCGATGCGGGGCTGGCCGAGGTGCCGGTGGCGGTCAACCTGTCGGCGGTGCAGCTGCTGCGCCAGGATCTGCCCCTGCTGATCCGCGGAGCCCTGACCGAGACCCGGCTGCCCGCCGCCCGGCTCGAGCTGGAGCTGACCGAGACCACGGTGATGGCCGATGCCTCGGCCGCGCTCAGGACCCTGGGCGAGGTCTCCGCCCAGGGCGTGGCCCTGGCGGTGGACGATTTCGGCACCGGCTATTCGTCGCTGGAACGGCTCAAGCGGTTCCCGGTGGGCAAGCTCAAGATCGACCAGTCCTTCGTGCGCGACCTCGCCGAGGACGACAGCGACGCCGCCATCGCCCGCGCCATCATTTCCATGGGCCATGCCCTCGGCCTGATGGTGGTGGCCGAGGGGGTCGAAACCGAAGCGCAGTTGGCCATCCTGGCGGCGCAGGGATGCGACGCCGTCCAGGGCTTCCTGTTCAGCCCGCCGGTCTCGGCCACCGAAGCCGCCGAACTGCTGCGAAGGGGCCGGTTCTCCCAAGCGCGGTCATGACAACCGGCCCCCGGCTGGATTACCCTGGCGCCCGCCACCATCCAGACCACTCGGGAGGGACCATGCGCAAGACCGCCATCGCCGTTTCGGCCGCCTTGGTGCTGGGCCTGCCGCTCGACGGCTTCGCCCAGATGGGCTCGCAGATGCTGCGCAACCAGTCGCGCATGATCGAGCGCACGGTCAGCCGCAACCTCGACAAGGTGTTCCGCCCCCGGCTGGTGGTGCGCGAGGGCAATACCGGTCCGGTCACCGCGCTGGCGCTGTCGGCCGACGAGCACTTCATGGTGTCGGCGGTGGGCAACAATTCGGTGCGGCTGTGGGATCTGGGCGCCGGACGCGAGCTGGCGCGGCTGTCCGGCCATGCCGACCGGGTGACCGCCATCGCCGTCAGCCCCGACGGCAAGCTGGCCGCTTCCGGCTCGGCGGACCGCTCGGTCAAGCTGTGGAACCTGCGCCAGGTGGGTGAGGCCGGCGGCGTGGCGGACCATGGCGCGGTGGTGACCGGGCTGGTCTTCCTCGACGGCAAGCGGGTCGCCTCGGCCGACGCGGCGGGCACGCTGAAGATCTGGGCGGCCGAGGGCGGTGCGCCGGCGAAGGCGGTGCAGGCGCACGGACCCGGCGCGGTGGTGCTGGCGGTACTGCCCGGCGGGCGGCTGGTCAGCGGCGGCGCCGACGGCCGCGTGCGGTTGTGGGACGGCGCCGGCACCCCGGTGGCCGAGGCCTCGGCCGAGGCGGCGGTGACGGCGCTGGCCGGCGGTGCCAAGGGGCTGGCGGTCGGCCTGCAGGACGGCCGCATCCTGCGTCTCGACCCCGCCACCCTGGCGCCCGGCGAGACCCTGTCCGGCGGCCATTCCGGCGCCGTGACCGGGCTCGCCTTCGACGGCGAGGGGCGGCTTTATTCCGGCGGCGGCGACGGCACGGTGCGGGCGTGGCGCGACGGCACGCCCAAGCTGCTGGGCAAGCACGACAAGGCGGTCACCTTCATCGGCGCCAGCCAGGATTCCGGCTTCGTCCTGTCGGCCTCCGAGGACGGCACCACCCGGCTGTGGAACGCTACCACCGGCGCCGCCTTGGTCACCCTGCTGTCGACCGAGAAGGGCTGGGCGGTGGTCGATCCCAAGGGACGCTACGACGGCAGCCAGCAGGCGCTGAACGGCATCGACTGGCAGGGCGAGGACGTGGCCGTCAACATCGATTCCTATGCCGAGACCCATTTCGAGGCGGCGCTGCTGCCGCGGGTGATGGCCGGCGACGGGCTGGGCGAGGCGCCCTCGATCCCGGACGGGGTGCGCTATCCGGCCAAGATCCGGTTCGTCACCCCGACCGCTTCGGGCTCGGTGGAGCAGCCCCGCATCGCCGTCGAGGTCGAGGCCGAGGACGATGGCGGCAGCGGCGTCAACGAACTGCGCCTGTACCGCAACGGCCGCCAGGTGGCGACCGAGGCGGCGACCATCGAACGCGGCCAGACCGCCGACGGCGCCCCCCGCGTGGTCGGCCGCTTCGAGCTGCCGCTGGGGCCGGGCCGCAACGAGCTGGTCGCCACCGCGGTCAATGCCGACAAGATGGAGAGCCCGCCGCGCACCCTGGTGGTCGAGACCGCGGCCGATGCCGGCAAGCCGGCCATGCATCTTCTGGTGGTGGGAATCAACGCCTACCGGAACAAGGAATTGAACCTTTACTACGCCCGTCCCGACGCGCAGGCCCTGCTGAAATTCTTCGCCGAAGCCGGCGGCGGTGCCATGAACCCGGGTCAGGTCATCTATCTCGAGGATGGCAAGGCCACCCGCGAGAACATCAAGGCGGCGCTGGCGACCCTGCGGCGGGCGCCGGCGGGTGATCTGGTGGTGGTCTACATGGCCGGCCACGGCGTCTCCATCGGCGACGACTGGTACTACGTGCCGCACGAACTGGAAAAGCCCGAGGAGGACGAGTTCCTGAGGGCGCAGGGCATGTCCTCGAAGGACCTCAAGGCGGCGCTGGAGGCCATGACCGCCGACCGCACCCTGCTTCTGCTCGACACCTGCCATTCCGGCACCGCCGTCAGCCCGCTCAAGGATTATCGCGGCCTCAAGTCGCTGCGTCTGCTGGCGCGCTCGGTGGGGACCCACATCCTGGCCGCCACCGACCGCGACCAGTACGCCATCGAGCTGGCGCGGCTGGGGCACGGGGTGTTCACCTATGCGGTGCTGGGGGCGCTGCGGGGCAAGGCGGATACCGGTCCCGCCGACGGCACCGTGACGGCGGCGGAGCTGATCCGCTACGTGGAGAACGAGGTGCCGCGGCTGGCGCAGCAATATACCGACTACGCCCAGTACCCCACCGGCTATTCCCGCGGCATGGACTTCATGGTCTCGCGGCCGGCGAAATGATCCGGCTTTTCGCCGCATCTCTGGCGCTGGCGCTGGCCGCCTGCGCCGGCACGGTGGTCGCCGACGCGGAGCGGGCCGGGCTGGTTCCGGTGATGGTCGAGACTCCGACGTTCCGCCTCGCCGCGTGGCAGCGGCTGCCGCCGGTGCCGGGCGGCGAGTTGGCGGTCTACCTGGAGGGTGACGGTTTCGCCTGGGCCGGGCGCGGCCAGCCGTCGCGGGACCCGACGCCGCGCGACCCGGTCGGCCTGGCCATGGCCGCCCGTGATCCGGCCCCGGCGGTGCTGTACCTGGCGCGGCCATGCCAGTTCTCGGGCCGCGCCGATCCGCGCTGCCATGAGCGCTACTGGACCGGCGCGCGTCTGGCGCCGGAGGTGGTGGAGGCGGCCGAGGCGGCGGTGGCGGCGGCCATGCAACGCACCGGCGCGGCGCGGCTGCGCCTGGTCGGCTATTCCGGCGGCGGAGCACTGGCGGCGCTGCTGGCGGCCCGCCGCTCGCCCGAAAGCACCCGACTGGTCACCGTGGCGGCGCCGCTGGACCTCGAGGCCTGGACGGGGCTGCACACGGTGTCGCCGCTGTCCGCGTCGCTGTCGCCCGCCGATCACCGCGACCGCCTGCGCGCAGTGCCGCAACTGCATCTGGCCGGCGCCGAGGATGCGGTGGTGCCGCCCTCGTTGGCTCGCGATTGGGTGGCGGGGCTGGGCGGTTCGTGCGCGGCGTTGCGGGTGGTGCCCGGCTTCGGCCACCAATGCTGCTGGGCGACCCTGGCGCCCGACCAGCTGAAGGCGCCCGACTGCCGGTGACGAAAAAGCCCCCGGCAACGGCGTGCCGGGGGCCTTCACGGAAACGCGGAAATCAGAACCGCAGGCGGGCGTTCATCAGGACGCCCATGGCGCTGGTGCGGTCGCGGCCGACCACGCGGTTGAACTCCAGGCCGACCGATTCGGTGTCGGTCGGGAACCAGTCGAGGCCGGCATAGATCTGCGCCTCGTCGGCATCGTCGCTGCCGCCCCGGTTGCCGCCGGTGCCGTCGGCGCCGACATAGTCGTGCACCAGGTCATAGGCGTAGTAGAGCGCGGCGAAGGGTTCGATCTGGCCCCACAGATAGGACAGCCGGCCACCGGCCTTGGCCTGCACCAGATGGCTGGTGGAGCCGGCCTGCTGCCGGGCGGCGGGGCCGGTCTCGGTATAGGAATCGTTGTCCGAGTAGGCCCAGATCATGCCGAAATCGCCGCGCAGGCGCCATTCCGGCGCCAGCTCGAAGCCGTGATGGGCATTGGCGGCGGCCATGGCGCGGTAGCCGTTGTAATGACCCTGGGCGGTGCCGGAGGCGCGCGAGGCGTCGTTGTCGGTCCAGGTCAGGCCGATCAGGCCGTCGATCGAGGTGCCCTGGCCGAAATCGTAGCCGACATAGGGCACCAGCGAATAGCCGTTGGAGTCCAGACGCCCGGCGTTGAAGTCGGTTTCGAAGGTGTTGCTCTCGTGGAAGGCGGCGACGCCCACCACCAGGTTCTGGTTCAGGACCATGTCGAAGCCGACGGTCTGGCTGCCCGCGGTACCGGAAAAGGCGGCGCCGACCACGGTGCTGGACAGGCTGGTGGCGCCCAGCGCGCCCCACAGGGAATAGCGCAGTTCATCGTCGCCGCCGGATACGCCGGTCTCGCCCAGGGCGCTGCGCTGGCGGGTGGAGGGCGAGAGGGAGCGGCTGACCTGGTTGGACACAGCAACCGTGGTGACCGTGGCGGCGCTGCGATTGGCGCCCGAATCCACTTCGGCGCCGGCCGACTTGGTGACGTTGGCGGTGTCGCAGTTGTAGTAGGTGCCGCCCGAGTAAGTACATCCGCTGCTGCTTTCCGAGGCCCAGGCCAGACCCGGTGAAATCAGCGAGGTTCCCAGACAGGTTCCAATGGCGGCGAAAACAAACCGGCGCATCAACGGCTCCCCGATATCACGTTTGTTCGGCAACCTATACCGAAGACCGATGCCCATGGCCACTGGCGGCTGGGCAGGGCGACCGAGACTTTCTCCGCCTGTGGCCGAGCGGCCACACCTTCGTATATGCTGGCCAACAGGCCCAGCCCTTCCGGCAAGGGGGAAGACTTGCCGGTAGGGAGGTGCTAATACCAAAGTCATTGGAGTTGGGAAGCGGGAGCCAGTACGGACCGTGCGTCACGCAGGGGCAGAACAGTCGAGGACCTCATTCGGCGGCGACGATTGGGCCCAATCCGTGGCGCGCGGCGAAGGCCTTCAGGCGTCCGTCGGCCTTGGTCGCGGCGACGAAGCCATCGACCACGGCCAGCCAGGCGCCATCCCCCTTGGGAACGGCATAGGCATAGGGCGTGGGCGCCACCGGCTGCGGCGGTTCGATCAGCTTGGCCCAGTCGGTCAGCGCCGCCATGCGGCGGCCGTAGGGGAAGTCGGTCATGAAGACGTCGGCGCGGCCGCTCTGGACCTCCTGCTCGCGCGCCTTGAAGTCGTCGACCACCCGCAATTCGGCCGCCTTGAGCGCCGAGCGCATCACCGGTTCCATGTAAGTGCCCTTCTGCACCACCACCACATGCCCGGCCTTGTCGATGTCGGCCCAACCGGCGATGCCGTGGTTGGCCTTCATGCCGACCGCGTAGATGCCGCTGATCAGATGAGGGCGGGTGAAATCCATGTGCTCGGCCCGATCGGGGCGGATGCCGACGGCGTGCATGGCGACGTCGCAGGTGCCGTTGGTCATGTTCTCGACCAGCTTGGCGAAGGAACTGTCGATGAAGGCGGCCTTGACGCCCAGGCCGTCGGCGAAGGCCCGGGCCATGTCGATGTCGATGCCTTCGAGCTCGCCGGTGCGCGGGTTGCGGTAGCTGATGGCGAAATAGTCGGGCCAGATGCAGACGCGGACCTCGCCGCGGGCCTTGACCTCGGCGGCGCGGTCGGCGGCTGCGGCTTGGCCGGGAACGAACAGCATCGCCGCAAGAACGGATGCCGCCAACGTCAGTGCAATCGCTTTCATGATCCATCCATCTCCGCGTTGGCGGAACCCCGCACGATGATCGCCGATCCGGCCGCGGTTTCAAGCTTCTTTTCGTTTGCGGCGGGGGCTGTCGCGATATGAGCTTCGCTCCCGGACGTCCCCTCGACCAGCCGGTGGTCCCCCGCGCCACGCTGATGCTGGCGCTGCTGGTGGCGGTGATATCGGTGGGATTGCTGGGGGTGGCGCTGCTGGCCAGCCTGGAGCAGGCGGTGGCCGAGGCCGACGCCCGCACCGTGGTTTCGGCCCGGGTGGTCGAACGCGGGCTGACCCGCACCCTGGAATCGGCCGAACTCACGCTGGTGACCATCGCCCAGGAGATTCGCGCCGACATGGGCGGCGGGCTCGACCTGACCCGCAGGCGGATCCGCGAGGCGATCCGTTTCGCCCCGCAGCTCCGCCAGGTGGTCCTGCTCAAGGGCGACAGGGTGCTGGTGGACAGCAACGGCCGCGAGGGTGTCGAGATCGACGTCGCGGCGCTCGATCTGCCGCCGCCCGGTTCCGGCGGCCTCAACCTGGGCCTGCGCATCGGCGGCGCCGTTCCCTCGCGGTTCCTGCCGCTCAAGGGCCAGACGGCCACCGCCGCCGAACGCAGCCTGGTCCCGGTCGCCGTCAACGTCGATCAGGGCGGGGATCTGGTTCTGGTGGCGGCGCTCAACGCCTCGTACCTGGCCGGCTTCTTCGAGGACGTGGGTCCCGGCGAGCGCGGACGCTGGGGCCTGTTCCGGATCGCCGGCGACCCGCTGGTGTCCTCGCGCGAGGTCCTGAGACCGGGGACAAGTTTGGCGGATGTGGCCGCGTCCTCGGGTGACGAAGCCTTCACCCGCACCCTCGCCGTTGCATCGTCGGCGACCCGGCTGTCGGCCCGCTATCCGCTGGGCGTGGTCATCCAGGTCTCGCACCGCGACGTCCTCGACGGCTGGGGCGGCCGCAACCGGATCATGGTCTGGGTGCTGACCGGCGCCACCTTGATGCTGCTGGCGGCGATCGTCCTGCTGGTCCGCGACACCATGCAGCGGGTCGCTTTGCAGAACCAGGTCCGGCTGCTGTTCCAGGCCATCGAGCAGTCACCCATGGTGGTCCTCATCACCGATGCCAACGGCGTCATCGACTACGCCAATCCTGCCGTCAGGCCCTTGCTGGGCTATGCGCCCGAGGAACTGATCGGGGCCAATCCGCGCATCTTCAACAGCGGCGCCACGCCGCCGGAGACCTATCGCGACCTGTGGCAGTGCATCAGCAGTGGCGCCGCCTGGACCGGGGAATTCGTCAACCGGCGCAAGGACGGCGAGACCCTGGCGGTGTCCTCGACCATCTCGGCGGTGCGCGACGCCTCCGGCCGGGTCACCCACTACATCGGGGTGATGAACGACATCACCGCGGTGCGCGAGGCCAAGCTGGAGCAGGAGCGGCTGATCGCCAAGCTGTCGCGGGCCAATGCCGACCTCCAGCGCTTCGCCGAGGTTTCCGCGCATCATCTGCAGGAGCCGGCCCGCCGGCTGGTCAGCTTCGCCCAGATCCTGCGCAAGCATGTGGAGGCCGGCAATGCCGGCGAGACCGCCAGCACCCTCGACTTCATCGAGATGCAGGCGCGGCGGCTGCGCGAGTTGCTGCGGGACGTGCAGCTCTACCTTGCCGCCGGCCAGGGCGATGCCGACCCGGCCGTGGCCGACGCCGCCTCGGCCGTGAAGGGCGCGCTGGAGCGGCTGTCACCCGGGCGCGCGGTGGTGGAGACGGGGGCGCTGCCGCCGGTGCGGGTCGATCCCCAGCGGCTGACCGACATCTTCGCCATCCTGATCGGCAACGCCGTCGAGCATGCCTGCCCGGGGGGGGAGGTGGTGGTCCGGATATGGGGCGAAAGCGACGGCGAGACCGCCCGCTACATGGTCGCCGACGACGGCATCGGCATCCCGGCGGAATATCGCGAGCGGGTGTTCCGGGTGTTCGAACGCCTTCAGGTGGAATCGGGCGTCGCGGGCACCGGGATCGGGCTGGCCATTGTGCGTCGGATCGTGGAAAATCGCGACGGGAAGGTTTGGATCGAGGATACTCCCGGGGGCGGAACCACGGTGGTGTTCCGCGTTCCGTCAGGGGAAGGGCCGGAATGAACCGCGACACCGCACGGAAATACGTTCTTCTGCTGGTCGAGGACGACCCCGCCGATGCCCATCTCGTCCGCCTGGCCTTTGCCGGCAACGACTTCAACGTCGATTTCCACATGGTGCGCGACGGCGTCGAGGCGTTCGAGTTCCTCCGCCGCGTGGGGGACAGATTCCAATCGGCGCCGCGGCCCGACGTGATCCTGCTCGACCTCAACATGCCGCGCATGGATGGCCGCGAGTTCCTGGCGGCGATCAAGAAGGACGAAGGCCTGCGCTCCATTCCGGTGGTGGTCCTGACCACCTCGGACGTGGAACGCGACACCGTCGCCTCGTACCGCATGGGGGCGGCGGGGTATCTGGTCAAGCCGGTCGACATCGACCGCTTCCGCAACGAGATCCGCCAGTTCGAGGACTATTGGTTCTCGGTGGTGCGGCTGCCCGAACGCCGCTGACCCGGCCATGTTCACGCTGACGGAACTGGAACGGGAGGCTTTGACCCTGTCCCTGCTGGTGTCGGGCTGGGCGGTCGCCGGCTCGTTGCCCTTCGGCGTGCTGTTCGCCTGGCTGCTGGCGCGGCGCGAATTTCCCGGCAAGTCGCTGGTGGACGGCATCATCCACCTGCCACTGGTGCTGCCGCCGGTGGTGGTGGGCTATTTCCTGCTGGTCACCCTGGGCCGCCGCGGCCCGGTGGGGGCCTGGTTGTACGACTGGTTCGGCGTTACCGTCGCCTTCACCTGGAAGGGGGCGGCCATCGCCTCGGCGGTGGTGGCGTTTCCGCTGATGGTGCGCGCCATCCGCCTGTCGCTGGAGGGGGTCGATCGCGGCCTCGAGCAGGCCGCCCGCACCCTGGGCTGCGGCCCCGTCCGCACCTTCGCCACCGTCACCCTGCCGCTGGTGCTGCCGGGTATCCTGACCGGCATGATCCTGTGCTTCGCCCGCTCGCTGTCCGAGTTCGGCGCCACCATCACCTTCGTCTCCAACATCCCGGGCGAGACCCGCACGCTGCCCATCGCCCTGTACGCCCTGACCCAGCTGCCCGGCGGTGACGAGGCGGCGATGCGGCTGTGCCTGATTTCGGTGGCGGTGGCGTTCCTGGCGCTGCTGGCCTCGGAAGTGCTGTCGCGGCGGGTCCAGGCCCGCCTCAGGGGCTGAGGCGCCGGCCATGCTGGAGATCGCCGCCTCCCGTCTGCAGGGCGCCTTCAAGGTGGACGTCGACCTGGTCGCCGGAAGCGGTGTGACCGCACTGTTCGGCCGTTCCGGCTCGGGCAAGACCTCGGTGATCAACATGGTGGCCGGTCTGGCGCGCCCCGATTCGGGACGCATCGTCGCCGACGGGCGGGTGCTGTTCGATTCCCGGGCCGGCATCGACCTTGCCCCGGAACGGCGCCGCCTCGGCTACGTGTTCCAGGAGCCGCGCCTGTTCCCCCATCTCTCGGTCAGGGCCAACCTGGAATTCGGCATGCGGCTGCTGGCCCCGGCCGAGCGGTCCGTGCGTTGGGACGACGTGGTCGGCGTGCTCGGCATCGGCCATCTGCTGGATCGCCGGCCGGCCCGTCTGTCGGGCGGCGAGAAGCAGCGCGTGGCCATCGGCCGCGCCCTGCTGGCCTCGCCGCAGGTGCTGCTGATGGACGAGCCGCTGGCGGCGCTCGACACCCAGCGCAAGGCGGAACTGCTGCCCTTCATCGCCCAGCTGTCGCGGCGCTTCCAGGTGCCCATCCTCTACGTCAGCCACGCCATGGACGAGGTGCTGCGGCTGGCCGACACCCTGGTCCTGATGGATGGGGGGCGGGCGGCCGCGGTGGGGCCGGTCGAGGACCTGCTGTCCAACCCCGACCTGCGCCCGCTGACCGGCCGCTACGACGCCGGGGCGGTCATCACCGCGACGGTGGCCGGCCACGATTCCGCCTACGGCATCTCGCGCCTGGCCTTCTCGGGCGGAACCCTGGTGGTGGCGCGCTGCGACCAGGCGGTGGGAACCACCGTGCGCGTGCGCGTCCATGCCCGCGACATCGCCATCGCCGTCGAGGCGCCGGCGCGGGTGAGCGTCCGCAACGTCCTGCCGGCGGTGGTGCGCTCGGCCGGACTGGCCGAAGGCCACCTGGTGGACGTCATGCTCGACTGCGGCGGCACTTCGCTATGGGCCCAGATCACCGCCCATGCCCAGGCGCAGCTGCAACTGGTGAAGGGCATGCGGGTCCATGCCCTGATCAAGGCGGTGACCATCTCCCGCGGCGACGTCGCCGGCCGTCCCGAGTCCAGCCCGGGCAAATAGAAGCGGCAAGTTTGCCCTTGTGCGCAAGGCGGCCCTTTCTCAATATTCCCCGGTATGCAACGGGAGGCAGGGATGCGCGAAGAACTCAGTGATCTGAAGCGGCACATCTACGAGGATGGCAGCATCTCGGACGGCGAGGTCAAGCTGCTGAAGGACGTTTTCGCCCGCTACGGCCTGGGCGAGGACGAGGCGGGGTTGCTGCTCGACCTCAACACCGTTCTCAGCGGCGAGGACCACGCCGCCAGCTTCGAGGCCCTGTTCATCGACAGCCTGGTCGCCTACCTGTCCGAGGGCGAGCGCTGGGACTGGCTGCGCAGCCGGCTGCTGAAGGACGGCACCGTCGACGCCCTGGAACGCCGCATGCTGGCCGCCTGCCGCGACAAGGGGCTGGCCCTGCCGGCCGATCTGGCGGGGTTCGTGTAGACCTCGGGCCTGCCAGGGAGGATGGATTCACCACGAAGACACGAAGGGCACGAAGAAGGCACAGAGGGAAAAAACCGTTCTCTGTGACTTCTCTGTGCCTCTGTGTCTCTGTGGTTATTCCCCCGCCGCGCACAATAACCGTCGTCCCCGCGCAGGCGGGGACCCAGGGGGGGCACCGCCAGCTTGTCTGCGACTCCTGGGTTCCCGCCTTCGCGGGAACGACGGAAGAGGATGGTGCTGGGGGCGGCACCCCAGCGTCTGAGGGCCGCGGTCAGCGTGACAGGACGCGGAAGACCTGCTCCAGCAGCTGGTCGACGCGCTTGCCCGATCCGCCGCCATCGGTTCCGTCCACCGACGGAGCCGGGGGGATCGGCGGGGCCGGCGGGGGCGGGGCCTGCCGGCCGATCTGGCGGGGTTCGTGTAGACCTCGGGCCTGCCAGGGAGGATGGATTCACCACGAAGACACGAAGGGCACGAAGAAGGCACAGAGGGAAAAAACCGTTCTCTGTGACTTCTCTGTGTCTCTGTGTCTCTGTGGTTATTCCCCCGCCGCGCACAATAACCGTCGTCCCCGCGCAGGCGGGGACCCAGGGGGGGCACCGCCAGCTTGTTCGCGACTCCTGGGTTCCCGCCTTCGCGGGAACGACGGAAGAGGATGGTGCTGGGGGCGGCACCCCAGCGTCTGAGGGCCGCGGTCAGCGTGACAGGACGCGGAAGACCTGCTCCAGCAGCTGGTCGACGCGCTTGCCCGATCCGCCGCCATCGCTGCCGTCGACGGACGGAGCCGGGGGGATCGGCGGGGCCGGCGGGGGCTGGCCCTGCCGGCCGATCTGGCGGGGTTCGTGTAGACCTCGGGCCTGCCAGGGAGGATGGATTCACCACGAAGACACGAAGGGCACGAAGAAGGCACAGAGGGAAAAAACCGTTCTCTGTGTCTCTGTGTCTCTGTGGTTATTCCCCCGCCGCGCACAATAACCGTCGTCCCCGCGCAGGCGGGGACCCAGGGGCGGCACCGCCAGCTTCCTGGGTTCCCGCCTTTGCGGGAACGACGGAAGAGGATGGTGCTGGGGGCGGCACCCCAGCGTCTGAGTGCGCGGTCAGCGTGACAGGACGCGGAAGACCTGTTCCAGCAATTGGTCGACGCGCTTGCCCGAGCCGATGCCGTCGGTTCCGTCCACCGACGGAGCCGGGGGGATCGGCGGGGCCGGCGGGGGCGGGGCCTGCCGGCCGATCTGGCGGGGTTCGTGTAGACCTCGGGCCTGCCAGGGAGGATGGATTCACCACGAAGACACGAAGGGCACGAAGAAGCCACAGAGAAAAGAAACCCTTCTCTGTGACTTCTCTGTGTCTCTATGGTTATTCCCCCGCCGCGCACAATAACCGTCGTCCCCGCGCAGGCGGGGACCCAGGGGGGGCACCGCCAGCTTGTCCGCGACTCCTGGGTTCCCGCCTTTGCGGGAACGACGGAAGAGGATGGTGCTGGGGGCGGCACCCCAGCGTCTGAGGGCCGCGGTCAGCGTGACAGGACGCGGAAGACCTGCTCCAGCAGCTGATCGACGCGCTTGCCCGATCCGCCGCCATCGCTGCCGTCGATGGACGGAGCCGGGGGGATCGGCGGACTCGGCATGGGCGGCACCGGCTCTGCTTGCACCGGCGCGGCCGCAACCGGCATCGGGGCGGGAGCAGGGACGGCGGCGACCGGTGGCGGCGCGGCGGGAGCCGGAGGCGCGGCGGGAGTCGGAGGCGCGACAGGCGGCGGGGCGATGGCGACCGGGATCGGATCGGCCGCCACCTGGGGCGGCTCGAAGGCCGGCACCGGGGCGATGTCCATGCCCAGTCCGGCTTCCATGCGCGACAGCCGGCGATCCACCGCCAGCAGGCAGGCGGCGATGGATTCGCCGTTGGCCCCGGACTCGATGCGGGCTTCAAGGGTGGCGAGGCGGCCGGTCATGGCGTCCAGGGCCTCGTTGATGGGCGAGGCATCCAGTTCGATATTGGGGAACACCGGCGGCTCCTCGACCCGGCGCTCGATGCGGGTGACGCGCTTGGCGATGGTTTCCAGGGCGCTGTTGATGGGGGTGACGTCGATCGGCGTCTGCGGGATGGCGACCGGCATGTCCTCGATCCGGCGCTCGATGCGCGACACCCGCCGGGCGATGGCCTCCAGAGCCTCGGTGGTGGGGCCGAAATCGATGGTTTGCGGCGCCGGCGCCTCCTCGATCTTGGTTTCCACGCGGGCCAGGCGCCGGGCGATGGTGTCCAGGGTGGCGGTGGTGGGGCCCAGATCGACCGGCAGCGGCGCCGGGGCATCGTCGATCTTGTCCTCGACCCGCGACAGCCGGCGCACGATGGCCTCAAGGGTCTCGTTGACGGGGCCGAGATCGGTCGGGCGGGGAACCTCGTCCACCTTGGTTTCGATCTGGGCGAGCCGGCGGCCCAGCGCCTCGATGGCGGCGGTGGCGGGCGACAGATCGACGGGGGCCGGCGCGGGCGCCGCCTCGATCCGGCTTTCGACCCGCGACACCCGCCGGGCGATGGTTTCCAGCAGGGTGGCGATGGGGGTGTCGCCGTTGTCGATGCGGCCGACCTTGTCCTCGACCCGCGACACGCGGCGGGCCACGGTTTCCAGCAGGGTCACCAGCGAGCCGTCGGCGGCGGTGACGCGGCCGACCTTGTCCTCCACCTGCGACAGCCGGCGGGAGATGGTCTCCATCAGGTCGGTGAACGGGGCGAGGTCGATGGCCGGGGTCGCCGGCGCGGCGGCGGTGCGGGCGTCGATGGTGGTCAGCCGCTCGCTGATGGTCGACAGCAGCTCGACCGCCTCGTCGTTGTCGGCGATGGTGCCGGTCTTCTGCTCGAGGCGGTTCAGGCGGTCCGAAACGTGGTCGAAGCCGGCGGCGGTGTCCTGGGCCGAGGACTGGATGGCGTTGCGCAACCCGGCCAGATGCTGGCTGACGGTCTTCAGCGCGCTGGCGAAGGCCTCGATGGCGGCCAGCGCCTGGAGGTCGCGGCGCTCCATGCGCGCCAGGGTCTCCAGCACCGCCTCGGCGGCATAGGTGCGGCTGCTGGCGTTGAGCGCCTCGAAGGTGAAGGACAGCGCCTCCAGCCGGTCGATCAGCGGGGCGACGGCGGGATCGGGCTCGGCGAGGACCGGGCGCGGGGAGCGCAGCGCGGGCGGCGGCGAGTCGAGCGGGACGGCAAGCCCCTCCGCCGTCCTGGCGGGTGCGTCGGCCCTGGCGCCCTGCGCCTTGCCGGGGGGATTGCCGGTGATGATCCTGAACGTCATGGCACAGCCCGAGCCCTAACTGGAAGCCCCCACTATGCCTCCGCCGTCAATGAGTTACAAGTCTTCCCGCAAGATGCGACTGCAACAAAATGCGCCAACGGATTGTCTCTGTTCAGAAAATTACCTGAAGGTTAATGGACGAAGGTAATGGTGCCTCAGGCCGCCAGGGCGGGAGCGTCCTCGCGGTAGCCGTCGAAGAACTCCGCCGCGCGGTCGCGGAAACCGCTCAGGCCATCGGCGACGATGCCCGGCAGCTCGACGCCCGGAACCAGCTTGAGGGGGTCGCAGTCGGGCCGTTCGTTGCCGTGCAGGATGCCCAGCAGCAGGGCATAGTGAATCATCGCGTCGGCCCAGTCGCTGCGGGCGACGGCGCCGCGCAGGCCGGCGGCGTCGTTGCGGAAGGCGCCCAGGACGTCGCCCTCTTCGACATAGGCGCAGGCGACGCGGTTGGCGTAGTACTCGGACGACATGCGGTGGGCCAGGTGCCAGTGGGCGGGCATGGACAGGCTGAGATTGGCGAAGGTCTCCTCGCGCCGCACCGAGATGTCCGACACGTGCGCCAGTTCGTGGGCGACGGTGAAGGGGTTGGTGCAGGCCAGGTACATGGTCATGTCGAGGCCGTCGCCGACCCGCACCGGCTCGACCTTGCCGTTGTAGCCGGGCAGGTGGGCGCGCTCGATGCGGGACAGTTCGTCCAGGTGAAAGCTGTCCTGGCGGAAACGGTCCACCATGCCGGTGACGGTGGCGCGATCGGCGCCGGTGAGATTGACCATCTGGACCATGGCGGGGACCTTCCTCCCAGGTGTCATGCCAACGGAGGTAGGTTGTCCGAACCGGGGTACCCCTGTCACTGCCGCAAAGGGGGTAGGTCAGCCGAGGCGGGGACCGGGGCGGGGACGGGCGGGGGCGGGGCCGACCACGCGGCCCCATAGGTCGTGATCCTCGGCGTGCTCGATCTCGGCCAGCACCAGGTCGCCGGGGGCCAGCCCGTCCGGCGCGTCCATGAAGACGCAGCCGTCCACCTCGGGACTGTCGGCCGACGAGCGTCCGTAGGCGCCCTCGTCGTCGATTTCGTCCACCAGCACCTCGATGGTGCGGCCGACCTTGGCCTGGCCGCGCTGGTGCGACACCTGGCGCGCCACCTCCATCAGGCGGTTGTAGCGCTCTTCCTTCTCGTCCTCGTCGACCTGGGGCAGGGCATTGGCGGCGGCGCCCTTGACGTCCTCGTACTTGAAGCAGCCGACACGGTCGAGCTGCGCCTCCTCCAGCCAGTCGAGCAGGAATTCGAACTCCTCCTCGGTCTCGCCGGGGAAGCCGACGATGAAGGTGGAGCGGATGGCGAGGTCGGGGCAGATGTCGCGCCAGCCGCGGATGCGCTCCAGCAGGCGCTCGTGGTCGGCGGGGCGGCGCATGGATTTCAGCACCCGCGGATGGGCGTGCTGGAACGGGATGTCCAGGTAGGGCAGCAGCTTGCCCTCGGCCATCAGCGGGATGACCTCGTGCACATGGGGATAGGGGTAGACGTAGTGCAGCCGCACCCACACCCCGAGATCACCCAGCGCCGAAGCCAGCTCGGTGAGCCGCGCCTTGACCGGGCGGCCGTGCCAGGAACTGGCGGCGTGGCGCAGGTCGAGGCCGTAGGCGCCGGTGTCCTGGCTGATCACCAGCACTTCCCGGACCCCGGCCATGGCCAGGCGCTCGGCCTCCTCCAGCACGTCGGCGGCCGGGCGGCTGGCCAGATCGCCGCGGATGGAGGGGATGATGCAGAAGCTGCAGCGGTGGTTGCAGCCCTCGGAAATCTTCAGATAGGCGTAATGCGCCGGGGTGAGGTGCAGCCCCTCCGGCGGCACCAGCGATTGCAGCGGGTCGGCCAGCGGCGGCACCGCCTCGTGGACGGCGGCCACCACCTGCTCGTACTGGTGCGGCCCGGTCACCGCCAGCACGCCGGCATGGACCTGGCGGATGGCGGCCTCGTCGATGCCCATGCAGCCGGTGACGATGACGCGGCCGTTCTCGGCCATGGCCTCGCCGATGGCCTCCAGCGATTCGGCGCGGGCGGAATCGAGGAAGCCGCAGGTGTTGACGATGACCACGTCGGCGCCGTCGTAGGTGCCCGAGATGTCGTAGCCCTCGGCCCGCAGGCGGGTCAGGATGCGCTCGGAATCCACCAGCGCCTTGGCGCAGCCGAGGCTGACGATGCCGACTTTCGGAACTGACACCATTCATCTCCCTCGAAGGCGCGGCCTTCCTACGCCCAAACCGGGCCGCGTTCAAGGGGAGAGCAGGGCCTCGACGCGGGCGGCGTCGGCCGGCGTGTTGACGTTGGCGAAGGGATCGAGCGGTTCCGCCGGCCATTCGACCACCACCGGGCCGAAGCGGTCGAGGATCAGGCCGGCCTTGCGCTCGCCCGCCTCCAGCATCCGCCGCAGCCGGGGGCCATGAGCCACCGGCCACAGGGCGAAGACCGGGTGGACGCGCCCGCCCGAGGCGGCCACCGCCATGCCGTCGCCCGCCGCCAGCCGCGCCACCAGATCGGCGGGCAGCAGCGGGCTGTCGCAGGGCGCCGTCGCCAGCCAGGAATAACCCCGCGCGGCGGCCAGCTCGAGCCCGGTCAGCACCCCCACCATGGGGCCGCCGCGGCCGGGCAGGGCATCGGCGACCATCTCCAGACCGGCCGCCGGCGGGGTATCGGCATTGCTGTTGAGCACCAAGGCGCCCACCTGCGGCCGCAGCCGGGCGATCACCCGCTCCAGCATGGCGGTTCCGGCCAGCGGCAGCAGGGCCTTGTCGGCCCCGCCCATCCGCCGCGACAGACCGCCGGCCAGAACCAGTCCGAGAATGTGCCCGCGCTCGACCATGCCCGCCAGGGTACGGCGCGGCGGACATGTGTCAAGCCGCAGCGCCGCCCGACTGGCGCATCAGGTAGCGCCGCGTGATGTCGGGGATGGCGTCGGCCAGCCAGTCGGCGATCTCCTCCTTCTCCTCGGCCATTTCCTCGAACATGGTGGCCATCTCGGCCTCGCCGCCCACCTGGCAGGCGGTGGCGAGGGCGCGGAAATTGGCGATTTCCCATTCCTCGTAGGCCAGGGTGGTGGTGGCCTGCTTGACCACCTCGTCATCGGCGGCGCCGGCCATCATCGCCTGGGCGCGGCCGGCGAAGCGGGTGACGGCGTCCTTGATCAGCGACTTGTCCGCCCCCATGGCGTCCAGGGCGTCGTCCAGGCGGTCCTCCTGGTCGCGGCTCAGGGTCAGCTGTTCCTCCAGCTTGGCCTTGAGTTCGGGGTACTCGTCGAGGCGGCTCACCTGGCGTTCCAGGTTGTCGATGGACGCGCGCTCCATGGCATGGGCGTCGCGCAGCCAGTCGATGAGGATATCCTTGGTTCCGGGCATGGGAGATCTCCTGAAGCTGTCCTGCAAGGATGAGCAACACCCGAGGCGGGCGGCGCGTTCCCCCAGGGGCGGAATCGGGCGGCCGGCGGCGCACGGCGATTGCATCGGGAAGAAGAGTGGGCTACCACTTGGCGCCAAAGCGCGGGCGCGCAACAAAGACCAATCCCCAGGGGGAACGATGTACAGACGGACGACTCTTTCGCACAACCTGCTGGACGAACAGCGCCGTCTCGGCGGGTCCGGCTCCTTCACCGCCCTGATGACCGACATCCTGACCGCCTGCAAGATGGTGGCGCACGAGGTCAACCAGGGCGCCCTGGTCGGCAATCTCGGCGTGGCCGGCAGCGAGAACGTGCAGGGCGAGGAGCAGAAGAAGCTCGACGTCCTCGCCAACGACATCTTCCTGCACATGAACGCGCTGGGCGGCAACTATGCCGGCATGGCGTCCGAAGAGCTTGAGGACGTCCACGCGGTCAAGGGGTCGGCCGACGGCCGCTACCTGCTGCTGTTCGATCCGCTCGACGGCTCGTCCAACATCGACATCAACATCTCGGTGGGTTCGATCTTCTCGATCCTGCGCCTGCCCGACGGTGCCAGCCCCAATTCGGCCGATGCCTTCCTGCAGCCGGGCGTCAAGCAGGTCGCCGCCGGCTACGCCCTCTACGGCTCATCGACCATGCTGGTGCTGACCACCGGCAATGGCGTCCACGGCTACACCCTGAACCGCGACGTCGGCATGTTCTTCCTCACCCACAGGAACATGACCGTTCCCGCCGACACCAAGGAATTCGCCATCAACGCCTCGCGCATGCGGTTCTGGGAGCCGCCGGTGCGGCGCTACGTGGACGAGTGCCTGGCCGGCAAGGAAGGCCCGCGCGGCAAGGACTTCAACATGCGCTGGGTGGCCTCGATGGTGGCGGAAGTCCACCGCATCCTGGTCCGCGGCGGCGTCTTCATGTACCCCGCCGATGCCGAGAACAAGGCCAAGGGCGGCAAGCTGCGCCTGATGTACGAGGCCAACCCGATGGCCTTCATCATCGAGCAGGCGGGCGGCATGGCCACCACCGGCACCCAGCGGATCATGGAACTGCAGCCCACCGGCCTGCACCAGCGGGTGCCGGTGATCCTGGGCTCGCGCAACGAGGTCGAGCGCATCGTCCAGTATCACGGCGACAAGAAGTAAGGTTCCCCGGTTCCGGGTGGCGACGGCGGGAAGGTTTCTTCCCGCCGTTTTCGTTTGGTCTCAGCGCCCGGTCAGCGATCCCAGCGGCACGAACCCCATGGTCGCGCCCTGGAACACCTTGAAGGTCTTGGTGCCGCCGCCCGCCGCGAATTCCTGGTAGGCGGTCTCCAGCGCGGCGCGGCAGGCGGTGCGCTGGGCCGCCTCGTCCAGCGGGGTGAGCGCCGGAATGTCGAGCAGGTCGTGGAAGCGCTTCAGGATGTGCAGGCGGCTGACGCTGACCACCTTCTGATCGAAGGGCAGGCCCAGCGCCTGGAAGAAGTCCTCGGCGGTGGACAGCTGGCCCAGGCCGTGCAGGAAGCTGCCTTCGGCGGGCTTGCACAGGGACGGGGTGCACATGGGCAGGTCCTTTCAGTTGAGGGAGGCGGTGGCGGGCAGGCCGCCCGCCTCGGCCAGGAACAGCAGCAATTCGGTGGGCGAGGGCGAGCGCTTGGTCGCCAGGGCATGGGCGCGCACCCGGGCCAGCACCTTGCGGGCCTCGGGCACGCCGGGATGCAGGCCCAGCTCGCCATAGGCGTGCAGCACCGAGGTCAGGCCGGAATGTTTGCCCAGCACCACGGTGTGGCGGCGCCCCAGCTCGCCGGGATCGAGGGCTTCGTAGTTGCGGCGGTCGCGCAGCAGGCCCGAGACGTGGATGCCGCTTTCGTGGGTGAAGATGGCGTCGCCGACGATGCTCTTGTTGACCGGCACCGGCCGGCCCGAGGCCGCCGCCACCAGCCGCGACACCTCGGCCAGGCTGGTCTTGGCCACGCCGGTGTCGATGCCGTGCAGATGGTCGAGGGCCACCACAACCTCTTCCAGCGGCGCGTTGCCGGCGCGCTCGCCCAGGCCGTTGACGGTGGTGGAGACGTGGGTCGCCCCGCCCTTGACCGCCGCCAGGGAATTGGCGGTGGCGAGGCCGAGGTCGTCGTGGGCGTGCATCTCCAGCTCGATGGCGGTGACGGCGCGCAAGCGGCGGAACAGGTCGTGGACCGCGAACGGCTCCATGATCCCCAAGGTGTCGGCGAAGCGGAAGCGCCGGGCTCCTGCGGCCTCGCAGGCGCCCAGCACCTCGACCAGGAAGGCGGGATCGGCGCGCGACGAATCCTCGCCGCCCACCGCCACCTCGAGGCCGGCATGGCGGGCGCGGCCGACCATGGTGCGGATGTGGGCCAGCGCCCAGGCGCGGTCGCGGCCCAGCTTCTTGGCCAGCTGCTGGTCCGAGACCGGGATCGACAGGTTGACCATGCCGAGGCCGCAGGTCAGCGCCGCCGCCAGGTCGTCCTCGCGCATGCGGCACCAGGCGATCAGGCGGGACCGGAGCCCCAGCGCGGCGACGGCACGGATGGAGGCGCATTCCTCCTCGCCCATGGCCGGGATGCCGATCTCCATCTCGGGCACGCCGGCCAGATCGAGGGCGCGGGCGATGGCCAGCTTCTCGTCGAGGCGGAAAGCCACCCCGGCAGTCTGCTCGCCGTCGCGCAGGGTCGTGTCGTTGACGACGACCATGGATTTTCCCCTAGCAGCTCTTGGACGAGCAGGAGCAGCCACCCTCGCGCTTCGCCGGGGCATTGGGGTTCTCGAAGGTGAAGCCCGAGGAACTGCCCGATTCGACGTAATCCATCACCGCTCCGTTCAGCCACATCACCGAGCCGGGATCGACGAAGACCTTGAGGCCGTCGAATTCGAGCACCTCATCATCGGATTGCGGCTCGGGCTCCAGGCCCAGGCTGTAGGACAGGCCCGAACAGCCGCCGGCGGCGACCATGATGCGCAGGCCCTGGATCTCGTCCTCGCGGACGCTCTTGACGGCGGCGACGGCACGGTCGGTGACGGTAAGCATGGCAACCTCCCTGACGGAAACGACATCCATCACGAAGCAAAGCCGGTGCCAAGTTGCCAAGGAATTGAAAAGGCGAGATTCCTCTGCCGACAGGGGCGCTCCTTGTCGGTTTTGCGACACGACACTTGACGACAGGGCGCAGTAAGGACCAATGCTTGCGGGTGCCCGGTGCCAAGGGGAGGGGCGAGATGGCGACGATCAGGGATGCCCGTGCCGGGGTCGAACCGGGCCTGCGCTTCGCCATGCTGATGCCCCCGGGCGGCGGCGTCACCGAGCTGGGCTGGCACGAGATCGACGAGTGGCGCCCGGAGCGCGGCTTCCTGTGGGTTCACCTCGAACGCGACGATCCCGCCGCCCAGGCCTGGCTCAACGGCCGCGCCGGCCTTGACCGGCTGGTGGCGCTGGCCCTGATGGCCGACGAATCGCGGCCGCGGGTCGAGGCGGTGGACGACGACCTGATGATCGTGCTGCGCGGCGTCAACCGCTGCGCCACCGAGACCGAGACCTGCGCCGAGGCGGAGCTGGTGCCGCTGCACATCTGGGCCGAGGCCGGGCGTGTCATCACCCTGCGCGACAAGGCCCATTCGCTGGAGGCGCTGCACGATCTCCGCATGCAGATGCTGACCGGCAAAGGGCCGCGCAGCACCGGCGCCCTGCTGGCGCGCATTGCCGACAAGGTGGTGGATCACCTGGGCGACCTGACCTCGGCGCTGGAGGAGGAGCTGTCCGAGCTGGAGGAGACGGTGGGCAGTTCCGGCCCCGGCTCCGAGGTGCGCGGCGCCGTCACCGACCTGCGCCGGCGCATCGTCACCCTGCGGCGCTACCTGCTGCCCCAGCGCGATGCCCTGTTCAAGCTGCGCCAGGACGACGCCACCTGGCTCAACCACGACGCCAAGCTGAACCTGCGCGAGGTCAGCGAGCGCCTGGGCCTGCACCTGGACGACCTCGACGAAATGCGCCAGCGGGCGACGCTGCTGCACGAGGAAATGGATTCCAAGGTCGCCGAGCAGACCAGCCGCAACACCTTCGTGCTGTCCATCGTCACCGTGCTGATGCTGCCGGCCACCTTCGTCACCGGCTTCTTCGGCATGAACACCGGCGATCTGCCGTTCAACGGCGCGGTGTCGCACGGAACCTGGTTCGCAGCCCTGCTGATCCTGGCGGCGGCGGCGGGGACCGGCCTGGCGGTGGGCCTGTTCCTGCGGCGGAAATCGTCGGACTGAAATCTCCCTCCCCCCTTGCGGGGGAGGGTTGGGGTGGGGGGCGAACCGCGTCGGCGCCGTCGCGGAACTCACCCCGCCCCCAACCCCTCCCCATCAAGGGGAGGGGAGAAGAAAGGAAATCTCCCTCCCCATCAAGGGGAGGGGAGAAGAAAGAAAAGTTCCCTCCTCCCTTGCGGGGGAGGGTTGGGGTGGGGGGGGGGGAACCGCGTCGGCGCCGTCGCGGATCTCACCCCGCCCCCAACCCCTCCCCATCAAGGGGAGGGGAGAAGAAAGAAAAGCTCCCTCCCCCCTTGCGGGGGAGGGTTGGGGTGGGGGGGGAACCGCGTCGGCGGTGTCGCGGATCTCACCCCGCCCCCAACCCCTCCCCATCAAGGGGAGGGGAGAAGAAAGGAAAGCTCCCTCCCCATCAAGGGGAGGGGAGAAGAAAGAAAAGCTCCCTCCCCCCTTGCGGGGGAGGGTTGGGGTGGGGGGCGAACCGCGTCGGCGCCGTCGCGGAATTCACCCCGCCCCCGACCCCTCCCCATCAAGGGGAGGGGAGAAGAAAGGAAAGCTCCCTCCCCGTCAAGGGGAGGGGAGATCCATCACACCGGCCGTACTTCCGCGGGGTGGGAGTGGCCCAGCAGGCTGGCGCCGTCCTCGGTGCCGAAGCAGACGCGGAAGTCGTCGCATTGCTCGCACACCGGCGACTTGCAGATGACGATGTTCTCGGCCTGGCAGAGCTGGCGGTAGAAGAACTTCTTCCACTTCATGTCGCCGAAATTGGCTTCGGCCAGGGGGGCGAAGTGGCGCCGCATCAGCTGGCCGAGATCGCCGCGGCTGGACAGGCCCAGGTCCTGCCACAGATGGTTGGGCTCCAGCGAGCGCCGCGCGATGATGTGGGCCAGCCAGGCTTCCTCCACCGAGCCGCAGCTGCCGTTGGCGATCAGCAGCGAGCGCAGATCGGGCTCCTCGATGGCCTGGGCCGCCATGCCGTCCTCGTCGGGATCGAGGCCGGCGAGCAGGCCGGGGGCGTGGGGAAAATAGCGTCCGGCCACCGCCGCCAGGCATTCCGCCGACAGGCCCAGCGCCACCGCCGGCGGTCGCAGCGGATCGGCGATGGCCACCGCCAGGGCGCAGGCGAAGACGTGGCGGTCGAAGGGATCGCCGTAGCCGCCGGCCACCAGCCAGCGATAGGTCTCGATCGCCATGTCCTCCTCCCTCGTTCTTATTCGTTCAGGCGGCCAGCGCCTCGTGCTTCTGGGCGTTGGTGCCGCAAACGGCGTTGCACGACGAGCAGCCGATGCAGTTGCCGGCATTGTCGATGGTCATCACCTTGCGCTCGATCTCGCCGTCGTCATCGTCGAACGGGTCGCACATGTCGCCGTCCTCGTTGGTGCCCATGAGCTTGAGCACGCCCATGGTGCAGACCTTGTAGCAGCGGCCGCAGCCGATGCAGAGCTCCTGGTCGATGGCGGTGAGGTATTTGGGCGTCCACGGGGTGCCGTTGCGGGTGGTGAAGGTGACGAAGGACATGGGCTTTCTCCTGGGGGTCGAACGGGGTCAGGCGGCGGCGACGTCGGGGAACTTGCGGATGGCGGCGATTCCTTCCTCCACCAGCTTCAGCGCCTTCTTCTCCATCTCGGCGAAGGTCTCGTAGCCGAAACGGTGCAGCTCGCGGACATGGGTGTTCACCGCCACCAGCCGGCCGGCGATGATGACGATGCGGCCCCAGCCCTCGTGGTGGACCTTCATGATCGGCGCGGCGTTGGCCCCGGTCTCCTTCTCGATCATCCAGCACACCGCCATGTAGATCTGCTCCAGGCGCATCAGGATGTCGGGATCGGGATCGCCGAACATGGGCATCTCGCGCTTCTGCGCCTTGGTGACGATGAACGGGGCCAGCAGCTCCTCGTCGCTGTCGTTGTCCATGGCGCCCGAGCGGTCCTCCGCCCGCATCAGCATCAGCAGGGACTGGAAGAAGGGGCCGGCCAGGGCTTCGCGGTCGGAATCGGTCATGTCGAGCGGCATGGTCAGTCCTCGTCGTCGATGAAGCGTTCGGGGCCGGCCTCGGCGTCGCGCACCACCTTGCGCAGCCACGGCGGCGGATTGGTCTTCAGCATGGTGCGGACCCGGTCGATCACGGTCTGGATCGGCTCGTCCTCGGGCAGCTTGATGGGGTGCACGCGGGCGCGCACCACGCGCGCCGCGGCGGGGCCGCCGATGGCCCGCACGAACAGCAGGGCGGTGCCCTCCAGGGCGCCGATCTTCGAGGCCAGGCGGTCGTCGCCGTCCTCCTGGTGCTTGCCTTCCTCCTGGCTCACGTTGTCGAACTGGACGGCTTCCAGGAAGGTGTGGCCGTCGGGGCCGACGTCGTAGAACATGAAGGTCTTGGCGCTGGCGAAATGGGCATCGACCCGCTGGCGGTCCTGGGTGGCAAAGGCTACGCGCATATGTCCTCCTTTCACGGGCCGGTCCGGCCCCGGGCTGTCCGCATCCGGCTCAACCAACCGCAATCGCCGGGTCGCCATGGCTGTGCTCCGTATGGGTGCAGGCATCGTGGCCGTGGGACGGCCGCTCCATCAGGATGTTGCCGAGGGTGAAGATCAGGTCGCGGGTGCCGCGGTAGCCCAGGGTGGTCTGGTGCGCCGCGCCGAGGCGGTCGAACACCGGGAAGCCGGCGCGGTGATGGGCCAGGCCGAGGCGGCCGGCGATCAGGCGGCCATTGGAATTGGCGATGATCAGGTCGGCGCCGCCGGCCTCCAGGATCTGGTCTTCCAGGTCCTCGAAATCGCCGATCACCGCCCGCTCGCAGGGCAGGTCCGAGAGGTGGGGCGAGGGCAGGGCCGAGACCGCGGCGACGATCTCGGCGCCCAGCTCGGCCGCCAGCTTGGCGTAGGTCCACAGGAACGAGGGCTCGCCGGCGATGGCCAGATGGCGGCCGGCGAAATAGAAATGGCCGTCCAGCATGGCATCCACCAGCTGCGAGCGCTGGCGCCGGTACTTGGCGGGAACCGGGATGGCGGCGGCGGTGGACAGCGCCACCATCAGGCGATCGACCGCCTCGAGCCCGGTCAGGCGGTCCAGCACCAGATAGGGCACGCCGGTGCGGGCATGCAGCTTCTCGGCCGAGATGCGCATGTGCTCGCCCACCGCGATGGTGAGCATGGCGCGGCCCATGCCGCGGACCTCCTCCAGGGTGGTGCCGCCCAGGGTGGTGGGGACGTAGGCGTCGGGGACGTGGCCGTCGAGCGAGCCGGACAGGTCGGGCAGGATTACCGGCTCGAGGCCGAAATCCTCGATGATCTCCTTCAGCGCCTCGATGTCGCCGGGGGTCAGGTGGCAGCCGGCCAGCACGTTGACGCGCTTCAGGGGCGCCGCGCCCTTGGGCGGCTCGACCAGGGCGTCGATCATGGCGCCCACCGCCTTGCCCCAGCCGGTCTCCAGCGAACCGTCGAAATCGGGGGCCGAGCAGAACACCACCTTGGTGTCGGCCAAAGCGGCGTTGCCGGCCATGATCAGCTTGAGGTCGCCCTTCATGTCCTCGCCGCGGGTCTCGGTCAGCGCGGTGGAGACCAGGCCGATGATCTTCGGCTTGGCCCGTTTGACGATGTTGACCAGCGCCTGCTCGACCTGGTCCGAGCCGCCCAGGATGGTCGAGACCTCGTTCATGGCGGTGGTCTGCAGCGGGATCGCCTCGCGGAAGTGGCGCACCATCATCACCAGGGCGAAGGCGGTGCAGCCCTGCGAACCGTGGAACAGCGGCAGGCTGCCCTCCATGCCCATGAAGGCCATGGCGGCGCCCAGCGGCGCGCTGGTCTTCAGCGGGCTGGTGGAAAGCGGCTTGTTGTGGTTGATGACCAGCGCCATGGTTCAGGCCTCCTCCCAGGGCGCCGGCTTGCGCACCTGGTCCCAGACGGGGTTGTTGATCATCAGGTCGATCTGGCGCACCAGCTCGACCATGCCGTCGTAGCAGGCATAGCCGTGGTGGCGTTCCTGGTTGATGTCCAGCCAGGGGGTGCGGGCCTTCAGCGCGATGAACTGCGAGCGCCCGCCCGACAGCATCATGTCGGCCTTGCCGTCCTTGAACATGGCGTACATGTCCTTGGGCGTGATGGCGTCGGCCAGCTTGTCCTCGTCGCCGCCCAGGCGCTCCAGGGCCTTCTTCTTGTCGGCCTCGGTGGCCTTGCGCACCGAGGAGCCGACCACCTCCATGCCCACTTCCTGCAGCGCCTGGATCACCGACCAGCTTTTGACGCCGCCGGTGTAGAGCAGCACCTTGCGCCCGGCGAGGCGCGGCTTGTAGGCGGCGAGACGGGCCCAGGCCAGGGCCTCCTGCTCGGCGATGAGCGCCTCGGTGCGCTGGGAGAGGGTGGCATCGGCGCCCTGCTCGACCAGCATGCGGGCGATGTTGCGCAGCGCGTCCGAGGTGTCGGAGATGCCGTAGAACGAGCCCTCGAAATAGGGGATGCCCCAGGTCTCCTTCATCTTGCGGGCCAGGGTGATGAGGGCCTGGCTGCACAGCACCATGTTGGCCTTGGCGGTGTGCGACGAGGCCACGTCGAGATAGCGGGCGTCGCCGGTGATGGAGCAGCGCAGCCGGATGCCGAGGCGGGCCAACAGCGGCCGGAACTGGTCCAGTTCGCCGGCGACGTTGTACTCGCCCAGGATGTTGATGTCGGTGGGGCCGACGTCGTCGGGTTCATGGGTGCCGATGACGTGCTCGAACAGCGCCTCGCCGCCCAGGCGGTTGCCGAGATTCTTCGAGCCCACGAAGCCCGGGGCGTTGACGGGCACCACCGGCACGCCCAGGCGCTCGGTGGCGGCCTTGCACACCGCGTCGACGTCGTCGCCGATCAGCGCGCCGACGCAGGTCTGGTAGACGAACACCGCCGGCGGGTTGTGGCGCGCGATGGCCCGCTTGATCGCCTTGTACAGCTTCTTCTCGCCACCGTTGACGATGTCGAGGTTCTGCATGTCGGTGGTGAAGCCCAGGCGGTAGAGGGTGGAGCCGGTGCTCCACGAATTGCGGCCGTCCCAGGAATTGCCCTCGCAGGCGATGGGGCCGTGCACCAGGTGGACCACGTCGGTGATGGGCTGCAGCGCGATCTTGGCACCGTCGAAGGCGCAGCCGCCGGCGGCGGCGCCGGGGGTGAGCTGCTTGCCGCAGCCCTTCTTGCGGTCCTTGTCCGACTTCGCCTGGTTGGTGGCGCAGCCGGGCTCGTTCATCAACTCGGCGATCTTGTGCTTGAGCATGGGTGGCGGCCCTCCTCAACGGTTGGAGAGGAGGAATGCAATCACCGGGCCAAGGACGGGAATCGCGGAATTACAGGGCCTTGATGAACCCGAGGCGGGCGCGTTGTCGGGGTTGCGACACGCCCGCCTGTTGGGAACCCGTCACGCCGCGGAGCGGACGCCCCCCAGGCGGCGGCGGGCCAGGGCCAGGACGGCCAGGGCGACCAGCAGGGCGGCACCGGCCACGTTGGTCTCCACCGCGCCGACGAAGACGTAGAGGGTCAGGTAGACGGCCGAAATGGCGATGGTGATGGATGCGGTCGGGGTGCCGAACTTCAGGAATTCGACGAAGCCCATGGGGTGGCCGTTCTTTTCCATGATGCCGACGGTGGTGACGTTGGCGCTTGCGCCGATCAGGGTGGCGTTGCCGCCCAGGCAGGCCCCCAGGGCCAGCGCCCACCACAGCCCGTCGGCGGCCAGGGCGGCATCGGCGATGCCGGCCGCCGCAAGCTCGTCGGCGAAGCCGCCCACCAGCACGCGGACGATGGCCACCGCGGCGATGGTGTAGGGGATGTTGTCGACCAGCGCCGAGATCACCGCGCTGAACACCAGGATCAGCAGCGCCGCGGTCAGCAGCTTGGCCTTCAGGCCGAAGCCGAAGGTGGCCGACACCCAGCCGATCATGTCCTGCAGCAGCATGGCGGCGCTGTGGATCAGGCCGGTGTGCTCGGCCGACGAGATGGCCATGAACAGGAAGATGAAGAACCCCAGGGTCAGCCACTCGATGCCGCGTTCGAAGGAATGGGTGAAGGCGCCCACCGCATGGTGGCCGCCGCCGTGCTTCTGCAGGATGAAGCAGCGCCCGGCCATCACCGCCACCGCGCCGACGAAGGCCACCACGCCCACCGGCAGATGGGTCAGGCTGTGGGTGAAGAAGCCGAGGAAGGTCAGCGCCACGATGGCCAGCGCCCATTTCAGCACCTTGGGGTGCTCCAGCAGCACCTCCTCGGCCTCGCGGCCCTCGTGGGCGCGGGCCTGGGCGATGTCGGCGCGGTAGAACCAGGTGGCGAAGAAATTCAGCGCGATCATCATGAAGATGACCGGCACGGCCAGGAAGTAGATGAACAGCATGAAGGTGAGGTCGGCCGCCACGCCGATGATGACGTTGGGCGGATCGCCGATCAGCGTCGCGGTGCCGCCGATATTGGCGGCCATGATCATCGGCATGCCGAAGGCCCACACCGAGATGCCCAGCACCCCGGCCACCTTGCGCGCCATGGGGGCCATGAACAGCACGGTGGTGACGTTGTCGGCGAAGGCCGACAGGAAACCGGTGCCGGCGCAGATGATGCGGACCAAGGGCTCGGCGCGGCCGTGGGCGGCGGCGATCATGTGGGCGGTCAGCCAGTCGAACAGCCGGGTCTCGATCAGCACCGAGACGATGATCATCATCGAGCCCAGCAGGAAGATGACGTTCCAGTCGACGTCGCGCACCGCCGTCTCGAAATCCATCACCTTCAGGGGCGTCACCGTGTCGATCACCACCAGGATGGCGACCACTAGGCCGGCGGCCAGGGTCTTGTGCACCTTTTCCAGGATCAGCAGACCGAACAGCCCGGCCAGCAGCAGCCCGACCACCGCCTGGGAGAGCGGATCGGTGCTGTAGGCGACCGCCCGTTCGGACGCTTCGGCGAAAACCGGAACCGCACAAAACGCGGCCGCGGCCGCCGACATTCCCCAGCGCATGGCTGTCTCCCTGGCGCGAAAATGCGCTCGGGCATAAGTAATATTACCTATATGCGTGCGGTCAAGTCCAACCTGCTGCGTCGCAGCATGGTGATTAAACGCCGCCGCCGCGATGGACCAACTCGTAATAGAGCTTTTCCAGCTCGAGCTTGTGCCTGGTCTCCTCGCCAGCGAGGAAGGCGAACAGGTCGCGGATGGGGCCGGGAGGCGTCGAATCCGCCAGTTCGCCGTAATGCAGCATGGCGGCGTGCTCGCGGCCCATGGCGTATTGCAGCACCGCCTGATCGTCGGGCTGCTCGCCCAGATCGGGCAGGTGCAGGCAGTCCGAGAACTTGCTGTCGGCGGCGGTGCGCTGCAGCTCTGTCTTGACCTGCTCGAACAGGTCGGCGCGGCCGGCCAGCTCGGTGAACATGTCGAAATGGCGCTGCTCCTCGGCGGCCAGATCCTCGACCAGCCAGCGGATGCGCTTGCTCACCCTGGGGACCAGGGCGGTATAGAAGTCGCGCGCCGCGCATTCGAACGAGATGGCCACATCGAGGACCTCCGCCAGGGTGGTCTTCGAGCGCAGCATCTCCATGCCGTGGCTGTCTTGGCTCATGCCTGGTCCTCCTTGCCGGTCAGGGCGGCGTGGATGCCGGCGGCGACCCGGTGGCCGTCGGCCACCGCCGAGACCACGTCGGGGCCGCGCACCATGTCTCCGGCCGCCCACAGCCAGGGTTCGCTGGTGCGGCCCTTGGCATCCACCTGCAGCCGGCCGCGGTTCCAGGCCAGCTTTTCGGTCAGGTCCTCGCCCAGCAGCGCGGTGTCGGTCATCTGGCCGATGGCCTCGACCACCATGCTGCCGGGGTGGATCATCTCGTCGGTCTCGTCGTAGCTGGGGGCGAAGCGGCCCTGCTCGTCGAAGATGGACTTGACCTTCCAGGTCTTCAGCCCGGCGACCTCGCCGTCCTCGATCACCACCGCCTGCGGCCCGCGGGCATCGAGGATGACCACGCCTTCCTCGAACGATTCCTTGATCTCGTCGGGATCGGCGAGGAAATGGGCGAAGTCCTCGAGGGCCGTCACCGTCACCCGGACCGTGCCGAACGCCTGCTTCTGCAGGCGGGCCAGGGTGCGGGCGATGTCCATGGCGACGTTGCCGCCGCCGATCACCACCGCCTGTTGCGGTGTGCCGAAATCCTCGCCCGCCGTGGCCTGGCGCAACAGGTCCACCGCCTTGCGCACGTCGGGGTGGTCGGACCCGGGAATGCGGGTGGCGCGGCCCATCTGCAGGCCCAGGGCCAGCACCACCGCGTCGTGGCCGTCGCGCAACTGCCCGAGGGTGACGTCGCCGCCGATGCGCTGGCCGCAGCGCAGATCGACGCCCATGGAGCGGATCACATCGACGTCGCGGTCGATGATGTCGTAGGGCAGGCGGTATTCGGGGATGCCCCAGCGGGTCATGCCGCCGGGCTTGTCCAGCGCCTCGTACACGGTGACGGCATGGCCCAGCCGGGCGAGGTCGAAGGCGGCGGTCAGCCCGGCCGGGCCGGCGCCGACCACGGCGACCGTGCGGCCGGTGGCGGGGGCCGGCGGGGCCAGCACGTCGCGGTATTGCTCGTAGGGCACCTGATCGACGATGTGGCGCTTCAGCCAGCGGATGGCCACCGGCTCGCCGGTATGGCCGGCGGCGCACACCGTCTCGCATTTGTGGGTGCAGACGCGGCCGCAGATCTCCGAGAACGGATTGGTGCGGTACAGCAGCTCCAGCCCGTGCCGGTAATCGCCGTCGCGGATGGCGGCGATGTAGTTGGGAATGTCCATGTGGGCCGGGCAGGTGGCGATGCACAGCCCGCACGAGACGCAGCGATCGGCCTCGGCCCGGGCCTGCTCGACGGTGTAGCCGTCGACGATCTCGGCGAAGGAGCCGATGCGCTCCTCGGGCTCCAGCTCGCCCATGTGGGGGCGGTGCTCGGGCACCAGCCGGTGGTGCTCGGGGCGGTGGTAGCCCAATTCGGCACTGTCCCAGCGCTTGGAATCGATGCCGGGGGTGAAGCGGAAGGCATCGGGGTCGCGATCGACCCAGATGTACTCGTTGGACATGGACAGCGACTTGGTCATGCACACATCGACGCACAGCGCGCACCAGCAGCAGCGGCCGTAATCGATGCGCGGGCGCAGGGCCGAATCGCCCTGCCTGGGATCGCGGCCGGGGGCGGGGACCATGTCGATGGCGCCGTTCTGGCAGATGGTCTCGCAGGTGCCGCAGCCGATGCACAGCTCGGGGTCGTTCTTGTGGAAGCCGCGGTAGCGGGCCGCGCCGGGGCGGTCGCGCAAGGGGTTTTCGATGGTCACCGGATCGCGGAAGACGTACTTCCAGGCGGTGAAGGGCGAGAGGACGTCCTTGAGGCTCATCTTTACCTCTCGATCTCGGGCGGATAGGTGTGCAGCGACACCATCAGCCCGGCCACGTCGGCGATGTTGACGCCGACGATCATCTTTTCCAGCAGCGCCATGGCGTGGGTGTAGGACGGCCCGCGCACGTTGACCCGGCGCGGATAGCCGCTGCCGTCGGTGACCAGGTAATAGCCGTACTCCCCGCGCGAGCATTCGCCGCGCACATAGGTCTCGCCCTTGGGGATCTTCCAGTGCAGCACGTTGGGGACCTTGGCCATCAGCGGCCCGTCCTTGGGCATCCGGGCCAGGATCTGGCGCACCAGGTCGATGGAGACGTGGACGTCGCGGCGGCGCACGTCGGCGCGGGTGAAGACGTCCGAGTCGGTGCCCGACACCGGCTCGAAGTCCAGCTCGGGATAGACCAGGTAGGGCTGGTCCTTGCGCACGTCCTTGACCACCCCGGCGGCCCGCGCGTTGGGGCCGGTCACCCCATAATCCTCGATCCATTCCGGGCGGATGATGCCCTGGCCGACGGTGCGGGTCTTGAACACCGCGTTGTGGAACATGACGTCCTCGACGTCGGCCATGATCCGCTCGATCTCGCGCAGGGTCTCCTCCATGCGCGTCTCGAAGCCGTCGGGCAGGCCGTCGCGGACGCCGCCGGGCAGGATGAACATGTGGTAGATGCGGGCGCCGGTCAGCTCCTCGAAGCGGTCGAGCATGAGGTCGCGGCCATAGGTGGTCCACTGCCCGATCACCGCCTGGCCCAGGCTGCCGGCCTGGCCGCCCAGATACATCATGTAGCTGTTGATGCGGCCCATTTCCAAAATCAGGGTGCGGATCCAGCGGGCCCGCTCGGGGGCCTCGATGCCGGCCAGTTCCTCGACCGCCTGGGCGTAGCAGTATTCGTTGAAATCGGGCTCGGGCACGCAGATGCGGCAGACGATGGGGAAGCACTGGATGAAGGTGCGGCGCTCCATCAGCTTCTCGAAGCCGCGATGCAGGTATCCCACATGGGTGCGGGCGTGGACGATCTCGTCGCCGCAGACGGTCAGCTCCAGCGACATGTTGCCGGTGATGCCGGGATGCTGCGGCCCCTGCCACAGCTTCAGGTACTTGCCGGAGGCGAGGTCGAACTCCAGCGAGCCATCGGGCAGGGCGGCGGGGTACTGGCTGCGGTCGGGGGTGTAGAGGGCCATCTCACGCCTCGTCCGGATAGAGGTGCCGCTTCATGTGGGCGGCCGGATCATGGGTCACCCGGCCCTCGCGGTGGTTGAAGTTGCGCTCCGAGAAATCCTTGGTGTCGAAGTCGCGGCGATAGGGCGGAAGGTCGGTCCAGCCCTCCAGCACGAAGGGATCGTCCACACCGGGGCTGCCGGGGAAGTCGATGCCGAACATCTCCTTCAGCTCGCGCTGGTAGGTGGCGGCGGTCGGCCACAGATCGTGGATGCCGTCCATGGTGGCACGGTCGCGCCGGATCAGGGTGCGCAGGCCGAGATCGCGGGCCCGCGCCCGGTCGTGCAGCAGGTAGGTGAGCTGGAACATGCCGTCCTCGAGCCAGTCCACCGCCGTCAGCAGCACCAGATGGGTGAAGCCCTCGCGCTCCTTCAGGTGGTGCAGCAGGCCGCGCACCTGCGCCGCCGGCACCGTGGCGAAGGCGAGGTCGGGCCGCTGCAGGACGATGTCGTCCAGCGGGTACAGGGACTTCAGGCTGTCGAGGAGCGCGCGCATCTTGGCCTACCAGTTGTAGTCGGGCATGTCCCAGTCGTGGATCACCTTCTTCTGGTTCGCCTTGTACCAGTCGAAGTTCCGGGCATAGAGGTTGGCGCCCTCGGCCTTGCCCTCGCGGATGATGTGCTTCAGCGTCTCGAAGCCGGCCAGCAACGCCTCGGGCCGTGGCATGCAGCCGGCGATGTAGAGGTCGACCGGCAGGTAATCGTCCAGGCGCTTGATGGTGTTGTAGGAATCCCAGTACATGCCGCCGTTGATGGTGCACGAGCCGAGACCGACCACGTATTTGGGGTTCTGCATCTGCTCGTAGGAGCGGATCACCCGCTTCAGGGTCTTGACCGAGAGATACCCCGAGATGATGAACAGGTTGGATTGGCGCGGCGTCGGGCGCCATTGCACGCCGTAGCGATAGGCGTCGAAGCGGGGCGTCATCAGCGGCCGCATCTCGATGGCGCCGCACCCGGTGCCGAAGCCCAGGATCCACAGCGACTGCGAACGGGCCCAGTTGAACAGGTCCTCGACGATCTTGAGATAGGCGGGGGGATGCTCGGCCGGCGGCGCCTCGCAGTAATAGTCCTTGAGCGGCTCGACCTCGAATTCGACGCCGTCGGGACCCTTGACCACGCGCTTTTGCAGTTCGTCTCTCATCACGCCCTCACACCAGCACGATGGACAGGATGCCAATGGGCACCGCCCACACCAGGAACCAGCGGATGGACTGCTCCACCCGGAACCGCGGATGGACCACGCCCACCAGCACCGAGACCATGTAGATCAGGAAGACCTTCAGGAAGAATTCCGGCCAGATGGTGGCGCCGCCGAAGAACAGGTTCATGTAGATGACGATCTTGGCGATGGGGAAGATCGCCCGGTTGGTCTGCATCAGCGCCAGATAGGACGAGTGGTACTCGGTCGGCGGGCCGATGGGGATCTCCTGCGGCGCCAGCACCACGTCGAAGGGCGGGCGCATCATGGAGCCCAGGAAGGACAGCATGGCCGCCGCCACCGCCAGCGGGTTGGTGAACAGGGTCCAGTTCTGGAAGCCGCCCTGCTGCGCCGCGACGATCTCGGTGACCGACAGGGTCTGGTACTGCAGCGCCACCGAGAACACCGCCAGGGCCATGGGCAGCTCGGCCGCGCTCACCTGCTGCAGGCCGCGGGTGATGCCGATGGCGGCGTAAGGGTGGCCGCTTTCCGCCGCGCCCAAGGCCATACCCAGGGTGCCGAAGAAGATGAAGTACAGCGCCAGGATCAGATCGCCGGCGAAGGACAGGTTCGAGAACATCTCGGAGCCATACAGCGACGGCACGAACAGCAGCAGCCCGACGCCGCCCGACAGGCGGAACACCGGCCCCAGGTAGTACATGACGCCGTGGGTGATGGAGCTGCGGATGGAGTAGTTCTTGATCAGGTCGGCGTAGTTCTGCCAGATCGGAATGCCGCGCCGCCGCCCCACCCGGGCGCCGATCTTGGCGATCAGGGCGTTCTGCAGCATGCCGTAATTGACCACGATGAACAGGGTCAGCAGCGCGTAGGGGATCTTCATCCAGTCGAAGTCCATGGCCTACATCCCCGTCATGAACAGATGGACCGCCACCACGAACACCAGCAGGTGCACGGCGTAGGTCTGGGCGTTGCCGGTATAGAGCCTGCGCGTGAAGTCGGCCCCGGCGTGCAATCCCCCCGAGATCCCGTTCCAGAAGCCGGTGGCGACCGGCTGCACCAGGAAGCCCAGGGCCTTGCGGTAGGGGGCGAAGAAGTTCCAGGCGAAATGGGTGGTCTCGGGCCGGAAGGGCCGCTCGGCGGCGAAGACGATGTTGAACTGCTTCACCTTCTGGGCGCGGCGGTTGACGAACACCAGCCACAGGAACAGCGTGGTGAAGATGATCCCGACGATGACCATGATCGCCACCGGGTTCCAATAGCCGAAATCGCTGGTGATGGTGAGGCCGTCCCAGCTCAGCCCGCCGGCCGGCAGCAGGCCGCCCAGATGCCCATCCACCTGCCGCAGCGCCACCCCGGGCACCAGCGCGAAGGCGATCAGCAGCACCACGTAGATCATCTGCGGCACCATCAGCCAGAACGGCGCCTCTTTGACGCGGCGGTGCTCGTCCTTCAGCTGGCCCAGGAAGATGGTGTGGATCAGCCGGAACAGGTACAGGAACGCGATGGGACCCGAGAAGAAGATCAGGATCATCGGCAGCCGGGACTCGGCGGTCAGCAGCGCGTTGTAGAAGATCCAGCGGCCGCCGAAGCCGGACAGCGGCGGCACCCCCGACATGGCGATGATGCCGACCAGGACCGAGATGAACGACAGCGGCATCAGGTTGATCAGGCCGCCCATGCGGTACATGTCGCGGGTGCCGGTGCGCTTGGCGACGCCGCCCACCGCCAGGAACAGCATGGATTTGTAGATGTAGTGGTTGATGACGAACATCAGCGCCATCAACCAGCCCAAATGGTTCATCATGGCCAGGCCGAACAGCGCGTAGCCCATCTGTCCGATGGAGGAATAGGCGAGCAGGCGCTTGGCATCCTCCTGGAAGATGGCCATCAGGTTGCCCAGCAGGGCCGAGGCGGCGCCGATCCACAGCATGGCCAGGGTGAGGTCGATGCCCCCCAGCTTCTGCCGGCCCATGGCCAGCAGCAGCACCGCCAGGCCGAACAGGCCGGCCTTCAGCAGGATGCCCGACACCATGGGCGAGACGTCGGTCTCGGCCTCGGCATGGGCGCCGGGCAGCCAGACATGCAGGCCGATGGAGGCGGTCTTGGTCATGAACCCGATGGCCAGCATCAGGAACACCCAGGGCGCCACCGGCGCCGCCAGGGTGGCGAGATCGGCCACGGCGAAGCTGGCGGCGCCGTCGGCGGCCACCGCGAAGCCGGCCAGGATCAGGAAGGCGCCGCCCAGCGAGAAGACGATGTACGACAGCGCGTGCGGCTCGGAATGCCTGCCGCGCAGGATCAGGAAATAGGACCCGACGGTCAGGATCTCCCACGCCGCGAAGAACGAGAAGGTGTCGGCGGCCAGGATCAGCTGCGCCAGCCCGGCATACATCAGCATGGCCGAGGGATAGAAGCCGATGCGCCGGCCGTGAGCGTGGTAGCTGGCCAGCAGGGTGACGGCGCCGCCGGCCAGCATGATGACGGCGAAGATCAGCCGCAGCGGGTCGTATTGGCCGAGGGTCAGGGCGAACCAGGCGGCCAGGCCGGCGATGGCCAGGGTGTTCTTGACCCAGGCCGGCAGCCAGTCCAGCAGCACGAAAGCCAGCGCGAACAGCAGCGGCAGCCCCAGCAGCAGGTTGGCCTGGGCCGAGGCATCGCCCCACTGCCAGGCCAGGCCCCAGGCCGCCAGCACCGCCGCCAGCACCGGGATGCCCTTGGACGGCGCGCAGGCCAGCCCTTCACCCGACGGCTCGCGCTTGAGGGCGAAGCCGAACCAGCGGAACAGGTAGCCGGCCTCGAGCAGGGCGCCGAACAGGATCAGCCCGAGCAGCACCAGCCGGCCCTCGGCGGCCAGCACCCGCACCAGCTCCCACTTGGCGTAGAAGCCGGGGAAGGGGGGCAGGCCGGCCAGCATCGCCACGAAGGTGGCGAAGGCGAAGATCAGGGGCGGGCGGGCGCGCAAGGCGGCCCAGGCGGCGAGGCCGCGTTCCGCCACCATGCCCGACAGCCAGAACAGCCCGGCCTTGGCCACCGCGTGCGAGGCCAGCAGGCCGAAGGCGACGAAGTGATAATGCTCGCCCAGCACGTCGCGCTGGCCGGCGACGGCCAGCACCAGCCCGATCTGGGCCACCGAGGAATAGCCCAGCAGGCGGCGGTCGTTGCCCTGGGGCAGGGCCAGCAGGTTGCCGGCGACGAAGGTGACGATGCCGATGGCGGTGGCCGCCGGCAGCCAGGCCGGGCCGCCCACCGTCAGCAGCTTGTCGGCGGCATAGAGCGAGGCCGCCCCGGCGGCGGCCGAGATCAGCGCCGAGAAGGCGGGATGGGACGATTCATAGACGTCCAGCGCCCAGCCATTGGCGGGGAAGGGCTTCAGCTCGGCGGCGATGGCGATGAACACCAGGAAGAAGGCCAGCGCCGGCTTGGCCGCGGCGGCGGCGATCCCGTCCAGGTACAGGGTGCCGGTGGCGTGGTAGGTGAAGATGATGCCGATCAGCAGCAGGGCCGAGATCACCTGCGACACCACCAGGTACTTGAAGCCGGCGCCCAGGGCGCGGGCATCCGCCGACAGCAGGATCAGCCCGGCGGTGGCGATGGCGGCCAGCTCGAAGAAGACGAACAGGTTGAACAGGTCCCGGGTCAGCACGATGCCGCAATAGGCCATCACCGCCACCAGCAGCACCGCCATGGCGCGGTGACCGGTCTCGGCCAGGTTGTCCTGCATGTGCAGCGCCGACAGCAGGCCGGTCAGGGTGATCACCAGGGTCAGCGCCGCCTCGGGCAGGCCCATGCGGAGCGCGATGGCGAAGGGCGGCGGGGTGCCGGCGGTGAACACCTCGACCGCCTCGGCGCCGGCCCAGCCCAGCTGCCACACCCACCAGCCGGCGGCGGCGGCGGCCAGCCCCAGGGTGGCCAGGGTCACCGCGAGGGCCGCGCGCGGGCAGCGCACCAGGCCGAGCAGGAAGGCGCCGGCCAGCGGCGCCGCGATCAGGACGAGCGGGCTCACCATTTGAGCTCCATGAACTTGCCGATATCCAGGCTGCGCCGGGCTTCGTACAGCTTGTAGGCATAGGCCAGCATCAGCGCGGTGATGCCGACGCCGATGACGATGGCGGTCAGCACCAGCGCCTGCGGCACCGGGTCGATGATGCGCGACGCCGCCTCGGCGGCGGGAACGGCGCCGTCCAGGATGGGGGCGGTGCGCCCGCGCATATGGCCGACCGCCACGATCACCACGTTGATGCCGGCATCGGCGACGGTGAAGGCGACGATCATGCGCAGCAGGTTGCGGTTGGTCAGCGCCCCGTAAAGCCCGATCAGGAACAGCAGGAAGCCGGTGGCCAAGGCGATGTGGGCCATCTAAAGCTCCTCCGTCTCGGACAGATTGGCCAGCATGGACGAGAACTCAGCGCCGACCTTGAGGCCGATCAGCGAATAGATGACCGGGATGGCGCCGGCCGAGGCCAGCTCGCCCAGGGTGCCGATGGGCAGGATGCGGTTGTCGAGGAAGCCGCCGGCATAAACCAGTCCGGCCACGCCGATGGCCACATAGGCCAGTCCCGACAGCGATTCGACCAGGGCGATGACCCGATGGCCGAGGCGGCGGCCGGGCTCGGCCAGCAGCAGCAGCAGCACGCCCGAGGCGATCACCGCGCCGCCCTGGAAGCCGCCGCCGGGGGTGAGGTGGCCGTTGACGAAGATGTAGATGCCGAGAAGCATGATCAGCGGCGCCAGCAGCCGGCTGCCGGTGGTCAGCAGCTCGCCGGCCGGCAGGCGGGGGCGGCCGCCGGTGGTGGCGGTGCGGCCGCGGGCCAGCACCAGCCCGACCACCGCCGCCGACAGGAACAGCACGGTGACCTCGCCCAGGGTGTCGAGGCCGCGATAGGTCACCACGATGGCGGTGACGATGTTGGCGGCGCCCAGATCGGCGGCGGTGCGCTCGGCGTAATAGCAGGCGGTGAGGTTCAGCGCCTCGTCGGGGTGGTAGCCCAGCAGCAGCGGCAGCAGCAGCGCCCCGAGGGCGGCGATCAGGGCCAGGGCGGCGGCGCGCCTAATCATGTTCGCCTCCCCGCACGCGGCCGAGGACGAAGAAGAACAGGAAGGTGGTCAGGCCGCTGCCGATGGCCGCCTCGGTCATCGCCACGTCGGGCGAGGCCAGCACCAGGAACAGCACCGAGGCGAGCAGGCTGACCAGCCCGGCCGCCAGGATGGCGATGGGCAGGCTGCGCCCGAGAACGGCGACCAGGGCGGCGCCGATCATGGCCGCCGCCAGCAGCACGGTCAGCGCCGGAGTGATCCAGGCCATCACGCCTCTCCCTTGTCTTCGGCCAGGCGGTCGATCGCGGTTTCCGGCGCCTTGGCGGTGCCGATGCGATGGGCGGCGCGGGCCAGCACCTGCGACGACAGCGGGTTGGTGAACAGGACGAACAGCCCGATGACCGCCAGCTTCAGCGCCCAGTCGGGGCGCAGGCAGGCGATGCCGCCCAGCGACAGCAGGGTGCCCAGGGTGGTGGCCTTGGTGCCGGCCTGGATGCGGGTGAACAGATCGGGCATGCGCACCAGCCCGAGGCCGCCCAGCAGCAGGAAGACGGTGCCGGCGAGAAGCAGGAATGCGCCCACCAGGTCGAGCATCACAGCCCCCGTTCCAGGTAGCGGGCCACCACGATCACCCCCAGGAACGACAGCAGCGCGTAGACCACCGCCACGTCCAGGTAGATGCCGCGTCCCTCGGCCAGGGCGACCAGGGCGATGCCGGTGATGGCGATGATGGTCAGCACGTCGAAGGCGACCACCCGGTCGGCATCCGACGGCCCCTTGAGGAAGCGGAAGAGGGCCAGCAGGAAGGCCAGGCCGGCAAGGCCGGCGGCGATGGTGACGACAAGCTCAACCATACATCGCCTCCAGGTAATGCTCGAACCCGGCGACGATGGCGGCGGTGGCCGCCTCCACCTCGGGCGATTCGACGCTGACCCAGTGGATGTAGAGCCATTCGCCCTCCATCTCGACGGTCAGGGTGCCGGGGGTCAGGGTGATGGAATTGGCCAGCAGGGCCCGCCCGACGCGGCTTTTCAGCCGGGTGCGCACCTTGACGAAGCCGGGATTGAGCGGCAGGGCCGGCGAGGTCACGATGCGGGCCACCGCCAGATTGGCCTTCACCAGCTCCTTGGCGAAGTAGCCCACATACAGGAAGGCGGCGACGACGGCGCTTGGGGTGGCGCGGAACTCGGCCAGGAAGGACAGGTTGCCGGCGAAGGCCATGGCGATTACGGCGGCGGCGGCGATGCCGACCAGAACCACGTCCGAGGCGGCGGTGCCGCTCAGCACCAGCCAGAAGACCAGGAGACTGGCAAACAGCAGGATAACGCCACGCGCACGGTCCATCGCCATCCCCCCTGCCCGTTTTCACAGGCATATTCGGCGGAGCGCATATTAGCTGCTTCTAAATATGGGGCAAGCGCAGGAGGTACCGCGGCGAAGCATGTCTGCCCTGCGTCGCCCGCGTCGCGGGTCAGCATTCGGCGGTGGCGATGCATTCCAGGCGGGCGCGGTCGCAGATGCAGCGGCCCGATTTCGGCTCGCGCAGGACGCCGTTGCGCTTGAACTCGGCGACGGTGCGGCTGGCGTGGACGGTGGTGACGCCCAGCATGGCGCCCAGATCCTCGCGGCTGAACAGCGGGGCGTTGCCGTCCTGGTCCATGACGTGCAGCAGCAGGCGGGCCAGGCGTTGCGAGGTCTTGCCGGTGGACAGGCCGGTCAGCCAGTCGTCGGCCTGCTTCAGGGCGCCGTGCCAGCGCTGCATCAGCTGGCCGTGCAGGCGCGGCGTCTCGGTGCTGAGGCGCTCCACCACCTGGCGCGGGATGCGGCAGACCAGCGCCCGCTGCAGCACCACGGCTGAATGCTCGTAGGGCTGGCCGAGCAGCGCCTCCAGCCCGGCGGTGGCGCCCGGTCCCAGCAGGCGGACGATGCGCAGGGTCCCCTCGGGCAGGTACTGCACCAGCTTCACCAGGCCGGTGCGCACGGTGAACAGGGCGCTTCCGTCCTGTCCGGCCGAATAGAGCACGGATTCGACATCCAGCTCCCGCTCTTCGATGGGCAGGTGGATCAGGTTGAAATCGGGCTCGGCGAGGTCGGCGAACAGCACCAGGTCGCGGATGCCGCACCGGCCGCATTCCGCCTTGCCCGTCCACGCGGCGTCGATCCGGCTCTTCTTCATGGGCGAGGACGATACCCATTGGGCGGCGGGAAAGCGAGCCCCGGTATTGCATTCGAAGAAATCAGTACTCGCATAACAATTGGCAATGATCGCGCAGCGGACGCCTGCCTAAGCTCTGCGGCCGCGCCCGACTGGCAAGGGGGATCCGATGCCGGCCGTAGGCGTGACTTCGGATAAGGAGTTCGTGCATGTCCGCAACACACGCAAGCGCCGGAACCCTGGGCGACGCCGCGCCCTACGAGGACGGCGTCATCAGGAAGTTCGTTCTGGCGGCCGTCTTCTGGGGGATCGTCGGATTTCTGGTGGGCGATTTCATCGCCTGGCAGCTGGCCTTCCCGGCCCTCAACCTCGATCTCGAATGGACCACCTTCGGCCGCCTGCGGCCGGTCCACACCTCGGGCGTCATCTTCGCCTTCGGCGGCTGCGTCCTGATGGGGACGTCGTTCTACGTCGTCCAGCGCACCACCCGCGCCAGCCTGTTCGGCGGCTCGGGCTTCGCCACCTTCATCTTCTGGAGCTGGCAGGCGATGATCGTCGCCGCCGCGCTGTCCTATGTGCTGGGCGGCACCCAGGGGCGCGAATACGCCGAGCCCGAGTGGTGGCTGGACCTGTGGGTCACCGTCAACTGGGTGTGCTACCTGATCGCCTTCGCCGGCACCATCATGAAGCGCAAGGAACCCCACATCTACGTGGCCAACTGGTTCTACATGGCGTTCATCCTGACCATCGCCATGCTGCACCTGGGCAACAACCTGACCGTCCCGGCGGTCCTGTTCGGCGCCGATGAGTGGTGGAAGTCCTATTCGCTGTTCGCCGGCGTGCAGGACGCCATGACCCAGTGGTGGTACGGCCACAACGCGGTGGGCTTCTACCTGACCGCCGGCTTCCTGGCCATCATGTACTACTTCGTGCCCAAGCGCGCCGGGCGGCCGGTCTATTCCTACCGGCTGTCCATCGTGCATTTCTGGGCGCTGATCTTCCTCTACATCTGGGCCGGCCCGCACCACCTGCACTACACAGCGCTGCCGGACTGGGCGCAGACCCTGGGCATGACCTTCTCGATCATGCTGTGGATGCCGTCCTGGGGCGGCATGATCAACGGCCTGATGACCCTGTCTGGGGCCTGGGACAAGCTGCGGACCGATCCGGTGATGCGGTTCCTGGTCTCGTCGGTGGCCTTCTACGGCATGTCGACCTTCGAGGGTCCGATGATGTCGATCAAGGCGGTCAACTCGCTGTCGCACTACACCGACTGGACCGTCGGCCACGTCCACTCCGGCGCTCTCGGCTGGGTGGCCTTCGTCTCGTTCGGCGCGCTCTACTACCTGGTTCCCAAGCTGTGGGGCCGCAACGAGGTGTACTCGCTGAAGCTGGTCAGCCTGCATTTCTGGGTCTCGACGGTGGGCGTGGTGCTCTACATCACCGCCATGTGGATCTCGGGCATCATGCAGGGCCTGATGTGGCGCGCCTACGACAGCCTGGGCTTCCTGCAGTACTCGTTCATCGAGACCGTCGAGGCGATGCATCCCTACTACGTGATCCGCGCGCTGGGCGGTGCCCTGTTCGTGGTCGGCGGGCTGATCATGGCCTACAACTTCTACAAGACGATCAAGGGCGACGTTGCCGAAGAGGCGATCCGTCCCGTGACCGCCGGCGCCCGCTGAGGGGGGGGAGACCATGTCCGTATTCCGTCATCACGCCAAACTCGAGACCAACGTCTTCCTGCTCGCCGTCGGCATCCTGCTGACGGTGATCACCGGCGGCCTGATCGAGATCGTGCCGCTGTTCACCATCGAGAGCACCATCGAGAAGGTGCAGGGGGTGCGTCCCTACAGCCCGCTGGAGCAGGCCGGCCGCAACATCTACGTGCGGGAGGGCTGCTATCTGTGCCACAGCCAGATGGTCCGCCCCTTCAAGGACGAGATCGAGCGCTATGGCCATTACAGCCTGGCGGCCGAGTCCAAGTACGATCATCCGTTCCAGTGGGGGTCGAAGCGCACCGGGCCGGACCTCGCCCGCGTGGGGGGCAAGTACACCAACGACTGGCACGTCCGCCACATGATCAATCCCCGGGACGTCGTTCCCGAATCCGTCATGCCCGGCTATCCGCATCTGATGCGGCCGCTGTCCTTCAACTCCGCCCCGGCGCATCTGCAGGCCCTCAAGGTCGTCGGCGTTCCCTACAGCGACGAGCAGATCCGGAACGCCAAGGCGGATCTTCTGGAACAGGCCGATCCCGCCGCCACCGAGGCCTCGGGCGTCGTCAAGCGGTATCCGAACGCCAAGTTCGGCGACTTCGACGGCGATCCCAAGGTGGTGTCCGAGATGGACGCCCTGGTGGCGTACCTGCAGGTCCTCGGCACCATGGTGGATTTCACCACCGTCAAGCCCGAGAAGATCTACCGGTAGGGGAGGGGAAACTTGCTCGAGACTCTGGTCAACGAGGTTCTCCGCCCCCTCTGGGGTCTGTGGTTAATGGTTCTGTTCCTCGGGATCGTCTTCTGGGCCTACCGTCCGAAAAACAAGGACAGGTTCGAGTCCTACGCAGACATCCCCTTGAGGGACGACGAAGACAAGGAGCGCTGATATGGCTTCCATGGAGAAGGACTCGGTTTCCGGTCAGATGACGACCGGGCACGAGTGGGACGGCATCAAGGAGCTCAACACTCCTCTGCCGAAGTGGTGGGTCTACGTGTTCTGGGCCTGCGTGGTCTGGTCCGTCGCCTATTGGGTCGCCATGCCGACCTGGCCGACCATCAACGGCTACACCGAGGGCATGCTGGGCTATTCCTCGCGGGCCGAGCTCGACAACGAGCTGAAGGCCCAGAAGCAGGCCCGCGGCGCGTGGCTGGCCAAGTTCCAGACCGCCAGTGTCGAGGACATCGCCAAGGACAAGACCCTGCTCAACTACGCCCTGGTGGGCGGCAAGGTGTCGTTCGGCGAGAACTGCTCGGCCTGCCATGGCTCGGGTGGTGTCGGCGTCGCCGGCGCCTATCCGCGCCTGGCCGATGACGAGTGGATCTGGGGCGGCACCCTGGCCGAGATCGAGCAGACCATCAAGTTCGGCGTCCGCAACGAGCATGCGGATTCGCGCCAGAGCGAGATGCTGCCGTTCGGCACGGGGGATGCCTTAAGCGCCGAGCAGGTCGGGCAGCTGGCCGATTACGTGGTGTCGCTGTCGACGAAGACCCCCGCCGCCGGCTCGCCGGGCGAGGCCATCTTCGCCGAGCGTTGCACCGCCTGCCACCAGGAAGGCGGCGTGGGCTCCAAGGACCTGGGCGCCCCGGCGCTCAACAACGCCATCTGGCTGTGGAAGGGCAACAATCAGGCCGCCAAGGACATGGTGGTGGCCCAGATCACCAAGCCCAAGCACGGCTCCATGCCGGCCTGGGCCGGGCGTCTTGACGACAACACCATCAAGATGCTGGCGGTCTACGTCCACTCGCTGGGCGGCGGCCAATAGAATAGGCAACAGGGCCGGGGCCGTCCGCGGCTCCGGCCCGTCCTTTCCGAAGGGGACGGTGCGCCGTGTTTTCCCTGACCGATGCCTGCCACGCCAATGCCGCCGCCCGCGGCCGTCTGTGCGCCTGCCTTCACGGCGGCACCCTGGGCCGCCTGCGTTCGCTCACCGGCGATCTCGGCGCCGCCGCCGCGACCCGGCTGTTCACCCCGGGTGCCCCGGCGGATCACCTGTTCGGTCTTCGCCAGGGCATGGTCATGCTGAGCAGCCAGATGCCCGACGGCCGCCGCCAGGTGCTGGCCTTCCTGCTGCCCGGCGACATTTTCGGCTTCACCGCCGATTCCATCCACCACGAGACCGCGACGGCGCTGGAGCGCTCGAGCTTCTGCCGCTTCGGCCGCGACGACATCGAGGCCGATCCCGAATTGTCGGAACGGCTGCACCAGGTGGCGCGACGGCAATTGCTGGACGCCCATGACCGGCTGCTGTGCCTGGGCCGCATGACGGCGCCCGAGCGGGTGGCCGGGTTCCTGGCCGACCTCAGGCGGCGTTCCGGCCGCCCCGCCGCCCTGCATCTGCCCATGCGGCTGGCCGACATCGCCGACCACCTCGGCCTGCGCCCGGAAACGGTGTCGCGCTGTTTCACCGACCTGCGCCGCCAGGGGGTGATCGGCACCCTCGGCGTCGATGGAATCCTGCCGCTGTATCGCCCGGAGGCCCTGCCATGCTGATCGCGATCGCCAGCCAGAACTGGAAGACCGTCACCGCCCATCCCGGCAAGACCCGCCGCTTCCGCCTGTTCGACGCGGCCGCCGGCCGGCCGCCGGAGGAACGGCCTCGGCTGGAGCTGGACAAGGAGATGGTGCTGCACGAGTACCGTGGCGATGAGTCCGCGCATCCGCTGTTCGCCGTCGATGTGGTCATCGCGGGCAGCGCCGGCGAGGGCTTCATCCGGCGGCTGGGGGCGCGGGGGGTGACGGTGGTCACCACCGCCGAGCCCGATCCGCTGGCCGCCATCGCCCATTTCTTCGCCGGAACCCTGCCGCCGGCCGCGCCGCATCACCACTGAATACCGGGCGCTCAGTCAAGCCGGGTGAGGCTGCCCAGGCGCGGGCGGTAGAAGCCCTGCTCGTACACAACCGGCGGGACGGGGATCGCGCTGGCCAGGTCCGAGCGGAAGGCGTGGAAGACCTCGGAGACGATCACGGTTTCGTCGGCGCGCAGCTCGAAGCCGGTGGGCAGCACGGCCGCGCCGCCCGGGCTGCCGATGCCGCTGGTCGCCGCCAGGGCGCCGCTATCGCCGTGCTGCCACAGCACCAAGGCGGGGCCGCCGCCGCTGCGCCCCACCGCGGTGACGATGGTGCGGCCGTCGCTCTGGTGGTCGAACGGCAGCAGCACATGGCGGCCGGCGGCGAACAGGGCGTCGAGCTGGGCCTGCGACAGGGTCTCGGCCTGGGCGACCAAATCGCCCAGGGTGGCGGCCAGCCGCTGCACCTTCTGGGTCAGCAGGATCAGGCTGGCGAATTGCAGTCCGGCCAGCAGCAGGATCACCAGCACCGGCAGGACGATGGCGAACTCGACCAGGGCGGTTCCGGCATCCCCCTTGTGCCGCCGCGTCATGGCGCCCCGTCCCACGGCTCGTTGCGGACCACCGCGCTGGCCCGCACCAGGGTCTCGCCGGCGCCGCCGATCCAGCGCTGCAGCGGGGTGAGGAAGGGCGAGCGGTACGAGATTGTATACAACACCACCTGTCCCGGCCCGCCGGCGCCCTCGTCGCCGCTGCCGTCGTCCCAGCGGCCGTTGCCGTTGATGTCGCGGAACTCCTCGCCGGCATCGTGGCGGCCGTTGACCACCAGGGTGTCGTCGAAGGGCTCGGGCACGCCGATCTGCCCGAAATCGCCGAACACCCGCATGTCGATGGTGGCGCTGCTGTCATCGACCAGGCCGAGGGTGCGGCGGCGCAGGATGTCCATGATGGCGGCGCGGCGGTCGGTGCCGGCCGGCGCCCAGCCGGTCAGGCCGAAGCGGGCGGCCTCGCGCAGGGCGCTTTCCATGGCGGCGTTGACCCAGACCAGGGCGAAACTCTCCACCATCACCATCAGCAGCAGCATCAGCACCGGCAGGGCTACCGCCATCTCGATGGCGGTGGCGCCGTCCTCGGCGGCGAGCAGGCGAGGGCGGGGCATGGCGGGTCCTCCTAGCGGGCCAAACGCAGGTTGCTGAGCGTCGTGCCGATCTGGCGGAAGGCGGCGCGCAGCGCCTCGTTGGTGGGCGAGTCGAAGTAGGTCTCGGCCCTCGAGGCGCAGCCCAGGAACAGCGCCCGGGTGGTGGCGTTGGGCACGTCGAAGGTGATGGTGTAGAGGGTCACCCCCTCGGCCTTCATGGCCTCGCAGGCGGCGGCCATGCGCTGGTTGACGCGGTTGGTGGCGGTGGTCAGGCTGGTGGTCCCCAGCCGGCCCCAGCCCAGCCGCCCATAGGCGGTGTAGTCCGAGCCCTGCGGCCCGGCCGGCGGCTGGTCGTAGAACTGGTTGACGCCGTCGGTCAGCAGCACCACCACCTTGTCCATGTACGCGGTGCGGTACTCCAGCGGCAGCTGAGGCGTGGTGCCGCTCCACAGGCCGCGCCAGCGCGGACTGAGCAGCCGCCATCCCCAGGCCAGCCCGAGATTGGCCATGGTGCCGCCGCGGTGCCAGGGTCCCATGGCGTCGATGGCGGCGAGGATGCGGGACTTCTCGGCCTGCATGGGGGTGATGGAAGGCGGGCAGCCCAGATTGGGGCCGCGGCCGCTGTTGCCGGTGGTGTTGGTCGCCGTGCTCTCGTCCGCCGGCGGGTAATGGTTGTCGCTGTCGGACGGGTAGTGGAAGGGCAGGAAGCGCTCGATTGCGGGCGGCGCATCGGTGGTGTCGTTGCCGCTGGCGGCGCGGGCCTCGACGCAGCCCTTCCATCCCTGCGGGCTGGCCGAGTAGTCGCGCGCCGCCAGGGCGCCGGGGGGCAGCCAGGCGCCGTTTCCGGGGCCGATGTTGACGGTGGCGGTATAGGGCACCAGGCTGACCCACACATTGGGAATGCGCTCGCGGTTTCCGTACAGGATCTCCACCAGGTCGCGGGCGCCGGCCTTCATGGCGTCGATGCGGCCGGCGCTCAGCATCGAGCCGGTATTGTCCATCACCAGCACCAGCTCCATCCCGCGCGAGGCGCGGTGCACCGTGGCACCGGCGGCGACCTCGATGGTGGGACGGCCGACCAGCGCCATCAGGGTGTTGTCGAGGATGGCCGAAGCGGTCACCGTCAAGGTCTCGCCGCCGTCGCCGGCGGCAATGGCGACGTCGCCGATGCGGGCGCCGAGATAGCCGGCGGGCAGATTGGCGCGGAAGTAGCGCCGCACGTCGTCGTCGCGCTCGGGCTCGAACATCACCCGCCCGCCGGCCAGGGCGGCGGCGTCCAGCGCCTGCGACAGCCGCGCCTGGACCAGATAGGCGCGGGCGGCATCGACGCCCAGGCCGGCCATGGCCAGCAGCGGCACCAGCACCAGCGCCGCCATCACCGCGACGGCGCCGCCGTCTTCGCTGCCGATGCGAACGGACGTCGCCATGCTCAGCCGCCCAGCAGGGGCAGGCGCCAGACCAGCAGGATGCCGCCGGTGGCGATGGCCACCCCATAGGGAATGCCGGCCTTGGCGTGCAGCACCGCCGGCAGCGGGCCGCCACGCCCGATGGGCAGGGCGCGCAGACCGAGCAAGGCCAGGGTGAGGGCGGCGCCCGACAGGCTGACCAGCAGCATGAAGGCCCCCAGATTGGGCAGCCCCAGCCACAGGGTGGCGGCCGCCATCAGCTTGACGTCGCCGCCGCCCATCAGGCCCATGGCGAACAGGCCGGCACCGGCGGCGAACACCCCGAACCCGGCGGCGACGTGCCAGCCCCACGCCACCTGGACCGGCGCCAGCAGGGCGGCCAGGGGGAACAGCAGCGCCATGGCCAGGGTCAGGCGGTTGGGAATGCGGAAGCAGGCCAGGTCCCACCCGGCGGCGAGCACCAGCGGGACCAGGAACATGGCGGCGACCAAAGCGAGGGCAAGCGTCGGCATCATCCGTGGGGGCTCCGGGACGGGGGATATGGCGGGGTCAGCGGGCGGCGCGGGCCAGCCGGATGGCGGCCAGGCCGCGATCGGCAGCGGGCAGGTGGCGGGGGCTGGCGGACAGGGCGCGGCCGAGATAGCTCTCGGCCGTCTCGAGCTCGCCACGGGCCAGCGCGATGGCGCCGACGTCGCTCAGGGCCGCCGGCGCCTCGTCCGGCGGGGCGCCGGCCAGGGCCTCGTCGTAGCGCCCCTGCCAGGCCAGGGCCAGGCGCAGATTGCCGGCCGCCACCGCCAGCCGGGGCGCCAGGGCGAGGGCGGCGCGGAACGCCGCCTCGGCCTCGGCGTGGCGGCCGCGCAGCAGCAGCGAGAAGCCGCGGTTGTTGTGCACCGCCGCCGCCCGCGGCTCGGCCTCCAGGGCGGCGCCGTAGGCGGCATCGGCATCCGCCCAGCGCAAGGCGGCATCGGCCAGCCGGCCCAGCCCGTTCCACGCCCGCCACAGCCGGGGCGCGGCGGCCACCGCCTGGCGCAGCGAATCCTCGGCGGCGGCGGGGCGCCCCAGCGCCAGCAATGCCAGCCCGCGCCCCTGCGCCGCCGCCGGGTGCATGGCCGGGTCGGCGGCCAGCGCCTCGAACAGCGACAATGCCTCGCGCGGGCGGCCGCGGGACAGATGCAGCTCGGCCATGCCCAGGCGGGCCTCGGCATTTCCCGGCTCGGCGGCGAGGATGCGGGCATAGCGGCGCCCGGCCTCGTCGGGATGGCCGTCCTCCATGTCCTGGCGGGCGGCGGCAAGCTGGGCCGCGGTCTCGGCCGGACGCGGCGCCGCCACCTCGGGCGGCTCGGCCAGCAGCGTGCAGGCGGACAGCAGGAAGGCGGCGGGAAGGGTCAGCGCGATGCGGGGCATGGCAGGGTCCTCGGGGTCAGAAGCCGCGGTCGATCAGCGGCCAGAACAGGCGGGCCATCCGATGGGCGGCGGGGGTGACGATGACGATGATCAGCGCCGGCAGGATGAACAGGATCAGCGGCACCGACAGCTTGACCCCCAGTTCCTGCGCCTTCTGCTCGGCGGCCAGCAGGCGGCGGCTGCGCATGTCCTCGGCATAGGCGCGCAGGGTGTCGGCGATGCTGCTGCCCAGCGCCTCGGACTGGATCAGCATGGCGGCGAAGGCCTTGGCCTCGTCGAAGCCGAGCCGGTCGGCCAGCCCGCGCAGGGCGTCGTCGCGCCCCCGTCCGGCCCGCAGCTCGCGGCCCATCTGGGCATAATGGGCGCCCAGCAGCGGGTGGGCGGCGCCGATCTCGGCGGCGACGCGGGCGATGGCGGCGTCGAGCCCCAGGCCGGCCTCGACGCAGACCTGCATCAGGTCCAGGCTGTCGGGGAAGCCGTCGCGCAAGGCCAGGCGCCGGCTCCCGGCGCGGCGGTCGAGATGGATGGAGGCGAGCAGCCAGCCCATGGCCGCCAGGCCGCAGGCCAGGGCGATCCGCCGCTCCGGCTCGGGGGCGAGATCCAGCAGCCCGGCGGCGGCGAGGAAGCCAAGGGCGAGCAATGCGGCCAGACCCAGCCGCGCCAGCCGGAACACCGTCACCGCCCGGGCGCCGCCATAGCCGGCCGCCAGCAGCCGCCGCGCCAGGCCCGAAGGCGGCGGCGGCAGGGCGGCGGCCACCGCGCCGCCCCCGTCCGGCTGTGGCGGCACCAGGCGGCGGTCGCGGGGGTGGGAGTGCAGGCCCGCCATGGCGGCGGCGGCGAGCACCAGGGCGGTCACGGCGACGACGATGGCGGCGGCGAGCATGGTTGGCCTCAGATGCGGAAGTTGACCATTCGGGCCATCATGGCGATGCCCAGGACGATGCCGGCGAAGCCGCCGCCCAGCACCGCCAGGAACGGCGGGTCGGCCAGCACGCCGTCGTAATAGCCGGGGGCGAGGGCGGTGATGCCGAGGGCGACGCCGAACGGCAGCACCGACAGCACCGCCGCCGACAGCCGGCCCTCGGCCGACAGGGCGCGCACCTTGCGGTGCATGCGGCCGATGTCGCGCAGCACCCGGGCCAGGGTGTCGAGCAGCTCGGCCAGATTGCCGCCGCTGCCCTGCTGGATCGAAATGGCCACCGCCATGTAGCGCAGCTCGCGCCCGTCCATGCGCCGGCACAGATTGCCCAGCGCCTCGCGCAGATCGAGGCCGTAGGTCATCTCGTCGAATACCGTGGCGAACTCGCCGCCCAGCGGCTCGGGCATCTCGCGCGCCACCAGGCCCAACGCGGCGTTGATGGGGTGGCCGGCCCGCAGCGAGCGGGCCATCATCGCCAACGCCTCGGGCAGCTGGGCGGCGAAGCGGACGACCCGGCCGGCCGCCATGCGCCGCAGGACCACGACCGGCCCGCCGATGCCGGCCGCCAGGCCCAAGGCCGGCGCCACCAACGGACCGGCGCCCAGCGCCAGGGCCGCCACCGTGGCCGCCACCGTCACCGCCGCCATCAGCCCGGCCAGGCGCTCCACCGAAAGGCCGCTGCCGGCGCGGGCGAGCAGGCGCTCCAGCCATGCGGCGGGAGAAAGGCCGGCGGGGCGGCGGCCGGCCTTGCGCAGCGACGGAGCGGCATCGGCGGCGGTCACGGCGCCCAGGCGACGGGCCAGGCGCGGGTCGCCGCCGGCACCGGCGCGCCACGCCGCCGCCAGCAGGGCCAGGGTGGCGCCGGCCAAAGCGAGGATCAGCCAGGACAGGGGATCGGCCATGGGAAGCCCTCTCGTCAACTCGGCGTGCCCGGGGTGAACAAATCCTCGCCCAGCGGCACGCCGCGGGCGGCGAGGTCGGCGCAGAAGCGCGGGCGGATGCCCGAGGCCAGGAATTCGCCCACCACCCGCCCGTCGGCGCCGGTGGTGCGGCGGCGGAACAGGAAGATCTCCTGGATGGTGATGATGTCGCCCTCGATGCCGGTGACCTCCTGCACCGACACCACCCGGCGGCCGCCATCGACCATGCGCTCGACCTGCACCACCAGGTCCACCGCCGAGGCGATCTGCGCCCGCACCGCGCGGGGCGGCATGTCGATGCCGGCCATGCCGACCATCTGTTCCAGGCGGGCCAGGGCGTCGCGCGGGGTGTTGGCGTGGACCGAGGACATGGAGCCGTCATGGCCGGTGTTCATGGCCTGCAGCATGTCGAACGCCTCGCCGGCGCGGACCTCGCCCAGGATGATGCGGTCGGGGCGCATGCGCAGCGCGTTGCGCACCAGGTCGCGCTGGGTGATCTCGCCGCGCCCCTCGATATTGGGCGGCCGGGTTTCCAGCCGGGCCACGTGGGGCTGCTGCAGCTGCAACTCGGCGGCGTCCTCGATGGTGACGATGCGCTCGCGCGGGTCGATGGCCGCCGACAGCGCGTTCAGCAGGGTGGTCTTGCCGCTGCCGGTGCCGCCCGACACCACCAGGTTGAGCCGCCCGCGCACCGCCGCCTCCAGCACCCGCGCCATGGCCGGGGACAGGCTGCCGGACTCGATCATCTGGCGGGTGCCGAGCGGGGTGCGGGAGAACTTGCGGATCGATACCAGCGTGCCGTCCACCGCCACCGGCGGAATGGCGACGTTGACGCGCGAGCCGTCGGGCAGGCGGGCATCGACCAGCGGCTGCGCTTCGTGGACGCGGCGGCCCACCGCCGAGACGATCTTGTTGACGATGCGCTGCAGGTGGCGCTCGTCCTTGAAGCGCACGGCGGTGGGCTCGAGCCGGCCGCGCCGCTCGACCACCACCTGCTGGTGGGTATTGACCAGGATGTCCGAGATGGTGGGGTCCTTGAGCAGCGGCTCCAGCGGCCCCAGCCCCAGCACCTCGTCCAGGATGTCGTCCACCAGCTGGGTCTTCTCGCGGTGGTTTAGCGGCACCGGGTCGCGGGCCATCAGGCTGCGCACCAGCTCGCCGACCTCGCGGACGAACTGGTCGTGCGCCATGGTCTCGATGGCGCCCAGGTTCATGGTGTCGAGCAGCTGCTGATGCAGCCGCACCTTCAGCGCCAGCATTGTGTCGGCCTCGGCCGGCGCCTCGAAGGCCGGGCGCGGCGGCGCGGCGGCGGCGAAGCGGCTGGTGGTGACGGGGGTGCTCATGGTTGGCCTCCCGCCCGGGCCAGCGCCACCGCGTCGCGGATCATGGCCGCCACCTTGGCCGCGGCGCGGCGGCCGCCGCGCACCCTGGACAGCGGCACGCCGCGATCGGCGGCCGCGCCGAAGGCGCGGTCGGCGCGCGGGATGGCATGGGCCACCGGCCGCCCGAGGGCGCGGGCGATGTCGGCCAGCGGCACGCCGGTGGCGAAAGGACCGGAACCGGTTCCGTTGGCCACCACCATCAGCGGCACCGCGCCGCAGCCCTCGGCGGCCAGGGTGTCGAGCTGGCGCCGCGCCATCCGCACCGAGGGCACGTCGGGGCGCAGCACCAGCACGATGCCATCGGCGCTGGCCAGCACCGCACGGGTCCACACCGACCATGACGGCGGCAGATCGATCAGCACGTGGCGGTATTCCTGGGCGGCGACGCTCACCAGGGCCTGCGCGGTCTCGGCCGACACCGCCTCGACGGGATGCATGGAGGAAGGGGCCGGCAGCAGGTCGATGCCGCTGGCATGGTGGGCGACGGCGCCGCGCAGCAGGGTGCCGTCGAAGCGGCGCGACAAATCGGGCAGCTCGATCAGGCTGGTCGGGTGGTCGATGTCCAGGCGCAGCGCGGCGGCGCCGAATTGCAGGTCGAGGTCCATCAGGCAGGTCTCGGCGCGCTCTCCCCGGCCGGTGGCCAGGGCGGCGGCGGCCTCGACCGCCAGGGTGGTGGCGCCGACTCCGCCGCCGGCCTTCAGGAAGGCGATGACCATGCCCCGCTCCGCGTCGGCATGGCCGCCGCCGCGCCGCCGCGTCGCGGCCAGCGCCGCCTGGACCGCCTCGATCAGGGCGGCGGGCACCATTGGCAGCGGCACCAGATCGGCGATGCCCAGGCGGATCAGCCGCCGCACCGGCTCCATTCCGGCCGGCTCGGCGGCGACCACCACCGAGGTGGTGGCGTGCAGCGCCTCGACCAGGGTTTCCAGCGCCGCCAGATGGGCGGCGGAGCCGAGATCGATGTCGGCCAGCAGCACGTCGGGCGGCGCGCGGGTCAGGGCTTCGGGGGACAGCGCGTCGATCTCGCCCAGCTGGCCCCGCACCGCCAGGCTGGCGATGCCCGACAGGGCGCGGGCGACGGCGTCGCGCGTCTCGGGCGTGCGGGACTGGGCGAGCAGGGTGGCCGGGCGGCCGTGGACCAGGGCGTGCATGGTCTGCCTCACTTGGCGGGGGTCAGCCGGATCAGGCCTTCCGAGGTGGACAAGGAGACCGGAGGGATGGTCTTGCCGGTGCGGTAGCGCTCCCACGCCTCGCCGGCCCGCCCGCCGTCCTGGCCGGCGGGGACGTCATCGGCGGCGGGCGGCGGCGGCAGCGTCTGGGCGGCCATGTTGAAGTGAACCGCGGCGCCGAAATCGGGGGCGATGGTGGCCTCCGACGAGCAGGCGGCGAGCAGCAGGAGAAGGGCGGCGGCGAGCGGGCGCATGGGAAGCCTCCGGGTCAGGGAACGAGGTAGCCGTAGCGGCCGGCGAGATCGGGGGCGGTCCCGCCGGTCGCCGGCCCCGCCACCCGCCCCATCAGGAACAGGTCGGCATCGGTGGGCGGCAGGAAGCCGTCGGTGGGCGCCGCCAGGGTTCCGGCCGCCACCGGGCGGACCAGGTGGGGGGTGACGATGATCACCAGCTCGGTCTCGCGGCGCTGGAATTCCGAGCTGCGGAACAGCGCCCCCAGGATGGGGATGTCGCCGATGCCCGGGATCTGGCGCACCTGGTCCTGGAAGTCGTTCTGCAGCAGCCCGGCGATGGCGAAGCTCTGGCCGGCGCGCAGCTCGACGGTGGTGGTGGCGCGGCGGGTGGTCAGGCCGGGGATGGAGAAGCCGGTCAGGGCGACGGCGTTGGTGCGGTCGATCTGGCTGACCTCGGGGCTGACCACCAGGTTGATCAGCCCGTCGCCCAGCACGGTGGGGGTGAAGGCCAGGCCGACGCCGAACTTCTTGAACTCGACGGTGATGGCGATGCCGGCGCCGGCCGCCGCCTGGGCCACCGGAATGGGGAACTCGCCGCCGGCCAGGAAGTTGGCGGTGTCGCCCGACAGGGCGATCAGGTTGGGCTCGGCCAGGACCTTGACCATGCCCTTTTCCTCCAGCGCGTCGAACAGCAGGTCCAGCGTCCCCCACGAGGAGGTGGTGAGCAGCTCGGCGGTGGCGAAGCGCCCGAGATCGAGGGGGTCGAGGGTGGCGAAGTTGAAGTCGCCGCCGGTGAAGCCGGGCTTCACCCCCAGCTCGCGGGCCACCGAGCGGCTGACCTCGGCCACCCGCACCGCCAGCATCACCTGCTGGCTGCCGCCGACGCGCAGCATGTTGGTCACCTTCTTGGGCGCGAAATGCTCGGCCAGGGCGAGGGCGCGGCCGGCCTGCTCGGCGCTGGAGACGGTGCCGCTCAGCACCACCGCGCCGCCGACCGCGCGGACCTCGACCGGCTGGTCCGGCATCAGCTCGTGCAGGCGGCGCTTCAGGCCGTCCACATCGGCGGTGACCACCAGCTCGTGCACCGCGACCAGCTGCTTGCCCCGGTCGAACAGCGACAGGGTGGTGGCGCCGGTGGCCTTGCCCAGCACCTGGACCGCGCGGTCGGTCATGGGCACCACGTCGGCGATGGCGGGATTGCCGACGGCGACATGGGCGAAGGGGGTGGGGACACGCAGCAGGCGCGCCTTGTCGATGGCCACCTCGATGGCGGGGTCCTGGCCATGGGCCGGCAGAACCAGGAACAGCAGGACCAGGACGAGGGCGTGGCGCAACGCGGTGAACATGGCGGCGGCCTTCCGGGTTTGGTGGGGTCAGCGGTCGCGGGCGACCCGGGATGTTGCGGCCTCGGTGCCGCGCAGCACCCGCACGGCGACACTGTCCTCGCCTCTCGTCGCCGCGCGGGGCGGGGCGAGGTCGGCCAGGCCCACCGTGCGCGGTTTCACCTCGGTCCCGTCGGCGACGCTGCGCAGGGCCAGGCCGATTGTGCCGACATCGGTGGCCAGGGTGATCTTCTGGGCCTCCTCGGGCGTGACCTCCAGGGTCACCGCGCGGGCCACCATGGGCTTGTCCTTGCGCTCGCTGGCCTCCTGGTCGATTCCCAGCACCTTGATCCGCTGCAGCAGCACGTCGGTGACCGGGTTGTCGCGCCCGAGATCGCGGGTCAGCAGCACGTCCACCCGGTCGCCCGGCAGCACGAAGCCGGCCACCCCCAGGACATCGTTGACCCGGATGGTGACGGCCCGGTGCCGGCCGGAGATCTGCGCCGACAGGGTGGCCCGCAGCGCCGCCCCCAGCTTGGCGGCGAGCACCGGCTCGCCGGCCGCCAGGGCGTGCAGCACGACGGCCCGGCCGGGATCGCCCAGCACGGCATCGATGGTGGGAAAGCTGCCCAGGGGAACCGCCAGCGGCGGCCATGGAGTCTCGGCCAGATGACGGCGTTCGAGGCGGGTGCCGGCCGGCAGCGGCTCGCGCGCCACCACCACGGTGAGGGCGGGCGTGGGGGCGGCAGCAGGGGCGCGGGTGAGCCACTGGTGGGCGAGAACCACCGAGGCCAGGCCCAGGACCAGGGCCGAGGCCAGCAGCAGGATGGAGCGTTGCCGCATGGCGGACCTTGCAGGAAACGGAGGGACGGGACCGGGGAGCCGCGTTGCGGCGGCTCCCCAAGGACGGTGCGGCGAGGCTCAGCCGCCGGTGCCGCCGGTGCCGCCGGGCACGGTGCGCGACTGCAGGTCGCTGCCGATGTTGCCGAAGAAGGTGCTGATGCCGTTGCCCAGGGTGCCCATGCCGATGGCGGCGGTGAGCGCGATCACCGCGGCCAGCATGGCGTACTCGATGGCCGGAGCGCCGCTGTCGTCCTTGGCCAGGCGGGAGAGGAAGCTGGAGAACCTATTCATGACAATCTCCACCAGAGAGGGGTCCGGAGCATCCGGGCCGCCAGCACGCGTGTGGGGTGGCGGGCGGCGCGTTCGGATGACGCAGCGGATGGTGCCGGACGGCCGATGAATTGTCGTGGTCTCAAAAGAGAGTGTTTCGGTCTCTTCCGAGTTACGAAGGTGCCGACACTGTACATAGAACCAGTCATAACGACGTCTGGCCTATTGTTACGATAATATTCATATTGCGTTTGTTTTGCGGGCTTTGGCCGGGCGGCAACGCCTGCCGGGATGTCCGGGTCTTGGGCATCTGGCGGGCCGCCGCGCCCAATCTCGCGCCACTTCGTCGCGGTCGGCGGTGATTTTCCGGGCGCCTGGGGCTGGCGCGGTTCTTGCAGCGCTCCGGCGCGAAATCCGGACGGGGAGCCTTCCTGGATGTCTGGGGGCTTGCGCAGAGGGTACTACGCGGGAGCGCTGCTGTTCGCCATCGCCGGCGGGCTGGCGGCCTGGAGCGCCATTCAGGGTCTGAGCACCGGCAGAAGCGGCGCGTCCGGGCCGATCCGCGTCGGCGTGCTGCATTCCCGCACCGGCACCATGGCGGTGTCGGAACAGCCGGTCATCGACGCCACCCTTTACGCCATCGAGGAACTCAACCGGGCCGGCGGCGTGCTCGGGCGGCCGGTCCAGGCCATCGTCGTCGACGGCCGTTCCGACTGGGCGGTATTCGCCGCCGAGGCCGAACGGCTGGTCACCGGTGATCGGGTGTCGGCGGTGTTCGGCTGCTGGACCTCGGCCTGCCGCAAGACGGTGAAGCCGGTCTTCGAGCGGCACGATTCGGTGCTGTTCTACCCGGTCCAGTACGAGGGGCTGGAGGCCTCGCCCAACATCGTCTACACCGGCGCGGCGCCCAATCAGCAGATCATCCCGGCCATCAAGTGGACGCTGGACAATCTGGGGCGGCGGCTGTTCCTGGTCGGCTCGGACTACGTCTTTCCGCGCACCGCCCACAAGATCATCGCGGCACAGGTCACCGCCCTGCAGGGCGAGATCGTCGGCGAGGCCTACATGCCCCTGGGCGGGCAGGATTTCTCGGCCATCGTCGAGACCATCGGCCGGCTTCGCCCCGACGTCGTTTTCAACACCATCAACGGCGATTCCAACCGCGGCTTTCACCAGGCCTTGCGGGCCGCCGGCATCGTACCCGCGGACATTCCGGTGATGAGCTTCTCGCTGGCCGAGGCCGAGGTGCGGGCCTTCGGTCCGCAGATGATGGCCGGCGATTACGCCGCGCGAAACTACTTCCAGACCGTCGAAACGCCCGAGAACAGGGCCTTCGTCTCCGGCTTCAAGGCGCGCTTCGGCGCCGACTATCCCACCACCGCCCCCATGGAGGCGGCCTATTACGGCGTCAAGCTGTGGGCCCGCGCGGTGGAGGAGGCGGGCTCGCCCGACTTCCGCGATTTCCGCGCCACCATCAAGGGCCAGAGCATGGCCGCCCCGGGCGGCACCGTGACCATCGATCCGGCCACCCAGCACACCTGGAAGACCGTGCGCATCGGCCGCATCCGGCCCGACGGCAATTTCGAGATCGTGTGGGATTCGCAGCGGCCGGTGCGGCCGGTGCCGTTTCCAACCTTCCTGCCCCGAAGCGAATGGCTGGCCTTCCTGGACGGCCTTTACCGCGGCTGGCACGGCAACTGGGCGGCGCCGCCGCGGGAGGGGGAATGAAAGCGGCCTCCCCGTCCTGGCCGCGCTTCGGCCTGACCATGGAGATCGCGGCCGGCTATCTGCTGCTCGGCCTGCTGCCGCTGGTGCTGATCGTCGGCGCCTATTTCCGCACCTCCGAGCAGGCGCTGCTAGCCGAGATCAACCGGACGCTGGCCTCGGTCGCCGACCAGCGCACCGCCCGCATCGAGGAACTGGCCCGCGGCCGGGTGCGCGAGGTCGCCACCCTGGCCTATGTGCCGACGGTGATCGAGGCCATGCGGGCCATGGACGGGGCGGGGGATGGTTTTGGCAAGGGCGCCGCCTACGGCCCGGCCCTGGCCCGCTTCGCCGAGTCCTTCGGCGCCCGCAGCCTGATGCTGGTCACCACCCAGGGCGAGGTGGTGTTCAGTTCGGCGCAAGGCGGCGCAGGCACCAATCTGCTGACGGGGCCGCTGGCCGGCACGCTGCTGGCCCACGTCTTCGACCGCGCCAGGACCATCCTGGAGGCCGAGGTCTCGGACTTCGCCCCGGCGGCGCCCGGCGCGCCGGCCACCGCCTTCGCCGCCTCGCCGATCCTGCAGGGCGGCAGCCTGATCGGCGTCGTCGTGGTCGAGCTGGAGACCACCGCCATCTTCGACATCCTGGCCGATTCGACCGGCCTTGGCCGCACCGGCGAGGTGATGGCCGGGGGGTGGGGGGGGGACGGAGCCATCGTCCTCTACGGCCCGTCGCGGCACCAGCCCGGGGCCGGCCCGGGACAGGTCGGTGCCGGCGAGCGGCTTGGGGTTCCGCTCTCCCGCGCCCTGCGCGGCGAGCGCGGGGTGTCGTTCGCCACCGACTATCGCGGCGAGGAGGTGCTGACGGCATGGCGCTATTTGCCGTCGTTCCGCCTCGGCATGGTGGTCAAGATCGACGTCTCCGAGGCCCTGGCCGGCGTCGAGCGGCTGCGCCGGATCGGGCTGTGGGTGGGCGTCATCGCCACCCTGTTCGGGGTGCTGGCGGCCGCCGCGCTGTCGCGCGCCATCACCGAGCCGCTGCGCGAGCTGGCCGCCGCCACCCGTGCCCTGTCGCGCGGCGGCCTGGCCGAGCCGGTGCGGGTCAGCGGCGGCCAGGAGGTGGCCGATCTGGCCAACGCCTTCAACGACATGGCGGTGGAGATCAACACCTATCACCGCGGCCTGGAGCGCATGGTGGCGGAGCGGACGCGGGAATTGCTGGAAGCCAAGAACCAGGCCGAGGCCGCCACCCGGGCCAAGACCGAGTTCCTGGCGGTGATGAGCCACGAGCTGCGCACCCCCATGAACGGCCTGATCGGCATGGCCCAGGCGCTGGAAGGGCGCCTGGGGGACGATCCCGGGGGATTGGACGCCGCCCGCACCATCCGGCAGTCGGGCGAGACGCTGACCGTCCTGCTCAACGACATCCTCGACATCTCGCGCATCGAAGCCGGGCAATTGTCCTTCGACCACCGCGCCTTCCCGCCGGCCGAGGTGGTGCGCAGCCTGGTGGCGCTGATGGCCGTTCCCGCCGCCGAGAAGGGCCTGGAGATCCGGGCCGAGGTGGCCGGCGACCTGCCGCCGCTGGTCGAGGGCGATCCCATCCGGCTGCGCCAGGTGCTGCTCAACCTGGTGGGCAATGCGCTGAAGTTCACCGCCGCCGGCCAGGTGACCCTGTCGGTATGGTCGGACCCGGCCGAGGCCGGGCGGGCGCGGCTGACCTTTCAGGTCGCCGATACCGGCATCGGCATCCCGGACCACGCTTTGGCCACCATCTTCCAGCCCTTCACCCAGGTGGACGCCTCGATCTCGCGCCGCTTCGGCGGCGCCGGGCTGGGCCTGGCCATCGTGCGGCGCCTGGTCGAGGGCATGGGCGGGACGGTGTCGGTGGACAGCCGGCCGGGGGAGGGGAGCCGCTTCACCGTCCGGCTGGAGCTGGCCGTCGCCGCCCCCGCGGGCGCCGGGGACGGTGCCGACGACCCCATGCCGGTCCTTCCCCTGAGTGTCCTGGTGATCGAGGACGAGGAGGTCAATTGCCGGGTGCTGGACGGGCTGTTGCGGGCCGACGGTCACCGGGTCACCCTCACCCGTTCCGGCGACGAGGCCATCACGGCGGTGGAAGGCGGCGATTTCGACGTGGTGCTCGCCGATCTGCGCCTGCCCGGCATGGACGG
>NZ_CACVCG010000002.1 GCF_902729435.1 Magnetospirillum sp. UT-4
GACGCCCCCAAGGGGGCTCCTCAGGGTGAGGCTACGGATACGGGATGACGTAAGTCGGCGCCCATGCGCCCGCGCGGGGAATCGCACTCTAATTTATTGATTTAGAGGCGGATTCAGCTATCAGGTTGGATCGCCTCGCGATTCAACCTGATAGCATCCGGCTCTAAGGCCAGGATTCCCCGCCAATCCGCGATGAACCAAAAAAACCGCTTACTCGCTGAGGAATTCCAGCTGCCAGACCATCTCGTCGGGGGTCAGCGGGAAGGCGCCTTCGCGGCCGCGGACGATGCGGGCCTGGGGCAGGCGCAGCAGCTTGGCCTGAAGCTGGACGCACAGGCTCATGGACAGGCCGGCCTTCCAGGTGATGGCGACGATGCCCTTGGCGCTCTGGGTCTGGATGGTCTTGCGCAGCACGCCGACCGGAAGGTCGGCCAGCACCGCCAGGGCGGCGGTGACGAAGGCGAGCTCGTTGCCGGCCAGGGCGGCGTCGATGGTGCTTTCGTCCAGCCTGTCTTCGGCGTGGAGCTGGCGGGCGCGCACCATGGCCGCGGAATCGTCGGCCGCCTTCTTGGCCTCGGCCTTGGCCGGACCGCCCAGTTCCATCTCGTCGAGGCGCCGGCGCACCGCCGCCGCCACCGCCACCGTGCTCTCGCGGTCGAGGTCGTTGCGTTCGGCCAGGGTCTGCAACAGGTTGGCGGCGACGAAGCGGGCCAGCTTGACCGCGGCCTTGGCCGGCAGCACCGGCCGGCTGACCAGCGGCTTGTGCCAGTCCTCGATGTCGACGGCGCGGTCGATCAGGCGGTCCAGGGTCTCTTCGCGAATCTGCGCCGAGGCGTTGCCCAGCAGCACCGCGATGGCGTCGATGTCCTCGGTGGCGGCGATGGCGTCGGCCACCCGGACGTTGACCTGGGCGCGCTGCGAGATGGCGGCCAGGGCGCCGGGGATCGGGCCGCCCTCGATGATCTCCAGCAGGTCCTCGTCGGTCAGCACCGGCGAGAATTGCAGCACCGGACCGGCCACCGCGATCTCGACGTCGCGGGCGAGCCGGCGGATCACCTCGGGCGGGGCGTCGGCCACGTCCTTCAGCGCCTGCGCCAGGATCTCGCGCACCTTGGGCAGGCTGTCGCGGGCCAGCATCTCGATGGCCTCGTAGGTGGTGCGGCGCAATCGGTCCTGTTCGTGCGCGGTGAGGCCGGGGGCGAGGCGGGCGATCTTGCCGGCCAGATCGGAGCGCACCGCTTCGTCGCGGTCTCCGGCCAGCAGCAGGTTGCCCTGGGGCGGTGTCTGGTGGTTGGCGGCGACCTGGCGCCGGACCTCGGCATTGTCGTCCTCGGCCAGGAAATAGAGGATCTCGGGCCGCAGGTCACGACGCCCCGCCAGTTCGGCGCGCACCTGGGGATCGGCGTGGGCGGCCAGCTCGCGCGCCTCCTCGTAGCCGACGTTGCGGTTCGAGCCCAGCAGGCGCTTGAGTATCCCGACCACCATGGGGCTACCCCGCCACGGCTGGAGATGCGGGCGGCGGCGGGGCCAGGCGCCACGAGCCCTTGCCCTCGCGCTTGACCGTGTACATGGCCTTGTCGGCGCGGGCGACCAGGTCGTCCAGGCTCTCGCCGCTGGGGCCGCCGTGCACCGCCACGCCCAGCGAGATGGCCAGCTTCTTGTCGGGGCTGCCCGACAGCCGCTCCAAGGCGACGGCCGCGTTCAACATGGCCTGGCAGCGGTCCACCGCGATGCGCTCCTCGGCGCCTTCCAGCCAGATGGCGAATTCGTCTCCGCCCAGGCGGGCGACGATGTCGGTGGGGCGGGTGTGCTGCAGCAGCAGGTCGCGCACCACCAGCAGCGCGTTGTCGCCGGCCTGGTGGCCGTGGATGTCGTTGACCGCCTTGAAATTGTCGAGGTCGGCATAGATCAGCGCCGCCGGCCGGTGCTCGCGGGCGAGGCGCTGGAAGCGCCGGGCGATCTCCTCGAAGAAGGCGCGGCGGTTGAACAGGCCGGTCAGCGAATCGGTGCGCGACAGCCTGAGGATGCGCTCGTGGTTGCCGATCTGCTCGTTGGCGAGGCCGACCTGGTTGGCGACGTCGTCGATCAGCAGCCGGTCGTCGTCGCCCCATCCCGGACGGGTGGGGTCGCGCCACAGGATCACCGCGCCGTTGATGTCGTGGCGGTAGCGGCTGACGGTGGCCAGCACGTGCCAGCCCTTGAGGTCGTCGTCGAAATGGTCGGCGGCGGCGAAGGCGGCCAGCACCGCCTTGTCGTCGCCCCAGGTGCCGAACTGGGCGGCGGGCTGGAAGGTTCGGCCTTCATCGCCCAGGATGCGGAAGATCTGGCAGCCCGAGGCGCCGAGCGCCCGCGCCGTGGCCTCGGCGGCGGCGCGCAGGGTGTCCGAGGGATCGACCTCGTCGCGGATGGTGCGAACGATGTAGCTGAGCAGCCGCTCGCGGTTGTTGGCGCGCGACAGGGCGGCGTCGCGCAGGCGCTCCTGGGTGACGTCGCGGCACACCCCGCGGGCGCCGGTCCATTCCCCGGCCTCGTTGAACAGCGGCGTCGACGAGGACAGCAGGCAGGCCTGGCTGCCGTCGCTCTGGTTCATCCACATCTCGACGTCCTCGACCGGCATGGTGGCGGAGAACGGCGAGGTGCCCTGGCTGTCATCGGCGGAGGCGACGAAATCCGCCGGCTCGCGCCCGACCAGCTCGTCCGCCGAGAAGCCCAGCGCCCCCTTGGGGCTGACGAAGGCGAAGCGGCCGTCGGGGCCGACCTCCCAGGCGAAGTCCGAGCTGATCTCGACCAGGTCCTTGTAGCGCTGGCGCGATTCCACCAAAGCGGCGCGCAGGTTGCGCTCCAGCGTGATGTCGCGGCCCAGCAGCAGGGTGTGGTTGTCGTCGGTGGGCAGCGCCACCAGCTCCAGGATCACCGAGCCGCCGCCGGGCGCCGGCAGCGTCTCGACCTGGATCCGGACATCGCCCGCGGCGCTGGCCAGCAGCCGCTCCAGGCCCGGCACCCGACCGGCGGCGAGGGCGGCGCGCAGGGTCTCGGCGCGCTCGTTGGCGGCCACCACGGCGCCGTTGCGGGACAGCACCACCGCGGCGCCGGGATAGGCGGCCAGCCCGCCCTGGCCGAGCACCACCGACCGGAGACCCGGTTCGACCTGACGGCCACGCCTGCTGTCGGGCGACGCGCTCATTGCCCCGCTCACTTCCCTGCCCGCTCCAACGATTGCCTGCTTACCATAACGAAGCGGGGTTAACGATGCGGAAAGTGAGGACGCTTGTGCAGCCCACCGCCGCTCGGGTAAAGCTTGCCCATGGTACCGCAGACCGCCGCCGAATTCCGCCCCCACGGCTTCGCCCATGTCGAGGCGTGGGTGTTCGATCTCGACAATACCCTGTACCCGGCATCGTCCAGTCTGTTCCCGCAGATCGACGTGCGCATGCGCCAGTTCATCGCGGCACGGCTGGGGATGCCGCTGGACCAGGCCTTCGCCCTGCAGAAGCGCTATTACCGCGAGTTCGGCACCACCCTGCGCGGGCTGATGCTGGTGCACGGGCTGGAGCCCGACGAATTCCTGGATTACGTCCACGACATCGACCACACCGTGCTCGACGCCGCCCCGGCCCTGGATGCGGCGCTGGCCCGGCTGAAGGGACGCAAGTTCATCTTCACCAACGGCTCCGCCGCCCATGCCGTCAAGGTGATGGAGCGCCTGGGCATCGCCGGCCGTTTCGAGGGCATCTTCGACATCGCCGCCGCCGCCTATGTGCCCAAGCCCGACCCGGCCTGCTACCGCGCCATGGTGGATCGCTTCGGCATCGACCCGGCGCGGGCGGCCATGGTCGAGGACATCCACCGCAACCTCAAGCCGGCGGCGGCCATCGGCATGACCACGGTGTGGGTGCGCCAGGACAACCACCCCGACTTCAAGGTGGTGAGCCAGGACGAGGACGACCTGGCCCACGTCCACCACGTCACCGAGGATCTGGTGGCGTGGCTGGAGGGCGCCTGCCCTTAGGGCGGCTTCGCCTTGGCCCGCCCCGATGGGCAGCTTTGACTTGACCTGACAACGCGCTATGGTGCGCGGCAGATATTCCAATCTCGACAGTGGACAGGGGACCATGAGCTTCGCCGACCTGCAAAAGACCATCGATGACGCCTGGGAGGCGCGCGACGGCGTCAACCTCCAGACCACCGGCGCCGTGCGCGAGGCGGTCGAGACCGCGCTGGGCATGCTCGACACCGGGCATCTTCGGGTGGCCGAGAAGGTGGACGGCCAGTGGGTCACCCACCAGTGGCTGAAGAAGGCCGTGCTGCTGTCCTTCCGCCTCAACGACATGCGCCCCATCCCCGGCGGCCCCAACGGCGCCACCTGGTTCGACAAGGTCGCCACCAAGTTCGAGGGCTGGGACGAGGGCACCTTCCGCGCCCACGGCTTCCGCGCCGTGCCCGGCTGCGTGGTGCGCCGGCCCGCCTTCATCGCCCCGGGGGCGGTGCTGCTGCCGTGCTTCGTCAATGTCGGCGCCTATGTGGGGTCCGGCACCATGGTCGATACCTGGGCCACCGTCGGCTCGTGCGCCCAGATCGGCCGCAACGTCCACATCTCGGGCGGCGCCGGCATCGGCGGCGTGCTCGAGCCCTTGCAGGCCGGCCCGGTGATCATCGAGGACGACGTCTTCATCGGGGCGCGGGCCGAGGTGGCCGAGGGCGTCATCGTCGAGCAGGGCGCCGTGCTGTCCATGGGCGTCTATATCGGCAAGTCGACCAAGATCGTCGATCGCGCCACCGGCGAGGTGATGTACGGCCGCGTTCCCGCCTATTCGGTGGTGGTGTCGGGCGCCATGCCGGGCAAGCCCATGCCCAACGGCGAAATGGGCCCCAGCCTGTATTGCGCGGTCATCGTCAAGCGCGTCGATGAGAAGACCCGCTCCAAGGTCTCCATCAACGAGCTGCTGCGCGATTGATCTCTCCGTAGCCTCATCCTGAGGAGCCTGCGAAAGCAGGCGTCTCGAAGGATGGGGCGGGCCACGGACATCCCGCGGCGGGCCTCGCCCTTCGAGACGCACCCCTTCCAGGGGTGCTCCTCAGGATGAGGCCCGAATGCGACGAAGCCAATGTTCGAGGATCCGCCGTGATCGACCTGAAGGACCCCGTCGCCCTTGCCGCCGAGCTGATCCGCCGGCCCAGCGTCACGCCCGAGGATGCCGGCGCCATGGCGCTGCTGGGCGGTTGGCTGGAGCGGCTGGGCTTCGCCTGCCATGCCGTCGATTCGGCCACCGGCGGGCCGCTGATCCGCAACCTCTATGCCCGGCGCGGCGCCAAGGGGCCGAACTTCTGCTTCGCCGGCCATACCGACGTGGTGCCGCCGGGCGGGGCCTGGACCCTCGATCCGTTCTCCGGGACGGTGGCCGAGGGCCGCCTGTTCGGCCGCGGCGCCGCCGACATGAAGGGGGCGATCGCCTGTTTCGTGGCGGCGGTGGCGCGCCGGTTGGAGGCGGGCGAGCCGGCCGGCTCCATCAGTTTCCTCATCACCGGCGACGAGGAAGGCCCGGCGGTGGACGGCACCGTCAAGGTGCTGGACTGGCTGGTGGCGCGCGGCGAAACGCTCGATTGCTGCCTGGTCGGCGAGCCCACCAACCCGACCCGCCTGGGCGAGATGATGAAGATCGGCCGCCGCGGCTCCATGAACGTCAGGCTGACGGTGTTCGGCACCCAGGGCCACGCCGCCTATCCCCACCTCGCCGACAATCCGATTCCGCGCCTGCTCGACATGCTGCGCGCGCTGACCGCCGCGCCGCTGGATCACGGCTCGGCCCATTTCCAGGCCTCGACCCTGGCGCTGACCACCATCGACGTCGGCAATCCGGCCACCAACGTCATCCCCGGCCAGGCCCGCGCCGGCTTCAACATCCGCTTCAACGACCTGCATTCGGGCGCCTCGCTGACCGAATGGGTGAAGCGCACCTGCGACGGCATCGGCGGCGATTACGAGATGGCGGTGGAGATCTCGGGCGAGAGCTTCCTGACCGAGCCCGGGCCGCTGTCGGCGGCGGTGACCGAGGCGGCGCGCGCGGTCACCGGCCTGACCCCGGAGCAGTCCACCTCGGGCGGCACCTCGGATGCCCGCTTCATCAAGCACCATTGCCCGGTGCTGGAATTCGGCCTGGTCAGCCAGACCATGCACAAGGTGGACGAGAACGTGCCGGTGGCCGACCTCGAGGCGCTGACCCGCATCTACCAGGGCGTGCTGGAGCGCCTGGCGGGATGATTCGCTGGAACGTGGTCGCCGCGGGCGTTTCCGGCGCCTGGGAGCTGGCGCGGCGCCGGCCCCAGGGGCTGCAGCGCATCGACGGCTCGCCCGCCGGGTACTGGCATTCGTTCTGGGCGGCGGTGCTGGTGGCGCCGGCCTTCGTGGCCCTGCAATTGCTGGGCGGCGGGTTCGGCGAGGATTTCACCTTCCGCATCGGCCTCGCCCACGCCATCGCCTACGTCATCGACTGGACCGCCTTTCCCCTGGTGATGATCGTGGTCGCCGACAGCCTGGACCGCTGGCCCGCCTATATGCGCTACATCGCCGCCTACAACTGGTCGGCGGTGGTGCAGATCGCGGTGCTGCTGCCGGCGGCGGCCGCCGTCACCCTGATGCCCCATCCGGTGCTGCTGATGCTGGTCCAGGGCATCACCGTCATCCTGCTGGTCTATCGCGCCTATATCGCCCATGTCGCGCTCGACGTCGGGCTGCCCACCGCCGCCGGCATCGTGCTGCTGGACGTGCTGCTGTCGGGCCTCACCAACGCGGTGACCGATCGCGTCGCCGGGGGCTGAGGCCGTGGCGCGCGAGGCCGGGTGGCGGCCGATGAGTTCGGGCGACCTGGGAGCGGTGCTGGAGATCGCCGAGCGGGTCCACCCCGACCACCCCGAATCGGGCCGCGCCTTCGCCAGCCGGCTGGTGCGCTTTCCCGCCGGCTGCTTCACCGCGGCGGCCGGAACCGAGCGGGTCGGCTATTGCTTCAGCCATCCCTGGCGGCTGGGCCAGGTGCCGCTGCTGGACAGCATCCTGGAGCTGCCGGACGCCCCCGACTGCCTGTACCTGCACGATCTGGCCCTGCTGCCCGATGCCCGCGGCCAGGGCCTCGCCGAGTCCATGGTGGAGATGCTGGTGGCGGTGGCCCGCGCCCACGGCTTCGACCGCATGGCGCTGACCGCGGTCAGCGGCAGCTGGCGCTTCTGGGAGCGCCACGACTTCCACCGCCACCAATGCGGCCTCCTGCCGGGCTACGGCGAGGTGGCGTGCTACATGGTCAAGGTGGTGACGGGTCAGTAGCGCACTGCGGTCAGGTACAGCCCCTCGGGCGGGGCGGTGGGGCCGCCTCGGGCGCGGTCGCGGGCCGCCAGCGCGGCGCGCACGTCGTCGGGGCGCCACTTGCCCTCGCCGACCAGCTTGAGGGTGCCGACCATGTTGCGCACCTGGTGGTGCAGGAACGAACGCGCCGCCGCGCGGATCAGGATCAGATCGCCGTCGCGGCTCACCTCCAGCAGGTCCAGCGTCTTCACCGGACTTTTCGCCTGGCATTCCGAGGCGCGGAAGGTGGTGAAGTCGTGGTGGCCGAGAAGATGGCGCGCCGCCTCGGCCATGGCCCCGGCATCCAGCGCCGTCGCCACCCACCACGCCCGTCCGCGCTCCAGCACCGCCGGGGCGCGGCGGTTGAGCAGGCGGTAGAGATAGGCCCGCCCGGTGGCCGAGAAGCGGGCGTGGAAATCGTCGCCCACCGCCTCGGCCGCCAGCACCGCCACCGGATGCGGCTTCATGTGGAAGTTCAGCGCGTCGCGCACGGTGTCGGCGGGATAGTCGCGCGGCAGGTCCACATGCACCACCTGCCCGGCGGCATGAACCCCGGCATCGGTCCGCCCCGCCGCCAGCACGGTCACCTCGGCCTGGCAGAAGCGCCCGATGGCCGCCTCCAGCACCCCCTGCACCGACAGCCCGGCCCGCTGGCGCTGCCACCCGACGAAGGGGCCGCCGTCATATTCGATCAGAAGCTTGTAGCGGGGCATGCCAGAAAGCCTGTCGGGTCAATCCACCACCGTCATGGCGTTGCCGTGAAACCGTTTCAGCCGGTCCAGGGCGTCGCGGATATCCTGCGGCACGATGCCGAGATCCGCTTCCAGGTCGGGGTAGCGGGTGCCGGTGCCCCAGGGCGTGAAATCGGACACGGCCTCGATGTCGGCCGCGAGCTGGGGATAAAGCGGCACCGCCAGAGCGGCCAGCCGCCACAAATCATGGCTCTTCGGGATGGTCTGCCCGGCAGCGACCAGCAGCCCCTTGATCAGCTTCTCGCCCGCCTGCTGGCAATGGAAGGCGGCCGGGTGGAGCAGGGGCGGGTCGTCCGCCAGCAACAGCTCGGCGGAGCGGCGGTCCTCGCCGGCCTTGGCGAACCAGCGGGCGGCCTCGCCCCGCCGGGCATCAATGCCGCTCATAGATCACTTGGCCTTCGCGGAGGATGGTATCCGCGAACGAGCCGGCGGCCAGGGCGCGCTCCGCCAGCACGCTTTCGCGGCAGGGGACGATGTCCACCGCTCCGGCATAGCCCTTGCGGGCGGCATTGCGGTTGCGCCACGACAGCGCTTCCGGCGGCGCATCGTCGTCCAGCACCACCACCAGATCGAGGTCGCTGTCGGGGCCGGCGTCGCCGCGGGCCTGGCTGCCGAACAGCACGATGCGCCGAGGGGCATAGACCTCGATGATGGTCTGCAGCAGCGAGTCCGGCACGGTCATCATGGAACGAGTGTACCCAAGCCGCGGAGAGGTTGCATCCGGCATTTGGCGGATCATTCCCTCGCCGGTCACCCCAGCACCGTGCCCCTGGGCACCGCGTATCCCCGCAGCATCTCGGCCGTGCTCATGGGGGCCTTGCCCGGGCGCTGGACCCGGGTCGGGCGCAGGGCGCCGGCGCCGCAGGCCACGCTCAGGCCATCGTCCAGCACGGTGCCGGGGGCGCCTCGTCCATCCGCTATTTCGGCGGCCAGCACCTTCAGGCGTTCGCCGGCCAGCTCGCACCACACCCCCGGCCACGGGTTCAGCGCCCGCACCTGGCGCTCCAGCTCGGCCGCCGGGCGGCTCCAGTCGAGGCGGCCGTCGTCCTTGGCCAGCTTGGCGGCATAGGTGATGCCCTCGGCCGGCTGCGGCACCGGCACCAGGTCGGGCAGGCGGGCCAGGGCATCGACCATCATCCGCGCCCCCATGGCCGCCAGCGCGTCATGCAGGCCGGCGGCGGTGGTGGTGGCGGTGATGGGCAGGCGTTCCATCAGCAGCATGGCGCCGGTGTCCAGGCCTTCGTCCATCTGCATGATGGTGACGCCGGTCTCGCAATCGCCGGCCTGGATGGCGCGCTGGATGGGGGCGGCGCCGCGCCAGCGCGGCAGCAGCGAGGCATGGACGTTGAGGCAGCCCAGGCGCGGCGCGTCCAGCACCGCCTTGGGCAGGATCAGGCCATAGGCCGCCACCACCGCCACGTCCAGGTCCAGGGCGGCGAACTCGGCCTGCGCCTCGGCCCCCTTCAGCGATTTCGGCGTGCGCACCTCCAGCCCGCGGGCGGCGGCGAAGGCGTGGACCGGGGTCGGCTGTTCCTTGTGGCCGCGCCCCGCCGGGCGGGGCGGCTGCGAATAGACGCAGGCGACGTCGTGCCCGGCCTCCATCAGCGCCGCCAGGATCGGCACCGAGAAGTCCGGCGTTCCCATGAAGGCGAGGCGGTAGTTCACCGGACCGGCACCGCTTCCTTCTTGGACTTCAGCAGCTTGCGCAGGATCATGTTGCGCCGGATCGACGAGATGTGGTCGATGAACAGGACGCCGTCCAGGTGGTCCATCTCGTGCTGCAGCACGGTGGCGAGCAGGCCGTCGGCCTCCATCTCGCGGATCTCGTTCTGGCGGTCGAGATAGCGCACCCGCACGGCGCGCGGACGCACCACCTGGGCGTAGTGCTCGGGCACCGACAGGCAGCCTTCCTCATAGGAATTGTCGTCGTCCGACGCCCAGACGATCTCGGGATTGGCCATCTCGATGGGGTAACGGTCCTCCTCGGACTTGCCGATATCGAGAACGATCACCCGCTTGCCGACCCCGATCTGGGGCGCCGCCAGGCCGATGCCGGGGGCGTCGTACATGGTTTCCAACATGTCGGCCATCAGCCGGCGCACCTGGTCGTCGACGGCCGCGACGGCGGCCGCCTTCTGCTTCAGGCGGGGATCGGGAGCGGTCAGGATGGGAAGCACGGCCATGGCCGGACGGACCTTTCTTCGTAATCCATCCGTGACATATGGAAGCTTGGGCGAAGCGTCAAGCTCGGAGCGTCGAGCCTGAAACCCGAAGCACAGTCCATTGTCATGGGCGGGTCAAGCCCACGCCTGTCCGGTCAAGCCGTTGGCAGTCATCCATGGCAACACGGATGGCACGGATACCGGCTGCGCCGGCCGCGGATGGGCACGGATTTTGGGGGGCTTGGCGCGCGACGCGCGTCATCACCCCCATCCGTGGCATCCGTGCCCATCCGTGTTGCCGATCGCGGTGGAAGCGCCTGCGCACGAGACGTGCTCCAAGGGCAAACCTCAATCATCCAAGGTCGAGACATAGGCCCACAGATTGCGCCAGTCGGCCTCGGTCTTGGGGCGGATCAGTTCGTCGACGTCGTCGTGCGGGCGGCGGCCGGTCAGGAACAGGTCGATCTGGGCGCGCAGGTACTTGACGTGCTGCTGCGCCAGCGGCGGCTTCCTCACCCGGCCCTGGCCGTCGCGGCCGTGGCATTCCATGCATTCGCCGTCATAGAGCTTGCGCCCGGCCTCGACATCGCCGGGCTCGCGCGGGATCTGCACCGCCTGCTTGGCCAGCTTGAGGCGCTCGAAGGCGTCCATGGCCACCGCGTCGGAAGGCGGGTGCCGGGGCGGCTTGATGGCGGCCAGGTAATGGGAGACGTCGAGCACGTCCTTCTCGGGCAGCTCGCGCTCGGTGGCGTAGGGGATCATGGGAATGTTCTCGCGCTCCCGCGACTTGAAGCGGCGCAGCTGCTCGGCCAGGTAGTCGGGGTGCATCCCCGACAGGCGCGGATAGACCCCGCCGCCGCCGCCCTCGCCGTATTCGCCGTGGCAGGCGGCGCAGGTGCGCATGATGTCGCGCCCCGATTCGGCGTCATAGGTCCAGGTCTTGCCGTTGGGCAGCGTCACCGGAGCCGGCGCATCCGCCGCCGCCGGTCCGGCCAGCATCGCCGCCACCACCACCATCGCCCACGCCCGCATTGCCGCCGCTCTCCTGCCGGTGCCGATCGGCGTTTATGGCGCGGCGCCGGGCGCGAGCACTTTGAGCGCGGTCAAGTGGCTACTTCTGCTTGGGCCGGAACGCCGCGCAGAAGGCCGGGTCGGTTTCCAGGAACGGACCGCCGATGAGGTCGATGCAATAGGGGATGGCCGGCATCACCGCCGCCAGGCAATCGGCGATGGCGCTGGGCTTGCCCGGCAGGTTGACGATCAGCGAGCGGCCCCGGATGCCGGCGGTCTGGCGCGACAGGATGGCGGTGGGCACCATAGTCAGGCTGACCGCCCGCATCAGCTCGCCGAAGCCCGGCATCATCCGCTCGCACACCGCCTCGGTGGCTTCCGGGGTGACGTCGCGGGGCGCCGGGCCGGTGCCGCCGGTGGTGACGATCAGGGCGCAGGTCTCGACATCGGCCAGTTCCCGCAGAACCGCCTCGATCACCGCCTGCTCGTCGGGGATCAGGCGCGCCACCGCCCGCCACGGCGAGGTCAGCGCCTTGCCGATCCACTCCTGCATGGCCGGGCCCCCCAGGTCCTGGTAGACCCCGCTGGAGGCGCGGTCCGAGACGGTGACGAAACCGATGGCGGCGGGTGCGGTCATGACAGGTCCTTGTGGCGGACGGGGGGATGCCCAAGGTAGGCTGGGCCGACGCCGACCACAAGGACCCGCCATGGACCAGGCCAACCGCGACCGCATGACCGCCATCATCGGCGCCATGCTCGATGACGAGAATGCCGCCGACCTCGACACCTTCGGGCGCGAGGTGCTGAACAACGGCCGGGTCTGGGACATCCTCGCCGATTCCTTCCCCGACGCCCGCTCGTCCGACGTCAAGACGGCGATGCTGGAGGCCTTCCGGACCCGCCAGCCCAAGGAAAGCTGAGGTTTCCCATCCATAAGGAATAGCCCGGCCGGCCTTCCGGCCAGTTTCGAATGTGATATCCTCTTTACCCAATAAAAAGGGTAACCGGGTCTTAATCACCGGACGACATGGGAGGAACCCGATGGCGCTTCTGGCGTGGACCGACGAGTTGTCGGTCGGCGTATCGGTTCTCGACGCCGATCACCGCGAAATCGTCGACCTCATCAACACCCTGCACGAGGCGGTGGAGAACCACCGTGGTGCCCAGGTGCTGGGCCAGGCCATGGCAAGCCTGCGCCGCCACGTCCAGGAGCATTTTGCCCGCGAGGAGGATCTGCTGCGCCGGACCGGCTATCCCGGCTTCGACGAGCATGCCGACCAGCACGGCACCACCGCCGAGAAGCTGGGCGAGCTGGAGCGCATGCTCGGCACCGACGAGCGCGCCGCCCGCGCCGTCCTCGATTTCCTCAAGGCGTGGTTCATCAACCACGTGGTCGGAAACGACCTCAAGATGCGCGAGTTCTTCCGCGAGAAGGGGGTGGCCGACGTCGCCGGCCACCACCGCCGTCGCGGCTTGCTGTCGATCCTGGCGCGGCGGACCGACGTGCTGCGCCTCAAGACCCGCATCATGCTGCTGGTGGCGGTGCCGCTGCTGGTCATCCTCGGCATGGCGGCGATCTCGCTGGCCGATTCGGCGGCCAGGGTGGGACGCCAGACCGCCATTCTCGACCTCGCCCGCCTGGGCACCGTCAGCAGCGCGCTGATCCACGAAATGCAGAAGGAACGCGGCGCCTCGGCCCTGTTCCTGGGCAGCAAGGGCACCCAGTTCGGGCCGGAGCTGGGCGACCAGCGCCAGGCCACCGACACCCGGCTGGCCGCCTTCCGCACCGCCGCCACCGCGGCGCTGCCGAAGCTGGCTCCCGACATCGCCCGCCAGGTGACGGTGGCGCTGGCCGACCTCGACGGACTGGGCGGCACCCGCGAGGGCGTGACCGCCCTGTCCATGCCGCCGCCGCAGGCGATCAAGTTCTACACCGGCGCCATCGCCAACCAGATCGCCGCCGTCGAGGCGCTGGTGCACATGGCCGACGAGCCCGAGACGGTGCGCGAGATGGCCGCCTACACCGCCATCATCAACGCCAAGGAACGCGCCGGACAGGAACGGGCGGTCGGTTCCGCCGGCTTCGCCGCCGGCCAGTTCGCGCCGGCCCTGCACCGCCGCCTGGTCGAGCTGTGGGCGGAGCAGAGCGCCTTCTTCCACAGCTTCCGCCGCCTGGCCGCGCCGCCGCTGATCGCCGGGCTGCTGAAGCTGCAGCAAAGCGAGGCCGAGAAGGGCGTGGCGCAATGGCGCGACGTCGCCATCGCCAGCCCGTTCACCGGCACCACCGGCGACATCAAGGCGCCCGAGTGGTTCAAGGCCACCACCGTGCGCATCGACCAGATGAAGGCGCTGGAGGACGAGGCCGCCGCCGCCCTGATCGCCGGCGCCGAGCGCCGCCTGGGCGAGCTTTCCCGTACCCTGTGGGGCCTGGCCGCCTTCCTCGGCCTGGTGGTGGCGGCGGTGGTGGTCGGCGCCATGGTCATCGTCGCCGGCATCGTGCCGCCGCTGCTGGCGCTGACCGGCTGCACCAACCGCCTGGCCGAGGGCGACCGCACCGTCGACGTCCCCGGCCAGGGGGCGCGCGACGAACTGGGCGATATGGCCCGCGCCGTCCAGTTCTTCAAGGAGAAGCTGATCGCCTCGGAACTGACCGGCGCCGAGGGCTGGGTGGAAAGCCAGGCCCGGGTCGAGGCCATGCTGCGCAAGGAACAGGCCATCACGGCGTTCGACGCCCGCATGTCGGCCTTCGTCGCAGAGGTGTCCGACGGGTCGGGGCGGCTGCTCGACTCGGCCGGGGTGATGACCGAAGTGGTGAGCGAGACCATGTCGCGCAGCGGCGTGGTCGCCGACGCCGCCCATGACGCCGCCGGACGGGTGCAGTCGGCGGCCGCCGCCACCGAGCAGCTGACCGCCTCGATCCGCGAGATCGCCCGCCAGGTTCACGCCCAGGCCGGCGCCACCCGCGAAGCGGTGGAGCATGCCCAGCGCACCAACGGCCTGGTGGAAGGCATGCTGAGTTCGGCCGCCCGCATCGGCGAGGTGGTCAAGCTGATCCAGGGCATCGCCGCCCAGACCAACCTGCTGGCCCTCAACGCCACCATCGAGGCGGCCCGCGCCGGCGAGGCCGGGCGCGGCTTCGCGGTGGTCGCCAACGAGGTCAAGAACCTGGCCAACCAGACCTCCAAGGCGACCGAGGAGATCGTCGAGCAGATCGGCGGCATCCAGCGGGTGACCCAGGATTCCGCCAATGCCATCCGCCTGGTGGTCTCGCGCATCGACGGCATCAACGAGATCTCGTCGGCGGTGGCGGCGGCAGTGGAGGAACAGGAGGCGGCGACCGCCGAGATCAGCCGCAACGTCCAGGACACCGCGCAGGGAACCGACAGCGTCACCGCCAACATCGCCGACGTGCTGCATGCCGCCGAGCGGGCCGACCACGCCGCCCAGATGGTGGCCGCCTCGGCCGAATCCCTGGGCGGCCACGCCGGCCGCCTGCGCGAGGAGGTGCAGCAATTCCTGGCGGCGGTGAAGGCCTGAATGTCGGGTGACAGGCCCCCGCAGGCCTCATGTGAGATTTCGTAAGAAGGGAGGACGACGCCGCCCGGAAAGGCGCAGAAATCCTAGAGGGCGTTATCAGTTAAATTGCTTCTCGGTACAAATGTCATGCCTCACGTGTCGGGTGACAGATAACGTGCAAAGCGGCGTCAGTTAAGTCCTTGATCTTAGAGCCGGATGCTATCAGGTTGGATCGCCTCGCGATTCAACCTGATAGCATCCGGCTCAGAAGCGCAGATCGTCGTCAGGGCCGGAGCCCCACGGATTGTCGTCGCTCGCCGTACAGGCACACATGCTCGCCAGCTCGATGTCGCCGATATTGGCGAAGCGGGGCGAACCCACGGACTGGCGTTGGATGAGTCGATTGAAAGCCAGTTCGGTGGGGCCGCCCGGGCGCATAAATCCGTCCACCTTCAGGCCATTGGCCTTCTGAAAGCGGCGGATGCCATCGAACATCGCGTCATCGGTCCAATCGTCGATGCCGCGATGGGACGGGACGTTGTAATAGCCAAGCACGTTCAGCGCGCGCTTGGTGTTCTTGATGTCGACAGGATCGACGCGATAACTCGAGCCCATGGGCTCCTTCAGCTTGAACCAGGACATTGGGACACATCTCCATTCCAGGGGCTGGCAGCAATCCCAGCGCCATAAGGGTATATATTCCTCACGCCCTTGTCAAGAACATATACGGAACAACTTGACGGGGATGCGACTGGAAACGCCCCGTTCGCCTACGGTTCAATGAGGAGAGTGGCCTTCAGCGTGGTGCCGTCGCGCACGATCTCTGCGCCATTGCGCTCCCAGATTTGTCGGGATGCATGATTGGCGGCCCCGATCTGCCCGGATAGCAAACGGACGCCAAGTGTCCGGGCGAACGCAACCAGATTACGGAAGGCCGCCCCTCCGTAGCCGTGCCCCTGGAAGCGTGTCCCGATCCAGTAGCCGATGCTCGCGGTCCTGCTCTGCAGATCCATGTGGCTCAGGCTGATAGTGCCGATTGCCGCCCGCTGGTCGTGAACGACTGCAAAGAAGATGGCGTCGTGCTTGACGCACCACTTTCGGGCATGCGCGAGAACGGTCTGGGCGGTTTCCTGAGGGGCATGCTTGGTCCGCCCCAGCGCGAACCCAAGTTCCTCGTCCTCGTTGAGGATATTGGCGAGATCTTCGGCGTAGCCGTGCAGTTGTGATGAAGCAGGAAATTGCTCCGGGGCCAATTGCACCAGCGAGATAATGCTCTCTGATCGCCCCATTGCGCCCCTTCCACTACACGTCCAGATTCGCCACCTTCAGCGCGTTGGTCTGGATGAATTCGCGCCTCGGTTCGACCACGTCGCCCATCAGGGTGGAGAACACCTCCTCGGCGTCGTCGGCGTGGTTGACGCGGACCTGCAGCAGCGAGCGGGCGGCGGGGTCGAGGGTGGTTTCCCACAGCTGTTCCGGGTTCATCTCGCCCAGGCCCTTGTAGCGCTGGAAGTTGATGCCCTTCTTGCCCTGGTCCATGACCGCCGACAGCAGCGCCACCGGGCCGCTGATCGGGACTTCGCGGTCCTTGACCAGCAGGGTGGCGGCGTCGGCGAACACTTCGCGCAGGGATGCCGCCTGCTCCATCAGGCGGCGCGCCTCCTGCGACCGCACGATGGCGGAATTCACCGCGTGGGTCTCGGACACGCCCCGCAAGGTCCGGCGGAACAGCCAGCCGTCGCCTTCCACCCATTCGCCCTGCCAGCCGCGCTCGATCACCGCCTCCAGCGCGTCCAGCCGGGTCGCCACGGCGGCGGCCATGGCGGTGCCGGCGGCAGCGTCGGTCAGCAGGGCGGGGTTCAGCGCCCCGGCGATGGCCACCTGCTCGACGATGCGCATGGGCACCCGGCGCGACAGCGGCCCCAGCAGGCCGCGCACCCCGCGCGCCTGCTCGGTCAGGGCGCGCAATTCGGCGCCGCCGACCTGGGCGCCGCCCTTGCCGTCCTTGGCGCCCAGGCGCAGCACGGCGTCGGACAGGCCGCCGTCGATCAGGTATTCCTCCAGCGCCCGCTCGTCCTTGAGATAGACCTCGGACTGCCCGCGTTTGGCGCGGTAGAGCGGCGGCTGGGCGATGTAGAGATAGCCCCTCTCGATGATCTCGGGCATCTGGCGGAAGAAGAACGTCAGCAGCAGGGTGCGGATGTGGCTGCCATCGACGTCGGCGTCGGTCATGATGATGATCTTGTGGTAGCGGGCCTTGGCGATGTTGAAGCCCGCCGGGTCGGAATCGCCTTCGCTGGGGCGCCCGATGCCGGTGCCCAGGGCGGCGATCAGGGTGCCGATCTCGGCCGAGGACAGCATCTTGTCGAAGCGGGCGCGCTCGACGTTGAGGATCTTGCCCTTCAGCGGCAGGATCGCCTGGTTGGCGCGGTTGCGCCCCTGTTTGGCCGAGCCGCCGGCCGAATCGCCCTCGACGATGAACAGTTCCGACAGCGCCGGGTCGCGCTCCTGGCAGTCGGCCAGCTTGCCCGGCAGGGTGGCCATGTCGAGGCCGCTGGGCCGGCGCACCAGCTCGCGCGCCTTGCGCGCCGCCTCGCGGGCGGCGGCTGCCTCGACCACCTTGCCGACGATCTTGCGGGCCTCTTGCGGATGCTCCTCGAACCATTCGGACAGCTTGTCGGCGACGATCGCCTCGACCAGCGGACGCACCTCGGACGACACCAGCTTCTCCTTGGCCTGGCTGGAGAACTTGGGGTCGGGCATCTTGACCGACAGCACGCAGGTCAGGCCCTCGCGCATGTCCTCGCCGGACAGCGCCATCTTCTCCTTCTTGGCGATGCCCGATTCATTGGCGTACTTGTTGACGGTGCGGGTCAGCGCCGCCCGGAAGCCGGCCAGGTGGGTGCCGCCGTCCTTCTGCGGCACGTTGTTGGTGAAGCACAGGCAGGTCTCGTGGTAGCTGTCGGTCCATTCCATCGACAGCTCGACCCGCACCACCTCGCGTTCGGCCGCCACCAGGATGGGGGCATGCAGCGCTTCCTTCGAGCGGTCCAGCCACTGCACGAAGGCCTGGACGCCGCCGTCGTAGTGCAGCAGCGCCTCGCGGATCTCGGGATGGCGCTCGTCGCGCAGCGTCAGGGTGGCGCGGCTGTTGAGGAAGGCCAGCTCGCGCAGGCGGTGCTCGACGGTGGCGAAGTCGAAATCGGTGTGCGAGAAGGTGCCCTTGGAGGGCAGGAACATCACCTCGGTGCCGGTGCGGTCGCCGCACGCGCCGACCACCGCCAGGGGGGATTCCGGCTCGCCCATGCGGAAGCGCATGAAGTGTTCCTTGCCCTGGCGCCAGATGCGCAGCTCCAGCCATTCGGACAGGGCATTGACCACCGAGATGCCGACCCCGTGCAGGCCCGACGAGATGCGGTTGGAATTCTGGTCGAACTTGCCGCCGGCATGCAGCTTGGTCAGCGCCACCTCGGCCGCCGAGACGCCTTCCTCGGGATGGATGTCGACCGGGATGCCGCGCCCGTTGTCGGACACCCGGATCGAGCCGTCGGCGTTCAGCACCACCTCGCAGCGGTCGCCATAGCCGTTCATGATTTCGTCGACGGCGTTGTCCACCGCTTCGTAGATCATGCGGTGCAGGCCCGAGCCGTCGTCGGTGTCGCCGATATACATGCCGGGACGCTTGCGCACCGCCTCCAGGCCGCGCAGCACCTGGATGGATCCGGCGCCGTATTCCTCGGCCGCTTCGGGGGTCTGGGTCATGGGCTCGGTCATGGTCTCTTAAACCTTCCTGTCATTGCCCACAGATGAACACAGATAAACACGGATAGAAAAACACTCGTCGATTATCTGTGTTTATCGGTGTTCATCTGTGGGCAAAAAATCATTCTTAACTACCGTCGCACTCTCGACGCGGAAATACTGGGCCCTCTCGCCGAAGCTTTCGAACGTGCGTTCGTCGGTTCCGGTCATCCAGCTCTGGGCGTTGAGGCCCGAGAGCACGTCGTACAAGGCGGCGCGCCGGGTGGCGTCCAGGTGCGCCGCCACCTCGTCCAGCAGCAGCAGCGGCGCCAGGCCGGACAGGGCCGTGCGCACGCGGGCCTGGGCCAGGACGATGGACACCAGCACCGCCTTCTGCTCGCCGGTCGAGCATTGCCCGGCCGGCAAATCCCTGCCCGCATGCCGCACCGCCAGATCGGTGCGATGCGGGCCGATGGTGGCCGCCCCCGCCGCCTCGTCTCGCGCGCGCGCGCGAAACAGGGCGGCCCTCAGGCGGTCCTCGGCCGCGGCGGCACCGCCTTCGGCGGTCCAGCCCTCGACCTCGCCGGCCAGGGCCAGCCGGGCCGCCGGGAACGGCCCCACCGCTTCGGCGCAGGCCGCATCCAGGCGCGCCACCGCGGCGTTGCGGGCCGCCGCCATGGTCGCCCCGTGGCGGGCCATGGCGTCCTCCAGCGCCGTCAGCCAGGCGGCGTCGCCGCCTCCCGCCTTCAGCAGCCGCGTGCGTTCCCGCATGGCGTGCTCGTAGGCGGCGGCGGCGGCGGCGTGGCCGTGGTCCTGGCCGAACACCAGGCGATCCAGGAAGCGCCGCCGCCCCCCGGCCCCCTCGGTGAACAGGCGGTCCATGGCCGGGGTCAGCCACAGTGCCGAAGCGATGCCGTCCAGCTCGCGGGCCTTGGCGGGGCTACCGCCGATGCGGACCGTTCGCCGTTCCGAACCGGGTTCGCGCCCGGTGCCGATCTCCACCGGCCCGCCGGGGCCGTCCAGGACCGCCGCCACCGCCCACGGCGCGCCATCCTGGGCCTCGCGTCGCGCCACCTCGGACAGGGTCGCCCGCCGCATGCCGCGGCCCGGGGTCAGGAAGGACAGCGCCTCCAGCAGGTTGGTCTTGCCGGCGCCGTTGGCCCCGGTCAGCACCACCGGCCGCGGATCGGCCTCCAGGCGCAGGAACGGATAGCAGCGGAAATCGGTCAGCGTGAGGCGCCGCACCGCCAGCCGGCGCGACGCGTCCTGGGCGTCCTCCGGGTCCGTGGTCACACCCGCATCGGCATCAGCACGTAGATGGCGCTGGCATCGGCCAGGTCGCGCACCACCGTCGGGCTGGCGGCGTCGGCCATGGCGAAGCGGGCGGTGTCGCCCTCCACCTGGGACAGGATGTCGAGCAGATAGCGCGAGTTGAAGCCGATCTCCAGCGGCGTGGCCTCGAACTGGGCCTCGATCTCCTCGACCGCGCTGCCGCTTTCGGGGCTGGAGGCGGACAGGGTGACGGTGCCCTTCTCGAGGGCCAGCTTGATGGCCCGGCTCTTTTCGGTCGAGATGGCCGAGACGCGGTCCACCGCCTTGGCGAAGCTTTCCACGTCGACGTCCAGGATCTTGTCGTTGTCGGCGGGGATCACCCGCTCGTAATCGGGGAAGGTTCCGTCGATCAGCTTCGAGGTCAGCACCGCGTCGCCGAAGGCGAAGCGCAGCTTGGTCTCGGACAGCGACACGGTGATCTCGGCCTCGGTCTCGTCGATCAGCTTGCGGATCTCGTTGACCGCCTTCCTGGGCACGATCACGCCGGGCAGGCCGGCGGCCCCCTCGGGCAGGGTGATCTCGACCCGGGCCAGGCGGTGGCCGTCGGTGGCGGCGGCGCGCAGCACGTCGCCGTTGGGGCCGGCGGCGCCGTGCAGGTAGATGCCGTTCAGGTAATAACGGGTCTCTTCCGTCGAGATGGCGAAGCGGGTGCGGTCGATCAGGGTCTTCAGCTCGGCCGCCGACAGCACGAAGGTGTGCGGCAGCTCGCCGCCCGACAGGACGGGGAAGTCCTCGACCGGCAGGCAGGCCAGCGAGAACTTGGAACGGCCCGAGCGCAGCGTCAGCTGGCCGTCCTCGGCCTGGTATTCCAGCTCGACCTGGCTGCCCTCGGGCAGCTTGCGCACGATCTCGTAGAAGGTGTGGGCGGGGGCGGTGGTGGCGCCCGGGCGCGCCACGTCTGCGGCGACCGTCTCGACGATGTCGAGGTCCATGTCGGTGGCGTTCAACGACAGCGAGCCGGGCCGGCCTTCGAGCTTGACGTTGGACAGGATCGGGATGGTGTTGCGGCGTTCGACGACGCTCTGCACATGGGCCAGCGACTTCAGCAGCTGGGCGCGCTCGATGGTCAGCTTCATGGCGTTGTGGACGATCCGGTTCTTGATGCCTGCTCCCCCCCTTGCGGCAGGGTCCGCCAGTATATCACAGGCGCCGGGGCCTCAAAGCGGATTCGGGGTGATGATCACATGCCCGCGCGCCCGGGGGTCATCCCTGCAGCATGCGCCGCAGCAGTTCCACGTCCTCGGAGAAGTTGTGGTCGGAATCCCTCAGCTCCTCGACCTTCTTCACCGCATGCATGACGGTGGTGTGGTCGCGGCCGCCGAACTTGCGCCCGATCTCGGGCAGGCTGCGGCTGGTCAGCTGCTTGGCCAGGTACATGGCGACCTGGCGCGGCCGGGCGACCTGGCGCGAGCGCCGCGCCGAGGACATCTCCGAGAGCTTGATGTTGAAATGCTCGGCCACCCGCTTCTGGATCTCCTCGATGGTGATCCGGCGGTCCGAGGCCCGCAGCAGGTCGTGCAGCACCTCCTGGGTGGTTTCCAGGGTGATGGCGCGGCCCACCAGCTGGGAATGGGCGACCACGCGGTTCAGCGCCCCTTCCAGTTCGCGGACGTTGCTGGAAATCTTGTGGGCGAGGAATTCCATCACCTTCTGCGGCACCACCACGCCCATCTGCTCGGCCTTCGAGTGCAGAATCCCCAGGCGCAGTTCGTAGGTGGTGGCGTGGATGTCGGCGACCAGGCCGGAATTGAGGCGCGACTTCAGCCGCTCCTCCATGCCCTCCAGGTCCGACGGCGACTTGTCGGCCGAGATCACGATCTGGCGGCCCTGGTCGACCAGGGCGTTGAAGGTGTGGAAGAACTCCTCCTGGGTCGCGTCCTTGCCGGCGATGAACTGGACGTCGTCGACCATCAGCACGTCGACGGAGCGGAACTGCTCCTTGAACGACATGGTGTCCTGGCTGCGCAGCGCCCGGATGAAGCGGTACATGAACTTCTCGGCCGACAGGTACAGCACCCGGCGCTCGGGGTTGTGCTCGCGGATGTGCCAGGCGATGGCGTGCATCAGGTGGGTCTTGCCCAGGCCGACGCCGCCGTACAGGAACAGCGGGTTGAACGACACCGCCCGGGCCTCGGCGACGCGCTGGGCGGCGGCCTGGGCGAATTCGTTGGGCTTGCCGACGATGAAGTTGCGGAAGGTGTAGCGCGGGTCGAGCTGCGCCCCCAGGTCGTCGGTGTCGGGCTGGGGCATGGGGATGACCTTGGCCGGCGCGGCGCATTGCGGCGCCGGAGCCGGCGCAGAACCGGGGGCCGGGGCGAGGGCGGTAGCCGACCGGGTCCCCTCGACCACCACCTCGACGGCGCGGATGGCGGGATTTTCGGCACCCCACAGGCTGCGGATGCGTTCGGCGTAGTGGGTGGCCACCCAGTCGCGCATGAAGCGGGTGGGCAGGCCGAGGCGCACCGAGCCGTCGTTCACCCCCTGGCAGGTGATGGGGCGCAGCCAGGAACGGTAGGCGGCGTCGCCGACTTCGTCGCGCAGGCGCCCCACGATGCGATCCCACTCGGAATTGGTCATTTCAAGCCCCCGAAGTCTGCTCTCAAGCCACCTGACGCACAGCGAAGTCTTGGCGTCGGAGACGACTCTTGAGCCGGACCCGGCTCCACCGAACAGACGACATTCCCCCCTCCATATCGGGCAGGCCTTCGCGGACCGGCGCGATGCCGCATCCGCGGCCGGTGCGGCCGCCACCAGCGGACCGTTCCGACCGTTCAGGAATACCCCTCTGACCTAAGCAAGTAAACCAGAATCAGAAAACGAATACCAAAGCATGACAAAAGATATGGGTGCGCGACAAATATAAGTTTGAAGCTTTTAGAATAACTCGAATACTTCCGTAAAATTGCTTGCAATTTTCTTCAATGGTGCCGGGAGGGATCGGACTCTAGCGGCGCCCTCCGTTACTGACAACAGGACCGGATCGGGAACGAATGAAATTTTTCGCTTGCATTCCGGCTCTGCCGGGAATCCCGCCGGACTCGCAAAAACAAGGGGGCCGCGCCAGTGGCGCGGCCCCCTCGGAACGCGGAGATGTCCGCCGGTCAGGCCAGCGGCTTCATGTCCTTCACGCGGGCGACCAGGCGGGCCACCTTGCGCGAAGCGGTGTTCTTGTGCAGCACGCCGGCCTGGGCGCCCTTCATCAGCTCGGGCTCGGCGGCCATCAGGGCGGAACGGGCTTCCTCGGTATTGCCGCCGGCGATGGCGAGCTCGACCTTCTTGACGAAGGTGCGGATGCGGCTGACGCGGGCGCGGTTGACTTCGGTGCGGCGCTCGGTCTGGCGGATGCGCTTCTTAGCCGACTTATGATGGGCCATGGATCAAAACCTGTGGGCAAGGGTTCGTCGCAAAATCGAAGGCGCGTTTATAGTTGCGCCGCTCCGGGGCGTCAAGCGGGAATCGACCCGGGCGCCGGATCGCGCTACAAGGTGGGGGTCCGCCGCCGCTTCGCAACCCGCAAGGTCCCGCCATGATCGAGGACGATTCCCCCGGCCTGCCGCTCGACATCCCCGAGCCGGCACGGGCGGCGCTCACCCTGGCCGCCGGCCTGTGGCACGACGAGGCCGCCGCCGCCGCCCATGTGGAGGCCGCTGTCGCCGCCGCGCCCGAGGCGCTGGCGGCGCGCATCGGCGCCTACAAGTTCCATTTCTACCGCCACCGCTATGACGAGGCCGTCGAGCAGGCCCGCGCGGTGCTGGCCCTGGCCGCCCGCCGCCTGCAGCTGCCGCCCGACTGGGCCGAGGTGCGCCCCAATGATGCCGGCTTCGGCCGCATCGAGCCGTGGCCGCGCCTGTACCTGCAGGCGCTGGTGGGGCTGGGCTATTGCCTGGCCCGCCAGGGCCTGACCGCCGATGGCCGCGCCGTGCTGGCCAAGGCGGCCGAACTCGATGTTTCGGGCAAGTTCGGCGCCGCCCGCCTGGTGGCGGTGATCGACCGCGGCGGCCTCGACGACGAGGATGACGGGTGAGCGCCCACCTGGCCTACGCGCTGGCCTGGGCCGCCTTCGCCCTCGGCCATTCCGGCCTCGCCTTGCCGGCGGTGAAGCGCAGGCTGCGCCCGTGGCTGGGGCGGCGCTACCGTCTTGCATACAATATCGTCGCGGTGCTGCAGGTGGCGCTGGTGATGGCGGTGGGGGGCTTCGCCCTGGGCGACCGCCCGGCCTTCGCGCTGCCGGGCTGGCTGGCGGCGGGCATGGGCGTGGTTCACCTGGTCGGCTGGGGGCTGCTGCTGTGGGCGGCCCGATTCTATGACCTCGGCCGGCTGGGCGGCCTGGCCCAGCTGAGGGGCGAGAGCGAGGACGAAGGCCTGCGGCTGGACGGTCCCCACGCCTATGTCCGCCACCCGCTCTACGCCGCCGGCTTCCTCATCCTGTGGGGCGGCGCCTTCAATCCGCTGGGGCTGGCGACGGCGGTGTGGGGCAGCCTGTACCTGCTCCTCGGCACCTGGGCCGAGGAACGCAAGCTGGTCGCCCTGTACGGCGGCGCCTACCTGGACTACCGGGCGCGGGTGCCGGCGCTGCTGCCGTGGCGCGGCCGGGTGCCGCCGCCGGGGTGACGGCGCCGGTGGGGTGACAGCGCCGTTGGGGCCGATTATGCTTCGCCCATGGTAGCCGCGACGATCCGCCTGATGCCCCACCACGATGCCAACTGGCGCGCCCGCCTGGAGGAGGCACGCACCCGCCAGGCCGAGCTGCTGGCCCGCGAGGGCATGCTGACCGCCGCCGAGCAGGATGAGCTGCTGGCCCTGCGCGAGGCGGTGGACCGCGCCTTCAACGCCCGCTTCCGCACCACCGCCGAATACCGCGACTTCTATTTCGCCCAGGCGCGCGAGCTGCTGGAGGCCGAGGGCATCGACATGCCGCTGCCGCAGGTCGCCGACGACGCCACCGTCGAGGAGATCGACCGCGTCCTCGGCATGGTCTGGCAGGCGGTCGAGGTCACCAATTCCGAGACGTTTTAGATTGCCCTCGCCGGGCCCCGAGCTGCGAGGCGAAACGCGGCCGCCGCCCCCCTTTTTTTCGGTTCATCACGGATTGGCGGGGAGTAGGTCCGAAAGCGCCACCCGTCGTTCCCGCGCAGGCGGGAACCCAGGAGTCGCGGACACGGTGTCGGTGCACCCCTGGGTCCCCGCCTGCGCGGGGACGACGTCCATTATGGTTTAGGACTCCCCGCCAGTCCGTGAAGAACCATTTTTTCGTCAAGCCCGGCGATGACGGCGGGGGCCGCCCGCCTACCGGTACAGCCCGATATAGACGATGACGCCGCGGGCGGGGACGTGCTTGACGAAGGTCTGCTTGGGCTGGATGCGGTTGGTGGCGGGGTTCAGCCAGTGGTACTCGACCCAGCCCTCGCCCTTGTCCAGCGCGGTGGCGACGATCTCGCGCACCAGCAGCTTGCCGTTGGCATCCTTGACGTTCAGCACCGACTTGCCGGCGTTCCGGGGGTGGGGCGGATAGATCAGCCAGGTGCCGTTGGTGTCGATGACGTTGACGTAGATCTCGCCGTGCTTGAACTCGCCATCGGCCAGGAAGGCCTCGCGCGCCGCGTCGAGGCCCTGGGCCTCGACCAGGGCGGCGGCCTTCAGGGTCAGCGCCCGTACGCCGCCCGGGTTGGGCGGCTCGGCGGCGGCGGCGGGATGGCCGGCCCACAAGGCGACGGCCAGGATCAGGATGCGCAGGACGGCGTTCATTACGGACCTCACGACAGGCCAAGCTCGGCCAGGGTGGCGGCAAGACGGTCGCGCGACACCGGCTTGGACAGGACGGCGTCGAAGCCGATATCGAGCAGGGCGCGAACCTGCTCCGGCATGGCGTGGGCGGTGTAGGCCACCACCTTCATCCCGTCCCCGCCCAGCCCCTCGGCGCGGATGCGGGCGCACACCTCCTCGCCGCTCATCACCGGCATGCTGACGTCCAGCAGGATCAGCGCGAAGGGGCCGGCCGCCAGCGCCGCCAGCGCGGCTTCGCCGGATTCGGCCTCGGCCATCTCCCAGCCCGCCTTGCCCAGCAGACGGCAGGCGAGGACGCGGTTGACATCGTTGTCGTCGACCACCAATGCCCGTTTCACCCCTTCTCCTCCTGTGCTGCGATGGGCAGGACCACCTCGAACACGGTGCCTTCGCCCACCGTCGAGCGCACGCCGATGCGTCCGTGCATCAGCTGCACCAGGTTGCGCGCCAGGGTCAGGCCCAGGCCGGTACCGCCGTGGGAGCGGGTCAGGAAGGCGTCGCCCTGGTGGAACTTCTCGAAGATCGCGTCCTGCATCTCGGGCGGTATGCCGGGGCCGGTATCGGCGACGGTGAAGACGATGCCCTGCTCGCCGACGGCGACCTCCAGCCCGACCTTGCCCTGGGTGGTGAACTTGACGGCGTTGTTCAGCAGATTGTGCAGCACCTGGCGCAGCCGCAGCGGGTCGGTGGCGATGGTGGCGGGCAGATCCCCGGCCAGCACCGCCTCGAAGCCGATGCCCTTGGCCGCCGCCACCGGCTGGTGCACCGCCGCCACCTCGGTGACCAGCGGTGCCAGCGGCGTCTCGACGGCGTTGAGCGCCATCGCCCCGGCCTCGATCTTGGCGATGTCGAGGATCGAGTTGACCAACTCCAGCAGGTGCCGGCTCGACCGCTCGATGATGTCGGCGTTCTCGCGGGTCTCGTCGTCGCCGGCCTCGTCGCGGATCAGCTCGGAAAAGCCGATGATGCCGTTCAGCGGGGTGCGCAGCTCGTGGCTCATGTTGGCCAGGAACTCGCTCTTCATGCGGCTGGCTTCCTCGGCCCGGTGCTTGGCGTCCTGCAGGGTGACGATGGACTCCTGCACGCTGTCGGCCATGGCGTTGAAGGACTGGGCCAGGTTGGCCATCTCGTCCTGGCCGTGGACCGGCAGGCGGTGGGACAGGTCGCCCTGCTGGAAATGGCGGATGCCGTGGACCATGGCGGTGATGCGGCGGGTCAGGAACGAGGCCATCCAGATGGCGATGCCGACCACGATGACGGTCATCACCAGGGTCGAGCCGGTGAGCTGGCGGGCCATGTCGGCCACCTGGGTCGAGATCAGCGCCATGACGCTGTCCAGATTGGCCTGCAGTTCCAGGTCGCGCTGGGCCACCACCGCGTCGGTCTCGGCCTTGGCCTTGGTGGCGGCGGCATGGAAGTCATCGACATTGGCGCCGATGGTGACGAAGCCGAAGCCGCGCGGCGACTTGGCGTAGGGGCCGGTGTAATAGGGGATGGTGGCGGCGGTGGTCAGCTTCCACAGCCCGCTCCAGAAGATCTCGAACGAGCCCGAGCCGCCCTGGCTGGTCAGGTTCATCCAGCCGATGCATTGCGGCGCGTGGTTGAGGTAGCGGCAATCCAGCCCGAGATTGCCCGACTTCACCAGCTCGACCGCGCCCTTCTTCTTCAGCGACTGCTCATGGAAGGTCGGCGCGGTGGCGATGAATTCGGCATAGGGCTTGCCGCTGTCCTTCCACTGGGCGTGCAGGTCGGCATCCAGCCACGGCACCGCCGGGTCGCCGGTCTGGGGATCGTAGCCGGTGATGAAGTAGTGGCGCGGATGGACCACCGAGCGGCCCTTGTAGTCCCAGATGAAGGCGTAATTGCCCGATGCGGCGTCCGGAATCGGCGAATAGCGGTCGCCGGTGGGCAGGATGTGGTCGGTGAACTCCATCAGGTGGTCGTGGTCGAGGGCCAGCGTCACCCAGCCGGTCACCTTGCCGCTCTCGACCACCGGGGTGGCCCAGCGCACCAGGCCCTGGAAGCGACGGCCCACCGGGTTCTCGGTGCCGGCGAAGGCGGCCTGCTCGGGCTCGAAGGCGATGGCCTTCGCTTGCGCCGCCTTCGGCGTGTAGGGGCCGATGACGCGGCTGGGGACATAGGCGCCGATGACGTCGGAAACGTGGATCTCGCCCGGCTTCAGCGCCTTCAGGGCGGCGTAGTAGGTCTCGGCCCTGACGAAGGTGTTCTCGCGCCGCGACACGTCGCGCAATTCGGGCGCCATCAGCGGCGAGGTGGTGACCTTCACCTTCTCGCGCCCGTCCAGGCCGATGAAGGTCATCTCCAGGAACAGCGGCTTCTCGAAGGTGAGGCCGACATCCTCGGGCGGGCGGTAGTTGAAGTTCTTGCGGTTGTCCTCGACCGAGGGCTCGACCGCCGGCAGGTCGTAGCGCGGCGTCGCCTCGGGCCCCGGCACCCACTTGGCGCCGTCGGGCGTCAGCACCCACGGATGGTGGCGTTCCACCGCGCGGGTACGCTCGGCCAGGAACTGGCGGTAGGCCTCGGCCGAGGGCGCCACCCGCGCCGCCGAGCGCACGTCCTTGTCGCGGTCGTACAGGAATTGCGCCACGGTGCGGGCGGTGTCGGTGGTCAGCCGCTCGAGCGCCTCGCGCGCCGAATCGTCCAGCGCCTTGATGGCCGACTGGGTGGTGGTGTTGGCGACCAGGTCGATGGTGTCGCGCATGTTGCGGGTCATGCCGACCACGCTTTCCGACACCCGTGCCGCCAGCCATTGCTGCCCCTGCCAGGCGAACAGCGCCAGCACCAGCAGCGGGATGACCTTGATCACCACGAAGATGAGAATGAGCTTGGCACGAATGCCGAAGCCGCGAAGGAACCCCATGCCCGACCCCGTCGCCTATCCGAACAGCCTATACCATAGGGTATGTGGGATGAACACAGTTCCAGGTGCGTTTGAACGGATTGTAAATCAGACCGCCAGCTGGAAGCTGGTGTTGTCGATCGCCGAGGTATCGACACTGTCCAGATGGGCGATCTGGGTCGAATTGGCGGTCGATGCGTTTTCCATGCTGGTGGTGTACCAGATGTCGAGCCCGCCGCCGCCGTCGTCGATGGCGATGATGCCGTCGCCGGTGCCGCCGTAATCGTGGAAGGTGGCGCTCATGGCATTGGCGTTGCCGGCCTCGACATAATCCGACGCCGCCAGGGTGCCGCTGGAGCCCAGGCCGAACTGGGCATCCGACAGCGCCAGCACGTCGGAGCCGACGGCGAAGTCGGTGACCGTATCCTTGCCCACCATGTCGAGGACGAAGGTGTCGGCCTCGCTGCCGCCGGTGAGCTGGTCGTCGCCGGCCCCGCCCTGCAGCAGGTCGTCGCCGGCGCCGCCCGACAGCGTGTTGGAATTGCCCGAGAAGTCCTGGATGACGTCGTAGCCGGCACCACCGTCGGCGACCTTGCCCGCGGTGGTGCCGGCCAGCACCAGCAGGTCGGAATAGGTGGTGCCGGTCAGGCCGGCGGAATTGTCGATCTCGGACATCAGCGAGCCGGAATTGACGCCGAACGAGTTGTTGAACTCGGCCGTGGTCATGTTGTCGCTGCCGACGCCGAAGATGATGGTGCCTAGGTAGCCGGTATCGAGGGCCACCATTTCCGTGGCCGAGTCCAGCCGATAGGCCCCGGGCGAGGCATAGGCGTTGGCGATGGTGTCGCCGTCGGCCACCGAGAAATCGGTGATGGTGTCGCTTTGCAGTGTGGAGGGATGCTCCATGACGAACTGGTCGGCGCCGGTGCCGCCGGTGAAACTGTCGTCGCCCTCGCCGCCTGTCAGGGTGTCGTTGCCGGCGCCGCCGACCAAAGTATCGTCGCCGATGCCGCCGTCGAGAGTGTCGTTGTCGTCCTCGCCGTAGAGGACGTCGTCGCCGGCCCCGCCCTCCAGCGAGTCGGCGCCGACGGCACCGTACAGGGCGTCGTTGCCGTATCCGCCGGACAGCGTGTTGGCATTGGCGTCGCCGGTGATGTTGTCGGCGAAGTCCGAGCCGACCACCACCTCGATGTTGGTCAGGGTGTCGGTGCCGCCGGCATGGATGGCGCTGCTGGTGCCCAGGTTGACCGTCACCGCCGCCGCCCGGTCGGTGTAGGAAACGGTGTCGATGCCGGTGCCGCCGTCGATGACGTTGCTGCCGCCTCGGCCCTGGAACCGCTCGTCGCCGGTGCCGCCGGTCAGCGCGTCGTTGCCGCTGCCGCCGATGAGTGTGGTGACGTTGCTGACCGTCACCGCATCGCTGCCGACCGTGCCGGTCCCGGTGCCGAGGTCGAGGGTGACGGCGTTGGTGGCCTTGCGGAAATCGGCCTCGTTGGTGCCGGCCTCGCCGTCCATGGTGGCGACGCCCGACACCCAGACCAGCGTGTCGTCGCCGAAGCCGCCCAGCAGCGCGGTGTCGCCGGCCTTCGCCACCACCATGTCGTTGGCGCCGGTCTCGGCGCCGGCCCCGACCAGCGCCCGGCCCTCGATGTTGAAGCCGCTGCCCGGGTCCACAATCACCGCGCTGCCGCCGGTCATGTTGATGATGTAATCGCTGCCGTCGTACTCGATGGAGTCGAAGGCGTAGTCGTCGCCGTGGTCGGCGATGGCCACATACAGCGTGCCGCTGCCGCCGCTGCCGTGGATGCTGACGGTCTGGGGTCCCAGGCCGGTCAACAGGTAGTAGTCGGCGCCGCCGCCGCCGGACACCTCCGCCGGGGCGCTGCCGTCGAATTCGAAGGAATCGGCGCCGGTGGTGCCATCGATCACCTCTACCGCACTGATGGTGTCGGTGGTGGCGCCGCGCGTCACCGTGCCGGATGTGAAGTCGGCGACGATGGGCGTCGCGCTGGCGCTGTAATCGACCTTGTCGACCTCGGCGCCGCCGGTAAAGGCCACCGCGCCGGTGCCGTCGCCGACCGCCACCAGGGCGGAATTCCCGACCGCCAGGGCGCTGGCATCGATGGTCAGGGTGCCGGTGCCCGATTGCCAGACCGCCACCCACGGCGTGCCCAGCCCGGAGACATAGGCGTTGTCCACCGTGAAGGTGCTGGCGCCGCTGCCCATGAATTCGAAATTGATGACCTCGAAGATGGTGTTGTCGGCGGTGTCCACCGACGCCGTCTGGTTGAACACCAGCCTGGCCGTCGGGCCGGAAAAGCTGCCGACCGAGATGTAATCGGCCGCCGACCAGTCATCGACGGTGATGATTCCATAGCCGCTCTGGGTGACGGCGTAGAAGGAATCGTTGCCGGTTCCCAGGTTGATTATGGTGTCGCCCAGCGCCGCCACGTTCAGCACGTCGTTGCCGGCGGATCCGGTGATGGTATCCACCGCCGCGATCGAGACGCCGCCGGTCAGGGCATGGGTGGCATCCACCGTCACGGTCAGGGTGCCGCCGGAATTGGTCAGCACGTCGGCCAGCAGCGTGTAGGTGTCGGCGTCGAAGCTGGCGCTGGCGATGTTGGGATCGACCACCGAGATGCCGTCGAACTGGGCGGCGTAGGTGGTGATGTTGGCGACGCTGTCGGTGACCGTCATGGCGCCGCCGGCCGGGGTGAAGTGCAGCCCGGCGGCGTCGGCGGCGGTCAGGGTGCCGCTGCCGCTGGTCAGGGTGAACTGGGTCAGCCCGGCGCTGCTCAGGGTCGCCAGGTTGGCCGCCACGTCGGCGGCGTTGGAGATGTCGATGCCGACCAGGGTGCCCAGGCTGGAGGTGAACGAGCCGCTCAGAAAGGCCGCCGAGGTCGCGCCGGTATAGGTGTCGGCGGCGAAGGCGTCGCCGATGGTGGCCTGGGCGTTGGCGGCCAGGGCGCCGATATTGGCGGCCGGGTCGGGCAGGGTGATGCTGGTGTCGCTCACCACCTGGTTGACCACCGCCGTCTGGCTGGCCGCGTCCTCCAGGTCGAAGCCGGCGCCCAGCAGGGCCGCCTGGGTGGCGATGGCGTCCATGACATCGCCGGCGGTGACGCTGCCCGGCCCGGCCGAGGCGTTGATGGCGTCCTCGAGCACGTAGACGGTGGTCGCCAGTTGCACCCCGGCCTTCAGCACCGCCTTGGCGGTGGTGGGAGACGCCCCCGATAGCTCCGCCACCGGGTCGTAGCTGCCGAGATCGACGTTGGGCAGGTTCAGCGCAGTCTTCACGTCTGCCATGCCGGCCGCCGGATCGCCCGGATTCATGGCCACCGCCAGGGTGGTCAGCGGCGTGATCATGGCCCAGCCCTGGGCGGCGGTCAGGGTCATGGCCAGCGGCTGGCCGGTATCGGTGTCGGTGCCGCCGGTGGCGACCAGGTTGCCGCTGCCGGCGGCGATGGAGAAGCTGCCGTCCGCGGCGGTGGTGGCCGAGGTCTCGCCCGCATCGAACACGCCGTCGCCATCGGCATCGCGGAATACCGTGGCGCCATCGACATAGCCGTCGATGACCCGGCCGGTCTCCTGCGGCGTCGGGTCCGGCGTCGGAGGAGGCGGTGGTGGCGGCGGCGGCGGCGGCGGTGGCGGCGGTGGCGGTGGTGGCGGCGGCGGCGGTGGGGGCGGCTCCACCTGAATCACCGGGTCCGGCGCCAGCAGCGGCGGCGGCGGCGGCTGGGGCTCGGCCGCCTGGGGCTCGGCCGCCTGAGGTTCGGTCGGCTGAGGTTCGGTCGGCTGAGGTTCGGTCGGCTTGGGCTCGGCCGCCTGGGGCTCGGCCTTGGCCTCGCCCTTCGGTTCACCCTTGGGTTCGCCGCCGGCACCCTCGGCCTTGGCTTCGGCCGCCGGGGCCTTTTCCGGGCCGGCCGGGGCCTGCGGCTGGGCCGGGGCGGTGGGGACGTTCTGCATGGCCGGCGGCGGCGGCGCGTCGGGCGGGGGCAGGGCGGCGGCGGCGGCGGCGAAGCGGCCGGGATCGACGGCGGCGACCTGGATGGCGCCGCCCGAGAAGCCCGAGACACCCTGGCCGGGGGCGCTGACCACCGCGGTCTCGCCGGCGGCCGAGGTCAGGGCGATCTCGCCGACCGTGCCGCCGCGGTCGGGCAGCAGGGCGATGGACACCGAGCCGTCGGCGGCGACCTCGCCGGCCACGGTGGTGCCGCGGATGCCGATGGTCATGCTCGGGGTGACGATCTTCTGGGCGCCGGGCGCGGCATGGGCGACCTGGCCCGAGGCCAGCGAGAACTCGCCCTTCAGCAGCGACAGGGTGGCGGTGGCATTCTGCGGCGCGGTGGGATCGAAGACGAACTCGTCCAGCGTGACCTCGCCGCCCGAGCCCAGATGGAAGGTCGAGCGGTCGATGAAGACGATGCCGATCTCGGCGCCGTCTGTGGTCTTGACGGTGTCGCCCTGCAGCAGGGCGTCGCCCTTCTTCAGGATTTCGACGCGACCGTCGGCGTGGCGCACGGTGGCGTCGCCCCGGATCGTCTCGATCCAGCCGATCCTGGCGGTGGAAGCCGGTGCCTGCGAACGCGGGTCTGCCATTCTGGTTGCCCTGACGCATCAACGGGTCCGACGTCGCGGACCCTTTGGGAGCCTATTCTGCCCCGGTTAAGGCAGGTTATCAACGCAAAGCCTGAACCAGCTGGCATTATGTTAACTTATCCGTATAGAAATCCTTACCATACTTTCGGTCCGTTCGCGGTTCAGGAGTTGTCCCTTGTCGCGCTTTTCCGGCGTCTCCCGTGTCGCCCTGCTGGCCTGCGCCGGTCTCGGCCTCGCCGCCTGTGCCGTGCCCGAGCCGCTGAGCGACCTGTCCACCGCCCTGGCCCGCCATCGCCAGGAGCTGCCGGCCGAACTGGCGGCGCGGGCGCTCACCGTCGATGACGCGGTGCGCCTGGCGGTGACCCACAACCTCGATTTGCGGGTCAAGGCCATGGAGACCGAGCTGGCCGCCGGCAAGGCCCAGCTCGCCCGCTACGCCATGCTGCCGCAGGCGTCGCTCAGCGGCGCCGCCACCGTGCGCTCGCGGGTCAAGGAGACCACCTCGAAGGATACCGGCACCGGGGTCACCTCCGACGACTGGAGCACCTCCGAGGACCGCGCCTCGACCACCGCCGATCTGTCGCTGTCGTGGAACATGGTCGATCTCGGGCTGGCGGTGCTGCGCTCGGGCGAGGAGGACGACCGCGCCATCATCGCCGGCGAGAAGCGCCGCCGCGCCCTCCACGTGCTGGTCCAGGACGTGCGCATCGCCTATTGGCGGGCGGTGGTCAACGAGACCGCCGAGCGCCGCTACCGCGCGCTGGAAAACCGGCTGCAGGACTCGGTCGACAAGGCCCGCGCCGCCGAGGTGGCGCAGGTGGGCGATCCCAAGCAGCTGCTCAATCACCAGCGCGCCATCATCGACAACCTGCGCCAGATCGCCGAGATGCAGCGCCAGACCGCCACCTCGCGGGCCGAGCTGGCCGGCCTGATGGGTCTGACCTCGTCGGCCGGCTTCCGGCTGGTGGAGCTGGAGGAGGAGGATGGCGGCCTGACGGTGCGCGAGCCGGGCTCCGACATGGACGCCCTGGTCGCCGAGGCGCTGGCCGGCCGGCCCGAGCTGCGGGTGGACGAGAGCCAGTTCCGCATCGACGTCGACGAAGTGCGCGCCGAGATGCTGAAGACGGTGCCCGGCATCGGCCCGTTCCTGGGCGGCCACTTCGATTCCAGCTCGTTCGTCCGCAATTCCATGTGGGCCGATGCCGGCCTCAAGGTGGCGTGGAGCCTGTCGGATCTGATCAGCGCGCCGCGGCGCATCGGCAACGCCAAGGCCACTGCCGAGATCACCCGGGCGCGGCGCATGGCCACCGCCATGGCGGTGATGACCCAGGTGCACGTGGCCGACAGCCTGTACCGCCACGCCTACCGCGAATTCCGCCTCACCGAGCAGATGGCCGAGGTCGATGGCCGCCTGAGGAAGCTGTCGGGCGACGCCCGCAAGACCGGCAGCGGCAGCGAGATCGAGGAGATGAAGGCGCAGGCCGCCAGCACCCTGTCCTCGTTGCGCCGCCTGCTCATCTATTCCGACCTGGAGGGGGCGCGGGCCAAGCGGGATTCGGCGCTGGGCCGCAATCCGCTGCAGGAGCCGCCGTCGGTGGCCAAGGCGCCGGAACCCAAAATCAATGTGCCGGCGCCGGCGCCGGTCGAGATGGCGAAGGCGCCCGAGCCGGCGCCCGTCGAGATGGTGAAGCCGCCGGAACCCAAGCCGCCGGAGCCGGCCGTGGTGGTCGAGATGCCGCCGCCGCCCGAGCCGGTCGCCACCGTGGTCGAGATGCCGGCGCCGGCGCCACCCGCGCCGCCGCCGATGGCGTTGATTCCCCAGGCCGCCCTCGAACCCCCGCCGATGCCGGAACCGGCCATCATCCAGCCGCCGCCGGTTCCCGCCGCTCCGCGCCAGCTGGTCTACCTCGCCTCGTACCGTGACGAGGCGCGCGCCGCCCAGGTCTGGGCCGATCTGCGCCAGCGCAATCCGGCCCTCTCCGGCGAGCCGATGATGAAGCCGGTCGAATTGGGTTCGCGCGGCCGCTTCGTGCGCCTGTTCGCCACCGCCGCCGATGCCGCCGAGGCCACCCGCATCTGCGCCCAGTTGGCCCCCGCCGCCCCCGATTGCGGCGCCAAGGGGCGGGAATGAAACCCAAGGCCGACCGCGTCGAGCGCGACGCCAAGGTGGTGGCGCAGTGCCTGCGCCAGCAGGGCCAGCCGGTGTCGCCCACCGCCCTCGCCGAGGCGGTGCGGGCCAGCCGCGCCGAGGGGTTCGAGCAGGCCTGGACCGAGGCGCTGGAGCGCTTCGGCCTGGCCGCCCATGTGGAGATGGTGGCCGATCCCGGCGCCCTGCCCGACGATTTGATGCCCTGCATCGCCTTCACCGCCGAGGGCGCTTTGGTCCTGAGCCGGCGCATCCCCGGCCTGGCCGCCGCCCCGGTGCTGTTCGTGCGCCCGCGCCTGGACGAGGACGAGACCCAGGTGCCGACCTCGCTGGGGGCGCTGCTCGCCTCGTGGCGGCCCACCGTGTGGCGGGCCGCCCTGGCCGGCCTGCTGGCCAATCTGCTGGCCCTGGCCGCCCCCATCTTCTCGGCCCAGGTCTATGACCGCGTGCTGCCGCACGGGCTGCTGCGCAGCCTGCTGGTGATGGCCGCCGCCTTCGCCGCGGCGGCGCTGTTCGAGCAGGCGTTCCGCCGCCTGCGGGCGCTGTTCGTCGAGGACGCGCTGCATGCCGGCAACATCCGCCTGGCCACCGCCACCCATCGCCGCGTGCTGGCCACCCGCTACGAGGGGGCGACGCCGCCGCCCGGCCAGCTGCTGCGGCTGCTGCAGGATTACGACACCATCCGCGACGGCTTCGGCGCGGCGGCGGTATCGCTGCTGGCCGACCTGCCCTTCCTCGGGCTGTTCCTGATCGGGCTGCTGCTGTGCGACCCCATGGTGGCGGCGGCGGTGGTGGCCATGAACCTGCTGATCGCCGCCCTCAACCTGCTGACGCTGCACCGCCAGCGGCAATTGCAGCGCTCGCTGTCGGCGGCTTCGGCGCGGCGCAACCAGGCCAGCTGGGAGGCCTTCGCCGACCCCGAGGCGGCGCGGCGCATCGGCGCCTCGGCCCTGCTGCAGGCGCGCTTCCGCCATGCCGCGCTGGCCCATGCCGCCACCACACGGGCCATCCGCACCCTGGCGGCCTGGCGCGGGCACCTGGGATTGCTGGCGCAGAATCTCGCCGTGCTGGGCGCCGTCGGCCTGGGCGGCTGGGAGGCCATCCAGGGCGGCATGTCGGCCGGGGTGATCATCGCCGCCACCATGCTGGCCACCCGCTTCACCGGCGCCACCATGCAGATCCTGGCGGTGGTGCCCCAGGGCATCGCCGCGCTGGTGGCGCTGAAATCGGTGCGCGAGGCCACCAGCCGGCCGACCGAGCGGGGACGAGGCAAACTGGTGCACAAGCCCACCGCCGAGGGCCGGGTGACGGTCGAGGCGGTGGTGGTGCGCTATCCCGGCGCCGCCCATCCGGCGCTGTCCGAGGTCTCGCTGACGCTGGCCCCGGGCGAGCGGCTGGCGGTGGTCGGCCCGCCCGGTTCGGGCAAGAGCACGCTGGAGAAGCTGCTCACCGGCATGCTGACGCCCGAGAAGGGGCGGGTGCGCCTGGACGACGTCGATCTCGCCGCCCTCGACCCCGCCGATCTGCGCCGCCACGTCACCACCTGCCCGCAGACGCCGCTGCTGTTCTCGGGCACGGTGCGCGACAATCTGTCCCTGGACGGCACCCTGTCCGACGAGGCCATGGTGGCGCTGCTGGCCGCCCTCGGCGCCGAGCAGGTGATGCCGCCGGGCATGGGCCTGGAATTCGAGGTCGCCGATGGCGGCCGCAACCTGTCGGGCGGCCAGCGCCAGTTCCTGTCCCTGGCCCGCGCCTGCCTGCGCCCGGCCCCGGTGATGATCCTGGACGAGCCCACCAACGGCCTCGACGAGGCCAGCGAGCGCCGCGTCGTCGGGGTGCTCGACCAGATCGCGCAGGGGCGCACCCTGGTGCTGATCAGCCACCGCGCCGCGGTGCTGACCCTGGCGCGGCGCACCGTCGCCATGAATCGCGGCCGCCTCGGCGCGGTCGAGGCGGCGCGGGCGGGGGTGCGGGCATGACCCGGAAAACGCCGCGCAAGGGCACTGTCAGCGCCGCCGCCTCGGCCTTCCGCGATCCGGTGTTCGGCACCGCGCCCAGGCTCACCCCGGCCTCGGCCACCGCCCTGCTGGTGTGGGCCGCCCTGACCTTCGCGGTGCTGCTGGGCGGCGCGGCGGTGCTCGACATCGACGATGTGGTGGCGGTGCCGGTGCGGGTCGAGCCCTCCAGCCAGGTCCGCCACATCCAGCATTACGAGGGCGGCACCGTGCGCGAGATCCTGGTGCGCGAGGGCGACGAGGTCGAGGAGAACGCGGTGCTGCTGCGCCTGGTCAATTCCCAGGGCGCCCAGGACTACGCCGAGCGTTGGGCGCGGTGGTCGGCGGCCAAGGCCCGGGTCGCCCGGCTGCAGGCCGACCTGGCCGGCACCGCCGCCATTTCCTGGCCGGCCGACGTCAAGGTCGATGCCGACACCATGCGCCGCGAGGTCGCCGTCCACAGCGAGCGCCTGGCCCACCGCACCGATCAGATCGCCGTGATCAGCCGCGAGATCGAGCGTCGCCGCCGCGAGATCGTCGAGATGGAGACCCGGGGCGACGGCCTGTCGCGCACCGTCGCCAAGATCGCCGAGGAGATGGCGATCAAGACCCGCGCCCTGGAAGCCGGCGTCGCCGGCCGCGACGAGGTGATGCGCCTGGAACGCGAGCAGCTGACGCTGCAGGGCGACCGCGCCACCATCAGGGAATCGGTCGAGCGCCTGCGCGCCCAGCTGCGCGAATCGGAAGCCAAGCTGGCCGAGTTCGAACGCGGCTGGCGGGCCGGGGTGCTCGACGAGATCGCCAAGGTGGAGAACGAGATCCGCGCCCTCGGCATGACCATGGCGGTGGCCGGCGACCGCGAGGTGCGCAGCGAGCTGCGTTCGCCGGTCCACGGCATCGTCAAGTTCAGCGCCATCACCAGCGTCGGCCAGGTGGCCAAGCCGGGCGACACCCTGCTCGACATCGTGCCGCTGGACGACGTGCTGGTGGTCGAGGCCCGGGTTCCGCCCCAGGATATCGGCCATGTCCGCACCGGCCTGCCGGCCTCGGTCCGCCTCACCGCCTTCGACCCGTTCCGCTTCGGCAGCCTGGACGGCGAGGTCACCATGGTCGGCGCCGACGCCCTCGACGATGCCCGCACCGGCGCCACCTATTACAAGGCGGTGATCGCCGTGCACCAGTCGCGGCTGAAGGACGGCAGGGGCCGCGAACACGCCATCCGCCCCGGCATGGTCGGCACCGCCTCGGTCATCGTCGGCCAGAAATCCATCCTGCGCACGGTGCTGGAACCGCTGCTGAAGGATTCGCGGCTTTAGGCATACCGCCTCGGGGTGATGGCGCCCCGGTCCGGCACGCCCCATCTCCCTGTCATGGATGGAGCGGAAAGGGCTGGGAAACAGCCAAGGCCGCGAAAGCGGCGGAAGCGGTTCCCCGACCTCGACCAATCCACCCGAAGGAAGGCCCGGCTTTTTACGAAGTCGGGCCTTCCGCTTTCCGGTTCACGCCGCCCGGACGCCGCCCAGGAAGTCCTCGACCGACCGGCGCAGGCTGTCGTTCTCGCCCAGCAGCTGGCGCGCCGCCGTCTCCACCCGGTGGGCCATGGCGCCGTTGCGCCCGGCGGTTTCCACCACGTCGCAGATGTTGGCCGCCACCTCGCGGGTGCCGACCGCGGCGGAATCGATGTTGCGCACCACTTCCTGCATGGCCGCGCCCTGTTCCTCGATGGCGCCGGCGATGGCCGAGGCCATCTCGCTCATCTCGTTGATCACCCCGGTGATGCGCTGGATGGCGTCCACCGCGCCGTGGGTCTCGGCCTGGATGGCCTGGATCTGGGCGCCGATCTCGCCGGTGGCCTTGGCGGTCTGGTTGGCCAGCGCCTTGACCTCGTTGGCGACCACGGCGAAGCCCTTGCCGGCCTCGCCGGCGCGGGCGGCCTCGATGGTGGCGTTCAGCGCCAGCAGGTTGGTCTGGCCGGCGATGTCGTTGATCAGGCCCACCACCTCGCCGATGCGGGCGGCGCTGGCGGCCAGGGCCTCCATCTTGTGGTTGGTGGCGGTGACCTCCTCGACGGCGCTGGCCGAGATGGTGGCCGAGCGGCTGACCTGGGCCGAGATCTCCTGGATCGCCGCCGTCATCTGGTTGCCGGCGGCGGCGATGGTGGCGACGTTGGTGCTGGCCTCCTCGGTGGCCGAGGACACCGCGGCGCACTGGCGTTCGGTCTCGTCCGCCCCGGCGCTCATGGCCTGGGCCAGCTCGCCCATGCGGGCGGCGGCCTCGGCCACCGTTCCCATGACGGCGACGACGGCCTGGTCGAACACCCGGGTCAGGTCGTCCATGCGCTCCTGGCGGCGGGCGCGGCGGGCGATCGCCTCCTTCTCGGCCGCCTCCAGGCGCAGCCGCTCGACGGCGTTGCGGCGGAAGATTTCGACCGCCCCGGCCATGGCGCCGATCTCGTCGCCGCGCCCGAGGCCGGGGATGTCCACCTCGAGACGGCCGCCGGCCAGCTCGACCATGGTGCCGGTCATGGCCACCAGCGGCCGGATGACGCGGCGCATCAGCACTGCGACGCCGCCCAGGGCCAGCGCCAGGGCCAGCGCGGCGACGGCGTATTCGAGGGCGGTCAGGCCCGACACCTGGCCGGCGGCATAGGCCTCGGTCTCGGCGCCCAGGCGGTTGGCGCCGGCGACGACGTCGTCGACCACCGCCCGGTGCTGGCCGTACAGCCGGGTGAGCTCGCCGTAGGATTGCCGCGCCGCCGCGTCGTCGCCCGCCGCCAGGGCGGGCAGGAAGGTGCCCTCGAGTTCGGTCCAGTACCGTTCGACGAAGGCATGGGACCCCACCGTCAGCTTCTCGCGCAGGACCGGGTCCATCTCGCGGGCCGACCAGAAGGCCTGGCGGGTCTGGTAATCCTGGCGCAGCACCTTCAGGCGCTCGGCCCGGGCCGGAGCCGAGGCCGGATCGTTCAGGGCCAGGGTGGTTTCCAGGTAGGACTCGATGATGTAGGCCGGTGGCGGCAGGATGTCGGCCACCAGATCCTTGACATCGACGATCCGGCCGTAGACCGGGCCGCCCACCTTGAGCCGCTCGATGGTCACCACGCTGGTCGCCACCAGGCCGATCAGGGTGGCCACCAGGACCGCGCCGAGCACCGTGATCAGCGCTCCGATCTTCACCGATTTCATCGTCCGCCTCCTGCCATCCATCCCATACGGAAAGCGGGCCGACTCTAGCGGGAGTCCATGGCAGGCCGATGTCGGGACCGCGACCGAATCGTTAAACCGTCCCACGTTATTCCTGCATGGCGGCACGGACCCCGGCGCGACCGGGTGTAATTTGACATTTCGGCGACAAACCGCGATCATCGCCCCACATATCCCGAACCGAGCCGATCCCGGCTCGTGGTGTGGTGATCCTGAAATTCGCAGCAGGTTGCGAACTTCAGAATCACCACACGGTTCAACAAAGTCGTGGCCTGCTTATCCCCGAATTTCGTCCTGCGGATTTCGGGGGTGGGACACGAGGGGTCTGGGAGGGTTGGAATGACCGCTTCTCCTGGCACCGTGGTGCCCTTTCCCGCATTGGACGCCAATTCCCTGACCTGGCATCTGCGCGGTCTCACCAACGCCGCGCGCATGTCCACGCTGCTGCTGTCGCGCATCGAGTCCGGCGCCCGATCCGTGCGGGCGGACGGAGCCGAGCAGCTGGCCTTCGCCCGCAAGGCCGACGCCGTCGCCGACGTGCTGACCCGGCTGTCTTTGCAGCTGAGCGACATGCGCGCCCGCATCCGCGGCCTGGTCGAGGACATGGACCGCGACTGAGGGCCTCGCCTCCCCCTTCCGCGCCGGCGCAACCTGGGGTACAAGGTGGCCGCGCCACGAGAAGGGGGAGGCCATGTCCCACGAACGGAACCCGGCCGCCGGCCTGGTCGAGACCACCATCGAACGGTTCCTGTTCTGGGGACGCTGGCTGCTGGCCCCGCTTTACGTCGGGCTGACGCTGCTGCTGCTGGCATTCGGCTTCAAGCTGCTCCAGGAGCTGGTCCATCTGGTGCCGCGCCTGCCGGCCATGACCGAGGCGGATCTGGTGCTGACCGCGCTGGGCCTGATCGACCTCGCTCTGGTCGCCAACCTGGTGGTGATGGTGGTGCTGTCGGGCTACGAGAACTTCGTCTCGCGCATCGAGGCGGCGAGCGGCGGCGACCAGCTGTCGTGGATGGGCAAGGTCGATGCCGGCACCCTGAAGATCAAGGTGGCCGCCTCCATCGTCGCCATCTCGTCGATCCACCTGCTGAAGGCCTTCGTGAACGCCCAGGAAATCGCCAACGACAAGCTGCTGTGGCTGGTGGTGATCCACCTCGCCTTCGTGGTCTCGGCGCTGATCCTGGCCTATGTGGACAAGATCGCCTTCGCCATGCACCGCAGCCACGACTGAGGCGGAACGCACAGCTTGGCGCTTCCCCATCGGGGCACGGGCGTATAGCATTCGGGATACACGGGAGGCCGCCCGGGACAGGGCGGCTTTGGGGGTCGGCACAGTGGTCTGGACGAAACTGCGATATTCGTCGCGGGTGTTGGTCACCATCCTGGTTGCGGCACTGGTGGCGGTGGTGGCGGTGTTCGTCGCCCGCGAGGTGTCGGGCCAGTGGGCCCAGCACCAGGGCGCCCGCGAGATGCTGGTGGTCAACGCCACCGTCGACAATCTGCTGCAGGCGGCCCAGAACCTGGCCTTCGAGCGCGGCCGCACCAATGTCGTGCTGACCGCCGCCGGCCCGGTGGGCGACGACAATCGCGCCTTCCTGGCGGCCCGCCGCCAGGCCTCGGAAGAGGGCCTGGCCGCCGCCTTCGCCCTGCTGCGCGACAATGGCGGACCGGACCTGGCGGCGGTGCAGGACGGCCATCGCCGGGTTGCGGCGCTGCGGCTGGAAGCCGACGCGGCCATGGCGCTGCCGCGCGAGCAGCGCCCGCCCGATCTGGCGAAGCGGTGGGTCGGCGCCCTGACCGCCTTCCTGAAGGACATCACCGGGCTGGTCGCCGCCACCGCGCAGCAGCGCGACCGCTTCCTGCCGGCCTTCCGCGACCTGAGCCGCATCAAGCTGCTGGCCTTCGACCTGCGCGAGGCGGTCGGGCTGGAATCGTCGCGCTATGCCGCCGCCCTGGCGGGCAAGCCGCTGGACGCAGCCACCCTGGCCGATTCCATGGCCCTGCGCGGGCGCGGCGACGCCGCCTGGGATGCGCTGCGGCGCGAGGTCGAGCTGACCCGCAGCACCGGGCTGGCCGAGGCGCTGGCGGCGGTCGATACCGAATTCTTCCGGCGCTTCCGGCCGGTCGAGGACGCCGTCATCAAGGCGTCGCGGGACGGCGGGCCGCCGCCGGTCACCACCGCCGAGTACACCCGCGCCGCGGTGCCGGCGCTGGATTCCATCGCCGGGTTCCTGAAGGCTGCCACCACCGAGAGCGCGACCTTCGCCGCCGCCCACGCCGCCCGTGCCGAGCGGCGCATGACGCTGTCCCTGGCGGCCGGCGGGGTGGCGCTGGTGGTCGGGCTGGCGGCGCTCTACGTCATCATCATCCGCCTGCTGCGCCCGCTGGGCCACATCCAGCGCGACCTGCAGGCCCTGGCGGCGGGGAATGTCGGCATCGCGCAGGCGCCCAGCGCCCGTACCGACGAGATCGGCCGGATGGCCAACGCGGTCATCGCCTTCCGCGACAGCCTGGTGGACCGCCGTCGGCGCGAGCACGAGGTCCACGACCTGGCCGCCAAGATGCAGGCCATCCTCGACAACACCCCGGCGGGGATCATCATCCTGGCCCCCGACCGCACCGTGCGGGAGGTCAACGGCACCTTCTGCGCCATGGTCGGCCTCGGCCGCGACCAGCTGATCGGCAACACCACCCGGGCCATCTACCGCTCCGACGCCCAGTACGACGAGATCGGCCGCGCCGCCTATCCGCAGCTGCTGGCCGGCGAGACCTTCCGGGCGGATCTGGAGATCGAGCGCGCCAACGGCCCCCGCCTCTGGGTCCACGTCGCCGCCCGGATGATCAATCCGGACGCGCCGGATCTGGGCATCGTCTGGGTCGTCGATGACATCACCCGCCAGAAGACCATGGAGATGGAGCTGCGCCGCTCCAACGACGAGCTCGAACATTTCGCCTATGTCGCCTCGCACGATCTGCGTCAGCCCCTGCGCACCATCAGCGGCTTCGTCACCCTGCTGGCCCGCAAGCTGGGCGACCGCTGCGACGCCGAAGAGAAGGAGTGGCTGGATTTCGTGGTCAAGGGCGCCTCCCGCCTCGACCGCATGATCGTCGCCCTGCTGGACTATTCCCGCATCGGGCGCGAGGGGGTCCGTCCGGCCGAGGTCGATCTGGCAGTGGCGCTGGACCGCGCGGTGCAGGGGCTGGGCGCCGACATCGAGGCGGCGGAGGCGACGGTGTCCCTGCCCGAATCCATGCCCGCCGTCATCGGCTCCGAGGCCGAGATGGAGCGGCTGTTCCAGAACCTGATCGCCAACGCGCTGAAGTTCTGCCGCCCCGACGCGCCGCCGGCGATCGCGGTGGCGTGCCGCGACGGCGGCGACCACTGGGTGATCTCGGTGACCGACAACGGCATCGGCATCGCCGAGAATGAGATCGGCCGGCTGTTCGGGGTGTTCTCGCGCCTGGTCAGCCACGAGCAGTACGAGGGGACCGGCATCGGCCTGGCCGCCTGTCGCAAGATCTGCGAGCACCACGGCGGCCGCATCTGGGTCGAATCGCAGCCCGGCACCGGCAGCACCTTCTCGTTCGCGCTGCCCAAGACCCCGGATGCGGCCTGAGGGGGGGCGGCCCCGGCCTTGACAATTGCCTTCCCTCCGGCGGGATGATAATCCCTCAGCCCATGTCTGTGGCCGCCCCGTCCCGCCGCGCCGAAACCCTGGCCTACGGCCTGATCGTCCTGGTCACCCTGTGGCGCCTGGCGCTGCTGGCCTTCGACCCGCCCAACCTGTCGTTCGACGAGGCGCAGTACTGGGCCTGGGCGCAGACCCTGCAGCTCGGCTACTACTCGAAGCCGCCGCTGGTGGCCTGGGTCATCGCCGCCACCACCGCCATGTTCGGCGACGGCGAGGGGGCGGTGAAGCTGGGCTCGGCCCTGGCCCATCTCGGCACCGCCCTGGTCCTGGTGAGCCTGGGCCGGCGGCTGTTCGGCGGCAGCGCCGGGGCCTGGGCGGGGGCGGCGTGGATCTCGCTGCCGGCGGTGTCGCTGTCGTCCCTGGTCATCACCACCGATCCGTTCCTGCTGCTGGCCTGGGCGGCGGCGCTGCTGTTCCTGGTCGAGGCCGAACGCGCCGGCCCCGGTCCGAACCGCTGGTGGGTGCTGCTCGGTTTGGCCTTCGGCATCGGCCTGCTGGCCAAATACGCCATGGCCTTCTTCGTGCTGTCGCTGGCGGTCTGGCTGGCCTGGGACCGCGAGGCGCGGCGGCTGCTCCGGGGCGGCGGGCCGTGGCTGGCGCTCGGCCTCGGGCTGCTGGTCTACGCCCCCAACGGGCTGTGGAACGCCGCCAACGGCTTCGTCTCCTACGCCCATACCCGCGACAACGCCAATCTGGGCGGCAGCTTGTTCCATCCCGACAAGCTGGCGGAATTCGTCCTCGGCCAGGCGGCGGTGTTCGGCCCCATCCTGATCGCCGTGCTGGCGGCGGCGCTGGTGCCGGCCTTCCGCGCCGGGGCCGACCGCCGCGTCCGCCTGCTCGCCGCCTTCGCGCTGCCGGTGCTGGCGGTGATGACCGCCGAAAGCCTGCTGTCGCGCGCCAACGCCAACTGGACGGCGCCGGCCTATGTCGCCGCCACCCTGCTGGTGTCGGCCTGGCTGGCGGCGCGGGCGCCGCGCCTGGCCGCGCTTTCGGTGGCGCTGCACCTGGCGGCGGCCGGGCTGGTGGTCAATCTCGACGCCCTGCGCCCGGTGCTGGGGCTGCCCGACAGCGCTCGCTGGGACATCGAGAAGCGGATCAAGGGCTGGGACGAGGTCGGCCGTCAGGTCTCCGCCATCCTGGCCGCCCACCCCGGCGCCCGGCTGCTGGCCGACGAACGCAAGGTGCTGGCGACGCTGACCTATTACGTCCGGCCGCATCCCTTCGACGCGGTCAAGTGGAACCCCACCGGCGCCGTCCGCGACCATTTCGACCAGACCACCCGGCTGGAAGCCGGCGCCGCCGAGACCATCTTCGTCACCGAGGATTCGTTGCTCCCGGGCGACCTGCCCCGGCGCTTCGCCACCGTCGAGAAGCTGGCCGACATCCACGTCCCCATCCATGCCGATTATGCCCGCGACCTGACGGTCTGGCGGCTGGCCGGGTTCAAGGGATACGACCGATGACCAACCCGTTGGCGCGCCTGTGGCACTCCATCGAGGCCCATCCCTGGCGCTGGACGGCGGCGCTGGTGGTGCCGCTGATCCTGCTGCCGCAGATCGACCTCACGGTGTCGGGCTGGTTCTACCTGCCCGAACGCAAGATGTTTCCCGCCCGCAGCGAGCCCTTCTACGAATGGGTGCGCCGCTCCATGCCCTATTTCCTGTTCGCCGGCCTGGGCTATGTCGGCGTGGTGTGGGCGGCGGGGCTGTGGCTGAAGGAGGCCATCTTCGGCATCACCGGCCGGGTCGCCGCCTATCTCGCCCTGACCATGGCGCTGGGTCCGGGGCTGGTGGTCAACCTTATCCTCAAGGATTCGTGGGGGCGGCCGCGCCCGTCCACCATCCGCGAGTTCGGCGGCGAAAACTATTTCGTGCCGCCGCTGGTGCTGTCGGACCAGTGCGACAGGAACTGCTCGTTCTCGTCGGGTCACGGCGCGCTGGGGTTCTGGCCGGTGGCGGTGGCGCTGCTGGCACCGCCCGCCTGGCGTCCGGCGGCGGTGGCGGCGGCCCTAGGGTTCGGCATGATGGTGGGATTCGTGCGCATCGCCCAGGGCGGGCACTTCCTGTCCGACGTGGTGTTTTCGGCGATCATCACGGTGGCCATCATCCGTTGGCTGCACAAGCGGATGATCGAATCAGATCAACCCCGGCGGCAGGCGGACGCGGCGGCCGTCATCGAAAAATAATAGGGCGATTCCGGGGGATTCGTCGCAAGCCCCTAGGCGCAGGCGAGATTCTCGGGTAATGATATAGGTTCAGACCGTGCTTCGCGCCATTTGGCAAGGGCCGGGATGACCCACGCGTGAGCGTGGGTTATGTTTTTTTTCTATCGATGAGAACGACACATGGCATGGAACCGAGATAATCATGGTGGCCGCTCGCGGGATCGCGGACGGCGGGACGACTTTGGCGGCGACATGGGCGGCTACGAGCCGCGTCCCCCGCGCATGGCTGCACCCAGCAGCTTCGACCGCCAGGCGGTGACCCAGGCGAATGTGACCGCCACCGTGAAGTGGTTCAATGCCTCGAAGGGCTTCGGCTTCGTCGCTCCGGCCGACGGTACCCCGGATGCGTTCCTGCACATTTCGGCGCTCGAGCGTGCCGGCATGACCCAGATCGCCGAAGGCGCCACCATCGTGTGCGATCTCGGCCAGGGCAACCGCGGCCCGCAGGTGGTCATGGTGCACGAGATCGACAGCTCGACCGCCGCCGCCACCGCTCCGCGCGCCCCGCGCGCCGATCGCGGCCCCAGCCAGACGGTCGAGGGCACGGTCAAGTTCTTCTCGGCCGAGAAGGGCTTCGGCTTCGTCCAGGTCGATGAAGGCGGCAAGGACGTGTTCGTCCACATCAAGGCGCTGGAGCGCTCGGGCCTGAAGGCGCTGGAAAGCGGCCAGCGGGTCCGCGTGACCACCACCTTGGGCCAGAAGGGTCCGCAGGCCGACACCGTCGCCATCATCTGACGGCGAAGGCACGGGTTTTATCGCCCCGCCCCGGGACTTACGTCCCGGGCAGCGGGGCGATTCTGTTTTGGATGGGGGGAATTCCCCTTGTCCCCTTACTCCCCCGCCTCGAACACCGCCACCAGGTTGGCGGTCCAGATCTCCGGCGGGGTCAGCAGCGCCCAGGACAGGAAGCGATGGACCAGGGCGTCGGTGAACAGCCGCCGGCGCGAGCCCTGGCGCACCGGGCGCGCCGCGATCATCCGCAGGCCGGCGGCGTCGGCCAGCTGGCGCAGCGACAGCGGGGTGAAGGCGGTGCGGTGGGTGAGGTCGCCGAACTGGTATTGCAGTCCCCACGGACAGGCGGCGTTGGGGACCTTGACGATCATCCGCCCGCCCGGGGCCAGCGCCCCGGCCACCGCCGCCACCAGATCCAGCGCCTCGTCGGGGGTGAAATGCTCGAGCACGTCCAGCGCCACCACCCGATCCAGGCTTCCCGGGCCGGCCTGGCTCAGCGCCTGGCGCAGGTCCTGGCAGCGGAAGCGGTCGCGGGCGGTTTCGGGGATCACCGCGGCCAGGGCCGGGTCGTGGTCGATGCCGAGGAACTCGCCACAGCCTTTGGCCGCCAGATAGGCCAGGAAGGCGCCGGTGCCGCAGCCGATCTCGAGAAAGCGCATGTCCGCCCGGCATTCGCCCGGGTCCCACACCAGCGCGTCGAAGCGGCGCATCTGCTTGGTCCCCAGCGCGGGCGTGACGTAGCCCTTGTAGCTGGCATAGCTGCCGTAGAAGCCGGGGGCGCTTTCGTCCACGTCAGGCCGATCCCGGGCCGGCCGCCGTTCCCAGGCCGGCCGCCACGCGGCGTTCGCCGCCGCCCAGGGTGGACGGGGCGGTGCCGATGACGGCGCGGCCGCCGCCCAGGGACAGCAGCCAGGCCTCGACATGGTGAACCAGGTAGCGGGTGGGTTCGTGCAGGGGATGGTGCGACTTGAGTTCGGTCAGGCGCAGCCAGCGGCCCTCGTCGCTCTCCTCGTTGAGCACCGGCTCGAATTCCTCGGGCAGGGACAGGCCGTAGAGCAGGTTGCGCTTGCCGGTGGTCACCGCCGCGCCCAGCGGCACCAGCCGGCTGGGCGGCACCAGCAGCCCGGCCTCCTCGTGCAGCTCGCGCCGCGCCGCGCGCAGGGGCACCTCGCCGCGGTCGAGGCCGCCGCCGAAGAAGTTCCACATTCCGGCATTGCGGGCCACCTGGGCGCGCTTGGCGACCAGCACCCGCCTTGTGGGCGGGCAGACGACGGCGACCCAGACGGACGTCCTCACGCGAGATCCCCTAACCGGCGGCAAGGATTCCACCGTTATAGGCGAGCGGCGCCGATCGGCAAACCCCCTTTGCCGTCGTCCCACCCATGCGCCAGCCTCGGCATTCCGCCCGCGCCGCCGTGGTGCTACTCTCCCGCCGTCTGACCCGCCGGAGTTCCCCGTGTCGTCGCCCTCGTCGCCCTCGTCGCGCATCCCGTCCGCCCAGCCGGGCCTGGACGGCGTCACCGTGCTGGTGGTTGACGATCTTGAGATCAACCGCGCCCTCATCACCCAGATCCTTCAGCGGGCCGGCTGCGGCCGGGTGATCGCCGTGGGCGGCGGCGAGGAGGCGCTGGCGGTGATGGCCGCCACCGTCCCCGATTGCGTGCTGCTGGATGTGATGATGCCGGGCATGAACGGCTATGAGGTGTGCCGCCACATCCGCGCCACGCCCGCCCTGGCCGAGCTGCCGGTGATCTTCCAGACCGCGCTGACCGACCGCCAGGACCGGCTCGACGCGTTCGGGGCGGGCGGCACCGACATCATCTCCAAGCCGCTGGAGGCGCGCGAGCTGGTGGCGCGGGTCAGGGTGCATGCCGCCAACGCCCGCATGTCGCGGGAGCTGCGGGCCTACCAGGCCCGCGTCGAAAGCGAGCTGGCCGATGCCTGGCTGGTGGCCAAGGCGCTGATGCCGCATCAGGAGACCCTGGCCGGGCTGGCCGCCGCCGGCATCGACGCCGACTGGTTCATCCGCCCCTGCACCACCATCGGCGGCGATCTGTGGCATCTGTGGCCGCTGCCCGACGGCCGCGCCGCCATGCTGCTGGCCGACGTTTCCGGCCACGGCATCGCCGCGGCGGTGCGGGCCTTCGGCGTCCACACGCTGCTGCTGCCGCCGCCCCATTTCATCGACGATCCGGTCGCGGTTGCCGCCCATCTCGACCGCCGGCTCAAGCTGTTGCGGCGCGATCTGCCCGGGCTGGTCGCCGCCGTCGCCGTGGTGCTGGATGCCGCGCGGGGCCGCATCGAATGGGTCTCGGGCGGGTTGCGCGACGCCGTCCTGGTGCGCGAGGACGGCGGCGTCGATCTGCTGAACCTCTCGGGCCTGCCGTTCGGTCTGCTGGAATCGCCGCCGCGCCAGCACCGCGAGGTCGCGGTGGCGCCAGGCGACCGGGTGGTGTGGTTCAGCGACGCGCTGATCGAGCATTTCCCCGGCGATCCGCCCGAGGAGGAGGTCCAGGCCTGGGTCGCCGAACGGGTGCGCGAGTGGCCGGGCGGGCCCGGCCTGGCCGCCCATATCGGCGAACGGTTCCTGGAAAGCGTCGAGTCCTGCGGCGACGACCTGCTGATCGTCGTCACCCGGATGGGTGTGGCTAAACCGGCCGGCTGATGGCCGCTTGCACCCGCCCGGCCAGGCGTTTCAGTTCGGCGATGGTTTCGGCGCTCGCCGGCTGACCGTCCCGGGCCGCCGCCTCGATGCGGCTGCAATGCCCGGACAGCCGGATGAAGCCGAGATTGACCGCCGCCCCCTTCAGCGCATGGGCGGCCGGCACCAGGGCGGCGGGCGTCTGGGCCGCCGTCTCGATGGCGGCGACGCGGCCGGGCAGGCCGTCGCGGAAGCGCTTCAGCAGGTCGCGGAAGTCCTCCACCCCCAGTGCGTCGCACAACTCGTCCTGGGCCTCCCCATCCACCTCGGGCTCGATGTCGATGTCGATGTCGCCGTCGTCGGCCTCGGCCGCCGGCGCCTTGTCCGGCCGCGGCGGCGGCGGCGGGCGTCCGCCCTCGCCCCAGCGCTGCAGGGTGGCGGCCAGGCGGCGGCGGTCGATGGGCTTGGCGATGAAGTCGTTCATGCCCGCCGCCAGGCAGGCGTCGCGGTCGGCGGCCATGGCGTTGGCGGTCATGGCGATGATGGTCACCGTCGCCTTCGCCCCGGCCATGGCGCGGATCTGGCGGGTCGCCTCCAGCCCGTCGACGCGCGGCATCTGCATGTCCATCAGGACCAGGTCGTAGTCGCCCGAGGCGACCAGGCCGACCGCCTCGCCACCGTCGCCGGCGACGTCGGCGCGGTGGCCCAGCTTGGTCAGCAGCCCGACCGCCACCTGCTGGTTGATGGCATTGTCCTCGGCCACCAGGATGCGCAGCGGTTGCGCCGGTGGCACGTCCTCCTCGGCCTGGGGCGCCGGGCCGCCGCCGCCCGCCACGGTGCCGCGGCCCAGGGCGCACAGCAGCGCCGCCAGCAGCGAGGCCTGACGGATGGGCTTGGGTATCACCTGGGCGATGGTGGCGGACGCGGCGGCGGCGACGATGTCGGCGGGCGGCACCGCGCTGGCCAGCAGCACCGGCAGCGCCCGGGTTGCGGGGTGGGCGCGCAGGACGGCGGCGAAGTCGAGGGCGGTCATGCCGGCCAGGGGATGGGCGCAAAGCACCGCGTCCACCGCCGCGCCGCGCTCGCGCGCCGTCCGCACCAGGGCGGCGGCGGCGGCGGCGTCGGGGGCCGCCACCACCTCGGCGCCCCAGGTCGCGAGCTGCCGTTCCAGGGTCTCGCGGGCGAGGTCGAGCGGCTCCACCACCAGCACCCGGGCGCCCGCCAGGGGCGGCTGCGCCGGGACGCTCGCCGGCCCGTCATGCCGGGGCAGCGGCACCTCGAACCAGAAGGTGCTGCCCTTGCCCTCGCGGCTGTCGAAGCCGATATGGCCGCCCATGGCGGTGACCAGGCGCTTGCAGATGGCCAGGCCGAGGCCGCTGCCGCCGAAACGGCGCGAGGTCGACGCCTCGGCCTGGGTGAAGGTCCCGAACAGCCTGGCCTTGGCCGTCTCGGGGATGCCGATGCCGGTGTCGCGGACGTTCACCGTCAGCAGCGGCACGCCGGCGACGCCTGGGGCCAGGTCGAACAGCATGGCGACGCCGCCGGCATCGGTGAACTTCACCGCGTTGCCGGCCAGATTGAGCAGCACCTGGCGCAGCCGGCCGGCATCGGCCAGGAACAGGCCGTCCGACCCGGAGGGCAGGGCATAGGCCAGGTCGATGCCCTTCTCGCGCAGCCGTGGCGCCAGGATATCGACCACCCCCTCCACCAGCGGCGCCAGCTCGAAGCTGGTCACCTCGAATTCCAGCTTGCCGGCCTCCATCTTCGAGAAGTCCAGGATGTCGTTGATGATCGACAGCAGCGATTCCGCCGACACCCGGACGGTGTTGGCGTAATGGGCCTGGTCGCGCGACAGCTCGGTGTCCAGCAGCAGGCTGGTCATGCCGATGATGCCGTTCATGGGGGTGCGGATCTCGTGGCTCACCGTTGCCAGGAATTCCGACTTGGCCTGGCTGGCGGCGTCGGCGTCGATCTTGGCCCGGCGCAAATCGTCGATGGTGCTGCCCAGGGTGGCGTTGGCGTCCAGGATCTGCTTCGACACCAGTGCGGCCAGGGCCAGCACCGCCAGGATGGTGGCGGCGACCATGGCCATCTCGATGATGCGGTAGCGGGCCTTGCGCGAGGCGATCTCGGCCTCCAGCGCCTCCAGGCGCTCGCTGGCCTGGAAGAACAGCCGGCCGGCATTCTCGCGCATGCGCAGCAGCTGCGACGAGAACTTGCGCAGTTCCGTCTGGACCCGGGCCATGGCCTCGAGCGCCGCGCCCTCGGCGAGCAGCCGGTTGCGTTCGACCAGCATGGCGTTCAGCGCGTTCACGCGACGGTCGAGTTCGAACAGCTTGGGCCGCAGCTCGACGATCTCGAGCAGCACGCCCTGGCGGACCTCCGGGACGGCGTACTGGATGGAGCGGGACATTTCCTCCCGGTCCTCCATGTTCAGGCGGATCACCTCGACCACCGTCCCGCCGTCCTCGAGAACGTCGAGGCGGCGGCCCATGGCCAGGATCTGCGCCTTGGTCTCGTCGCGGGCGAGGTCGAGACTTTGCGGATTGGTGATGGTGGCCAGCCGGTAGATGCTGGATTCGATGCGGGCGATGTCCTGGATGATCAGCTCGCCGATGGCGAGCCGCGCCTTCTCGTTCCGGCTCGAGCGGTCCTGCTCCTCGATCAGTTCCGAGAACACCAGATGCGTCCCGATCAGCAGGATGAAGCCGATCAGGAACGACAGCAGCATCAGCCCGAGACGGGCCAGCGGGTGGAACCCGGTCGTGTCCGTCATCCGCCGAGGTCCGCCTTAGGTGTCGCCGCGCATGGCGGCGTCGAGGAATCCGTGCCGGCGGAAGATCGCCTGTCCCTCGGGCGAGGCCGCCAGCGCCATGAAGCGGCGCGCCCCATCGGGATTCTTCGAGAAGGTCAGCAGGTTGAGCTCCAGCTTGCTGGGCTGGGAGATCGCCGGATCGAGGTCGATGACGTCGACGATCTCGCGGTTCTCCGGGAAGAAGGCGGTGGCGCGCCAGTTCAGGATCAGGTCCGCCTGCTGGTTCTTCATGGCCTGGATCAGGTTGCGCGAATCGGTGGCGAGGAAGACCGAGCGCGCCATCACCTTGTCGAGCGTGCCGGCCCGGTCGAGGATGCGCTTGGTCTCGGCGCCGATGCTGCCGGTCTCGGGGTTGCAGACCACCACCGCCAGATCCGGGCGCAGCAACTCGCCGATATCGGCCTTGATTCGCTTGGGGTTGCCCTTGGCGACCATCAGGGCGGCGACGTTGTAGCCCACCGGCACCGCCTCGCCCAGCAGCCCGTCGCCCAGGAATTGCTGGCGGTAGGACGCCGCGCCGGGAAAGTAGATGTCGCCCTGGTGGGCCAGTTTCAGCGCCGAGTACAGATCCTCGGAACCGCCCTGGCTGATGGTGAAGCGGGTGCCGTGGCGGGCCTCGACCAGGCCGGCGATCTCCTTGATCGGCTTGACCATGGTGATGCCGCAGAAGATCAGCAGCTCGTCGGCCGCCCGGGCCGGGAACGGCAATGCCGCGGCAAGCGGAAGCGCGGTCAGGCCGGTGACGACGGTGCGGCGTGAAAGCATGGCCATCTGCCCTTCTCCCCCAATGCGGATGCCTCGGCCGAATATAATACCATCGTTATGTAAATGGATGTGAAACGGCGGCGGTGGTGTGCCATCGCCGAATCACGCCCTGCTCGGTCCGGGTGGCGACGTCTGTGCCCGCGAGCCGGTGCACAGGCCCGGCGCCCTCAGCCTGCCGCGGCGCTCCTTCGACCGCTGGACCGAGGTCAAGCGCGGCCACCGAACTGGCGCGCATCAATTCCGAGCTGGAACAGTCCGCCTATGTCGCCTCGCACCACCTGCGCTAGAGCGCGATGACATTAGGTCGGCGCACGGGGTGCGCCGACCTAATGTCTGAATCGCACTCTAATTTATTGATTTAGAGGCGGATTCAACCTGATAGCATCCGGCTCTAGCCGCTGCGCATGGTGACCAGCTGCCTGCGCCTGATCCTGGACCTGCTGGATTATTCGCGCACCGGCCGCCACCGCGACGACCGCCCGCGCCGCATCGCGGTGGGCTGCCGGGCCGAGGCCGATCAGTGGCTGGTGTGGGTCGAGGACAACGGCATGGGCCTGGCCATCTGCCGCAAGATCGTCGAGCACCACCACGGACGCATCTGGATCGAGCCGGCTTCGGACGGCGGCACCCGCTTCATGGTGTCGCTGCCGCGCCTCGGTCCATCGACCTGACGGGGGGCGGAAAAACGCCGGCTTGCCGTCGGACCCCGCCTACCAGCGCAGCACGCCGCCGATGTTCTTCTTCTTCTCGAAGCCGCGCTTGGTCACCAGCACCCAGTCGTTGACCTGCATGAAGCGCGGCGCCAGGAACTGGTAGAGGTCGCGGATGCGCAGGATGTTATCGTCCGAGCGCACCACGAAGATCGACTTCCATACGCGGACGATGTCCTCCCAGGGCAGCAGGCGGCGGAACAGTTCGTCGCGGACCGAGCGGATGTAGTCGACCTGGTTGTCGATGTTCTTCAGCATGGCCAGGATCTCGCCGGTCTGGGCGTCGACCTGGTCGAAATAGTCCTGGAACACCTTCAGCGCCCGCTGCGACAGGCGGGCGACCTGGTCGGTGGTCTCGATCATGCCGCGGTCGGACGAATAGAGGCGGCGGAAGCCCTGGACCTTCTCGTCCACCTTCTTGACCTCGGCGAAAAGGTCGCGCTCGGCCTCGATATAGGCCAGCTCCTTGGCCAGCGCCTCGATGTACTTCACCACCTCCTCGCGGTTGTCGCGGCCCAGGCCCAGTTCCTCGGCCGCCTCGGAGAAGGCGAGGCTGATGTTCTTCTTGACCTGCGGGTCCTCGGCCACCTGCATCAACTCCTCGGGCGAGGTGAAGATGTGCTCGTTTCCGGTCAGCCAGGTGACCAACTGCATGGTCAGGCGCTGGTGGGCGATGCGGCGGTGGCGCTCGGTGGGTTCCCACGACGCCTCGCGGGTCAGGATTTCCTTGGGCAGCTCGTCGCCGATGCGCAGGCCGCGCACGAAGGCCAGGCCCTCGGCCACCTTGTCGAGCATGCGGCCATCGGCGGTCTCGGCGGTCAGGCCGAATTCGCGCTTGATGCCGTCGAAGCCCAGAATGGCCTCGTTGTCGGCGAGCTTGACCACCGCCACCGCCTCGCCGACATCGGTCAGGCGGAAGTAGAGGTCCTCAAAGGACTGGAAGAACTTGTGTTCGAACTTGACGACGGTGCTTTCCGTGTCGTCCGCGCTGCCGGCCGCTGCCATCTCCGTTCCCCGATGCGACGCCGTCGCCCGCGCAAATCCACGGCGCGGGATCGGGCTGTGCCCCGGGGCCTAGTATGCCGGGGACGCGGCACCGTCACAAGACTGCCAGTTTACCTTCCGGCCTCGACCATCAGGTGGCCCTCGCGGCCGTGGACATAGCCGTTGGCGAATTCGGCCCGCGGGCACAGGGTGGCGAGGCGGGCGCAGGAATCGTCGGGATCGACGGTGCCGGCCATGGTGTCGCGGAACAGCCGGGCCACCGCCACCATGTCCACCATCTGCGGCCACAGCCGGAAGCGGCGAACGCCGGCCGCGCGCAACGCCGCCAGCTCGCCCAGCAGGTCGAGGTAATGGTAGGACATGGTCTGGGTGCCGTTGACCGCCAGGAACGGCTCGTCGTCCAGGGTGTCGACCGCCATGCCGTCGGGGTCCTCGGCGCAGACGTACTGGCAGCCGTCCTTGGCCAGCTTGCGCGAGCGGGCGTGGTAGCAGCGGGCCGAGATGGCCAGCGGGATGCGTCCGAAGGCCTGGACCTCGATCTCGCCGGCCGCCGCCTTGGCCAGGGTGCCGATCACCGGGGCGGGCAGCTCGGCCGGCAGGCAGGTGCGGATGGCGCCCAGGGATTCGAGATAGGCCAGGGTGCCCTCGTTGTAGACGTTGACCAGCGGGCCGACGGCGAAGGGCCGCCCGGCCAGCATGCCGGCCACCGAGACGTCGTTGGCCTCGACCAGCCAGCCGCCGCCGGCCGCCAGCTCGCGCGCCTGCTCGGCCTCGCGCCCGGTCATGATCAGGGCCAGCGAGGACAGCACCACTTCCTTGCCGGCGGCGGCCAGGCGCTCGATCACCTCGGGCAGGAAGGGAGCGAAGAAGGGCGTGCGCTTCGAGCACACCACCTCGCCGACGCAGACGGTATCCACGTCGGCCTCGTCGGCGATGCGGAAATAGAAGTCGCGCAGGGCCTCGGGCGCCCAGTTGAACAGCACCGGACCCAGCGTCAGGTGGGCGGGGGACAGCGGCCGGTCGCCGTTCATCGCCACGCCCTCTCATAGGCGCCGGTGGTCTGGCGGCCGCCCTCGGTGATGCGGTCGAGATCGATGTCGGGCAGCGGCCGTCCCGCCATGGCCGCGTCGATGCCGGCGCGGAAGGCCTGCACCACCGCCGCCACATAGGCGCGGCCGCGCTGGCGGCCCTCGATCTTGAAGGCGGTGACCCCGGCCTTGATGAGGTCGGGCAGCATGCCCAGGGTGTTGAGCGAGGTCGGCTCCTCGAACAGGTAGCTGGCGGTGCCGTTGGCGATGAAGCGGCCCTTGCACAGGGTGGGATAGCCGGCCGGCTCGTTGGCGCCGAAGCGGTTGATGGTGAAGCCGGCCAACTGCGAGGTGGTGCCGCCGGCGCTCTCGACGTAGCGCACGTGGCTGGCCGGCGAGCACACTCCGTTCATGTTGGGCGACTGGCCGGTGGCGTAGGAGGACAGGGCGCAGCGCCCCTCGGCCATGACGCACAGGCCGCCGAACACGAACACCTCGGTCTCGACCGGGGCGATCTGGGGATTGATGGCGGCGATCTCGGCGACGGTGAGGACGCGCGGCAGCACCACCCGCTTGACCCCGAAGCGCCCGGCGTAGAAGCGGATGGAATCGGGGTTGGAGGCGGCGGCCTGGACCGACAGGTGCAGCCGCAGGCCGGGATGGCGGTGGGCGGCGTGGGCGATCAGGCCGATATCGGCCAGGATGGCGGCGTCGGCGCCCAGGCGGTCGGCATCGGCCACCGCCTGGTGCCACAGCTCCGGCTCGCCGGCGCGGGGGAAGGTGTTGATGGCCACCAGCACCTTGGCGCCCTTGTCATGGGCATAGGCGATGCCTTCCTCCAGCTCCTTGCGGCTGAAGTTGAGGCCGGGGAAGTTGCGGGCGTTGGTCTCGTCGCGGAAGCCCACATAGACGCAGTCGGCGCCGGCATCGACCGCGCTCTTCAGCGCCGCCGGGGTGCCGGCGGGGCAAACCAGTTCGGGGCGCCGCAGCTCCGCCATCACGCCAGCCCCCGCCGCGCCGCCTTGCGCAGCGCCTTGACCTCGGCCTCCAGCTCGGCCAGGCGGGCGCCCTGGGACTGGGCGCTCTGCAACGCCGGCCCGATCAGCGCCTGGCGCACCGTCTCGACGCCCGAACGGAGGCTTCCGGCCAGGTCGAGGGCCGCCGCCGCGGCGCGCTCGGCCGGGCGGGCCAGCGGGCCGAACAGGCTGGCGAAATCGGCCACCAGATCGATGCCGGCGCCATCGACGGCGTTCCTGAGCGCCACCACCACCTCGGTGTCGCCCTCGATCACCAGCTGGCGCGAGAAGAACAGCGCGTCGCCGTCGACCTTGCCCTCGGCCAGGGCGATCAGGGTCTCGAGCGGGCCGCGGATGGTGGCGTGGACCTCGTCGGGATCGACGAAGCGGCGCACCGTCAGGCTGGGCTCGGCCGGTTTCGGCTCCAGCAGCAGGGCGAAGGGCAGGTCGATGGGGTCGATGCAGACCAGGCGGTCGGCGAACGGCTCCATCCGCTCCAGGATGTCGGGGTGGCGGCGGCGCACCAGCCGCAGCAGGGCGTCGAACACCGGCTGCAGCAGCGCCGGGCGCACCGGCCCGAGGGCGAGGCCGAGCAGCAGCACCGGCGTGAACGGCGGGGTCATGGGCCGAAGGCCGGGCCGCGACTGCGCTTCCATCATGGTTCCAACGCTTCCCCAAAAGTCGGCCGGGATTCTCCAAACGGTCATAGCCCTCCACCTTGACCGCCGTCAAGCGGCCAGCCCCTTGGCCGCGCTGGGATTCGGGTTTAGAACACAAGTCGGCGGGTATACGGCGAGGGGGACGCGATGATCGTCGATATCGATTTCGGGCCGGTGACGGTGCTGGTGGTCGACGGCAACGCCTATGGCCGCGCCTTCCTGCGTTCGGCGCTGCAATCCTTCGGGGTCCGCCGGGTGGTCGAGGCCGCCGACGGCGATGCCGCCGTGGCGGCGCTGGAGGCCGAACGCATCGACGTGGTGCTGGTCGACGCCGAGGTGGCGCCGGCGGGCGGCACCGAACTGACCCGCTCGTTGCGTCGCGGCCGGGTCGCCGGACGGGCGGCGGTGCCGGTGGTGATGCTGTCCGAGGCCGCCGAGCCGGCGGCGGTGGCGGCGGCGCGGGCGGCCGGCATCACCGAGTTGCTGGTCAAGCCGGCCTCGGCGGAATCGCTGTATCGCCGGCTGCGCGACGCCCTGGTCAACCCGCGCCCCTTCGTCGCCGCCGAGTCCTATGTCGGCCCCTGCCGGCGCACGGTGGCGCTGGTGCCCCCCGACCAGGGCGAACGCCGCACCTCGCCGCCGCTGCCGGCGCCGCCGCCGCTGGTGGCGGTGCCGCCGGGAGTCGCCCATTCCATGGTGCGCCGCGCCCAGGCCGAGGCGCAGCTTGCCGACCGCCAGGACGGCTCGGACCGCATCCTCTACCGCCATTTCAAGGCCGGGGAGAGCATCTTCGCCGAGGGCGCGCCCGGCGACGAGGCCTATGTCATCCAGCGCGGCCGCGTCGCCATCGAGAAGGAGGTGGGCGGCCAGCCGGTGCGGCTGGGCGAGGTCGCCGCCGCCGGCGTCTTCGGCGAGATGGCGCTGATCGACGGCGAGCCGCGCATGGCCGCCGCCCGCGCCATCGAGGACACCACCTGCCTGGCCATCTCGAAGGCGGCGCTGAAGGCCCAGCTCAACCGCACCCCGGATCTGGTCATCCTGGTGGTCGAGACCCTGCTGCACGACATCCGCAAGATGGGCCGCGAACTGGTCGAGGCCCGCTCCCGCATCCGCGTGCGGCGCGAGGGCGGCGATTGAACCAGCCCATGACGATGCATCTCGCATCTCCATCATGGGGGGAAATGAAACGCATTTCTTGCGCCCCGAACCCCCGGCGCCCTGTTCGTGGTGACCCTGCTTGCCGCCCTTCGGGGGGGCATGCGACCATGGCATGGTGAACTCGCTTCGCCACAAGATCATCGTCGGCTTCGCCGCGGTCGCCGCCTTCGTCGTCGGCCTGTCCCTGCTTGCCGCCTATGAGCTGTGGCGGGTCGAGCGCGCCATGGCCGCCGAGGAGGCCATCGCCGCGGTGGTCGATGCGGTCGCCGATATGCGCCGGTTCGAGAAGAACTACCTGCTTTATCGCGACGGCGGCGACCTGCAGCAGAGCCGTTCCCTGGGCGAGACGGTGGCGGGCCTGCTGGTCGAGCACGCCGATACCCTGTCCGGCATCGACGGCAGCGGCCTGCCCGATCAGCTTCGCGCCCGCCTCGCCCTCTACGTTCAGGCGCTGGATGCCTGCGCGGCAGCTCCCGGCGCCGCCAACGAAGCGGCCCTGCGCGGCGAGGGCAAGGCCCTTACGGTGGCGACCGAACAGCTGGCGGCCAGCCGGCGGGCCGCCCTGCACCGCGCCACGGGCAGTAACCGCATGTGGGTGCTGGGCATCATCGTCGGCTGCCTGTCCATGCTGGTGGCGACGGGCTACCTGCTGCGCCACAACGTCACCCGCCCGCTGGCTGCGGTGCGCGAGCACCTGGATTCCGAGAAGCTGGCCTCGCTCCGGGTGATGCTCTCGGGGATCGCCCACGAGCTCAACAACCCGCTGTCCAACATCTCCAGTTCCGTCCAGATCCTGATCGAGGAGCAGCAGCCCGATCCGGAATTCGTGCGCGAGCATCTGGCCCAGATGGACGAGCAGACCGAACGCGCCCGGCGGATCGTCGCGTCGGTGCTCGACCTCGGACGCAGCCATGCCGCCCGCAAGCAGCCGGTGCCGCTGGGGCCGCTGGTCGAGGAGACGCTGGCGCTGGTGCGCGCCTCGCTTCCCGCGTCGGCGGCCATCGACGTTCACATTCCCGCCGAATTCACGGTGCCGGCGGACAACCGGCGCCTGCAGCAGGCCCTGATCAACCTGGTGCGCAACGCGGCCGAGGCCATCGGCCCCGGCGGACGCATCGCCATCCGTGCCCGCGAGGAGGGCGGCGAGGCCCTGATCGAGGTGAGCGACAACGGCTGCGGCATCAAGAACCGCGAACTCGCCCGCGTCTTCGAGCCGTTCTTTTCGACCAAGGAGGTGGGAAAGGGCACCGGACTGGGCCTGTTCATCGTCCACGACATCATTGCCAAGCACGGCGGCCGCATCACCGTCACCAGCACCCCCGGACAAGGAACGTCGTTCTTGATCCGGCTGCCCCTTGGCGACAACAGTATGGCGGTCCAACCGGCAGTTGGGGAGTGAGATGGAAAGCCAAGGACGCCTGCTGGTCGTCGATGACGAGAAGGTGGCGTTGAAGAACCTGGAGCACGTCCTGAAGAAGGCCGGCTACCAGGTCAGCGGCGCCTCCAGCGGCCAGGCGGCGCTGGCGCTGATCGGGCGCGAGAGCTTCGACGTGGTGCTGACCGACCTGCGCATGGAGAAGGTCGACGGCATGCAGGTGCTGAAGGCGGCGCGCGAGGCCAATGCCGAGACCGAGGTGGTGGTGGTGACCGGCTACGCTACCGTCGATTCGGCGGTCGAGGCCATGCGCGCCGGCGCCTTCAGCTACGTCGCCAAGCCCTACCGCCTGGACGAGGTGCGCCGCGTCGTCGCCGAGGCCCTGGACCGGGTGCGCCGCCGCCGCCAGCTCTCCTCGCTGGCCGAGGCCAAGGCCGGCGAGGAGGCTTTCATCACCGCCGTGCCGCTGGTCCGCCGCCTGCTGCAGACCGCTGCCCAGGTGGCGCCGCTGGACTGCCCGGTGCTGATCGTCGGCGAGGCGGGCAGCGGCCGGCGCGCCCTGGCCCGCTTCCTCCACCAGACCGGCGCCCATCCCGAGGCGTCGTTCCAGTTGGTGCGCTGCACCGCCCATGACGAGGCGGCGCTGGAGGCGCTGCTGTTCGGCCGCGAGCGGCAGCTCGAGGGCACGCGGCTGATCGAGGAGGTCGAGGCGCTGCCGCCGGCCCTGCAGGCCCGCCTCGCCCTGGCCCTGGACGGCGAGGAGGGAGGGGCGGCGGCGCGGGTGGTGGCGGTCACCAACGCCGACCTCGACGACTTCGCCAAGGCCGGGCGGTTCCGCCCCGATCTGCTGCTGCGCCTCAAGGTGGTGACCCTGACCCTGCCCAGCCTGGCCCAGCGGCGCGAGGACATCCCGGCCCTGGCCCTGCATTTCCTCGCCCGCGCCGCCGCCGAGACCGGCCGCCCCATCGCCGCCATCTCCGACGACGCGCTGGAACTGCTGGCCGGCTACGACTATCCCGGCAACGTCCGCGAGCTCGACACCATCGTGCGCGGTGCGGCGGCGGTGTGCGACGGCGCCACCATCGAGGCCCGCCACCTGCCCCCCAGCATCCGCTCGGCCTCGGCCCAGGCCCGCAGCAACCGGCTGCAGACGCTGGAGGAGCGGGAGCGGGAATACATCCTGTGGGTCCTGGAAGAGGTCGGCGGCAACCAGACCGTCGCCGCCCGCGTGCTCGGCATCGACCGCGCCTCGCTGTGGCGCAAGCTCAAGCGTTACGAGGCCGAGGCGGGAGGCTGAAGACCTAGGTTTTCAAGACACAGATGAACACGGATAAACGCAGATAAAAAATCTGTTCTAAATCATCTGTGTTTATCTGTGTCTCCACGCTTCTGCTTGATTTCAGTCATCCTCGGCGAAGCGGTCGAGGTCGAGGGGTTGCGGCCGGCGCGGGTCGGTGGGGGCGGCCAGCAGCGAGATCTCGGGGATGGTGCGCGGCCGGTAGGCGGTGACCTGCTTGTAGCTCAGGGTGAACGGCATCAGCCCCGCCGCCGCCTCGCCGGTGAACACGCCGCAGGCGCGCGAGTACTTGGTTCCGGTCGAGAACTCGATGCGGAAGGTGCCGTCCGGGATGCCGCCGACACCGATATGGTGGGTGGCGGGCACGTAGAACGACGCCACCGTCACCCCGGCCACGGTCTTCAGCTTGACCACCGCGTCGCGGCGGTTGTCATTGTGGATCAGCAGGCGGTGCTCGCCGGTGGCGCGGCGCACCAGCGCCTCGCCGCCCTGGGGCGGGCTGCCCAGATTGGCGGCGCACCATTCGTGCTTGTGCAGCGAGCCGGGGCCGGCATAGAGGGCGCGCCGCTGCACCCAGCCCACCACCCCGGCCGGCGAGCGCACCTCGGCCCATTCCGGGTCGCCCTGCAGGCCGATCACCTGCACGGTGGTGAAGCGGTCGAGCAGGGTCAGCACCGGCGCCCCCTCCAGCGGCGCCTGGCGCAGCTTGAGGTCGTCGACGGCGACATGGCGGATGTCGCCGATGCCGGCCGCCTCGACCACGATTCCGGCCGGCGCGGTGGCCACCGGCTGGTCCCACGGCTTGGTGGCGATCAGCCCGGCCAGCACCAGCACCGCCGCCAGCGCCGCCAGCGGCAGCGCCTGGGCGGCGAAGGCGCCGCCGGCCCAGAACGCCCAGCGGTCCCTCAGCCGCCGCCCGTCGATGCCGGTGATCCGCTGCAGCTCCTCGACCTGGCGCTGGTGCACGCTGCGATGGGCGAAGGCCTCGGCCTGGCGGGCCAGGCCGCGCGCCAGCTCGTACTCGTCCAGCGCCAGGAAGGCGCGGGCCTGGCGGATCAGCAGCCGGGCATTGACGTGGCGCGGCTTGACCCCGCCCAGCATGTTCAGCACCAGGGCCAGCGGCGTCAGCACCAGTCCGGGCGGCGACCACCAGCCCCAGGCCCAGCTGGCGGTGCTGGCCCGCACCGCGGCCAGGTCGGCGCAGTCCCGGCAGAAAATTCCCTCGGTGCGGCCGCGCCGGACCCAGACCAGGTAACTTTTGACCCAGTGGAAGATGACGTAGCGGGGCTGCGCCGTGACCTTGCCGCAGGTCGAGCAGGCATAGGGATGGGCCGGCCAGTCGTCGCCGTCGTCGATCAGCGGCGGCACCCCGGTGGAATCGTATTCGGCCCGGTAGACGCCGTCCTTCAGCACCCGGTAGGCCTCGACAAGCTCTTGAAATTCCTCACGCGCGGCGGCGCTGGGGTCGCGGTCGGGGTGGACCAGCTTGACCCGGCTGCGATAGGCCGCGCGGATGGCGTCGAGCCCCGCCCCGGGGGCGATGCCGAGGGTCGCGTAATAGCCTTTGGGGTCCTGCGCGGCGGTGGTCATCGGGCTTCAATCTTGGATGCTTCGCGCCTGGTTCAAGCAATCCCCGTGCCGTCTATGCCGGGTGGAGAATCCGCCCGTTCGGGGCGCCCGATAGGCAATTCTTGCCGACCCATTAACCATCCATAAATCTTGCGGGGAATAGGCTGGCACCGTGTGGGCGTACGCCCCGGTGACTGGCGGCTCGGATGGTATCGACGTGAACGCGTTCCTGCAGATGATGCGCGGCCTGGGGCCCATGCGCCTGGCGGCGATCGCCGGCGTCGGCGTCTCGATCCTGGGGTTCTTCATCTATCTGATGAGCCGGGTCGCCGCGCCCCAGATGGAGCTGCTCTACGGCGAGCTGGACCTGGCCGATTCAAAGGCCATCGTCGACAAGCTGTCGGCCGAGAAGGTCCCCTACGAGGTGCGCAAGGACGGCACCGAGGTGTGGGTGCCCAAGGACCGCAAGATGGATCTGCGGGTCAAGATGGCCGAGCAGGCGATGCCGTCGACGGGCCGCGTCGCCGGCTACGAGCTGTTCGACAAGCAGGACGCCCTGGCCACCACCAGCTTCCAGCAGAACATCAACTACGTGCGCGCCATGGAGGGCGAGCTGGCCCGCACCATCCGCGCCATCGACCGGGTGAAGAGCGCCCGCGTCCACCTGGTGCTGCCCAAGCGCGAGGCCTTCGCCCGCGAGGCCAACGAGCCCAGCGCCTCGGTGATCCTGAAGATGAAGGGCACCGGCCGGCTCGAGCGCGGCCAGGTGACCGCCATCCAGCACCTGATCGCCGCCGCCGTGCCCAAGATGAAGCCCAGCCGCATCTCGATCATCGACGACAAGGGCACGCTGCTGGCCAAGGGCTTCGACAACGATCAGGAGGTCGCCGCCCAGACCGCCGAGGAGCTGAAGCTCAACACCGAGGGCCGGCTGGCCCGCACCGTCGAGAGCATGCTCGAGCGCTCGCTCGGTCCGGGCCGCGTGCGCGCCGAGGTGTCGGTCGAGATGGACCTGTCGCGCGCCGTCACCACCGAGGAGACCTACGACCCCGAAAGCCGCGTGGTGCGCAGCCAGGTCACGGTCAACGAGGACGAGAGCAGCTCCGAGGGCGACCAGCCCAACGTCTCGGTCACCAACAACCTGCCCGATCCCGGCGCCGCCTCGTCCGGGGCCAAGTCGTCCTCGAAGGCGGCCAAGAGCCAGGAGACCGTCAACTACGAGATCTCCAAGAAGGTCAAGAACGTGGTGCGCGAGATCGGCGAGATCCGCCGCGTCACCGCCGCCGTCCTGGTGGACGGCGTCTACGACGTCGCCGCCGACGGCACCAAGACCTACCGCGACCGCACCCCCGAGGAGATCGCCAAGCTCGAGGACCTGGTGCGCAACGCCATCGGCTTCGACCGCGACCGCCAGGACCAGGTCAAGGTCATCTCCATGCAGTTCGCCGGCGGCGAGGAACAGTACGCCGCCGAGGAGCCGGGCGAGTTCATCTTCGGCATGCGCCGCGACTTCGTCGAGAAGATGGCCTCCAACCTCGGCCTGTCGGTGGTCGCCATCCTGTTCCTGCTGCTGGTGCTGCGCCCGCTCATCAGCCGGGCCATCGAGAGCATGCAGGGTCAGGTCGGCCCCGACGGGCGGCGCCTGCTGACCGCCGAGGGCGCCGGCGTGCCGCAGCTGACCGGCCCCGGCGCCCCGCCCACCCCGGCCCCCGCCTTGGGCGGCGAGGAAGAGGTGATCGCCGACGAGCTGATCGACATCGACAAGGTGGAAGGCCGCGTCAAGGCCTCGTCCATCAGGAAGATCGGCGAGATCGTCGACAAGCACCCCGAGGAAGCGCTGGCGATCATCCGCAGCTGGCTGTACCAGGAAGCCTGAGTTCAGTAGGAGGAGCGTGCCATGGCCCGCATGAAGGAGGACTACCGCTCGCTCACCGGCCCGCAGAAGGCGGCGATGATGATGCTGAGCCTGGGCGAGGAGCATTCCTCCAAGCTGTTCTCGATGATGGCCGACGAGGAGATCAAGGAACTCTCCCAGATCATGGCCAATTTGGGCACGGTGTCGTCCAACCTGGTCGAGCGCCTGTTCGTGGAATTCGCCGACCAGCTGTCCTCCACCGGCTCGCTGGTGGGCTCCATGGAGAGCACCGAACGGCTGCTGCTGAAGTCGCTGCCCAAGGACCGCGTCTCCACCATCATGGAGGAAATCCGCGGTCCCGCCGGCCGCACCATGTGGGACAAGCTGGGCAACGTCAACGAGGCGGTGCTGGCCAACTACCTGAAGAACGAATACCCCCAGACCGTCGCCGTGGTGCTGGCCAAGATCAAGGCCGACCACGCCGCCCGCGTGCTCGCCATCCTGCCCGAGAACTTCGCCATGGAAGTCATCATGCGCATGCTGCGCATGGAGGCGGTGCAGAAGGAAGTGCTGGACGGCGTCGAAAAGACCCTGCGCACCGAATTCATGACCAACCTGGCCCGCACCCAGCGCCGCGATGCCCACGAGATGATGGCCGACATCTTCAACAACCTGGACCGCAACGCCGAGAACCGCTTCATGAGCGCCCTGGAAGAGCGCAACCGCGAATCGGCCGAGAAGATCAAGGCGCTGATGTTCACCTTCGAGGATCTGGTGCGCCTGGATGCCAGCGGCGTCCAGACCCTGCTGCGCCAGGTGGAGAAGGACAAGCTGGCGATGGCCCTCAAGGGCGCCTCGGACGCCATCAAGGACATGTTCTTCAAGAACATGTCCGAGCGCGCCGGCAAGATGCTGAAGGAGGACATGGAGGCCCAGGGTCCGGTGCGCCTGCGCGACGTCGACCAGGCCCAGGCGCTCATCGTGGTCATGGCCAAGGAGCTGGCCGCCTCGGGCCAGATCGTCATTTCCGAGGGCCGCGAGGAAGACGAGCTGGTGTACTAACCGATGGCATACAGGAAATACATGTTCGACCTCGACTTCGGCCAGCCGCCGCCGCAGCAGCGGCCGCAGCACGAAATGGAAGCGGAGCTGGACGCGCTGGCGGCCGAGCCCGAGGAGGAGCTGCCGCCGCCGCCCACCTTCACCGAGGAGGAGCTCAACTTCGCCCGCGAGGCCGCCTTCGAGGAGGGCCGCCAGCACGGCCTGGCCGAGGCCACCGAGGCGACCCAGCGGATCGTCGCCAACGCCATGGCCGCCCTGGCCGGGCAGTTCGAGATCGTCTTCCGCCAGCAGGAGGACGCCAACGACCTCAACGCCCGCAACGCGGTGCGGGTGGCCATGGCGGTGCTGAAGAAGATGCTGCCGGCGGCGTGCGAGAAGCACGCCTTCGACGAGGTGGCCAAGGTGGTGCAGGAGGTGGTCGCCCACATCCTGGACGAACCGCGCATCATCGTCCGCGTCGCCGAGCCGCTGGTCGAGCCGGTGCGGGCGCGACTGGAGGAGGCGGCGGAGGGCCAGGGATTCGAGGGCCGCGTGGTGGTGCAGGCGGACATGCGCCTGGCCCCCGGCGACGCCCGGGTGGAATGGACCGACGGCGGCGCCGAACGCGACCAGGCCCGCCTGCTGGCCGATATCGAGGCCTGCGTCGAGCGCGCCCTGGCGCAGCCCGAGGCGGGCATCGACGCCGAATGCGTGCATGATGAATTCGCCGGGACGTAAGGGTCCGGGCGCGAGGAGGACAGTGGGATGGCCGATTTCGACCTGAACGACTTCAAGACCGAGGGCGACGAGCCGCAGCCTTCCGGCGACATGGACGGCCCGCGCTCGGCGCGCGATCTCGAGGCGGTCTACGACATCCCGGTGCAGGTGTCGGCGGTGCTGGGCAAGGCCCACATGCAGGTCAACCAGCTGCTCAAGCTGGGCCGCGGCGCGGTGGTCGAGCTGGACCGCAAGGTCGGCGAGGCCATCGACATCTACGTCAACAACCGCCTGGTCGCCCGCGGCGAGGTGGTGGTGGTCGAGGATCGCCTGGGCGTGACCATGACCGAAATCATCAAGACGGACCGAGGCTGACGGGCCGCGGCCGACGGACGGGGGATTGACGCATGCGTCTATTGATCATCGGCGCCATGGACGGGCAGATCGGCGCCGCCAGCCAGATCGCCATGGCCCGCGGCGCCAAGGTCGCCATCGCCGACGACGTCGAGCAGGGGCTGGAGGCGCTGCGCGCGCAGGGCGCGGACCTGGTGATGATCGACGTCCGCCGCGACGTCCGCAAGCTGATCGAATGCCTGGAAGCCGAACGCATCAACATTCCGGTCATCGCCTGCGGCATCGCCTCGGACGCCTCGGCGGCGGTGCGGGCGATCAAGGCCGGCGCCAAGGAGTACATCCCGCTTCCTCCCGACGCCGAGCTGATCGCCGCGGTGCTGGCCGCCGTCACCGCCGACAGCCACGCCATCGTGTTCAAGGACCCGCGCATGGCCCAGACCATGAAGCTGGCCGAGCAGGTGGCGGGCAGCCACGCCTCGATCCTGATCACCGGCGAATCGGGCACCGGCAAGGAGCTGATGGCCCGCTTCATCCACAACAAGTCGCCGCGCGCCAAGGGCCGCTTCGTCGCCGTCAACTGCGCCGCCATCCCCGAGAACCTGCTGGAATCCGAGCTGTTCGGCCACGAGAAGGGCGCCTTCACCGGCGCCGTGGCGCGCCGCATCGGCAAGTTCGAGGAAGCCGGCGGCGGCACCTTGCTGCTGGACGAGATCTCGGAAATGGACGTGCGCCTGCAGGCCAAGCTGCTGCGCGCCATCCAGGAGCGGGAGATCGACCGGGTCGGCGGCAGCCAGCCGGTCAAGGTGGACGTGCGCATCGTCGCCACCTCCAACCGCAACCTCGAGGATTACGTCCGCCAGGGCGGCTTCCGCGAGGACCTCTATTACCGCCTCAACGTGGTCAATCTCGCCCTGCCGTCCCTGCGCGAGCGCCCGCTCGACATTCCGGTGCTGGCCGAGCACTTCACCAAGAAATATGCCGAGGTCAACGGCCTGCCGGCCCGGCCGCTGTCGGCCGAGGCGCGCCAGATGCTGGTGCGGCACGGCTGGCGCGGCAACGTGCGCGAGCTCGAGAACGCCATGCACCGCGCCGTGCTGCTGGCCTCGGGCGCCGAGATCGGGCCCGAGGCGATCCTGCTGACCGGCGCGCCGCTGGGCGGGGGGGGCCATGGCCAGGACCCGGTGGTGGCCCAGGTGGCCAGCACCGCCGCCTCGGTGGTGGCGGGGGCCGGCACTTCGGGTCTGGTCGGCAAGACGGTGGCCGAGGTCGAACGCGACCTCATCATCGACACCCTGTCCCATTGCCTGGGCAATCGCACCCACGCGGCCAACATCCTGGGCATCTCGATCCGCACGCTGAGGAACAAGCTGAAGCTTTATGCCGACGAGGGCGTGCCGGTGCCGCCGCCTTCCGGGGCAGAGGAAAGGGCGGTGTCGTGACCAACGCGGCGGGCGGCTAGGGGACGATCATGGCCGAGGGAGCAGCGCAAGGCGGCGCCGGTCAGGCGCGCGAAGCGTGGGGGCGGTTCAATTCCGCGCTCAGGCGCGGCGACGTCATGCTGGCGCTGGGCGTCATCGTCATCATGGCGGTGCTCATCCTGCCGCTGCCGCCGTGGGCGCTGGACATCGGCCTGGCGCTGTCGCTGACCGTCTCGGTGATGGTGCTGATGGTCTCGATCTTCATCGAGAAGCCGCTGCAGTTCAGCTCGTTCCCCACCGTTCTGCTGCTCACCACGCTGATCCGCCTGGCCCTCAACCTGGCCTCCACCCGCCTGATCCTGGCCCACGGCCACGAGGGCGAGGAGGGCGCCGGCCAGGTCATCGCCGCCTTCGCCAGCTTCATCATGAGCGGCAATTTCGTCATCGGCATCATCGTCTTCGCCATCCTGGTGATCGTCAATTTCGTGGTCATCACCAAGGGCTCGACCCGCATCGCCGAGGTCGCCGCCCGCTTCACCCTGGACGCCATGCCGGGCAAGCAGATGGCCATCGACGCCGACCTCTCGGCCGGCATGATCGACGAGCCCACCGCCAAGGCGCGGCGCAAGGAACTGGAAATGGAAAGCCAGTTCTTCGGCGCCATGGACGGCGCCTCGAAATTCGTCCGCGGCGACGCCGTCGCCGGCCTGCTGATCACCGCCATCAACGTCATCGCCGGCATGATCATCGGCATGGCGCAGAACGGCATGTCGTTTTCACAGGCCGCCGACATCTACACCAAGCTGACGGTGGGCGACGGCCTGGTCACCCAGATTCCGGCGCTGCTGGTCTCGGTCGCCGCCGGCATGCTGGTGACCAAGGCCGGCGTGCAGGAATCCGTCGACCGCGCCCTGGCCACCCAGCTGGGCGGCTATCCGCGCGCCATCGGCACCGCCGCCGGCCTGATCGGGCTGATGGCGGTGGTGCCCAACATGCCGTTCCTGCCCTTCGCCATGCTGGGAATCGGCATGGGGGTGTCGGCCTATTTCCTCGACAAATCCCAGCGCGCCAAGGCCGAGCGCGAGGCGGTCGAGGCCGAGGAACGGTCGCGCCAGGCCGCGCCGGTGGCCGAGGAACCCATCGCCACGGCGCTCAGGATCGACATGGTGCGGCTGGAACTGGGCTACGGCCTGCTGCAGCTGATCAACAACCCCAAGGGCGTCAAGCTCACCGACCAGATCAAGTCCCTGCGCCGCGCCATGGCGTCGGAAATGGGCTTCGTCATGCCAAGCGTGCGCATCCAGGACAACATGCAGCTGCCGGCCAACACCTATGTGGTCTACATCAAGGAAGTGGAATCGGGCCGCGGCGACCTGCGCCCCAACCACCTGCTGGTGATGGACCCCCGCGGCGAGGACATCACCCTGCCCGGCGAGAAGACCAAGGAGCCCACCTTCGGCCTGCCGGCCATGTGGGTCGATGCCACCAACCGCGAGGAGGCCCTGTTCCGCGGCTACACCGTGGTCGATCCGCCGACCGTGATCACCACCCACATCACCGAGGTGATCCGCGACAACATGTCCGAGCTGCTGTCCCACGCCGAGACCCAGAAGCTGCTGGACGAGCTGGACAAGGAGCACCAGAAGCTGGTCGCCGAGCTGATCCCCAGCCAGATCACCATCGGCGGGCTGCAGCGGGTGCTGCAGAACCTGCTGGGCGAGCGCATCTCGGTGCGCGACCTCTCGACCATCCTGGAGGGCGTGTCGGAAGCCTGCGGCCATACCCGCAACGTCGCCATGATCACCGAGCACGTGCGCGCCCGCCTGGCCCGCCAGATCTCGGACAACAACACCGGCCCCGCCGGCTTCATCCCGCTGGTCACCCTGTCGCCGGAATGGGAGGCAGCCTTCGCCGAATCGCTGGTCGGCCAGGGCGACGAGAAGCAGCTGTCGATGCCGCCGTCGCAGTTGCAGGAGTTCATCAACCGCACCCGCCAGACCTTCGAGCGCTTCGCCATGCAGGGCGAGACCCCGGTGCTGCTGACCAGCCCGATGATCCGCCCCTACGTGCGCTCCATCATCGAACGCTTCCGCCCCGTCACCGTGGTGATGAGCCAGGCGGAAATCCATCCCAAGGCCAAGATCAAGACGCTGGGGCAGATATGACGACGTCGACCTTTGCCCCCGCCTCGTCCTTCGAGACGGCCTCTTCGAGGCCTCCTCAGGATGAGGCTGCGTTAAAGGCCCTCATCCTGAGGAGCGAAGCGTCTCGAAGGACGAGGGCCGTCGCGATGGGGGCTGCCCAATGCGCCTGAAATCCTTCACCGCGCCGACCATGGCCGAGGCCATGGAGATGGTCCGCCTGGAACTGGGCGACGAGGCGATCATCGTCTCGACCCAGCGCGCCGCCGGGTCCAAGGGGGTGCGCATCACCGCCGCCCTCGAGCCCGCCGATGCCGACCTGGCGGTGGCCGAGATGCTGGAGGCGGAGGTGCCCTCGTCCGCCGCCGAGGCGGTCAAGGGCGCCCTCGAAACCCACGGCCTGCCGCCCCGTCTGGTCGAGCGGCTGACCAACGCCGCCCGCACCGCCGGGATTCCCGACCCGACGCTGGCCTGCGCCGCGGCGCTGGAGGCCGGCTTCTCCTTCGCCCATCTGCCCGAGCATTCGGCGCCGCGCCCGTTCATGCTGGTGGGGCCGCCGGGCTCGGGCAAATCCATCGCGGTGGCCAAGCTGGCGGCGCGCTCGGTGCTGAAGCAGCGCCAGGTCGGCATCATCACCTGCGACAACATCCGCGCCGGCGCGGTCGAGCAGCTGGCCGCCTTCACCCGCATCCTGCAGATCGAGCTGGTGCGCGCCCGCGGCCCCGACGCGCTGCGCAAGGCGGTGGATTCGGCGGCGGGCATGTTCGACCTGGTGCTGATCGACTCGCCCGGGCTCAATCCGTTCAAGCAGACCGACATGGACTACCTGCAGGCGCTGACCGAGGCCGCCGACGTCGAGCCGGTGATGGTGATGGCGGCCGGCGGCGACGTCGCCGAGGCGGGCGAGATGGGCGAGGCCTTCGCCGCCGTCGGTGCCGCCCGGCTGTTCACCAGCCGCCTCGACACCACCCGCCGCCTGGGCGCCATGCTGGCCTGCGCCGAGGCCGGCCAGCTCGCCATGTGCGACGTCTCCTCCAGCCCGCACGTGGCCGACGGGCTGTCGCCCATCTCCGCCATCTCGCTGGCCCGCCTGATCGTGCCCCAGGCGGCCGCCCCCGAACACCGCGACGAAACCTTCTGGACCGACGAGGCAACCGTATCATGACGACGGCATCCGAAGCCCCCTCCCTGGCCCCCCGTCCGGCCCAGCGGCTCCGCGGCAAGAACCTGATCGCCGTGGCCTCGGGCAAGGGCGGCGTCGGCAAGACCTGGTTCGCCATCACCCTGTCCCACGCCCTGGCCCGCGCTGGGCGCAAGGTGCTGCTGTTCGACGGCGATCTCGGCCTCGCCAACGTCGATATCCAGCTGGGCCTGATGCCCAAGACCGACCTCGGCAGCGTGGTGGCCGGGCGGCTGACGCTGAACCAGGCCACCGTCAACTTCCCCGAGGCCGGCTTCGACATCCTGGCCGGCCGCTCCGGCTCGGGCACGCTGGCCAACATCCCGCTGTCGCGCCTGCAGATGCTGGGCGACGACCTGGTGGTGCTGTCGGGCGGATACGACAAGGTGGTGGTCGACCTCGGCGCCGGCGTCGAGAAGACCACCCGCAACTTCGCCCAGCAGGCCGGCACCATCATGGTGGTCACCACCGACGAGCCGACCTCGCTGACCGACGCCTATGCCTTCATCAAGGTCACCCACATGGAGCGGCCGGGCAGCGACATGCGCATCGTCGTCAACATGGCCAATTCCACCCGCGAGGGCGAGCGCATCTACAACACCCTGCTCAAGGCCTGCGAGGGCTTCCTCAAGATCAGCCCGCCCCTGGCCGGGGTGATCCGGCGCGACCTCAAGGTGCGCGAGGCCATCCGCAACCAGACCCCGATCCTCATCCGCTCGCCCAATTCCGAGGCCGCCGCCGATGTCGAGGCCATCGTCGAGCGCCTGCTGAACCCGGCGCGCTGACGGGGCGCCCGATGTCGTCGGTGCCGCCTCCCGCCGCTCCCCCGGTCCCGCTCACCCAGGCGGGTTCGGCGGGCGCGGTGGTGGCGCTGGCGCTGAAGTCCGGCAGCCTGGAAATGCCGCCCGGCACAACCCTGGAGGCGCTGGCCACCGCCCGCGCCGCCAAGGGACTCATCCTGGCCCAGACCGCCGCCGGACCGGTGCAGCTGAAGGCGCTGCCCGGCCAGGTCCTGCCGCCCATTCCCGAGGGCGCGCGCCTGCTGCTGCAGACCTCGCTGCAGGGCGGCGAGCCGCAGCTGCGCCTGCTGGCCATCAACGGCCGGCCGCTGGCCGGGGCGCTGCTGCCGGGCATGCCGGCTGTGGGCGCCGGCACCCTGCCGGGATTGCCCGGGCTGCTGCTGCCCGCGGGCGCCGCCACCAACGCCGCCGGCTCGCCCGCCGCCGCCACGCCTGCCGCGTCCCAGGCGGCGCCGGGCGTGACCATGCCGGGCGTGACGGTTCCGGCCGCCGCCGCGCCGGCCGGCATCACCGCCACCGTGATCCGCCCCGCCGCCGCGCCGTCGCCCCCCGGCACGCCGGCCGCCGCGCCGCCGGCCGGCGCCGCCACCGCTTTCCTGCCGCCCGATCTGCCGGCCGGGACCCAGCTCACCGTCCGCATCGCCGGGGTGGTGCCCCAGGCCGCCGCGGCCGCCGCCGCTCCGGCGCCGGGTCCGGCCCCCGTGTCACCATCGGCCCCGGCCCCGGCCCCGGCCGGTCCGCCGGTGACGCAGCAGGCACCGCCTCCGGCCACCGGCACGCCGCCGCCGGCCCCCATTTCCCCGGCCTCCGCCCCGCCGGTGCTGTCCGGCACGGTGATCGCCCATCCGCCCGGCGGCCAGGCGGTGGTGCAGACCGCCATCGGCACCCTGGCCCTGCCCACCCATGCCGATCTGGCGGCGGGCACCGCGCTGAAGCTCGAGGTGGTCGGGCCGCCGCTGCCGCCGCCGCCTTCGGCACCCGGCCCGGCCCGCCCCGAGGGCCTGACCGCCGCCGGCTGGCCGGCCATGGACGAGGCGGTGCGGGTGCTGTCCGCCGGCGACGACCGCCAGGGGCTGGAGACCCTGCTGCGCACCATTCCCCAGGCCGGGCCGCGTCTGGCCGCCGGGCTGGCGGTGTTCGCCGGCGCCGTCCAGCGCGGCGACACCCGTGCCCTGTTCGGCGATGGCGCCGCCCGCGCCCTCGACAAGGCGGGGCGGCGCGATCTCGCCGACCGCGTCAAGTCCGACCTCGACGGCCTGGCGGCGGAAGGCGGCCGCCCGGCCGGCGGCGGCGAATGGCGGGCCTACACCCTGCCGTTCATGGGCGGCGGACCCATCGAGCCGGTGCGCCTGTACGTGCGCGGCGCCGGCGACGACAAGCGAAACGGCGCCGGCACCGCCGGCAACGACCAGCGCTTCGTCATCGACTTCGATCTCAGCTGCTTCGGCCGGCTGCAGATGGACGGACTGGTGCGGCGCGAGGAGAAGCTGTTCGACCTCATCATCCGCACCGGCGAGCCGCTGCCCGAGCGGGTCCGGCGCGACATCATGGCCATCTTCACCGACTCGTCCGAGCTGGTGGGGACCAAGGGCAGCGTGGCCTTCCAGGCCGGCGGCCGCTGGATCGACCTGCGCCCCGACGAACAGGGGCCGACGCGGCTCAGCGTCTGATCACCCCGCCGCCGGCTTGCGCGCCGGGGTGCCGTCGGCGCCGGTATAGGGGAACAGGCCGACGGTGAAGCTGTGGGTCATGTGACGCGCCCGGCCCATGGCGGTTTCCGCCTCCATGGGGGTCAACACCTCCGACGTCGCCTGCGCGAAGGCCGCCAGCCAGGCGGCGAAGGCTTCGTAAGGGAAATCCAGGCGCAGATGGGCGGGGAAGGGGCTGCCCTGATAGCGGCCGGTGCCGTAGAGGGCATGGGACCAGAAATCGGCGACGATGCGGATGTGGTCGGGCCAGTCGTGGATGGCGGCGGCGAAGACCGGGGCGAGGATGGGGTCGGCGTTGCCGATGTCGTAGAACCGCTCGACCATCTTCAGTATTCGCGCTTCGCGGTCGCTGTCGGTCATGGTCGTCCTTTCACAAGGGCTCGATGTCGCCGGCCGCCTCGGCCGCCAGCATCGCGGCGGCGAAGGCGGCGGCGCGGCCTTCGGCGATGGCGGCCCGCAGGCCCCGCATGATGTCCTGGTAATACTGGATGTTGTGCCAGGTCAGCAGCATCGGTCCCAGGATCTCCTCGGACCGGATCAGGTGGTGCAGATAGGCCCGCGAATGGCGGCGGCAGGCCGGGCAGCCGCATTCCTCGTCCAGCGGCCGGGGATCGTCCTGGTGGCGGGCGTTCCTCAGGTTCACCGTGCCGCGGCGGGTGAAGGCCTGGGCGGTGCGCCCCGACCGGGTCGGCATGACGCAGTCGAACATGTCGATGCCGCGCAGCACCGCGCCGACCATGTCCGAGGGCTTGCCCACCCCCATCAGGTAGCGGGGCTTATCCGCGGGCAGCAGCGGCGTGGTGGTTTCCAGGGTGGCGAACATCAGCTCCTGGCCCTCGCCCACCGCCAGGCCGCCCACGGCGTAGCCGTCGAAGCCCATGGCGGTCAGCGCCGCCGCCGATTCCGCCCGCAGATCGGGGTAGATACCGCCCTGGACAATGCCGAACAGGCCGTAGCCGGGACGCTCGACGAAGGCCTCCTTCGAGCGCGCCGCCCAGCGCATGGACAGGCGCATGCTTTGCCCCGCCTGGTCCGGCGTCGCCGGGAACGGGGTGCATTCGTCGAAGGCCATGGTGACGTCGGCATCCAGCAGGCGCTGGATCTCCATGGAGCGTTCCGGGGTCAGCAGGTGCTTCGAGCCGTCGATATGCGACTGGAAGGCCACCCCTTCCTCGGTCAGCTTGCGCAGTTTGGCCAGGCTCATCACCTGGAAACCGCCGGAATCGGTGAGGATGGGGCCGGACCAGTCCATGAACCGGTGCAGCCCGCCCAGGCGCGCCACCCGCTCGGCCCCCGGGCGCAGCATCAGGTGGTAGGTGTTGCCCAAGACCATCTGGGCCCCGGTCGCGGCCACCGATGCCGGCAGCATGGCCTTGACCGTGCCGGCGGTGCCCACCGGCATGAAGGCCGGGGTATCGACGGCACCGTGGGCGGTGTGGATGCGCCCCAGCCGGGCGGCGCCGTCGGTGGCGAGAAGGTCGAACGAAAAGGCGGCGGTCATGCTGGATTGCATACTGAAACTTGTGGGAACGGCAGCGGGGGCACAAAATGACGACGGCGGCTCGGAATTGGCCGGGCCGCCGTCTGAGGAGGAAAGAGCATGACGAAAATGCGCTTTCTCCTGGTGCTCCAAGTCCGGTTCTGGCGCACTCTCGTGCGTCTGACAGTGACCAAAGCCTAGGAGCGGCAGGCGTCGGGTGGCACCCCGGCGCCTGCTACCTCCGTGCATATTAGCCGATGCGCGGCGGGTTTTCCAGTTTCAACAGGCAGGCGTCGCCGTAGGAATAGAAGCGGTAACCGGATTCCATGGCGTGGGCGTAGGCCCGCTTCATGCGCTCCAGCCCGGCGAAGGCGGCGACCAGCATGAACAGGGTCGAGCGCGGCAGGTGGAAGTTGGTCATCAGGACGTCCACCGCGCGGAAGCGGTAGCCGGGGGTGATGAAGATGTCGGTGGCGGAATCGAAGGGGTGGACGGTGCCGTCCTCGGCCGCGGCGCTTTCCAGCAGCCGCAGCGCGGTGGTGCCGATGGCCACCACCCGGCCGCCGGCCGCCCGCGCCGCGTTGATGGCGGCGGCCGTCTCGGGGGTGATCACGCCGTGCTCGGAATGCATGCGGTGGTCGCGGGTGTCGGCGGCCTTCACCGGCAGGAAGGTGCCGGCCCCCACATGCAGGGTGACGGTCAGGCGCCGCGCCCCGGCGGCGTCCATGGCGGCCAGCAGGTCGGGCGTGAAGTGCAGCCCGGCGGTGGGGGCGGCCACCGCGCCGGCGCGGGCGGCGAATACCGTCTGGTAGTCGGCGCGGTCGCGCTCGTCGGCCTCGCCCTTGCGGATATAGGGCGGCAGCGGCATCCGCCCCCATTGCTCCAGCGCCGCCATCAAGTCGGCGCCGCCGCGATCGAAACGCAAGGCGACCTCGCCGGCCTCGCCCTTGGCGGTGACCTCGGCGGCGAAACCGGGGGCGAAGACGATGGTGTCGCCGGGCTTCAGCTTCTTGGCCGGGCGGGCGAAGGCGGCCCAGGACTCGGGGGCGATGGGTTGGTGCAGGGTGACCTCGATGCCGGCCTCGCCGCGACGGCCCTGCAGGCGGGCGGGGATGACCCGGGTGTCGTTGCTGACCACCACGTCGCCGGGCCGCAGCAGGCCGGGCAGGTCGCGCACCCGCCAATCGGCCAAGGTGTCGCCGTCCACCGCCAGCAGCCGGGCGGCGTCGCGGGGGGTCGCGGGGCGCTCGGCGATCAGCGCGCGGGGCAGCTCGAAGTCGAACAGGTCAACATCCATGGCGGGCGGTTTAGGCGGGTTGCGCGGGAACGTCAACCCCAGCACAATGGCCCCCCCCGCCCCGACGGACGCGTCATGCGCATGGATCTCTTCCCGCCCATCGAGCCTTTCGCCTCCGGGATGCTGCCGGTCGGCGACGGCCACCAGCTCTATTGGGAGATGTCGGGCAATCCGCGCGGCCGGCCGGCACTGTTCGTCCATGGCGGCCCCGGCGGCGGGACGGCGCCGCCCTATCGCCGCTTCTTCGACCCCGAGCGGTGGAAGATCGTGCTGTTCGACCAGCGCGGCTGCGGCCGGTCGCGGCCGCAGGCGTCGCTGACCGCCAACACCACCGCCCATCTGATCGCCGACATGGAAGCCTTGCGCCGCCACCTCGCCATCGAATCGTGGCTGCTGTTCGGCGGGTCGTGGGGCAGCACCCTGGCGCTGGCCTATGGGCAGGCCCATCCCGGCCGCGTCACCGGCTTCGTGCTGCGCGGCATCTTCCTGTTCCGCCGGTTCGAGGTGGAGTGGTTCCTGGACGGCATGGGCCGCTTCTTCCCCGAGGCGCACCGCCGCTTCACCGCCCATGTGGCGGGCGATCCCGAGGGGGTGCTGGCCGCCTATCATCGCCGCCTGGTCGATCCCGACCCGAACGTCCATCTGGCGGCGGCGCGGGCGTGGTGCGCCTACGAGGAGGCCTGCTGCCGCCTCATCCCCCATGCCGACATGCCCGAGGCCGATGCCGGGGCCGCCCTGGCCATGGCGCGCATCGAATGCCATTACATGGTCCATGACGGCTTCTTCGCCCCCGGCCAGTTGCTCGACGGCATGGACCGCATCGCCCACCTGCCGGCCGAACTGGTGCAGGGCCGCTACGACGTCATCTGCCCGCCGGTCTCGGCCGCCGATCTGGCGCGGGCCTGGCCCGAGGCGCGGCTGACCGTGATCCCCGATGCCGGCCACTCGGCCATGGAGGCCGGGACCCGCGCCGCCCTGGTGGCGGCCGCCGACCGCTTGCTGGGCGCGTCATAATCCGTTCAGGATTTTCAATTTCCGTTCAAAGACCCGAACACATCCCGTCACAACCCGCTTCAAGTTGCGGGTGGTGCTGCAAGCGCACATGCGCACAATTACTACAAAGATGCCGTGTTGAAGGGGGTTCCCAGATGTCGCTCGCTCTTGTTGAGATGCGCCCCAGCGCGCCGCTGCGTTACCGGGTCAGCGATCCCTTCGTGGTCGAGGTGATCACCTCCGTCGCCGCCGAATTCGGCCTGTCCGAGCGCGAGATGATGACCCACTCGCGCGACCACCGCCTGTGGAAGCCCCGCATCGCCGCCATGTACTACGCCCGCCTGCTGACCTCGTGCTCGCTGCCCGAGCTGGGGCGGGTGTTCGGCGGCCGCAGCCATACCACCGTGCTGCGCGCCTTCCGCCGCTGCCGCGAGCTGATCGATGCGGATCCGGTCTGGGCGGCGCGCATGGACCGCCTGCTGGTCAAGCTGGTGGAACGCATCGTGGTGCCCAAGCTGTAGGAACGCGGCGAGGCGCCCAAGCTGTGGGATCGCGGCGAGGCGCCGCCGGCGCCCCGACCCGTGACAAACCGTGCATGCATATTGTCCACACATGGGCGACCGATCTACCGTAGGATACGTGCGGTTTCGGGGTGGGAAGGCATGGCCCGGATAATCGTTGTCGAGGACGAAGCATCGCTGCGGGCGGACATGGTCGAGTACCTGTCCGGCTGCGGCCATCAAGCCGCAGGCTGCGGCGACGGGTCCGAGCTCGACCGCGTCTGGACCGGCGGCGGCTGCGACATCGTCATCCTTGACGTCAACCTTCCCGGCGAGAACGGCTTTTCCATCGCCAAGCGCCTGCGCGACGCGTCCGAGGTCGGCATCATCATGCTGACGGCGCGGGGCATGAACGTCGACCGGGTGGTCGGGCTCGAGGTGGGGGCCGATGTCTACATGGTCAAGCCGGTGGAGCTGCGCGAGCTGGAGGCGCAGGTGCGCACCCTGGCGCGGCGCCTGAAGGCACCGGCGCCGTCGCCCGCCCCGGCCTCGCCGTCGCCGTTCACCCCGGCGGCAACCGGCGACTGGGTCTTCGACCAGGTGGCCTGGGCGCTGGTCGGCCCCGATGGCGGCATGGTCAAGCTGACCGCCAACGAGCGCACCTTCATCGCCCTGCTGGTGGACCGCCCGGGCGAGCCGGTGTCGCGTGACGCGGTATTCCAGGCCTTGGGCAAGCGCCAGTGGGACCCGGGCGACCGTTCGGTGGATTCCATGGTCCGCCGCCTGCGCGCCAAGGGCGCCGAGACGCTGGGGCGCGACCTTCCCATCGAGGCGGTGCACGGCATCGGCTACGCCTTCGCCGCCACCTTGGCCGGTGCTGGTGGTCGATGACGACGATCAGGTCCATGCCATGACCCGCGTGCTGCTGCGCGATTTCGAGCTGGACGGGCGCGGCTTCGAGGTGCTCTCGGCCCATTCCGCGGCGGCGGCGGCCTCTCTTCTGGCCGGGCGCGACGACATCCCGGTGGTGCTGCTCGACGTGGTGATGGAAACCCCGGATGCCGGCCTGAAGCTGGTCCGCCACATCCGCGAGGATCTGGGCAACCGCACCCTGCGCATCATCCTCAGGACCGGCCAGCCCGGCGAGGCCCCCGAGCGCGACGTGGTGATCGGCTACGACGTCAACGATTACAAGAGCAAGGCCGAGCTCACGGCGCAGAAGCTGTTCACCGCTTTGGTGGGGGCGGTGCGGGCGTGGCGCGACCTGGTCACCATCGCCCGCCTGAATGCCGAGCTGACCGCGCTCAATGCCTCGCTGGAGGGCAAGGTGGTGGCGCGCACCGCCGACCTGGCCGAGGCCAAGGCGGAGGTCGAGGCCGCCCTGGCCAGCGAGACCGAGGCCAAGGGTCGCCTGCGCCAGTTCCTGTCCATGGTCAGCCACGAATTCCGCACCCCCCTGGCGATCATCGATTCGGCGGCGCAGATGCTGGCCCTGCGCGCCGAGCGCGGCGACACCGGCATGCTGCCCCGGCTCGACACCGTGCGCGGCGCGGTGCGCCGGCTGATCGAACTGATCGACACCTGCCTGGCCGACGAGCAACTGGATTCCGGACGGCTGGTGCCGCAGCCGCAGGCCATCGACCTGGCCCAGATGCTGGCGGCGGCGGTGGACCATCACCGTGCCGCCGCCCCCGAGCGCGAGTTCCGCCTCGACGCCCCCGCGGCCCTGCCGGCCTGGGGCGATCCCAGCCTGCTGGCCATGGTCTTCAACAACCTGATCGGCAATGCGGTCAAGTATTCCGCCGAGGGAGCGATCGAGATCACCGCCCGTTCGGGGCCCGACGGCGCGGTGATCGGCGTGCGCGACCACGGCATCGGCATTCCCGCCGGCGATCTCGGGCGCATCTTCGACCGCTTCTACCGTGCCGCCAACGCCACCCTGATTCCGGGATCGGGCATCGGCCTGCACATGGTCCGCCAGATCGCCGAGCTGCACGGCGGCAGCATCGCCGCCGGCAACGCTCCGAGCGGCGGCGCCATTTTCACGCTGCGTCTGGGCAAGACCGGTGGGGGATCGGCTTGAGCCCCCGCACCAGGGTTGCTAAGGTGGGGGAGCCCGGAGAGGGCTGACGGATCGAGGGTGCGGACATGCTTGCCCATGGCTATCGCGCATTCAAGGCGGACTTGGACGCCAAGGGGATCGTGTTCTCGTTCTCGGGATACATGTCCGAGGGCATCCTCTATTCCCTGGGCGACGCGCTCAGGCAGAAGATGACCCTGGACGAGACCGACGTGAACACCGTCAAGAAGGTGTTCTCGGTATTCATCGAGCAGGCCCAGAACATCATCCGCTATTCCGCCGAGAAGGTGCAGGGCGACATCGGCAAGGCCATCGAGCTGTCCTCGGGCATGGTCACCATCGGCCGCGAGGACGGCCACTTCTTCATCGTCTGCGCCAATACCATCCTGGAGGAGGACGTGCCGCGCCTGCGCGAGCGCCTGGCCCACCTGCAGGGGATGGACAAGGACGCCATCAAGGCCTACTACAAGGAACAGCTGCGCGAGCCGCCCGAGGAACAGAGCAAGGGCGCCACCATCGGCCTGATCGAGATCGCCCGCCGCGCCAGCGCCCCCATCGAGTTCGACTTCGACCGTATCGACGCCGAGCGTCACTTCTTCTGCCTCAAAGTTTCCATCTGAGGGGTGCATGGACAGTTTCAGGATCGCCGCCACCGAACGTTCCCCCGAGGTCGACTTCGATTTCGACGCCGGCGTGCTGTCGCTGAGGGGGGAATCCTATCCCGAGGACGCCTCGGCGGTCTTCGGTCCGGTCTTCGCCGCCCTGGACGATTTCCTGGGCCGCGCCGACGGCCGTTCGCTCCGGTTCGATTTCGAGCTGATCTATTTCAACAGCTCCAGCGCCAAGGCGCTGATGAACATGTTCCAGATGATGGAGACCGCCGCCGCCCGCGGCGTGCGCATCGAGGTCAACTGGCATTTCACCCCCGACGACGACACCATGAAGGAGTTCGGCGAGGACTTCTCGGAAGACCTCGAGCACGTGTCCTTCAATCTGGTGGCCGCGGCGGCGGCCTGACCCCGTGGCCAAGGCCGCCGACTTCAACCTGTTCGATGCCGAGGAACGCGCCCTGGCCGCCGCCGAGCAGCTGCGCGCCGGGCTGGACACCGCCGCCGATCCCGCCCTGCGCGACGGGCTGGCGGCGCTGACCGACGCCTATTCCCGTTCGGTGCGCGAGCAGCGCCGGCTGGTGCGGGTGAGCGACCGCCAGCATGCCCAGCTCAACCAGCTGAACCAGGAGCTGGCGCGGCGCCGGGCCGAGGCCGAGGAGGCCCTGGCCCGCCTGAAGGAAGCCCAGGAGACCCTGGTGCAGGCCCAGAAGCTGGCCTCGCTGGGCGCCCTGGTGGCCGGCGTCGCCCACGAGATCAACACCCCCGTCGGCATCGCGCTGTCCTGCGCCTCGCACCTGTCCGACGCCACCGCCGGGCTGCGCCGGATGTTCGAGGCCGACGACATCGCCGTCGACGATTTCGAACGCTACCTCGCCACCGCCGACGACACCGCCCGGCTGATCCAGGCCAATTGCGAGCGGGCGGCCGAGCTGATCCGCAGCTTCAAGCAGGTGGCGGTCGATCGCACCACCTCCGAGCGGCGCCGCTTCAATCTTGCCGACACCATCAACGAAACCCTGGTCAGCCTGGGGCCGCGGCTGCGCCAGGCCGGTCACGCGATCGGCGTGGATTGCCCGCCCGGGCTCGAAATCGACGGCTATCCCGGCGCGCTGTCGCAGGTGCTGTCGAACCTGATCCTCAATTCGGTGGTGCACGGCTATGACGAGGGCCAGTCCGGCCGGCTCACCATCGCCGCCGAGGCGGGCGAGGGCGACACGGTGCGGCTGACCTACGGCGACGACGGAAGCGGCATTCCCGAGGAATTCCGCGGCCGGGTGTTCGACCCCTTCTTCACCACCCGCCGCGGCTCGGGCGGCACCGGGCTGGGGCTGCACATCGTCTACAACCTGGTCACCGGCCCCATGGGCGGCCATGTCGCTCTGGAGCCCGGCCCCGGTCCCGGCGCCCGCTTCGTGATGACCTTTCCGCGCAATCTCTCGGATGCGTCCCCTGCGCCCGACGTTTCCCGTCCTACCGGACCAGCAGGCGCAGCGCCCGCGGCAGGACCGTGAAGCCCTGGCCCGGCAGCAGCAGTTCCACCGCGTCGTCGGCGGCGACCAGCATGATCAGCGCGTCGCGCAGCACCTCGCCGGGGGTGCCGGTATCGGGAATGAAGGCGGGCGTGATCACCGGCAGCGCGGTCAGCACCTCGGCCAGGGTTTCGCCGGCCGAGGTCTCGATGGGGGCGCGGGCGAACAGATCGACCCAGCGCCGGCGCAGGGTCTCGGTGCCCTCGGCCAGGGCGGGAAGCCGCTTCAGCACCCGCCGGGCCTGGCCCAGGTAGAACGCCATCCAGGCGGCGACGTCGCCGTCGAGGCCGGCTTCCAGGGCATGGCGGTAGCCCTCTTCGGCCCGCTCGGCATAGGTCAGCACCAGCAGCATCGGGGCGCCCTTCGGCCCGGCCAGGACGGCGGCCAGCAACGCCGCCATTGCCTCGTCACCCCACGACAGCGGCGCCAGGCGGACGAAGTCGAGATAGGCGGCGGCGGCGCGGGCGGGATCGGATTCGGGTCCGGCGAAGTGGTGCTCGGCCCAGGCCGCCACGGCGTCGCGGGCATCGGGATGGTTCCACGCCACCTGCGGCTCGAAGCGGCTGGCCATGGCGGCGTAGAGGCGCTCGACCAAGGCCGGCACCGCCCCGGCTTCGGGGCGGCCGCTGGCCGCCAGCAGGGTCAGGGCGCGGGCCTCGCCCCACAGGCGGCGATAGGTGGCGGGCTCGAAGTCGATGCGCGGGCCGTTGGGGCCGTCCAGATCGGCCGGCAGGGCGCGGGCCAGCGCGGTCCAGCAGGTCAGCCGGGCGAGGCGGGCGTCGAGCCCGGGCGGACGCCGGTGGCGCCAGTCCTCCGCCAGATCGCGGCACTCGCGCAACAAGCCGTCCAGAAAGTCCGAGATCGCAGCGTCCACCGGTCCACAACCCTTGCCTTACCCCGGGCCCGCTTTCTTTACGCCAATTCCGGCCCGCTTGCTAGTGTCCTGCCCCCGAATTTCGCATGGCGAAATTCGGGGATAAGCAGGCCACTACCGTGTTGAATTGTGTGGTGATTCTGAAACAGGCACAGTGCTGCTGATTTCAGAATCGCCACACTGGGGATCAACGGCACGGCCGGTTCGCGTCGCGGGTGTCGCACAGGTCGAGCCCGTGGACCCACGCCGCCCATTCCGCCAGCTCCGGCGCCGGCACCGGCACCGTGCCGACGGCGAAGGGGGCGCCGCGCCACGAGCGGCTGACCACGTAGAAGGCCTCGCGGCCGCGGATGGCGTAATAGAGGGTGTAGCTGCCGCGGCCGTCGCCCTTGTAGCTGCCGCAGGCGACGGTGCGCGAACCCGCCTCGGCGCCGGACACGGTGCCCAGGCTGGCCGGCCCGGCGGCGGCGCCGTCGCACACCTCGGCGGTCTTGGCCACCACCTGGTCGAGGAACCCGGCCACCGTCAGCCCGACGCCGCGGAAGCCCTGGACGGTGGCCCGCCGGGTCCAGGTCTCGGGGGTTTCGGACGCGGGGATCAGGTCGGTGGCCTCGCCGGCGCGGTCGACCACCCCGGTCACCACCTTCCAGCCGGCCAGCTGCGGCACCTGCAGCCGCTCGGCCGCCGCCGCCGGCACCGTCAGCAGCACCATCGCCAAAGCCAGGGCGGACTTGCCGCGCATCGGTTTCCCCCGTCGCTGTCCCGGCGCCCAGACTATCTCGCCCGCGGGCCGGGCACAACCGCAGGCAGGGACAGGCGCGGGCGGACTTGATTTCGCAGCGCAGTAATATTAATACTGAACCGTTCAGTTCAGTTTTCTCAGGATGCGGCCATGAAGAAGCGCCTCCCTGCCGTCGTCGCCCTGCTGGCCTTGACCGCCGCCGCCTTCGCCGGCTGGCGCTGGTACGCCGACTGGCGCTTGGTCCAGACCACCGACGACGCCTATGTGGAGGGCGACATCACCAACCTGGCGCCCAAGGTGGCGGGGCTGGTGGCGGCGGTGGAGGTGGGCGACAACCAGGCGGTGAAGGCCGGCGACGTGCTGGTGCGCATCGATCCCCGCGATTTCGCCGCCCGCGTCGCCGAGGCCGAGGCGGTGGTGGCGGCACGCCAGGCGGCGCTGGAGCAGCTCGACGACCGGGCGGCGGTTCAGCGGGCGGCCATGGCCCAGGCCGGGGCCGGCATCGCCGCCGCCAGGGCCGACGTCACCCGCAGCCGCGCCGATCTCGAGCGCACCCGGCAGCTGGCGTCGTCGGACTTCGCCAGCCGCCAGCGCCTGGACGCCCAGGCCGCCGAGGCGGCCAAGGCCGAGGCCGGGCTGAAGGGCTCCAGCGCCCAGGCGACCCAGGCCGAGCGCCAGCTGGCGGTCCTGGAATCCGAACGCGCGGTGGCGGCGGCGCAGCTCGAGCAGGCCAGGGCGCAGCTCGAACTGGCCCGCTCGGACCTGGACGGCGCCACCATCCGCGCCCCCATGGACGGGGTGATCGGCAACCGGGTGGCGCGGGCCGGCATGTATGTGCGGCCCGGCCAGCACCTGCTGGCGGTGGTGCCGCTGGCCGGATTGTGGGTCGATGCCAATTTCAAGGAGACCCAGCTGGCCGCCATGCGACCGGGCCAGTCGGCGCTGCTGGAATTCGACGCCTTCCCCGGCACCGTGGTCGAGGGCCGGGTGGCCAGCTTCTCGCCCGCCTCGGGGGCCAAGTTCAGCCTGCTGCCGCCCGAGAACGCCACCGGCAACTTCACCAAGGTGGTGCAGCGCGTCCCGGTGCGCATCGGCCTGCCCGCCGGCCATCCCCTGGACGGGCGTCTGGCGCCGGGGCTGTCGGCGGTGGTGCGGGTGCGCACCGGCCCGATCCCGTGACCGCCGCGGCCGATCCCCGCTTTTCCGTCCGCCCCGAGGACCGCGATCCCTCGTGGCGCGACAAGCTGGGCTTCTTCGCCATGATCCTGGGCATGTTCATGGCGATCCTGGACATCCAGATCGTCGCCAGTTCCATCGCCCAGATCCAGGCCGGGCTGTCGGCCTCGGCCGACGAGATCAGCTGGGTGCAGACCGCCTATCTGATCGCCGAGGTGGTGATGATCCCGCTGTCGGGGTGGATGGCGCGGGTGTTCTCGACCCGCTGGCTGTTTCTCGCCAGCTGCCTCACCTTCACCGGCGCCAGCGTGCTGTGCGCCTTCGCCTGGAACATCGAATCGATGATCGTGTTCCGGGCGATCCAGGGCTTCCTGGGCGGGGCCATGATCCCCACCGTGTTCGCCACCAGCTTCATGCTGTTCCCGCCGCGCAGCCAGGCCGCCATCTCGGTGGTGATCGGGCTGACCGCCACCATGGCGCCGACCCTCGGACCCACCCTGGGCGGCTGGCTGACCGAGGTGTTGAGCTGGCACTGGCTGTTCCTGATCAACGTGGTGCCGGGGCTGGTGGTGGCCGCCCTGGTGTTCGCCTTCGTCCGCGTCGACCGGCCGCGCCTCGAGATGCTGAAGGGCTTCGACGTGGCCGGCATCGTGCTGGTGGCGGTGTTCCTCGGCACCCTGCAATACGTGCTCGAGGAAGGCCCCGGCGACGACTGGTTCGAGGAGCCGAAGATCGCCGTCCTCAGCCTGGTCAGCGCCGCGGCCGGCATCGCCTTCCTGTGGCGCGAGCTGAAGGTGGCCAATCCGGTGGTCGATATCCGCGCCTTCCGCGACCGCAACTTCTCGGTGGGGTGCTTCTACAGCTTCGTCATCGGCATCGGGCTGTACGGCTCGGTCTACGTGCTGCCGCTGTTCCTGGGGCGGGTGCGCGGCTATTCGGCGCTGGAGATCGGCATCACCATGATGGTCACCGGCCTGTTCCAGTTCCTGTCGGCGCCGCTGGCCGGCAACCTGGCCCGGCACATGGACCTGCGGCTGATGCTGGCGATGGGGCTGACGCTGTTCGGCACCGGGTTGTGGCTCAACCACACCCTGACCAGCGAATGGGGCTATTGGGAGCTGTTCCTGCCCCAGGCGGTGCGCGGCATGTCGCTGATGTTCTGCTTCGTGCCCATCAACGCGGTGGCGCTGGGGCATCTGCCGGCGACCGAGGTGCAGAACGCCTCGGGCCTTTACAACCTGATGCGCAACTTAGGGGGAGCCATCGGCCTGGCCACCATCACCACCGTGCTGGGCGACCGCTTCGCGCTGCACTACGCCCGCCTGGCCGAATCGGTCACCGCCGGCAACCTGGAGGCGGTGACCCGGCTGTCCAGCCTGGCCGAGCGCATGGCGACCCTGATCCCCGGCGATCCCGACCGGGCGGCGCTGACCGTGCTGACCAACCTGGCCCGCCAGCAGGCCACCACCATGGCCTTCGCCGACGTGCTGATGCTGATGGCCGGAATCTTCGCCTTCGGCCTGGCGCTGATGCCGCTGGTCCACAAGGTCAAGCATCCGTCTGCCGGCGGCGGCGATTCACATTAGGCTGTCGAGATGGTCCGTCATGCCCGGGCTTGACCCACTTCTGTCCGGTTTAAATTTCGGAGAGCCTTCGGGAGCCCTTGGTGTCGGCCGCGTCCTTCGAGACGACCGCTGGCGCGGTCTCCTCAGGATGAGGGCTTTAATGATTTCAAAGTATTAAGCCTCATCCTGAGGAAGCCCGTAGGGCTGTCTCGAAGGATTAGGCGTCCCCGGCCCGGATTTCGCAAAGGTCCCGCAGGCGGGCGAGGGGGCATGGGCCAGCCGAGAATTAAACCGGACAGAAGTGGGCTTGAAAAACGCTCTGGCCCCTGCGCCGGCTCGCCGCTACTGTCGCCGCCATGTGTGGTTTCGCCGGATTCCTCGACATCGACGCGCGCACCCCGGACCGGCTGGCGACGGTGCGGGAGATGGCCGCCACGCTGGTCCATCGCGGCCCCGACGACGACGGCGCCTGGGCCGACGACGCGGCCGGCATCGCCCTGGGGTTCCGCCGCCTCGCCATCCTCGATCTGACGCCGCAGGGGCACCAGCCCATGGATTCGGCCGATGGCCGCTGGGCGGTGGTCTTCAACGGCGAAATCTACAATCACGCCGAGCTGCGGGCGCGGCTGGAGCCCCATCCCTGGCGCGGCCATTCCGACACCGAGGTGCTGCTGGAGGCGGTGGCGCGCTGGGGGATCGAGACCGCCCTGGCCGCCTGCGACGGCATGTTCGCCATCGCCCTGTGGGACCGCGCCGAGCGCATTCTGCACCTCGCCCGCGACCGCATCGGCGAGAAGCCGCTGTATTGGGCCGAGGCCGGCGGCAGCGTGGTGTTCGGCTCGGAGCTGAAGGCGCTGCGGCGCCATCCCGGCTTCGACGGCGCCATCGACCGCGATGCCCTCGCCCTGTTCATGCGGCTGGGCTGGATTCCCGCCCCACACACCATCCACCGCTCGTGCCGCAAGCTGCCGCCCGGCTCGGTGCTGTCGATCCGCGGTCCCGAGCGCCGCCTGCGCCCCTACTGGTCGGCCATGGACCGGGCGGCGGCCCTGGCCGGCAGCTTCACCGGCACCCGGGCGGAGGCGGCCGACCGGCTGGACCAGCTGCTTCGCCAATCCGTGGGCCTGCGCATGCAGGCCGACGTGCCGGTGGGGGTGTTCCTGTCGGGCGGCATCGACAGCTCGCTGATGGCGGCGCTGATGCAGCGCCAGTCGGCGACACCGGTGCATTCCTTCACCATCGGCTTCGACCAGGCCGGCTACGACGAGAGCCCGCATGCCCGCATCGTCGCCGCCCATCTGGGGACCCGCCACACCGAGGTGCGCATCGGCGAGGCCGAGGCGCTGGCCCTGGTGCCGGCGCTGGCCCACATCTGGGACGAACCCTTCGCCGACCCGGCGGCCTTGCCCACCTGCCTGCTGGCCCAGGTGACGCGGCGCGCGGTGACGGTGGCGCTGTCGGGCGACGGCGCCGACGAGCTGTTCGGCGGCTACGGCATCTACCGCTCGATCCCCAGGGATTGGCGGCGGCTCGAGCGGGTGCCGGCGCCGCTGCGCCGGTTCGCCGCCGGGCTGCTCGGCCTGGTGCCGGCGGCTCCGCTCAATGCCGTGGCCGGGGCCGCGCTGCGGTTCGGGCGCAAGCGCCGCTCCTATCCCGGCTACCGCCTGGCCAAGGCGGCCGAGACCCTGGCGGCGGGCTCGCAGCCGCAATTGCTGGGGCTGCATTATTCGCGATGGCGCGGCATGCCGGCGCCGGTACCCGGGGCGGGCGCGGCCGCCACCGTGTTCGACGGCGAGGCCTTGCCCCTTAGCGTGCTGGCCGATCCGGCGCTGGCGACCATGGTGCTGGACGCCCTGGCCTACCTGCCCGACGATCTGTGCGTGAAGACCGACCGCGCCACCATGTCCACTTCGCTGGAGGCGCGGCTGCCCTTCCTCGCCGCCGCGGTGATGGATTTCGCCTGGAGCCTGCCCACCGGCTTCAAGATGGACGGCGCCGTCGGCAAGGCGGTGCTGCGCGACGTGCTCTACCGCTACGTCCCGCGCGAGTTGGTGGACCGGCCCAAGATGGGGTTCGAGGTGCCGGTCGGGCGCTGGCTGGCCGGCGGCCTGCGCGACTGGGCCGACGACCTGCTGTCCGAGGACCGGCTGAAGCGCCAGGGCCTGCTCGATGCCGGGCTGATCGCCGGGATGTGGCGCGACCACCGCTCGGGCCGCAAGAGCTGGCAGAGCGAGCTGTGGCACGCCCTGATGGCCCAGGCCTGGCTCGACACGGTGCGCTGATTCGCTTTTCGCGCGCCCCGGCGCGGGCGGAATTGAGTCTTCGCAGGCGGTATGATCACTGATACTTTGGTCCAGCCATCGAAAGAAAGATTCGCCCGCGGATGGATTCCCTGTCGCTTGCCGAACTGCTGTGCGCCCGCGTCTGCCACGACCTGTCCGGACCGGTCGGGGCGGCGGCGGCCGGAGCCGAGTTGTTCGAGGATCTGGGCGGCAAGGTCGATGAGGAGACGGTGGCGCTGGTCGCCGCCAGCGCCGCCGGCGCCGCCACCCGCCTCAAGCTGCTGCGCGCCGCCCTCGGTCCGGCGGCCAGCACGCCGCAACCGGCGGAACGGCTGCGCGATCTGGTCGAGGATTATCTCGCCACCCTGACCACCGGGCCGTCCTTCGGCCTCGCCCTCGACTGGCGGGTGGAGCCGCCCGCCCTGGGTGGCGCCGAGGCCCGCCTGCTGCTCAACCTGCTGCTGCTGGGCCGCGACGCCCTGCCGCGCGGCGGCCGCCTGACGGTGCGCGCCGACGGCGCCGGACTGGCCGTCACCGCCGCCGGCGAGCGGGCGCTGCTGGGCGACGAGGCGCGCGAGGTGCTGCTGGAAGACAAGCCGCCCGCCGGCCCGCGCGCCGCCCAGGCGCTGTTCGCCCGCGCCCTGGCGGAGGGTGCCGGCGGCCTGCGGGTCGCGGTGGATTCGGGCGGCGTGACGCTGTCGGTGGCGGCGTCGGCTGTGGGAAAGTAATGTGTCGGCGGCGTGGGTCCTTCTAAACCCTATCCGACCGTGTTATTAGTCGAATTCGCTGCCCGTGTGATTTGAGCGTATGGTTGCGAATTGTAGCGTCCGGCAGCGGATAGATGTGTGAAGCTGGAGTCGGCCATGGATGATCTCCTCAGCGAATTTCTGACCGAGACCTCGGAAAGCCTTTCCGTTCTCGACGTCGAACTGGTCAAGCTCGAACAGAACCCCGAGCCGGCCATCCTCCAGAACATCTTCCGTCTGGTCCATACCATCAAGGGCACCTGCGGCTTCCTCGGCCTGCCGCGCCTGGAGCATGTGGCGCACGCCTCCGAGAACGTGCTGGGCAAGTTCCGCGACGGCGAGCTCGAGGTCACCCCCACCGCGGTGACCCTGATCCTGCAGGCCATCGACCGCATCAAGCTGATCCTGGGCCACCTGGAGCAGAACGAGTGCGAGCCCGAGGGCGAGGACGGCGACCTCATCGCCAAGCTGAACGCCATGGCCGAGGGCAAGTACGAGGCCGCCGCCGCCGCCGCCGCCGCACCGGCCGCCGAGGAGCCCTCATTCCCGGTCGCCGCCGATCTGCTGGCCGAGGTCGAGGCCGCCTATGCCGCCGGCAAGAAGGCGGCGTCCGACGTCGACATGCTGGCCGAGATGGCCAAGGAACGCGCCAAGGAGGAGGCCGCCAAGGCGGCGTCCGCCGCTGCCGCCGCTGCCGCTGAACCGGCGCCGGCCCCGGCGCCCGAGCCGCCAAAGGCCCCCGAGCCGCCAAAGGCCAGTGTGCCAGTGCCCGCCGCCGCGGCGCCGCCGGCGGTGGCCAACAAGCCTTCCGGCGAAGCCCTGGGCGAAGCCAAGGAATCGGCGGTCGCCGCCCAGACCATCCGGGTCAACGTCGAGCTGCTCGAGAACCTGATGACCCTGGTCTCGGAGCTGGTGCTGACCCGCAACCAGCTGCTGCAGATGGTCCGCGGCCGCGACGATTCGGAATTCACCGCGCCGCTGCAGCGCCTGTCCCACATCACCACCGACCTCCAGGAAGGGGTGATGAAGACCCGCATGCAGCCCATCGGCAACGCCTGGGCCAAGCTGCCGCGCATCGTCCGCGATCTGTCGGTCGAAATGCACAAGAAGATCGACCTGCAGATGCTGGGCGCCGAGACCGAGCTGGACCGCCAGGTGCTCGAGCTGATCAAGGACCCGCTCACCCACATGGTGCGCAACTCCGCCGATCACGGCCTGGAAGGGCCCGAGGAGCGCAAGGCGGCGGGCAAGTCGGAAATCGGCAAGGTGGTGTTGAACGCCTTCCACGAGGGCGGCCACATCATCATCGAGATCTCCGATGACGGCCGCGGCCTCAACCTGGACCGGATCAAGCAGAAGGCCGTCGCCAACGGCTTGGCCACCGAGTCCGAGCTGGACACCATGCCGCACCAGCAGATCTACCAGTTCATCTTCAAGGCCGGCTTCTCCACCGCCGAGAAGGTCACCAGCGTGTCGGGCCGCGGCGTCGGCATGGACGTGGTGCGCACCAATATCGAGAAGATCGGCGGCACCGTCGAGCTGAAGAGCCAGCCGGGCCGGGGCTCGACCTTCGTCATCAAGATCCCGCTGACCCTGGCCATCGTCTCGGCGCTCATCGTCGAAGCGGCCGGCGAGCGCTTCGCCATCCCGCAGATCAGCGTGCTGGAACTGGTGCGCGTCACCAACAATTCCGAGCACGGCATCGAGACCATCAACAACGCGCCGGTGCTGCGCCTGCGCGACCGGCTGCTGCCGCTGGTCTCCCTGAAGAACCTGCTGCGCCTGGGCGACGGCGGCAACGAGGAAACCTTCATCGTCGTCACCCAGGTCGGTACCTACACCTTCGGCATCATCGTCGACCGCGTCTTCGACACCGAGGAAATCGTGGTCAAGCCGGTGGCCCCGATCCTGCGCCACATCTCCATGTTCTCGGGCAACACCATCCTCGGCGACGGCTCGGTGATCATGATCCTCGACCCCAACGGCATCGCCGGCGCCACCGGCGAATCCGGCATCATGGGCGGCGGCAGCCAGGGCACCGAACAGGCGGTGGTGCGCGAACTGCACGGCGACACCAAGACCTCTCTGCTGGTGTTCCGCGCCGGCGGCGACGACCTCAAGGCGGTGCCGCTGGCCCTGGTCGCCCGCCTCGAGGAGATCGACGGCGCCACCATCGAATACAGCCACGGCAAGCCGATGGTGCAGTACCGCGGGCATCTGATGCCGCTGGTGGCCATCGACGGCAGCAGCCAGTTCCGTGGCGAGGGCCGCCAGCCGGTGCTGGTGTTCTCGGACCGCGACCGCACCATGGGCCTGGTGGTCGACGAAATCGTCGACATCATCGAGGATCGCCTGAAGGTGGAGCTGACCGCCCACAATCCCGGCGTCATCGGCACCGCGGTCATCGCCGGCAAGGCCACCACCATCATCGACGCCGGCTACTACCTGCCGCAGGCCTTCGGCGACTGGTTCGGCCGGCCCGACAAGGAATACGCCACCGAGGAAGCGCCCAACCCGCGCATCCTGCTGGTCGATGACAGCCCGTTCTTCCGCAACCTGCTGACACCGCTGCTGTCGGTGGCCGGCTACGACGTGATCTCCGTCGAGGCGCCGGACCGGGCGCTGGCGCTCCGCGAGCATGGCCACGACTTCGACATGATCATCAGCGACATCGAGATGCCGGGCATGAACGGCTTCGACTTCGCTGTGGCGGTACGCTCCGAAGGGCGTTGGCAGGCCACCCCCATGGTGGCGCTGTCCAGCCACGCCACCGAGAAGGACTTCGAACGCGGACGCATGGTCGGCTTCAACGACTACGTCGCCAAGTTCGACCGTGACTCGCTGCTCCAGACCATCGCGACGACCCTCGCCACCCTCAAAGGTGCCGCATGAACCAGATCGTCCCCGCCACCAAGCGTCCTGGCGCCGAGCTGGCTGCCCAGGAGACCCAGGATTACGTGACCATGTTCATCGACGGCCAGATGTTCGGCATTCCGGTGCTGACCGTCCAGGACGTCCTGGGGCCGCAGAAGATCACCCGCATCCCCCTGGCCCCGCGTGAGGTGGCCGGGTCGCTGAACCTGCGCGGGCGCATCGTCACCGCCATCGACGTCCGCCTGCGCTTGGGGTTGCCCGGCACCTCGGGCGACCATTCGGGCATGAGCGTGGTGTGCGACCAGAACGGCGAACTGTATTCCCTGATGGTCGATCAGGTCGGCGAGGTGTTGTCGCTGCCGGTCGTCAAGTTCGAACGCAATCCGCCGACCCTGGATCATATGTGGCGCGAGTTCTCGGCCGGCATCTACCGGCTGGACGACAAGCTGCTGGTGGTCCTCGATGTCGGCAAGCTTCTGGATTTCAATAAGAACGAATAGTAACGGCCCTTTCGAGGGGATATGATCGAGCAGGCGTCGGCGGCCCACGGCCGACGTTTTCGCCAGTTGGAGGCAAAGAGGGCATGAGATCCTGTCTGATCGTCGACGATTCCAAGGTCATCCGCATGGTGGCCAGGAAGATCCTGCACGAGCTGACCTTCACTACCGCCGAGGCGGAGGACGGACAGCAGGCCCTCGACCAGTGCAAGGCGTCCATGCCCGACGCCGTGCTGCTGGACTGGAACATGCCGGTGATGAACGGCATCGAATTCCTGCGCGAGCTGAGAAAGCTGCCCGGCGGCCAGAAGCCGGTGGTGGTGTTCTGCACCACCGAGAACGACATCGAGCACATCCAGGAAGCCATCACGGCCGGCGCCAACGAGTACATCATGAAGCCGTTCGACAGCGAGATCCTGCAGGCCAAGTTCTCGCAGGTCGGGCTGCTCTAGGCCGCGCGTACCGGTCAAGGATTCCCTGTTCATGCCCATTGATACCGCCACTTCCGCCGCCAGCGCCGCCCGCGACCAGATTCGGGTGATGCTGGTCGATGATTCGGCGGTGGTGCGCGGCCTGGTCACCCGCATCCTCGAGGAAGATTCCGGCATCGCCGTGGTGTCCTCGGTCGGCAACGGCCAGATGGCCTGCTCGGCGCTGGAGCGCCAGGACGTCGATGTCATCCTGCTCGACATCGAGATGCCGATCATGGACGGCCTCACCGCCCTGCCCAAGCTGCTGAAGATCGATCCCGGCGCCCGCATCATCATGCAATCGACGCTCACCCTGAAGGGCGCCGACGTCAGCCTGCGCGCCCTCGAGATGGGGGCCGCCGACTACATCCCCAAGCCCACCGCCACCCGCGATCTGGCCGGCGGCATGGATTTCAAGTCGGAACTGCTGGGCAAGGTGCGCGCCCTGGGCCAGGCCCGCCAGCGCGACCCCAACCGCAAGGCGCGCCAGGCCCCTGCCGCTCCCGGCGCCCCGCGCCCCGCCACGCCCGCCCCGGCCAAGGTTTCGCTGCTGCACCCGGTGACGCCGCCGACCTTGCGCACCCACACGCCGGAACCGCCCGACGTGATCGCCATCGGCAGCTCGACCGGCGGCCCGCAGGCCCTGTTCAACGTGCTCGGCACCATGCGGGCCGGCACCGTCAAGCAGCCGATCCTGATCACCCAGCACATGCCGGCCACCTTCACCACCATCCTGGCCGAGCACATCAGCCGGGTGTCGGGGTGGGAGGCGCGCGAGGGCCAGGACGGCGAGGTCATCCGGCCCGGGCGGGTCTACATCGCGCCGGGCGACTTCCACATGCTGGTCGAGACCCGCGGTCCCGACCGGGTGCTGCGCCTGACCAAGGACGCGCCCGAGAATTTCTGCCGCCCCGCCGTCGATCCCATGCTGCGCAGCATTTCCACCGCCTACGGCAAGCGGGTGCTGGCGGCGATCCTGACCGGCATGGGCGCCGACGGGGCCAAGGGGGGGCAAGTGGTGGTTCAGAACGGCGGTACGGTCATCGCCCAGGACGAAGCAACCAGCGTCGTCTGGGGCATGCCCGGCGCGGCGGCCCAGGCCGGCATCTGCTCGGCGGTGCTGCCCCTGAACGACATCGCACCGTGGATGATCAAGCTGGCGACGAGGCGCTGAAGAGATGCGGCCCGAGGATTTCGATTTCATCGCCAAGCTTCTGAAGGACCGTTCGGGCCTGGTGATCACCCGCGACAAGGCCTACCTGCTGGAATCGCGTCTCACCCCCGTCGCCCGCAAGCGCGGATTGAAAAGCCTGGACGATCTGGTGGGCTCGTTGCGCACCGCCGGCGAGGACCTCCTGCGCGAGGTCACCGAGGCGATGACCACCAACGAATCCTTCTTCTTCCGCGACATCAAGCCGTTCGACCAGTTCAAGGACCTGGTCCTGCCGGCCATGCTGGCCGCCCGCGCCGCCAAGAAGACTTTCCGCATCTGGTCCGCCGCCTGCTCGTCGGGCCAGGAAGCCTATTCCCTGGCCATGATCCTCAAGGAGGAAACCGCCAGGCTGTCGGGCTGGAAGATCGAGATCGTCGGCACCGACATCTCCACCGAGATGCTGGAAAAGGCCAAGGCCGGCATGTACTCCCAGTTCGAGGTGCAGCGCGGTCTGCCCATCCAGTTCCTGGTGAAGTACTTCAAGAAGAACGCCGAGATGTGGCAGATCGACCCGGCCATCCGGGCCATGGTCCAGTTCCGCGAGTACAACCTGCTGCACGACCTCAAGACGCTGGGCCAGTTCGACGTGGTGTTCTGCCGCAACGTGCTGATCTATTTCGACCAGCCGACCAAGAGCCGGGTGCTGGAGAACATCAGCCGGGTGGTGCCCGACGACGGCTTCCTGTATCTCGGCGGCGCCGAGACGGTGCTGGGCATCTCCGACAAGTTCAAGCCGGTGCCCGAGCAGCGCGGCATCTACGCCACCACCCGGGCCGGCGCCGCCGCCCCGGCCGCCGCTGCCGCCCCGGCCTTCGGGGCGCGGTAGTTTTCGGTGGCCCATCGCCGGACCCGATCCCTTCGGGCATGAAAAAAGCCGTCCCCCCCGGGACGGCTTTCCTCATTGTGGCGGCCGCTCAGCGCGGGCCGCAGCGGCGTTTGCGCTGGGTTTCCGCCTCGATTTCGTCGGCGCATTCCCGGCAATGGCGGGCGAAGGCGTTGGCGCGCAGGCGATCCGCCTCGATATCGCAGCCGCAGGCCTTGCAGATGCCGGTGGAGGCGGGGCCGCTCATGCGCGACAGCACCGCCTTAAGGGCCACTTCATTGAAAGCCTCGACCCGCTCCGCTGCGCAATCGATATCGTCCATAACCCCTCCCTGCCACAAGATGTTGTGGGGATCAATTATTACAATGTTCGCCGCCCGCGCAAAATGAAAAGTTCGTTATGTTCCTTCCGGTACCTCCTTCGCGGGCTAGGCAAGCGGGGCACGGTCGTGGGACAAGGTGGAAGCAGACGGAGGAGCCCATGCGGCTGCATTTGTGCACCTGGCCCCAGGTGGAGGCCTATCTCGCCCGCTCGAATGCGGTCGTCCTGCCCATCGGCTCGACCGAGCAGCACGGTCCCACCGGCCTGATCGGCACCGATGCGCTGTGCGCCGAGGCCATCGCCCGGGGCGTCGGCGAGCGGCTGGAGGCCATGGTGGCGCCCACCCTGCCGGTGGGCATGGCACAGCACCACATGGCCTTTCCCGGCTCGATGACGCTGAAGCCCTCGACCCTGCTGGCACTGCTCGAGGATTGCCTGCTGTCGCTGGCCCGCCACGGCTTCGCCCGGGTGCTGGTGGTGAACGGCCACGGCGGCAACGCCGCCACCCTGTCGGCGGCCTTCGCCGAGACCCAGATGGTGCTGGACGGCTGGAGCCCGCGCCCCGATTTCCGCACCCGTCTGGTGAACTGGTGGGAGCTGGCGGGCATCGACCGCCTGTCGGCCGAGTTGTACGGCGACGCGGTGGGCAGCCATGCCACCCCGCCCGAGGTGGCGGTGACCTGGTCCCTGTTCCCCGAGACCGCCGACGCGCGGGTCTTGAAGCCGCGCATCGCGGCGCGGGCACCGTTTCACTCGGCCGCCGATTTCCGCGCCCGCTTCCCCGATGGCCGCATCGGTTCGGACCCCTCGCTGGCCAAGCCGGAGCACGGCGCCCGCCTGCTGGCGGCGGCGGTGGATGAGATCGCCGAAATCGGCCGCGCGTTCTTCTCCGCCCCCTGAGTCCCACCGGAGCGGGGCGGCGCCCGCCGCGGACGATGGCGCGGCGGCGGGGTTGCCGTCGGGGCTATTTCAGCACCAGCATTGCCGCCAGGATGGCGGCCAGGACCCACGGGACCCAGCCCGGCGCCGAGCGGCGCCCCGATTCGCCGCGCATGGCCTTGACTGTGTCGGGATGCAGCTTCAGCCCGCCGTTCATCATGGCGGTATAGGCCTTCTCGGTCTCGGCCAGCATGCGCGGCAGCCGCTCCAGGGCGCCGACGGCGTTGACCACGGTGGACTTCACCCGCGCCTGCGGCCCCAGATTGTCGATCATCCAGCCTTCGATCAGCGGCCGGGCCAGTTCCCACATGTTGACCGAGGGGTCGAGGGTGCGCCCCACCCCTTCCGCCACCAGCATGGATTTCTGCAGCATCAGCAGCTGCGGCTGGGTCTGCATGGCGAACTGCTCGGTGACCTGGAACATCTGGCCGAGCAGCCGGGCGATGGAGATCTCGTGCAGCGGCCGGCCCATGATCGGCTCGGCGATGGAGCGGCAGGCCTGGGTGAAATTGTCGACGCTCTTGTCGGCCGGCACGAAGCCGGCCTCGAAATGGACCTCGGCGACGCGGCGGTAGTCACCGTTGAGGAAGCCCAGCAGCATCTCGCCCAGGAACCGCCGGGTCCGTTCATCGACCCGGCCCATGATGCCGAAATCCACCGCCACCAGGTTGCCGTCGCTGTCGACGAACAGGTTGCCGGGATGCATGTCGGCGTGGAAGAAGCCGTCGCGGAAGACCATGTTGAAGAAGGATTCGGCCGCCTTCTTCAGCACCGCGTCGAGGTCGAGGCCGGCGGCGACGATGGCGTCGCGTTCGTCCACCGGGATGCCGGCCACCCGCTCCAGGGTCAGCACCCGCTGGGCGGTGCGCACCCAGTCCACGCTCGGTACCCGGAAGGTCTCGTCGCCGGCGAAATTCTCGGCCAGTTCGGCCGCCGCCGCCGCCTCGAAGCGCAGGTCCATTTCCAGCTGGACCGATTCGGCGAAGGTCTCGACGCTTTCCAGCGGCTTCAGGCGGCGCAGCCCGGGCTGGGTGAACTCGGCCCATTCGGCCAGCCAGCGCAGCAGGTCGAGGTCGCGGGCGAAGGCCCGCTCGACGCCGGGGCGCAGCACCTTGACCGCCACTTCCTGGCCGTCGGCGGTGATGGCGAAATGGACCTGGGCGATGGAGGCGGCCGCCACCGGCTGGTCGTCGAAGGACAGGAACATCTCGGCCAGCGGGGCGTCCAGCTCGGTCTCGACGATGCGCCGCGCCTCCGCGGCGGGGAAGGGGGCGAGGCGGTCCTGCAACTCGGACAGATCGGCCGCCATCTCCTCGCCGAGCAGGTCGGCGCGGGTGGACAGGGCCTGGCCCAGCTTGATGAAGGTGGGACCCAGCTCGACCAGAGCGGCGGCCAGGCGCTGGCCCGGCCGGCCCTCGTGCACCGGCGGCTGGCCCAGGCGGAACAGCTTCGAGGCGAAGGCGGCCACCGGCAGATCGACCACCTCCAGCGCGTCGTGGCGGGCCAGCACGCGGGCGATGGTGAACAGGCGGTGCAGGTTGCGCGCGGCGCGGATCATCTACAGGCGCCAACCCGAGTGGATGGCGGCGATGCCGCCCGACAGGTTGCGCACCTCGACCCGCTCGAAGCCGGCGGCGCGCACCATCTCGGCCATCTCCTGCTGCGGCGGGAAGCGGCGGATGGATTCGGCCAGGTATTGGTAGGCCTCGCGGTTGCCGGTGACCATCTGCCCGATGCGCGGCAGCACCTGGAAGGAATAGACGTCATAGGCCTCGCGCAGGCCGGGCAGCTGCACCTTGCTGAATTCCAGGCACATGAAGCGGCCGCCGGGCTTCAGCACCCGGTAGGCCTCGGCGATGGCGCGGTCCCAGTGGGTGACGTTCCTCAGGCAGAAGGCGATGGTGTAGCGATCGACAGACGAATCAGCCACCGGCAGGGTCTCGGCGTCGCCGCAGATCCAGCCGAGATTGCCGATCAGGTTGCGGTCATAGCTGCGGTCGCGGCCCACCGCCAGCATCTCGCGGTTGATGTCGCAGACCATGGCCGGGCCGCCGCCGCGATTCTTCCAGCCGAAGGCGATGTCGCCGGTGCCGCCGCCGACGTCGAGCAGGGTCTGGTTGCCCTGCGGCCGCAACCAGTCGAGGAACGCCGACTTCCACAGGCGGTGGATGCCGCCGCTCATCAGGTCGTTCATCAGGTCGTACTTGGCGGCCACCGAATCGAACACGCCGCGCACCAGCGAGGCCTTCTCGTCCTCGCGCACGGTCTTGAAGCCGAAATGGGTGGTGCCGGGCTGGCCCGGCCGCTGGTCGTCGGTCATGGAGCGGCACGATAGCGGAAGTGGGCGGGACAGGCGAGACCCCTTTGACACACTCCGCAACCTCGGCCACTGTTCCCCCATGCCCGAGCTGCCCGAAGTCGAGACCGTCGCCCGGGGCCTTGCCGCGGTGTGGCTTGGCCGCCGCTTCGCCCGCGTCGAGTGCCGCCGCCAGACCTTGCGCAAGCCGCTGCCCGAGGGCTTCGCCGAGCGCCTGGCCGGACGGCTGGTCGAGGCGGTGGGGCGGCGCGCCAAGTATCTGGTGGTGCGGCTGGATGGCGGGCTGGTGATGCTGGGCCATCTGGGGATGAGCGGCAGCATGGTCATCGCCCCGGGGCGCAACGCGCCGCCCGGGCCCCACGACCACATCGACTTCCACAGCGACGACGGCGGATTGGTGGTGTACCGCGACCCGCGCCGCTTCGGCCTGCTGGATCTGTGCCGGACCGACGCCCTCGACGCCCATCCGCTGCTGGCCGGGCTGGGGCCGGAGCCGCTGGAGGACGCCTTCACGCCCGCCGTGCTGGCCGCCCGCCTGGCCGGCAAGGCGACGCCCATCAAGGTGGCGCTTCTGGATCAGACCCTGGTGGCCGGGCTGGGCAACATCTATGTCTCGGAAAGCCTGTTCCGCGCCGGCATCCTGCCGACCCGCGGCGCCGGTTCGCTGAAGCCGGCCGAGATCGCCCGGCTGGTGCCGGCCGTCAAGGCGGTGCTGACCGAGGCGGTGGCGGCCGGCGGCTCGTCACTGAAGGATCATGTGCGGCCCAGCGGCGAGCTGGGATATTTCCAGCATTCCTTCGCCGTCTACGACCGCGAGGGTGCGGCCTGCCCGGGCTGTGTCTGCGACGTCGCCCGGACCGGCGGCGTCCGGCGCATCGTCCAGGCCGGACGGTCCACTTTCTACTGTGCCAAGAAGCAGCGTTGATGCTATAGGCCTATTCGCCATGCGGAGATGTCGCATCATCCTCGGCGCCCTCGCGCTCCTCCCGGTTCTGGTCTTCGGCCCGGCCCGCGCGCAAGGATTCCTGGCCGCCCTCGAGGACCTGCCGCTGGCCCCCGGCCTCGCCGAGATCGAAGGCGTCGGTGTGGCCTTCGACACCCCCCAGGGGCGCATCGTCGAGGCCTACGCCAAGGGACCGGTCCAGGCGGCCGAGGTGTTGTCGTTCTACGGCGCCACCCTGCCGCAGCTGGGCTGGAGCCGGGTGTCAGACGCCGAATACCGCCGCGACACCGAGATCCTCCGCCTGGAGGCTCGCCCCGACGGGCGCCTGCTGGTGGTTCACTATTCCATTTCACCCGAATGACCCGGGAGAGGTCCATGCCCTACGAGAACATCATCGTCGAGACCCGCGGCCCGGTCGGCCTGATCACCCTGAACCGGCCCAAGGCCATGAACGCCCTGTGCAACGCGCTGGTCGCCGAGCTGGGCCGGGCGCTCGATGCCTTCGAGGCCGACGACGAGATCGGCGCCATCGTGCTGACCGGCTCGGACAAGGCCTTCGCCGCCGGCGCCGACATCAAGGAGATGGCGTCGAAGTCCTACATGGACGCCTATCTGGAAGACTTCATCACCAACGGCTGGGAGCGCGTCACCCGCTGCCGCAAGCCGGTGGTGGCGGCGGTGGCCGGCTATTGCCTGGGCGGCGGCTGCGAGATGGCGATGATGTGCGATTTCATTCTGGCCGGCGAGAACGCCCGGTTCGGCCAGCCCGAGATCACCCTGGGCATCATTCCCGGCGCCGGCGGCACCCAGCGCCTGACCCGCGCGGTGGGCAAGGCCAAGGCCATGGAGATGGTGCTGACGGGGCGCATGATGGACGCCGCCGAGGCCGAGCGCGCCGGTCTGGTCAGCCGCATCGTCCCGGTCGGCGAATTGCTGGACGAGGCGATCAAGGTGGCCGAGCGCATCGCCTCCATGAGCCGCCCGACGGTGCTGATGGCCAAGGAATGCGTCAACGCCGTGTTCGAGACCTCGCTGGCCCAGGGCGTCAAGCTGGAACGCCGCCTGTTCCACTCCACCTTCGCCACCGACGACCAGAAGGAAGGCATGTCCGCCTTCGTCGAGAAGCGCAGCCCCGCCTTCAAGAACCGGTAGACCCCATGTTCGCCCCCTGAATCGGCTGGCGGTCCGCCCCACGGCATGTCCCAGTCGAGGGTTGCGCCGGGCTGGCCGGCGCCGAGCCTCAGACATGGGGGACGGACCGCCAGCCGATTCAGGGGGCGAAGATAGGATTTTAGACCACCTCCCGCACCGGGAGGGTAAATTCGTCTCGGCGCAGGCCACACCCTAATTGAGTACGGACCCTAGAGGCGGATTCAGACATTAGGTCGGCGCACCCCGTGCGCCGACCTAATGTCATCGCGCTCTAGGCCCTGGCGTGCAAGCCGCGCAGATCGTCCAGCGTGACGCCCCCCAGGTCCGGCCACACAGCCAGGGCGCCGGTGACGTCGTCCTCGTCGGTATAGGCGCTGCGGGTCACCACCACCTTGAGGCCGGCGGCCAAAGCGGCGCGGACGCCGTTGCGCGAATCCTCGATGGCCAGGCATTCGGCCGGATCGCGCCCCAGGCTGTCGAGGACGAAGGTGTAGACCTGCGGGTCCGGCTTCTTCACCGGCGCGTCGTCCGCGCACGCCATCAGCGCGAACCAGTCGTGGCCGGCGCCCAGGGTGGCGCCGTCCAGCAGCGCCAGCACGTTGGCCCGGGTGGTGGTGGTGGCGACGGCGCAGGTCAGGCCGGCGGCGCGGGCCTGCTCGATCAGCGCGGCGATGCCGGGGCGCAGCGGCACCCCGCCGGCCGCCACCGTCTCGGTATAGAGGGCGGTCTTGCGCTTGTGCAGGGCGGCGATCAGGTCGTCGAGGCCGGCGTCAAGCCGGGTCGGGTCGTGGCCCTGGACGAAGGCGCGAATGCGCTCCTTGCCGCCCGAGGTCTTGAGCAGGACCTTGTACAGGGCCTGGTCCCAATCCCACGGCAGGCCGAATTCGGCGAAGGTGCGGTTGAAGGCCTGGCGGTGGGCCTCCTCGGTCTCGGCCAGGGTGCCGTCGACGTCGAAGATGAGGGTGGTGAGCTTGGTCGTCATGGCCCCATCCTAGCGCCGCCCAACTGGTCTGACCACACCCGCCCGGGCTGGACCGAACGGGTGGCCTGCGCTAGAACGGCATCCTCCGCGGCGAAGGATGTTTCCATGGAAGAAGCCGAAATGCTGCCGGCCGACCGGTTTTCCGACGCCGAGCGCGCCGCCCTCTACCGCGCCATCTTCACCCGCCGCGACACCCGCGGCGAGTTCCTGCCCGACCCGGTGGCGGACGAGCTGCTGGCCCGCCTGCTGGTGGCCGCCCACCACGCCCCCTCGGTCGGCTTCATGCAGCCGTGGAGCTTCCTGGTGGTGCGCGACGCGGCGGTGAAGCGGCGCGTCCACGACGCCTTCCGCGCCGCCGACGCCGAGGCGGCGTTGATGTTCCCCGAGGACCGCCAGGGCCTCTACCGCTCGCTGAAACTGCAGGGCATCCTGGATGCGCCGGTGAACCTGTGCGTCACCTGCGACCGCGACCGCGCCGGGCCGGTGGTGCTGGGGCGCACCCACATGCCGGAGATGGACCTCTACAGCACCGTCTGCGCGGTGCAGAATCTGTGGCTGGCGGCCCGCGCCGAGGGGCTGGGGGTGGGCTGGGTCAGCATCTTCCGGCCCGACGCCCTGCGCGCCGCGCTGGGCATCCCCGAAACCATCGTGCCGGTGGCCTATCTGTGCATCGGCCATGTCAGCGGCCTGCGCCCCGGCCCCGAGCTGGAAGCCAAGGGCTGGCGCCAGCGCCTCAAGCTGGCCGAGTTGGTCCGTCTGGACGGCTGGGACGGTCCGGCGCCGGACGGCGATCTCAGGGCGGCCCTGGACGCCTGAACGCCAGTTCGGCCCCCTCGGGCCAGGCCAGCAGATGGGCCGGGCAGGAGCGGCAATCGCTGGCGCCGAAGCCGGGAACCGGCACCGGCAGATGCGACAGCGCCGCCACCAGGGCGCATTCGTCGCCGCCGGGAAACACCCAGGCCCCCAGTACCCGCCCGGCCTCGGTCAGCCGGTCGATGTGCCAGCGCAAAGCCTTGCCCCGGCGCATGTGCCGCCCCACCCGCGCCCGGATGCCCCCCGGCCCCTTGGCGCTGCCGCAATAGAGATAGCGCCCGGCGGTCAGCCCGGCGGCCGGTTCGGCGAGCTCGACCAGCAGCACATAGGCCCCGGGCACGGCCGGCAGGGTGTCGGGGATGGGGTGGAAGGCGGGCATGGAAAAAGGGTAGCCGACCGCCACGCGATTGTCGCGGGCGGCGCCGTCGTGCTAGATTTGACCAATTATCTGGTCATGAGGCCGGTCATGAATTCAATCACCCGCCACGGCAAGCCGGTGGCGCGTTTGGAGGCGGCGGAGCCGGCCCTCCGGCCGGTGAGCCCGACCGAGCTGCAGGCCCTGACCGCCGCCATGCCGGAGCAGCCCGAGCCGGCGGCCGACATGGTCCGCCGCATGCGCGACGAGGACCGGTATTGAATTCCCTCGACACCTCTCTGCTGCTCGCCGCGCTGACCCGCGAGCCGGAAATTTCGTCCTTCCGCTCGTTTCGTCATGGCCGGGCTTGACCCACGGCTGTCCGGTTTAAATTTCGGCTGGCAATTGCCCCCCTCGCCCGCTTGCGGGAGAGGGGGGCGAGCGCCAGCGAGCCGGGGTGAGGGCGGCGCGCGTCGGCGCGCCCAAGACCTGGAGAGACAGCCGCTTTCGCTGTCGCGAAGCGCACCTGGCGGTGCGCGCCCTCTCCCTCCCGTCGCTGTCGCGACGGGCCCCTCCCTCTCCCGCTGGCGGGCGAGGGAAATTATGTCTACTGCGGCCAGCGTCACCCTGGACGCAGCCGTCACCAAGGGCTTCGAAAGGCGTTCCGAAAATTAAACCGGACAGCCGTGGATCAAGCCCGGGCATGACGGACAGGTGAGTCGGGATGCTGGAACGGATTTTTTCCGCAGCGTGCTCCAACACCAAAAAACCCCGCCGGTCACCCGGCGGGGTTTTCTATCTTGGTGGAGCCAGACGGAATCGAACCGACGACCTCTTGAATGCCATTCAAGCGCTCTCCCAACTGAGCTATGGCCCCGGAAACTTGTCCCGTCGGGGTTGGGACCCGACGACAGGAGGCGGAACATATGAATTTCGCCCCGGCCGGTCAAGCGTAAAAAACGCCTGCCCGCGGCGGGGCCGGGTGCTAGACCTCGTCCTCGATTTCCTCGTCCATGTGCTCCATGACCTCGGCCATGTCGTCGTCGTCCTCGCCCAGGTCCGAGGCGTCCTCGATCAGGCCGCTCTCGTCCTCGTCGCTGGCCTCGTCGTCGCCTTCCACCAGGTCCTCGTCGTCCTCGATGGCGACCAGGTCGTCGCCTTCCAGCAGGTCCTCTGCCTTGCGCACCGCGGCCGGGGCGGCGGCGGCCTTGGCTTCGGCGGCGGCGGCCGCAGCGGCCGCGGCGGCGCTGCCGCCGCGACGGACCTTGAAGGGCATGTCGGGCTCGACGGTGGCGTTGCACTTGGGGCAGATGATCGGCGTGCGGGTCATGTCGTAGAACTTGCAGCCGCAGCTCGAGCACGTCCGCTTGTGTCCCCATTCCGGCTTGGCCACGTCAAGTCCTCCTTAAACCTCGTTCGCGTCCGGTGTCCGCTCCGAAGAAGACGAAGCCGGTTGGGGGCATTTGCCATGTTCGCCCCCGTGTGTCAAAACGAAAAAGGCGCCAGCCCCGCCGGGCCGGATTCCGGCGCCGCCCGCTTTTCGGAGAGAAGATGTCCAGACCGCTCGTTTCCCGCCGCCCCGCGACGCTGGCCGGCACCGCCCGGGTGCCCGGCGACAAGTCCATCTCGCACCGCGCCCTGATGTTCGGCGCGCTGGCGGTGGGCGAAAGCCGCATCGAGGGTCTGCTGGAGGGCGACGACGTGCTGCGCACCGCCGCCGCCATGCACGCCTTGGGCGCCGAGGTGGAGCGCCTCGATGACGGGGCGTGGCGGCTGTGGGGGCGTGGCGTGGGCGGCCTGAGGGAGCCGGCCGACGTGCTCGACCTCGGCAATTCCGGCACCGGGGCGCGGCTGATGATGGGCCTGGTCGCCACCCATCCCTTCACCACCGTGTTCACCGGCGATGCCTCGTTGCGCTCGCGCCCCATGAAGCGGGTGTCCGAACCGTTGTCGCGCATGGGCGCGCGCTTCGTCGGGCGCGAGGGTGGGCGGCTGCCCATGGCGGTGGTGGGGGCGCAATCGCCCATGCCCCTGGTCTACGAGCTTCCCGTCGCCTCGGCCCAGGTCAAGTCGGCGATCCTGCTGGCCGGGCTCAACACCCCCGGCGAGACCACGGTGATCGAGCGCGAGCCGACCCGCGACCACACCGAACTGATGCTGCGGGGCTTCGGCGCCCAGGTCGAGGTGGAGGCCGCCGAGGGCGGCGGCCGCGCCGTCACCGTCGCCGGCTTCCCCGAACTGACCGGGCGGCGGGTGGTGGTGCCGGCCGATCCCAGCTCGGCCGCCTTCCCGGCGGTGGCGGCGCTGCTGGTGCCGGGCTCCGAGGTTCGCCTCTCCGGGGTCGGCATGAACCCGCTGCGCACCGGCCTCTACCAGACCCTGCGCGAGATGGGCGCCGACATCCATTTCGACGCCATGCGCGACGAATGCGGCGAGCCGGTGGCCGACCTGCTGGTGCGCGCCTCGGCCCTGCGCGGCGTCGATGTGCCGGCCGCCCGCGCCCCCTCGATGATCGACGAATACCCCATTCTGGCGGTGGCCGCCGCCTTCGCCATGGGCACCACCCGCATGTTCGGGCTGTCCGAGCTGCGGGTGAAGGAAAGCGACCGCTTCGCCGCGGTGATGAACGGCCTGCTCGCCTGCGGGGTGAAGGCCGAGGCCGAGGGCGACACCCTGGTCGTGCACGGCACCGGCGCGCCGCCGCCGGGCGGCGCCACCATCGCCGTCAACCTCGACCACCGCATCGCCATGAGCTTCCTGGTGATGGGCATGGCCGCCGCCGAGCCGGTGGCGGTGGACGACGCCGAGGCCATCGACACCAGCTTCCCCGGCTTCGTCGACCTGATGAACGGGCTGGGGGGGGCCATTTCAGACATCGTCGCGGATTAGATTTCACCACAGAGGCACAGAGAGCACAGAGGGAGCACAAAGAAGGAGAAGAAATAAATTTCTCTGTGTCTCTGTGCCTCTGTGGTTCTTCCCCAGCTAGGAACGAAGCAGATGTCCATCACCATCGCCATCGACGGCCCCGCAGCCGCCGGCAAGGGCACACTGGCCCGGCGCCTCGCGGCCGAGTTGGGCTATGACTACCTGGACACCGGCCTGATCTACCGCGCGGTGGGCATGAAGGTGGTGCGGCTGCGCGGCGATCCCGCCGATGCCGGGATGGCCGAGGCGGTGGCGAAATCGCTGCAGCCGGCCGATTTGGAGGCCGCCGACCTGCGCGGCGATCAGGCGGCCCAGGCGGCCAGCAAGGTCGCCGCCATCGCGGCGGTGCGGGCCGCCCTGCTGGCGTTCCAGCGCGGCTTCGCCGCCACCCCGCCGGGGGCCGCCGGCGCGGTGCTGGACGGCCGCGACATCGGCACCGTGGTGTGTCCCGACGCGCCCGCGAAGCTGTTCGTCACCGCCAGCCCCGAGACCCGGGCCATGCGCCGCCTCAAGGAATTGCAGGGGCGCGGCCAGGCCACCGATCTCGCCACCGTGCTGGCCGACATGACCGAACGCGACGCCCGCGATTCGGCGCGCGCGGTCGCCCCCCTGGCCGCCGCGCCCGACGCCCACGTCCTGGATACCTCGGATATGGATGCCGACCAGGCCTTCGCCGCGGCCCTTGCTTTTATCCGGTCCAAGGTTTAGACAGGTCGCCTGACGAAGACCGCCCCCGCCGGCACCGGCGTGGGGGCGGTCTGTCGTTTTATCGGAATTGGTTAAAGACCGCCGGAACCAACCGGTTGGCCAGACAAAGACGTAACGAAAGGAATCCCCCTTAATGTCTACCGCTGCCATGGCCCAGGCCGAGGACTTCGCCGCCCTGCTGGACGAGACTCTCGGACTCGGCAATTCGTTCGAAGGCTCTGTCATCAAGGGCATCATCGTGCGTGTCGAGAACGACTTCGCCGTCATCGACGTCGGCTTGAAGTCGGAAGGCCGCGTGCCCCTGAAGGAATTCGCCACCGCCGGCCGCGCCCCCGAGATCAAGGCCGGCGACGCCGTCGAGGTGTTCGTCGAGCGCTACGAGGACAAGAACGGCGAGGTCGTGCTGTCCCGCGAGAAGGCCAAGCGCGAAGAGGCGTGGACCCTGCTGGAGAAGAGCTTCGAAGCCAACCAGCGCGTCAACGGCATCATCTTCGGCCGCGTCAAGGGCGGCTTCACCGTCGATCTCTCCGGCGCCGTGGCGTTCCTGCCCGGCTCCCAGGTGGACATCCGCCCGGTGCGCGACATCACCCCGCTGCTGGGCACCCCGCAGCCGTTCCAGATCCTCAAGATGGACCGCTCGCGCGGCAACATCGTGGTGTCGCGCCGCGCCGTGCTGGAAGAGACCCGCGCCGAGCAGCGCTCCGAGCTGATCGAGAATCTGAAGGAAGGCCAGGTGCTGGAAGGCGTGGTCAAGAACATCACCGATTACGGTGCGTTCGTTGACCTGGGCGGCGTCGATGGCCTGCTGCACGTCACCGACATCGCCTGGAAGCGCATCAACCACCCGTCCGAGGCGCTGCACATCGGCCAGACCGTCAAGGTCCAGGTCATCCGCTTCAACCCCGAGACCCAGCGCATCAGCCTCGGCATCAAGCAGCTCGACGCCGATCCGTGGGAGGGCGTGGAAGCCAAGTACCCGGTGCAGGCCAAGTTCGTCGGTCGCGTCACCAACATCACCGATTACGGCGCCTTCGTCGAGCTGGAGCCGGGTGTCGAGGGTCTGGTCCACGTCTCCGAGATGAGCTGGACCAAGAAGAACGTCCACCCCGGCAAGATCGTCTCGACCTCGCAGGAAGTCGAAGTGATGGTGCTGGACGTCGATCCGCAGAAGCGCCGCATCTCCCTGGGCCTCAAGCAGTGCCTGTCCAACCCGTGGGAGTTCTTCGTCGAGAAGTTCCCCGCCGGCACCCTGGTCGAGGGCGAGGTCAAGAACATCACCGAGTTCGGCCTGTTCATCGGCCTGCCGGGCGACATCGACGGCATGGTCCACCTGTCGGACCTGGCCTGGGACAAGTCGGGCGAGCAGGCCATCGGCGAGTTCAAGAAGGGCGACATGGTCAAGGCCAAGGTGCTCGACGTCGATGTCGACAAGGAGCGCATCAGCTTAGGCATCAAGCAGCTGTCCTCGGATCCGTTCCAGGACGCCGTCGCCTCCATGAAGAAGGGCGACGTCGTCACCTGCACCGTCAGCCAGGTCACCGAGAACGGTCTCGAGGTCCAGGTCGAGGGCATGAGCGGCTTCATCCGCAAGGCCGAGCTGTCGCGTGACCGCTCGGAGCAGCGGCCGGAGCGCTTCGCCGTCGGCGAGAAGCTCGACGCCAAGGTGACCATGATCGAAAAGGGCAGCCGCAAGGTCACCCTGTCGGTCAAGGCCCGCGAGATCGACGAGGAGAAGCAGGCCATGGCCGAATACGGCTCCTCCGACTCGGGCGCCAGCCTGGGCGACATCCTGGGTGCCGCCATGCGCAAGGCCCAGGAAGAGAAGTAATCCTTCTCCGCCTGTCGTTACCGGAAAGGCCCGTCCCGCCGGGGGCGGGCCTTTTCTTTTGTGAAAAATCATTTCACCGCAACGGCTTGCCTTGACTCCGCGACGACGCTTGGGCAGGCTTGATGGTCACGAATTCACCAAGGACGAGCCGGACATGACCAAGTCGGAGCTGATCGCCCGCCTGGCCGAGAAGAACCCCCATCTCTACCAGCGCGACGTGGAACGCATCGTCACCACCATTTTCGATGAGATCGCCGGTGCGCTGGCCCGTGGCGACCGGGTCGAACTGCGCGGTTTCGGCGCCTTTTCGGTCAAGGGCCGCGACGCCCGCCAGGGCCGCAATCCCCGCACCGGCGCCCAGGTGGCGGTGCAAAGCAAGGTGGTCCCCTTCTTCAAGACCGGCAAGCAGCTGCGCGAGCGGCTCAACGCCGACGACGGCGAGTAGGCCCGAGGTGCGCGTCGTCGCGCGTCTGCTCGCCCTGCCCGTCGCCGTGGTGGTGGTGACCTTCGCCGTCGCCAACCGCCACGACGTGCGTCTGGATTTCTGGCCGCTGCCCTGGGTGCTCGACCTGCCGGTCTATCTGGCGGTGCTGGGCGCCCTGGCCATCGGCCTGGCGGCCGGCGTGCTGCTGGCCTGGGCCGGCGGCCATGGCGCCCGCGCCCGCGCCCGCACCGAGAAGCGCCGCGCCGAAAGCCTGGAGCGCCAGCTGGCCGCCGCCCAGGCTCCCGTGACGTCGCCGCCAATCCTGCCGCCGGCCGATCATCACGCCGCCTGACCTTCCTCCCGCCTTTGCCTCGAACCCGGGGACAGTCATGAGCAATCCCGTCTACGTCGCCCTCGACACCACCGACGTCGCCCAGGCGGCCGAGCTCGCCGCCGGCCTGTCCGGCCTGGTGGGCGGGGTCAAGCTGGGCCTGGAGTTCTTCGTCGCCAACGGCCCCGCCGGCATCGAGGCGGTGGCGGCGCTGGGCCTGCCGGTCTTCCTCGACCTCAAGCTGCACGACATCCCCAACACCGTCGCCGGGGCGATGAAGGGGGTGGCCCGGCTGGCGCCGCGCTACACCACCATCCACGCGTCGGGCGGCTTCGCCATGATGAAGGCGGCGGTGGATGCGGCGCGGGCCGAGGCGACCGCCGCCGGTCGGCCGCCGACCAAGGTGCTGGCGGTGACCATCCTCACCAGCATCGACCAGCCCGCCATGGAGGCGGTCGGCTTCGGCGGCAGCGTGCTCGACCAGGTGCGCCGGCTGGCGGTGCTGGCCCAGGCCGCCGGCATCGACGGCCTGGTCTGCTCGCCGCACGAGGTGGAAACGGTGCGCACCATGGTCGGCAGCGACATGACCCTGGTGGTGCCCGGCATCCGCCCGGCCTGGGCCGAGGCCGGCGACCAGAAGCGGATCATGACGCCCCGGGACGCGCTGGAGCGGGGTGCCGACATCCTGGTCATCGGCCGCCCCATCACCGGGGCGCAATACCCGGCCGAGGCGGCCCGGCGCATCGCCGAGGAGCTGGCATGACCGTCGAGGTGAAGATCTGCGGGCTGACCGAGGCCGACGGCATGGAAGCCGCCATGGACGCCGGCGCCGATTATGTCGGGCTGGTGTTCTTTTCCAAAAGCCCGCGCAACGTCGAGCCCGACTGGGCGGGCGAACTGGCGCAGATCGCCGAGGACGCGGTCAAGGTCGGGTTGTTCGTCGATGCCGACGATGCCCTGCTGGACCGGGTGGTGTCGCAGGTCCGCCTCGATTTGCTGCAGTTCCACGGCACCGAGACGCCCGAGCGCATCGAGCAGGTGCGCCTGGAATACGGGCTGCCGGTGATGAAGGTGATTCCGCTGGGGGGGGCCGGCGACCTTGCCGCCGCCGATCCCTACCTGCCGGTGGCCGACCGCCTGCTGTTCGACGCCCGCCCGCCGGCCGGATCGGACCTGCCCGGCGGCAACGCCGTCCGCTTCGACTGGTCCATCCTCAAGGGGTTTTCCTGCGCGCTGCCGTGGATGCTGGCCGGTGGCCTGGATGCCGGCAACGTCGCCGAGGCGATCCGGCAGACCGGAGCCCGGGCGGTGGACGTCTCCTCCGGCGTCGAAAGCGCGCCCGGCATCAAGGACCCGGACAAGATCCGCGCCTTCATCACCGCCGCCAAGGGGCGGTGAGGATTCATTCTCTGTCATGGCCGGGCTTGACCCAGGGCTGTCCGGTTTAAATTTCGGATTGCCTTCTGGAGCCCTTGGTGACGGCTGCGTCCAGGGTGACGCTGGCCGAAGTAGACAGGATTACCCTCGCCCGCTTGCGGGAGAGGGAGGGGCCCGTCGCGACAGCGACGGGAGGGAGAGGGTGCGCGCCGCGAGGTGCGCTTCGCGACAGCGAAAGCGCTGGTTTCTCCAGGTCTTGGGCGCGCCGACGCGCGCCGCCCTCACCCCGGCTCGCTGGCGCTCGCCCCCCTCTCCCGCAAGCGGGCGAGGGGGGCAATTGCCAGCCGAAATTTAAACCGGACAGCCGTGGGCTTGACCCAGGGCTGTCCGCCACCGGGCTCGCCTCACAAGGTGGGCTCCAGTTGAAGCGACGGCGGCACGGGGTGGGAAGACGCCAAACCGGTTTATTTTCATCCCCTGCTACAGCAGCAGATCGACCCGTGGCGGTGCCGAATCCTCGACCTTGGAGCGGCAGGTGAACAGCCGTCCCGGCTCGATGCCGGCCTGGTCCACCAGATAGGTCTTGGCCGCCCGCGCCCGGGAATCGGCGAGGCGGACCAGACGGTCGTGGTCGGGGGCCGCCGCCTCGCCCTCGGGCGGCGCTCCGACCAGCCGCTGCAGGCGGGCCAGCACGCCGCTCTCCTCGGCTCGCCGGGCCTCCAGCAGGGCCGGTCCGTCGCTGTCGCGGGCGGCAATGCCGCACAGGTTGAGCTTGAGGCCGGGGCGCTGGCCCAGCAGGTCGGCGACGGTGTCGAGATGGGCGCGCTCGGGCTCGCCCAGGCGGGCGGTGCCGGCCGGGAAGGCCAGCGGCTTCAGCGACAGATGCGGCTTCTCCGCCTCGTCGATGACCAGCCCGATCAGCGCCGCCACCGGGAAGGCCACCTTCAGGGTGGTGAAGACGGTGGTCTTCAGCGCCCCGCCGATGGCCTGGTTGACCGCGTCGGACAGGTCGAAATCGGGATTGGCGAGATCGCCGGCCACCGGGATCGCCAGCTTGATGCGCCCGTCGCCGTCGCGCAGCAGGTCGAGCACGGTCTCGACCGGCATGTCGGCCTGACGCGCCAGCTTGGACTGGGGATCGGGCTGGGCCACGTAAAGCTGCGACAGGGTCAGGTCGAGCTTGCCGTCCAGCCTGCCGCGCCGGGAGGCCATGGCCACCTCGGCATCCAGCTGACCGGTCCTGAGGTGGACCCCCAGCGCCTCGGCGGCATAGGGCGACAGCGGCGGCAGGTCGAGGGCGCGGATGGTCGCCGCCAGGTCGAAGCCGGGCGAATCGGCGAAGGGGCGCACCCGGCCCGAGCTCTCCAGCCGCGCGGTGGCCACGCCGGCCTTCAGGGTGAAGGGCGATTCCTGGTCGGGGCGGCCGCTGTCCAGGTTGGACAGCACCAGGTCGATGCCATTGGAGCGCAGCCGCACCGGCTCGGCCAGGCTGCGGTCCTCGAACACCAGCCGGGCATCGGGGCCGAGGTGCAGGCGATCGACGGCCATGCGCGGCCCCGGCCGGCTCGCGCCCCCACCGCCGCCGGCCGCCGGCTCGGGCAACCCGACCAGGCCGTCCTTGTCGCGGGTGACCCGCAGCACGGCGCCGTCGGCGCTGGCCGCGGCCATGGAGATCTCGCTCTCCGCCCCCCAGCGCGCCCGATGGAGAACCGCCCGGCCCAGTTCGGCGCGCCAGGATTGGACGCCCGGCTGCCGCAGCAGGTTCAGCCCTCGCGCCGCGATGCGGGACGCGGTGGCATCGCCGGCGACGGCGACGTCGCTGGCCTCGATGTGCTCGGCCGCCAGCCAGTCGCGGCCGGCCTGGCGCACCGCCACTCCATCGGCGGACAGGGTGGCCTTGGCGGCGAGCGGGAAGCGGCCGTCGGCCGCCGCCACATCGCCTTCGGCCGCCGCACCGGCGAGCTCGACGGCAAGGTCGCCCACAGCGAGCCTGAGCCGCTGCGCCTCGGCCCGGCCCTTGGCCTTGACCGGTCCGGGAGCAAGCTCGATGCGCCCCAGCCAGTCCAGCCGCCCGGCGGCCACCCTGGCGCCGTCCAGTTCGAAGGCGGGGTCGGTGACCGCGACGCCGCCGTCCATGTCCAGCTTCCAGCGGCCGCCGTCCAGCCGCGCCGCCAGGGTGACCTTGCCCTCGGCGCGGCCGGCCAGAGCGGCCACGCCCGCCGCCCGGGCCAGCCCGGCGAAGGCGGCGAGGTCGAGGCCCTCGGCGGTGATGGTCAGGGTGGCGGCGGGCCGCGCGGCGAAGGGGGTGGCGGTGCCGTCGATGCGCACCGGACCGCCGTTCAGCCGGCCGGCGAGGTGAAAGCGCACCGGCTGGTCGGGGGCGTCGTCGCGGACCTCCAGGATGTCGAGCCGCTCGACCTCGACGGTGGCGGCAAAGGCCGCGCCGGCGATGGCGATGCGGCTGTCCGACAGCGACAGGGCGGTGACGTCGAAGCCCCAGCCGGGGCCGCCGCCGCCGCTCGGCGCCACCGCCAGCGGCAGGCCGTTGACCTCCAGGGTGCCGTCCGGCCGGCGGCGGATGTCGATGGTGACGCCGGACAGGTCCAGGCGCTCCACCGATACCCGGCGGGAGAACAGCGGCTTCCAGCGGAAGGTCAGATCGAGGCCGCCGACGCCCAGCGCCTTGCCCAGGCCGCTGCCGGTTTCGGCCCCGACATTGGCTTCCACCTCGCGGATCACCACGGCGCCGTTGAACAGCGAGAAATCGGCGCGGGCCAGGCTGACCCGGTCCCAGCCCAGGGCCCGCAGGCCCTTCTCGACGCCCCAGCGCAGTCCGGCATCGGGCAGGAAGTGGCCGCCGGCGGCGGCCAGGGCCAGCCCGGCCACCATGCCGCCCAGCACCAGAAAGCGCCGCCGCAGCGGCACCGAGCGCCACGCTGACGTCAACCTGCCCACGTCCTTACCTCCTCCGCCCCATATCCATTGGAAGGCGGAATAATGGCAAAGGCAAGGCGTTCAGCCAATCTCGACGCGATTGCGGCCGCCGCTCTTGGCGCGGTAGAGCGCCTCGTCGGCCCGCGCCAGCACCGCCTCGACGCCGGTTTCGCCAAGCCGGGCGCCGGCGACGCCAAGGCTGCTGGTGAAGGCGACGGTGTCGGCGCCGCTGGCCACGCGCAGCTCGGCGATGCGCTGGCGCAGCCGTTCGGCCACCTCGCGGGCGGCCTCCATGGCGGTCTCGGGCAGCAGGATGGCGAATTCCTCGCCGCCCATGCGGCCCAGCACATCGACGTCGCGCAGCCAGTCGCGGCAGCCGGCCACCAACGCCTTCAGCGCCGCATCGCCGGCGGCGTGGCCGAAGCGGTCGTTGATGGCCTTGAAGTGGTCGATGTCGAGCATGAGGATCGACACCTCGCCGCCGTAGCGGCCGGCGCGTTCCAGTTCGGCATTGGCCGCGGCCATGAAGTGGCGGCGGTTGAAGGCGCCGGTCAGCGGATCGGTGGTGGCGAGGCGGCGCAACTCGCGCTCCATGCCCTTGCGCTCGGTGATGTCGGTCATGATGCCGATCACCCCCACCACGCGCCCGTCATCGTCGAGGAAGGCGGTCTTGAGGAACAGCCCGTCCAGCCGGCGGCAGCCTGAACCCTGGCCCGGAACCTGAATCGAGGCCTCGAACTCGGCATGGGTGCGGCTGCCCGACAGCAGTTCGAGGTCGCTGACCGCATCCTCCTCGGGCATGGCCGCGGCCAGCGCCTGCTCGCACTGGGCCAGGCGCCCGGTCTCGCAGCCGAACAGGTCGCGGAAGGCGCGGTTGGTGGTCTGCACCTTGCCACGGGCGTCCTTGAACCAGACCGGGCTGGGAATGGTGTCGATCAGGTTCTCGGTGAAGCGGCGGGCATGTTCGGCGGCCTGGCGGTGCTCCTCGGCCCGCGCCCGCTGGGCGGCCAGTTCGCGGGTACGGGCGATGACCCGGATCTCCAGCGTCTCGTTGGCGCGGCGCAGCGCGTTGACGGCGCGGTTGTGGGCGGTGATGTCGCGGGCCTCGACCATCAGCTCGCCACCGCCGCGGCTCGACAGCTGCACCATCTTGACCACCGCGTCCACCGCCTCGCCGTCCAGGCGGCGCAGCCGGAGCGGCACCGGCACGCCCTCGGCGACGACGCTCTCCAGCATGCCGCCGGCGAACAGCTCGGCATAATCGGCGTGGAACAGCTCGGCCAGGGGGCGGCCGATCACCGCTTCCGGCTCCAGCGCCCCCAGCATCTCGACGCCGGCCCGGTTGATGTAGCGCACCACGCCGCCGAAGGTGTGGCAGACCAGGTTCATGGCGTTGTCCACCAGCAGGTGGAAGCGGGTGTCGCGCTCCTGGGCATGGCTGGCCAGCCGGCCCTCGTGCGAGATGTCGCGGCACATCACCACGGTGGCGTCCTTGTCGATCTCGCGGGCGCGGAACACCTGCATCTCGACGTCGGTCAGCGAGCCGTCGATGGCGACGATGCGGGTCGGCACCGGCTTGTCCTCGCTGGACATGCCGGCGAAGAACAGCTCCATCACCGGGCCGTATTCGGGAATCAGGAAATCGGCCATCTGCCGGCCCAGCAAATCCTCGGAAACGCGGCCGCCCAGCATGCGCACGCCGGCGCCGTTGATGGCGGTGATGCCGCCGCCGCGGCACAGGCAGACCAGGTCGCGGCTGACCTCCAGGATGTCCATCAGGCCGCCGTTGAAGCGCGGGCCGCGACGGCGCCGTTCCGACGCGAGATCGATGATGTTGTCGTCCGCCCCTGCCATCACCTGCCCCTGATCCTGCCCGTCTGCAACCGGTAAACCTTTCCGGGCGGTACATCAACCCTCATGAGGCATCACCCCGCCTCGACGCGATCGCGCCCGGCGTCCTTGGCGCGGTAGAGCGCGCGGTCGGCGCGCCCCAGCAGCGCGTCGAGGCCGCCGCCGCTCCAATCGGCGACACCCAGGCTGACGGTGACCCGGTACGCGCCGCCCGGCACCGGCACGTCGGTCTCGGCCACCGCCCGGCGCAGGCGCTCGGCCACCGCCATAGCGCCGTCGAGCTCGGTTTCGGGCAGCAGCACGGCGAATTCCTCGCCGCCCAGGCGGCCGATCAGGTCGATCTCGCGCAGGCCGCCGGCCACCGCCCGCACCACGGCGCGCAGCACCTCGTCGCCGATCCCGTGGCCCCAGGTGTCGTTGACGCGCTTGAAATGGTCGATGTCGAGCATGGCCAGCGACAACGGCGTGCGGTAGCGCTCCGCCCGCTCGCATTCACGGTTGGCGACGTCCATGAAGCGGCGCCGGTTGGCGGCGCCGGTCAGCGGATCGGTGGTGGCCAGCCGGCGCAGCTCGTCCTCCAGCGCCTTGCGCTCGGTGATGTCGGTCAGCACCCCCACCACCCCCAGCGCCGGGCCGTCGGCCGATCGCAGCGCCGCCTTGGCGACCATGGCGGCGCGGCGCTGGCCGGTGCCGTCGGCGATCTCGGCCTCGAATTCCACCCGCCGGGTCTCGCCGGCCAGCAGCGCCCGCTCGCCGCCCTCGGGAAGCGGCGCCGCCGCGGCCTCGGCGGGGGTGTCGCGGCCGAGGCGGAAGAAGTCGCGGAAGGCCTGGTTGCACAGCCGGAGCAGGCCCTGGCGGTCGCGGTACCACACCGGGTTGGGCAGGATGTCGAGCAGGCCGGCGGCGAAGGCGCGGGCCTCCTCGAGGTCGCGGGTGCGCTCGGCCACCCGTTCCTCCAGCCCGGCATTGAGGCGCTCGATGGTGTCGATGTGGCGCCACGAGCGGATCGCCCCGACGATGGCGGTGAACAGCCGCTGCGCCGTCAACTCGGTCTTGGCGCGGTAATCGTTGATGTCGTAGTCCAGCATCACCTCGCGCTCGGGCGCCTGGCCGGGCTGGCCGGTCCTCAGGATGATGCGCAGGCGGGCGTCGCCGCGGTCGCGGCGGATATGGCGGACCAGCTGCAGACCGGCGTCGTCGCTTTCCATCACCACGTCGAGCAGCATCACCGGGATGTCGTCGCGCACCGCCAGGATGGCCCGGGCCTCCTCGGCCGAATGGGCGTCCACCGGCTCGAAGCCGCGACCCTCGAAGCTCATGTCGCGCAGCAGCACCCGGGTCATGTCGTGGACCTGGGGATCGTCGTCGACCACCAGCACCGGCCATGGCGGCAGGGCGCGGGGCGCCCCCGGCCTGGCCGCGCGCAGCGCCAGGCGGCGCTTGCCGGTCTCCGTCCGTTCGGCGGCCGCCATGCCGTGCCTCCCCGTTGTCGTTTCCCGCCCAGTTTAGCGGCTGCGCCGGGCCGCGACCATCGGCGAGTATTTCGCAGGTGCCAAAAATGGCGTATTACAGCACCAGGGACAGATCGACGGACATCGACCGTGCACCAGTCCAGGCCCCCCGCCGCCCCCATCCGCCCGACCGGCCGCCAGCAGGTCCGGGTGCTGGACGGGCTATCCTTCAAGCAGGCCTTCGCCACCCTGCTCATCGCACTCGTGGTGGGCCTGGCGACCAGCGCCTACGAGCTGATGGCCGATTATCGCGCCATGCATGCCCAGGTGCGCGAGAACACCACCGCCCACATGGCGCTGGTGCGCGGCCTGGCGGTGGAGGCCGCCTATCAGCTGTCGTCGGAACTGGCCGGCGAGGTGGCGCAGGGCCTGGCCCGCGACCCCTCGGTCGCCGCCGCCAGCCTGATCGACAATTACGGCAACGTGCTGGGCCAGGCGTGGCGGCCGGCGGCAGCGACGCCCTTCCCGGCGGTGGCCCGGCAGCTGTTCGGCGACATCGCCCGCTATTCCCAGCCGCTGGAGACGCGCGGCCCCGATGGCGCCAGCTCGCAGGTCGGCCAGCTCTCCGTCGAGCTGGACCCCGGCTCGCTGCTCAACCGCTGGCTGGCGCGGGTGACCGCGACGGTGGCGGCCGGCGTCGCCCGCGCGGTGCTGCTGTGCGTGCTGGTGGTGGCGGTGTTCTACGTGCTGATCACCAAGCCGCTGCTGCGCCTGACCGCCGCCATCGGCCGCATCGACCCGGCCCGGCCGGGAGCCACCCCGATCCAGGTGCCGCGCAACCATGCCGGCGACGAGCTGGGCCTGCTGGCCGCCACCATCAACGCCATGCTGGCGGAATCCCAGCTGGGCCTGGACGGCCGCGACAAGGCCGAGGCCGAGCTGGCGGCGCTGGCCCGCGACCTGGAATTGCGGGTGGCCGAGCGCACCGCCGAGCTGGCCCAAGAGAAGGAGGGGGTGGAGCGTGCCCTGGCCCAGCTCAACCTGGCCAACGCCGAACTCGAGAAGGCCAACCGCTATGTCGGCGACGGCATCCGCTACGCCGCCCGCATCCAGACCGCTCTGCTGCCCGACAGCGGCAGCCTGGCCGGGGTGGTGGACGAATTCGCGGTGGGCTGGCAGCCGCTCGACATCGTCGGCGGCGACTACTACTGGATCGGCGCGTTCGGCGACAAGGCGGTGATCGCGGTGATGGACTGCACCGGCCACGGCGTGCCCGGCGCCTTCATGACGGCGGTGGTGGCGGCCAGCTTCAGCCGCATCCTGCACCATCACGGCCACGACGACCCGGCCGAAATGCTGATGCAGTTGAACCGCCTGGTGAAGGCGTCGCTGCGCCAGGACCGCGACGGCGCGCTGTCCAACGACGGCCTCGATGCCGCCATCTGCGTGGTCGACCGCGCCGCCGGCACGGTGACCTATGCCGGCGCCAACCTGCCCCTGCTGGTGCACGATCCGGCCGGCTTCCGCCTGGTCCGCGGCGACCGCATGAGCCTGGGCTACCCCGACAGCCGCGCCGACCACCGCTTCGAAGCGCACGTGCTGGCGGCACAGCCGGGCACCACCTTCTACCTCTATACCGATGGCCTGACCGACCAGATCGGCGGCCCCGGGCGGCGTCTGTTCGGCCGCAGGCGGCTGCAGACGGCGCTGGCCGGCCTGGCCGAGAAGCCGCTGGAGGCGCAGATGGAGGAGCTGATGGCCCACCTGGCCGAGTGGCGCGGCGCCGAGCCCCGCCGCGACGACCTCACCTTCGTCGCCTTCCGGCCGCTGGGGACCTGACAACAGGGATATGCCGAATCGGTCGGGCCGCCCCATTGGATTGCGCGGCCTGCGGCGGCTCTCTATGGTGCACCGGCATCGAATCGCCGAGGCCCCCGTTGGCATTCAGAATCCTTCATGTCGCCAATTTCGCCCATCGCACCAAGGGCGCCGGGTTCGCCGGGGTTCAGTTCAAGCTCACCAACGGGCTGATCCGGGCGGGGCATCATGTCCTGGCCTTCAGCGACCGCGACGCCGCCCGCGCGGCGACGCCCTTCCGGTCGCGCAAGGTCGGAACCCGGGGGGCGAACCGCGCCCTGCTCGACGTGGCCGCCGCCTTTCGGCCCGATATCGTCCTGTTCGGGCATGCCGACACCATCGCGGCCGAGACCCTGGGCCAGATCCGCCAACTGGTTCCGGGCGTTCGCCTGGCCCAGTGGAACGTCGATCCGCTGTTCGACGTCGAGAACCTGACCAGGATCCGGGCCAAACTCGGGGACGTCGATTGGACCTTCGTGTCCACCGCCGGCCCCATGCTTTCCAGCCTCGCCGGGCGGCGGGTCGCGTTCCTGCCCAATCCCGTCGATCCAAGCATCGAACGGGGGCGCGGCTTCGAAGCGCGCGACCGCCCCTATGACGTGTTCTATGCCGTCGGATCCGCCGCCATCGGCCGGAACCATTGCGGCATCGACAGCACCGCCGCAGCCATCGCCGGGCGGCTGCGCACCCGGCTGGCCGGCGTCAGCTTCCTGCTGCCGGGTATCGAGGGGCCGCATGTGGAAGGCGCGGATTTCGACGCGGCGATGGTCTCCGCCAAGATGGGGCTCAACATCAGCCGCCGCAACGACGTGCCGCTGTATTCCTCGGACCGCTTCGCCCACCTTGCCGGCAACGGTCTCCTGGTGTTCATCGACCGGGCCACCGGGTATGGCGACCTGTTCGGCGAGGACGAACTCGCCTTCTATTCCACCGAGGACGAGCTGGCGGCCAAGATCCAGCGCTTCGCCGGCGACGATCCCGCACGGATGCGAATGGCCCACCGGGGCTGGCTGGCCTACCACGCCATGTTCGGAGCGACCCGGGTCGCCCGCTACATGCTGGAGGTGATGGAGGAACGGGCCGATCCGTCGGCCTTCGCGTGGCGACCGGAAGGGAGAGTGGTGCCCCAGGCCGGACTCGAACCAGCAAGCCTTGCGGCGGTCGATTTTGAGTCGACTGCGTCTACCAATTCCGCCACTGGGGCACCGGGGGGATCGGAAGCGGGAGTGTAGCCGAGGCCCCGCCGCGGTCAAAGGGGAAGTTAACCCTTCTCCACCCCGATATTGTCGATCAGCCGGGCGCCGCCCAGGCGGGCGGCCGCCAGGATGCGGGCGGGGGCGGCCAGGTGCTCCACCGGGGCCAGGGTGGCGGCGTCGCGCACCTCGACGTAATCCACCGCGTGGAAGCCGGCGGCCAGCAGGTCGGCGCTGGCGCGGTGGCACAGTTCGGCGGCGCCCCTCCCCTCCCTCAGCCCCGCCGCCACCGCCTGCAGGGCGGCGTAGAGGGCGGGCGCCCGGGCCCGGTCCTCGGGCGAGAGATAGGCGTTGCGCGACGACATGGCGACGCCGTCGGGCTCGCGCACCGTCGGCACGCCGACGATCCGGGCGGGAATGTCGAGGTCGCAGGCGAGGCGGCGGATCACCGCCAGCTGCTGCCAGTCCTTCTCGCCGAACAGGGCGATGTCGGGCAGGCATTGCAGCAGCAGCTTGGTCACCACCGTGGCGACGCCGGCGAAATGGCCGGGACGCACGGTGCCGCACAGCCCCTCGGACACCCCGGCGACGGTGACGGTGGTGGCGAAGCCGGCGGGGTACATTTCCTCGACGCCCGGCGCGAACATCAGGGCGCAGCCGGCGCCGGCCAGCAGCTCGGCATCCTTGGCCTCCTGCCGGGGATACTTGGACAGGTCCTCGTTGGCCCCGAATTGGGTGGGATTGACGAACACCGAGGCGACCACCCGGTCGGCCAGCTCCAGGCCGACCCGGACCAGCGTCAGATGGCCCTCGTGCAGCGCCCCCATGGTGGGGACGAAGGCGACGCTCAGGCCCTGGTCGCGCCAGTATTTCACCCGCTGGCGCAGCTCGGCGACGGTGCGGACGATGTCGAGGTCTTCGGCCATGGTGTCAGTCCTTCGGTTTGGGCACGCCGAAGCAATGGGCCGGCGCCGGGAAGGCGCGGGACTTGACCTCGGCGGCATAGTCGGCGGCGGCCTTGTCGATGATCGGCCCCAGCTCGGCGTAGCGCTTGACGAATTTCGGCGTGAAATCGGCGAACAGGCCGAGGATGTCCTCGGTCACCAGCACCTGGCCGTCGCAGGCGGGCGAGGCGCCGATGCCGATGGTGGGAATGGCGATCTCCTCGCTCAGCGCCCGGGCCACCGGCTCGACGGTGCCTTCGACCACCACGCAGAACGCTCCCGCCTCGGTCACCGCGCGGGCGTCGGCGCGGATGGCGGCGGCCTCGTCCTCGGCCCGGCCATGGGCGCGGAAGCCGCCCGCCGTGTGCACCGATTGCGGCTTCAGGCCGACATGGGCCATCACCGGCACGCCGCGTTCGGCCAGGAAGCGGATGGTGTCCTCCATCTCGCGCCCGCCCTCCAGCTTGACCGCGCCGCAGCCGGTCTCGGCCAGCACCCGGGCGGCGTTGCGGAAGGCCTGCTCGCGGCTTTCCTGGTAGCTGGCGAAGGGCATGTCGATCACCACGCAGGCCCGCGACGATCCCCGCATCACCGCCCTGCCGTGGTTGATCATCATGTCCAGGCTGACGCCCAGGGTGGTGTCCATGCCGTACAGCACCATGCCCAGGGAATCGCCCACCAGCAGGATGTCCACATGGGGATCGAGCAGGCGGGCGATGGGGGCGGTATAGGCGGTCAGCACCACCAGCGGCTCGCCGCCCTTGCGGGCGCGGACGTCGCGGGTGGTGATGCGCCGGGCGCGGATTTCGGTGCTCAAGGCTGCTCTCCCGGATGCAGGATCAGGCCGCCGAGGCGCCCTCGGCCAGCTCCTTCAGGCCGGCCTCGTCGGTCAGGACGACGTGGCCCGAGGCGGGCAGGCCGATGATGCCGTCCTTCTTCAGCTGGGTGAAGGTGCGGCTGACGGTCTCGATGGTGAGGCCGAGATAGTCGGCGATGTCGGCGCGGCTCATGGGCAGCGCCACCGGGCTGGCCGGCAGGCCCTGGACCTGGGCGCGGCGCGACAGCTTGAGCAGGAAGGTGGCGACCTTCTCGCGCGCGGTCTTGCGCCCCAGCAGCAGCATCTGCTCCTGCGCCGACATCAGGTCCTTGACGGTCATGGTGAACATGCGCCGCTCGAGCCTGGGCATCTGGCCCTGCATGGCGTCCAGCTTGCGGTGGGTGAAGCGGCACAGCTGGGTGGCCACCAGGGTCTCGGCGGTATAGGCGTAGCCGTCGTCGAGGGCGAGGCCGAACATGTCGCCCGAGAACAGGAAGCCGATGATCTGGCGGCGTCCGTCGGACAGCAGCTTGTAGAGCTTCACCGCGCCGTGGGACACCGAGTAGACGTGCTCGGCGCGGTCGCCCTCGCGGAAGATGGTGAAATGGGCCGGCAACTGGGCGTGGCAGCGGACCGAGGCCAGCCGCTTGATCTCGTCGGCCGACAGGTCGGCGCAGAAGGCGATCTCGCGCACCACGTCGCAATTGCGGCAGGGCGGGGCGGCGGGGTCGATGTCGCGGTCGGCCTTGGGGGCCTCGAAGTCCAGCGGCGGCATCAGGTTCACACCATGGCCTCCTTCATCCCTGTCCCTTGGGGGCGGGGGTGTTGGAGGGGGATGGGGGCGGCGGGTCGTCGTCCTCGAACAGGATGCGATGGGCGGCACCGTCCAGATCCTCGAACTGTCCCGACTTCAGCGCCCACAGGAAGGCGGCCAGCCCGATCAGGCCCAGGACCAGCGCAACCGGTATCAGCATCAGCAGATTGGTCAACCGTTCCTCCCGCCCGACAGGCGCAGGGCATTGGCAATTACTACCAGCGACGAGGTCGACATGGCAATCGCGGCGATGAGGGGGGTGACCAGGCCCGCCACCGCCAGCGGCACCGTGAACAGGTTGTAGCCCAGCGCCAGGGCGAAGTTCTGGCGCACCAGCCGGCGCGACACCACGGCGACCCGCAGGGTCTCGGCCACCGGCTCGAGCCGGCCGCCCTGGAACACCACGTCGGCGGCGGTCCGGCTGACGTCCACCGCCGAGGAGGGCGACATGGAGACCTCGGCGGCGGCCAAGGCGGGGGCGTCGTTGAGGCCGTCGCCGACCATCAGCACCCGCCGTCCCCCGGCCTTCAGTTCCTCCAGGCGCGCCACCTTGTCGGCGGGGGAGCAGCCGGCCCGCCAGGCGGCGATGCCCAGGCGGTCGGCGACCATCCGCACGGTCGGCTCGCGGTCGCCCGACAGCAGCTCGATCTGGAGGCCGCGGTGGCGAAGATTCGCCACCACCTTGGCGGCGTCGGGGCGCAGCTCGTCTGCGAACGCGAAGCGCACCGGCGCGCGGCCGGGGCGGCCCAGCCACAGCTCTGGCCCCGCCGAGGCGGCCTCGTCGGCGACGCCGATCCAGGCCCGGCTGCCCAGGCGGACCGCGCCGGCGGCCATGCCGCGGCCCGGCTCCTCGCGCACATCGGCGGCGATGGCGGCCGCGGGCGCGGCGGCGACCAGGGCGCGGGCCAGCGGATGGCGCGAGGCGGCGGCCAGGGCGGCGGCGGCGACGAGATCGTCGTCGCTCCAGCCGCCGTCGCGGATCAGCTCGGGCCGGCCCAGGGTCAGGGTGCCGGTCTTGTCGAACACCACCGTGTCGACCTCGGCGAAGCGTTCCAGCGCGGTCGCCGATTTCAGCAGGATCCCCAGGCGCAGCAGGCGACCCGAGGCGATCACCTGGACCACCGGAACCGCCAGCGCCAGGGCGCAGGGACAGGTGATGATCAGCACCGCCACCGCGTTGAGCAGCGCCGGCTGCCAGCCGATGGTGCCCAGGAAGACCCAGCCGAGGAAGGTGGCCAGCGCGGCGGTGTGGACCACCGGCGCATACCAGCGCGCCACCCGGTCGGCCAGGGCGACGTAGCGGGCGCGGCCCTGCTCGGCCACCTCCATCATGCGCACGATGTCGGCCAGCAGGGTGCGTTCGCCCACCGCGGTGACGGTCAGGCGCAGCGGCGCCGACAGGTTGACGGTGCCGGCGAAGACCAGGGCGCCGGGGGCCACCGCCGCCGGCACGCTCTCGCCGGTGATGAGCTGGGTATCGACGTCCGAGCGTCCCTCGGCGACCGCGCCATCGACGCCGATGCGCTCGCCGGCCGCCACCAGCACCGTCTGCCCGGCGGCGACCCGATTGGGCGGCAGCAGGCGCTGGGTTCCGTCGGCCTCGACCACCGTCACCGCCACCGCGTCGAGCGCCACCAGGTGCTCGGCCGCCGAACGGGCGCGGCCGCGCGCCCGGCTGTCCAGGTAGCGGCCGATCAGCAGGAAGAACAGCAGCGTGATGGCGGAGTCGAAATAGGCCCATTCGCCGCCGCGGATGGTTTCGGCCAGGCTCATGGCCGAGGCCAGGACCACCCCCAGGGTGATCGGCACATCCATGTTGGTGCGGCCGTTCCGCAGCGCGGCCCAGGCCGAGCGGGCGAAGGGCCGGATGCAGTAGAGCACCGCCGGCAGCACGATCAGCGCGCTGATCCAGTGCATCAGATCGCGGGTGGCCGGACCCATGTGGGTGAAATGGCCGGCCCACACCGACACCGACAGCAGCATCACGTTGCCGGCGGCGAAGCCGGCCACCGCCATGGCCTTCAGCAGGTCCTTCTCGTGCCGTTCGGTGTCGCGGCCCAGCTTGGCGGGGTCATAGGGGACCAGCCGGTAGCCGATCAGGAAGACCGGGCCCAGCACCTCCTGGGCCTCGGCCTCGGCCGCCCTCCAGCGCAGGGTCAGGCGCCTGGTGGTCATGTTGACCCGCGCCCAGGTCACCGCCGGATGGCGCGACAGCAAGGCCTCGATCAGCCAGACGCAGGCGGCGCAGTGGATGCCCTCGACCATCAAATGGAGGGTGGCGATGCCCTCGGCATCCACCGACAGGTGGGCCGAAAAGTCGTGGACCGAGCCCGACTCCTCCTCGGGCTTGAGCGGACGCACCGCCGGGTCGACGCAGCGGCGGCGGTAATAGGCCTCGAGGCCCAGGCCCTCAACCAGATGGAAGGCGCCCTCGCAGCCCGCGCAGCAAAACTCGCCCGCCGTGCCCGCCGGAATGGGCGAATCGCAGTGGCGGCAGGTGCGGGCTGCCGTCACGGCACCACGAAGCGCTTTTCGTGCTCGTAGGCGACGCCGGGACCCAGCGCGATGACGTCCATGTCCCAGACGCCGTTGAGCGGCAGATCGAAGGTCCCGCCGTAAACGCCGGGGGCGAGGGTGGTGAAGGCGATCTCGTGGTCGTAACCCTTCACCGTCGGGCGGATCATGGCGGCCTGGACCTCCAGGCCCTCCACCGGCCGGCCGTCGCGATCACGGTAGCTGACGGCGACCTCGACCCGGGCGTGGCCGCCGGCCACCGGCTTGGCCTCGGTCTCGACCGTCCAGCCCAGTTCGGCCTGCGCCTTGGCCAGGGCCAGATTGCGGTTGTACAGCCGGCCCTTCTCGTAGGCATCGGTGACCGCCAGGCCGGTGAAGGTCGAGGTGGCGAAATAGGCCAGGGTGGCGTTGACGCCGATCACCACCATGAAGGCACCGACGAAGATGTACGGATACCACCAGCCCGGCTGACGCTGCTTGCCCATGGCGGTCACTGGCCCGGCCCGGCGAACAGGGTTTCGCTACGCACCGTGATGCCGGTCGGGTCGATCAGGGTGAAGAACAGCGGCGTCGTCTTGTCGCGCACATTGGCCTCGGGAACGTTGACATAGATGCGGAAGGAACCGACCTCGTCCGGCATCACCGTCAGCTTGGTCTCGCCGACGCCGGACTCGCCGCCCACCACGTCAAGGCGGGCGCCCTCGATGCCGGAGACCTTCAGGGAGTAGCTGCGTTCCTCACGGACCATGTTCAGGATCTTGTAGGTATAGCCGTTGCGGATGGTGCCATCGGACATCTGGACGAACACCGGGGCGCGTTCGTGCAGGATGTTGACCTCCGTGGTACTGCGGGTGCCCAGGCCGAGCATGATGGCGCCGGCGATGGCGGTGAGCAAGAGCGTATAGAGGACGGTGCGGGTGCGCACCAGCTTGGTGCCGGGATGCCCACCCTTCGCGCGGGAGGCGACGTTGACCTGGGAATCGTAGCTGATCAGGCCGCGCGGCAAGCCATGCTTGTCCATGATGGAGTTGCAGGCGTCGATGCAGAGCGCGCAGCCGATGCAGGCCATCTGCAGACCCTCGCGGATGTCGATGCCGGTGGGGCAGACATGGACGCACATCTTGCAATCGACGCAGTGACCGCGGCCGTCGAAGCTCTGGCCCTTGCGTGCCGGGGCGCGCGGCTCGCCCCGCCAGTCCTCGTAGGAGATGATCAGCGAGTGTTCGTCGAACATGGCCGACTGGAAGCGCGAATAGGGGCACATGTAGAGGCACACCTGCTCGCGGGCATAGCCCGCCAGCAGGTAGCAGAAGCCGCCGATGATGGCGATGAAGGCGTAGACGCCGGCCGAGGCCTCGAGAGTGAAGATCTGCGGCAGCAGCTTGAACGCGTCCTCGAAGAACAGCGTGAAGGCGATGCCGCAGGCCGCCGAAACGGCGATCCAGGCGGCCTGCACGATGGTCTTCTTGACGATCTTGTCCGCCGTCCAGGGCTTCTTTTCAAACATGATGCGGGCATTGCGGTCGCCGATGACCACCTGCTCGATCCAGACGAACAGGTCGGTGTAGACCGTCTGCCAGCACAGGAAGCCGCACCAGACGCGGCCGGCCAGGGCCGAGATGAAGAACAGGAGGATGGCGGCGAACAGCAGCAGGCCGGTGAGGTAGTAGACCTCCTGCGGCCACAGCTCGATGAAGAAGAAATAGGCGCGGCGGCCTTCCATGTCGGCCAGGATCGCCTGGTCGGGGGCACCGGGGCCGCGGTCCCAGCGGACGAACGGGGCGATGTGCCAGAAGGCCAGGGTGATGACGGTCGCCCACCACTTCAGCGAGCGGAACGTGCCCTTGACCTTGCGCGGCTGGATCTTGACGGTCTCGGCGTACATGCTGCCGCCGCCCGACTTCGTCGTTTCCTTGTTCATCGTCCGACCACTCTTCCTGTCTGGGGACCGCCGCCGAGAGATACGGCGGCCGGGCGGGAAAGGCCTGCCCAAAAAACCGATGGCGGCGCGACGCTGTTCGCGCCCGGCCGCCCTAGACTATTCATTCAGTTGGAACATTCAAATGATAACGATCAAGACCGGAATGCGGAAACGGCCGGAAAGAAAAAGGGGCGCGTCCTGGGACGGACGCGCCCGCTTCCCTCATCGGCTTACTGGCCGCCGCCCAGCGAGTGGACGTAGACCGCAAGCATCTTGATGGTGTTGTCATCAAGACGCCCGGCCCAGGCCGGCATCGAGCCGTGCTTGGGCTTGGTGATCTGGCCGACCACCATGTCCTTGGCGGCCTGATTGTTGCCCTTCCACAGCCAGATGGCGTTGTTGAGCGCCGGAGCGCCCAGGTCCTTGGACCCCACGCCGCCTTCCTGGTGGCAGGCGGTGCAACGCTCGGCGAAGATGGCCTCGCCCGGCGAGCCGGCGGCGGGGGTCTTCGTCGACAGCGACACCACGTAATCGGCCAGCTGCCCGACCTGCTCCGCCGACAGCATGTCGCCGGTGCCGAACGGCAGCATCTCGCTCTGGCGCGAATCCGCATGCTCGTTGCGGACGCCGAACTTGATGGTCTGCTCGATCTCGGCCAGGGTGCCGCCCCAGATCCACTCGTCATCGGCCAGGCGCGGATAGGCGCCGGCAACGCCGACACCACCCGAGCCGTGGCAGGCCGAGCAGTTCTCGCCGAACGACACCTTGCCGCCCACCAGGGCGTAGTTGAGCAGGGTCTTGTCCTTGGCGATGTCCTCGACACTGGCGGTCTGGAACTTGGCCAGCCACGCGCCGCGGGCCTGCTTCTGGGCCTTCAGCTCGTTGTCGAGGTCGGCACGCGAGGAATAGCCCAGCATGCCGCGGCTGTAGTCGTTGATGGTCGGCCAGGCGGGCATGGCGATCCAGTAGGCGACCGCCCAGATCACCGTGGCCCAGAACACGTACACCCACCACTTCGGCAGAGGAGTGTTCAACTCCTTGATGCCGTCCCACTCGTGCCCGGTCGTCATCTGACCGGAAACCGAGTCCTTCTCCATGGAAGCCATATCAGCGCTCCTTGTCTTCGTCGTCCCTCAAAGGGATGTCTCCGTAGGACTCGAACCTGTCCTTGTTTTTAGGACGGTAGGCCCAGAAGACGATCCCGAGGAACAGAACCATTAACCACAGACCCCAGAGGGGGCGGAGAACCTCGTTGACCAGAGTCTCGAGCACTCTCCGCGCTCCCTTACCGGTAGATCTTCTCGGGCTTCACGGTGGTGAAATCCACCATGGTGCCGAGGACCTGCAGGTACGCCACCAGGGCGTCCATTTCGGTCACGACCTTGGGGTTGCCGTCGACGTCGCCCATCTTCGCCTTGGGATAGCTCTTGAGCACGGCGGCGTCGGGGGAATCCGACATGGCCTGCTCTTCGAGGTCCTTCTTGGCGTTCATGATCTGGGCGTCCGTGTAGGGAACGCCGACGACCTTGAGCGCCGTCAGGTTGCCGGCGATGCCCGCATAGTTCAGCGGCCGCATCAGATGCGGATAGCCGGGCATGACGGACTCGGGAACGACGTCACGGGGGTTGATCATGTGGCGGACGTGCCAGTCGTTGGTGTACTTGCCACCCACGCGGGCGAGGTCCGGTCCGGTGCGCTTGGAGGCCCACTGGAACGGATGGTCGTACTTGGACTCCGCCGCCAGGCTGTAATGGCCGTAGCGCTCGATCTCGTCCTTGAAGGGACGGATCATCTGGCTGTGGCAATTGTAGCAGCCTTCGCGGACGTAGATGTCACGACCAGCCTGCTCGAGCGGGCTGTAGGGACGAACGCCTTCCACCTTCTCGATGGTGCTCTCGATGGTGAACAGCGGCACGACCTCGACGAGGCCGCCCACGATCACCGACAGGAGAATGCCGACCGCGAGGAAGAAGACGTTGGTCTCGAGCTTAGCGTGATGCTTGAAGACAGACATTGTTCACTCCTCCCCTCAGCGGGCGCCGGCGGTCGAGGGCTGCATGACTTCGTCGGCGACGTCGCCCTTGATGGTCTTGTAGAAGTTGTAGACCATCACGAGCGCGCCGAGGACGAAGAGCAGGCCGCCCATCGCACGGATCACGTAGTAGGGATGCATGGCCTCGACGGTCTCGATGAACGAGTACTGCAGGAAGCCCAGGTTGTCGTAGGCGCGCCACATCAGGCCCTGCATGATGCCCGAGATCCACATCGCGGTGATGTAGAGCACGATGCCCACGGTGGCGACCCAGAAGTGCACGCCCACCAGCTTGAGGGAGTACAGCTCCTTGCGGCCCCACAGCTTGGGAACCAGGTAGTAGAGCGCGCCGAACGAGACGAAGGCCACCCAGCCGAGAGCGCCGGAGTGGACGTGGCCGACGGTCCAGTCGGTGTAGTGCGACAGCGAGTTGACCGCCTTGATCGACATCATCGGACCTTCGAAGGTCGACATGCCGTAGAAGGCCACCGACGAGACCAGGAACCGCATGACCGGATCGGTCCGCAGCTTGTCCCAGGCACCCGACAGGGTCATCAGGCCGTTGATCATGCCACCCCAGGACGGCATCCACAGCATGATCGAGAAGGTCATGCCCAGGGTCTGCGCCCAGTCGGGGAGAGCGGTGTAGTGCAGGTGGTGCGGACCGGCCCAGATGTACAGGAAGATCAGCGCCCAGAAATGCACGATGGACAGGCGGTAGGAATAGACCGGACGCTCGGCCCGCTTCGGCACGAAGTAGTACATGATGCCGAGGAAGCCGGCGGTCAGGAAGAAGCCCACCGCGTTATGGCCGTACCACCACTGGGTCATGGCGTTCTGGACGCCACCGAAGATGTTGTACGACTTCATGAAGTCGCCGCCGAACAACGCGGCCGGGACGGCCAGGTTGTTGCCCAGGTGCAGCATCGCCACGGTCAGGATCATCGAGAAGAAGAACCAGTTGGCCACGTAGATGTGGGGTTCCTTGCGCTTCATGATGGTCCCGGCGAAGGCGATCAGGTAGAGCACCCAGATCACGGTCAGCCACAGGTCGATCCACCACTCGGGCTCGGCGTATTCCTGGCCCTGGCTGAAGCCCAGCACATAGGTCAGGGCGGCCACCACGATCAGCGCCTGGAAGTTCCAGAAGATGACGTTGCCCAGGCCCGAGCCGCCGAACAGGCTGGCCCGCGAGGTCCGCTGCACCACGTACAGCGAGGTGGAGAAGAGGATGTTGCCGCCGAAGGCGAAGATCACGGCGGAGGTGTGGACCGGGCGCAGACGCCCGAAGGTGGTCCACTCGAGATCCAGATTGAGGACGGGGAAGGCCAGCTGCCAGGCGATGAAGTCGCCAGCCAGGAAGCCAACCACACCCCAGAACGTCGCCGCGAGGACGAACTTCTTCACCACGTCTTCGCAATAGGGCGTGGCTTCGGTGTTGCTGCTCATGCCGAACTCCTGTTTCGACCGGAATAGGGTCAGTCCGAAGCGCCCGCCAAACCAATGGCAATCGTTCCCCCGAGGCCAATACTCGGCCAAGCGGACAGTGCTCCGAACCGGCGCACTATGACGGCATGTCCGACCCCGGCCATTGATCCAAATCAAAATCCGTAAAAATTTACTGATTTCCCGCGCCCTTGCCGACCCTTCCTCGCGTGGCGTCCGCCCTTTCGAGTGGGATCGGGCGGCGATTGCCGCCCGCCGATTGCTGCTTTACCATGCGCGGCCATGACCGACAGTCCCGCCTCCCGCCCCCGCATCCGCGTCGCCAAGGGCCGCTCGCGCCGCTTCCGCGCCGGCCACCCCTGGCTGTTCAGCAACGAGATCGAGATAACGCCCGAGGCCAAGGCGCTGCCGCCCGGCAGCCTGGTCACCGTCGTCGATGCCGGCGACGAGCTGCTGGGGGTGGCCAGCTTCAACCCCCATTCGCTGATCGCCGCCCGGGTGCTGTCGCGGCGCTGGACCGACACGGTGGATGCCGGCTTCCTCGCCGGTCGCCTGCGGGCGGCGCTGTCGCTGCGCCAGGCGCTGTTCGCCGCCCCCTGCTACCGCCTGGTCCATTCCGAGGCCGACGGACTGCCGGGCCTGGTGGTCGACCGCTATGGCGACGTGCTGTCGGTCCAGGTCAACACCGCCGGCATGGAGCTGCTGACGCCCATGCTGATGGAGGCCTTCGACGCGGTGCTGACGCCGGCCGCCGTGATCCTGCGCAACGACAGCCCGGTGCGCACCCTGGAGGGCCTGGCGCTCGGCCATTCGGTGGCCAAGGGCGCGCCGGACGGGCCGGTGGAGTTGGAGGAGAACGGCGCCCGCTTCGTCGCCGACCTGGCCGAGGGGCAGAAGACCGGCTGGTTCTACGACCAGCGCGACAACCGCGCCTTCGTCGCCCGCCTGGCTCCGGGGCGGCGGGTGCTCGACGTCTACACCTATGCCGGCGGCTTCGCGGTGCAGGCGGCGCTGGCCGGTGCCACGTCGGTGGTGGCGGTGGACCGCTCGGAACAGTCGCTGGCCTTGGCCGCCCGCGCGGCGGAACTGAACGGCGCCGCGGTGACCTGCGTCCGCGCCGAGGCCTTCGCCGAGATGGCCCGGCTGGACGCCGCCGGCGAGCGCTTCGGGCTGGTGGTGGTCGATCCGCCGGCCTTCGTCAAGTCGAAGAAGGATCTGCAGGCCGGCGCCAAGGGCTACCGCAAGATGGCCCGTCTGGCGGCGGCGCTGGTGGAACCGGGCGGCTTCCTGTTCGCCGCCTCGTGCTCGCACCACATGCCGGCCGAGCTGTTCGCCGAGGAGATCGCCCACGGCCTTTCCCTGGCCGGCCGCTCGGGCCGCATCCTGCGCACCGCCGGCGCCGGCCCCGACCACCCGGTCCATCCCTGGCTGCCGGAAAGCGCCTACCTCAAGGCACTGACGCTGCAGCTGGATTGAGGGGCGGCCGGGCTGTTGCTGTTCCTTGCCCAGTCGCACGGCGCCCTGCATACCCTCGACCCCGACCAGTTCGGCTTCGCCACCGATCAGCACACCCACGCCCACGAGGACATGCGCCTCGAGCTTCAACGCCTCGAGCAACGACGAAAGGCCGCCGGCCATGACACTCTCTGCCCCCCTCCGCGCCGCCGCCCTGGCCCTGGCGCTGCTGGCGGCCACCCCGGCCGCCGCCATGGACGTCAAGACCCGCCTGATCCAGGAAGGCAAGATCGACTTCACCTGGGCCATGGTGGAACCGGCCAAGGCCGACCAGATCGACAACAATGGCGAAAAGGAATGGCTGGTGGCCTTCCACACCCCCGCCGTCGCCGACCCGGCCAAACGAACCCTCTACATCTTCTTCACCATCGAGGGGATGTATCTGGCCGCGAATTATACCGGCCGGTGAGGGGGGGGTGTTGGGGCGATTGGTGTTCGCGGTGTGCGGCGCGGTCATGGCAACACGGATGAACGCAGGCGCCTGACGGCGCGCGCGGATGAACACGGATGGGGAATGCGGGATGGCGTCGCTGTCGCTTGGCCGTGGCCGTGGCCGCCGGGATGGGACGCTGGGAGCGTTAACCCGTTTGAATTAAGTGCAGTGGCACCGTAATTCCCAGTGGCACCGTAATTCCCGTAATTCCCCTCGCGTCATTCAAAATGTCAATTCCTAACGCAATGCCTTGCGCAACCAAAACCGCAGGCGTAATATCAAGCTCAGGAGGTGCTCCATGAGCGACAATGTCATTCGCCTTCCTCGTCCGAGAGGGGTCCGCACAGGGATTGCCCCCTTGGCATTCTTTGTGCGCGTGGGTCACAACGACCACAAAGAAATGTTGGACCTGATGGCCACTGGCGAGCGCGGGGTTTTCGGATTTGTCATTGGGGCCCAGGATGTCGGGCGCCACCGGGATCTCATCGCAGAAGCGCGGCGACGTGAGTACGACGTGATCCTCGATCCGAAAACCCAGCAGATGGGCTTATCTGGCAGCAACTCCGAGGCTCTGGCTTCCCTCCCATGGGGCATGGACCGCCATCACGTGGTGAGCGATTTCGACGGTTCGGCGGGGCGGAGGCGTGCCGCTCAAATCGTTGAAATGGCGACCGAGCACGGATTTACCCAGGTTCTTGGCCCCACCCACCTTCTCTCCGGACCGAACGATCCGTGGATCCGCCGAGACATCAGGATGATGGGTTGGGTGGCAGATGAGATTGGCCAGTCCGATTTGGGGCTTATCTATTCGCTGGCTATCCCGATGGAGATTCTGCGGCGAAGAGCCGAGCGACAGGCAGTCCTGAGTGCGGTGGCGGATGCTCCGTGCGATGCCATTTGGGTCAAGGTGGAAAACTTCGGTGATGACGCCACCGGCGAAAAGACCGCGGCTTACGTCGAAGCTTGCCGAGACCTTCATGAGCGCGGCGTTCCGGTGGTCGGCGACCATATAGGCGGACTACCTGGGCTCGGCGCCCTCGCCTTTGGGGCACTTGGCGGCATGGCCCACGGCGTAACGGTTCAGCAAAACTTCAAAGCCTCCAGCTGGCGACGCCCCCGCACTTCAAGTGGAGGCGGAGCCTCGAGGCGTGTATACATCCCCCAACTTGATGTGCTCCTGAAGCCTGATGCGGCAAAGGCGCTTTTGGACGTTTCGCCCCGTGTTCGTGCGCGATGTGGGTGCCGTGACACACACTGCTGCCCCCATGGCGTCCGGGATATGATTGGCCGGCCAGCGCGGCATGCCATCTACCAGAGGGCGCGCGAGATCGAGGGGCTTAGTGCCGTGCCTCAGTCGCTCCGGGTCCAGCACTACATCGAGGAACGTGTTCGGCGAGTGTCCGACGGCGTTGCTGCGATTGCGGGCCTCGGAAACCTGGGGGAGGAGTTACAGAAGGTCTTTGCAAAGAAGCAGGGGGAAGTAAGTCGGTTTAGGCAGGCCGTCGCCCATTTGGCTGAATCGGCCGCCACGGATTCTGTGGCCTTGGCACCTTCCAGGCGGGTGGGTGGCGGAGAATCACAATGACAACAAGAATGCGGGAGAGATCAGTGAAGGTTAAGGAACGGCGACCATGAGCGGTGCAGTCGCAAGGAAGCTGGACTCCATTCGCGCGAAGGGCGCGATGAAGCATACTGACGTTGCCAATATCCTTGGCACACGTCCAGAAACGGTTTCGCGATGGAATCAGGGGCGCGCCTACCCTCATGCGAGTACGGAAAGAGTCCTTCTCGAACTGGAGTTCATTGTCGATCAGCTTTCGGATTTCTATGAGCCGAATGAAGCTAGGCTCTGGATATTCTCACCGCAAAAACATTTGGGCGGTGCTTCGCCTGCCGAATTAATCCGGCAAGGTCGGATCGATGACGTGCGGCGTCTTGTCGATCAGCTGCGCGACGCGGTCTACCTTTAACCTGAGCGCAATGGGACGGCGAGTGAATGATACACGATCGAGATCTCGTCGACCGCCTGAGTGAGCTGCCGACCGAGTCGTTTTCAGGAGAGGTCTTTCGGGCTACTGGTTTCAGCGTGGACTCAACTGCGCCCTCCATAAATGGGGGGCGCTGGGCACCAAAGCCGGATGGAGATCCAGGTATTTACGTGCTGTATACGAGTCTCGAGAGGGATGGCGCGCTCGCAGAGGTTTGTTCATTTCTGGCAGATTTCACCCCGATCCCCGGCAAACGCCCGATCAAGGTCAGTCGGCTGGCGGTCAGTACGTCACGTACCCTTCGTCTGGCCCGGACAGATCTTTCTCGACTGGGCGTGGATTTCGAATGCTATGGAAAAAGAGACTATGGGCGCAGCCAAGAAATAGGGGCGGCCATCTCGTTCCTCGGCTTGGATGGTCTTATAGCTCCATCTGCGCGCTGGTCCTGCGACAATCTGATCATCTTTACCGACAACCATTCCCTCACAGACCAGCTCGAAGTGATCGATCATGAAATGGTCGAATGGCGCGAATGGGCTGAGGCAAACGGCTTCATTTCACCCGTCGGCCCCCGACGGAGTTAAGAGGGGATTACGGTGGGATTACGGTGCCAGTGCACTCATCTCCCACTTCTCAGCAACCACCACCACGCACGACACCACCCCGCCCAACCCACGGCGGCGCGCATGCATCGTCTTGTCGAAGGAAATCTGGCTGGGGCGCCAGGATTCGAACTTAGATACCCCCCAACGCCTTGCCCAACAACGGAAACCCGCCTCCGAAGCCCTCTTGGTCCACGCGACTGGTCCACACAGGTGGTCCACATACCCCGCGGAGAGGTTGTCAACATTACGCGGCGGGCATCGTAGGGGGACCGGCGGGCAGAGGCAATGCCGAACGCCCGAGAGGCCGGCTCATGCGGCCGTGGTAATGTTTCAGGCCGATGCGGATGCAGCCTGCTTTGCTGCCTTGACGGCCTGAAGCCGCCTCTTCCGCATGCCGTCGGGATCCGAAGCGATCATGGTCAGGTAGCTGCGTGCGGTCAGGTCGGGGCGTGTCCGTCCCTGCTCCCAGTTGCGGAGGGTTGCGACGTCGAGACCATAGGCTAGGGCGAACTGGTCCTGAGAGTACCCGGTCCGCTTCCGCACCGCCTGAACGTCGATGTCCGCAGGCGGGTCCGCCACCTCGGCGGCGATACCGCATTCCTTCAGGTCGGCGATCAAGCCATCGACGTTCTCGACCTGCGGGACCTCGATCACACCCTCTTCGCCGTCACGGAGCAAACGGGTCAGGTGCCGGTGTGCCTGCCCCATCGGCATGTGCCTCCTCGCCAACGAGAGGGCCGCCCCCGGGATGTCGGGGTGAGGGGTGGAAATGGCGATGCAAAGCCTCACGGGTGTACCGCTGGGGACGAGGTCGATGGCCCTTACCTGCACCCGAGGTCCGAACCGCTCCTTCAATGACGATTTCATCGGTGCCCTCCAACGTCTGCATCACCGCCCAGATCAGGGCAAACAGCCGCTGATGTCCGAACTGCCGCAGCCCCACATTGACCCCATGCATATGGAGTTCACACAGCCTCAGCGTCGGCCCTTCTCCCTCGACTCTCGCCATGACGCGAAGGACACCGTCGGGAGTCCTGATCTCTGCCGTGACGATGGGGTCGTCGGTCAAGTCGTCAAGCAGCGTGATGGCGATGTCGTCGGCGGTCCACATATACGCTATCCGCGTAGTGCATTCAAGTGCCCGGGCATGGTAACCCGGAATTACGCTGCCAGTGCACTCATCTCCCACTTCTCAGCAGCCACCACCACGCACGACACCACCCCGCCCAACCCACGGCGGCGCGCATGCATCGTCTTGTCGAAGGAAATCTGGCTGGGGCGCCTGGATTCGAACCAGGGAATGGCGGTACCAAAAACCGCTGCCTTACCGCTTGGCTACGCCCCAGCAGAGGGTGGGCACCATAGTCGCAACGCGGCACGGATTCAAGCCGGTGGCGAGGTGGGGCGGTGGGCGTAGGGCGGAAGGGTGTCGAGGCGGGTGTCCTCGATGGCGCCGCCGACGGTGAAGTGATAGAGCGACTGCCAGTCCAGGGCGTCGCCGTCGATGCCCAGCAGCTGGTGGACGGAATCGTCGAAGTAGCAGCCGATGCCGGTGCCCGACAGCCCGGCCGCGGTGGCTTCCAGGTAGAGGGCCTGGCCGATGGCGCCGGCTTCCCAGAACAGGCGGCGATAGGCCCAGTCGCCCTCCTCGGCCAGGGTGCGGGCGAAATCGGCGACCATGCCCAGGCTGAAGGCGGAATGGCCGGCGATGGCCTGCTGGCAGGACAGGCCCGAGGCGGTGGCGCGCAAATCGCCCGGTTCCAGCAGATAGAGCGGCAGGCCGCTCTCGGGCACCGCCAGCTGCCAGCGGAAGCGGGGGGACATGGCCTGGCGCAGGCGGGGCAGCGAGTCGCCGTCGCGGATCAGGGCGTAGAGGCCGGGCTCCAGCCCCTCGACCCGGTGGACGAACAGCGCCAGGGCCAGCCGCGTCGGCCAGGGGAGGGCGGCGAAGGGCGGGCGGGCGGCGTCGGGCCGGGTCGCCGCCAGCAGCCGCAGGAAGGCCGGCAGCGCCATGGCGGTGCGGTTGTCCATGCGCTGGGCGCTGCGGCGGCGGCGGATGATGGTGGCGGCCGGCTCCCCGCTACCCGGCGCCGGCGGCGCGGCGGCGGGCGGTGGCGGCAGCGGCGCCGTCTCCGGCTTGGCCGCCAGCTTGAGGGCGGCGTCGATGACCGGCCAGCGCTCGTGATCCTCGCCCAGGCGGTTGGCGGTGCCCGACCATTCCCCCGGCGGCCGGTCGAGGGCGATCTCGGCGGCGGCGGCCGGCGTCACCATGGCCACCAGATCGGGGTGCTCGGCCTCGAACGGGTGGTGGGCGTCGGGGCGGTCCAGCCCCAGCAGGGCCGCCACCGCGTCGTCGCCCGGCGCCGCCAGCGCCCGCACCCGCCAGCCCAGGCAGGCGCCGGCATAGGACAGCGCCGCCAGGGCGTGGCCGACGTCGTGCTGGCAATAGCGGAAGGCGCGCTCGCCGTATTTCCACGCCTCGCGCCAGGGGATCGAGGACAGCGCCACCAGGAAGCCGCCGGCCGGCAGCGTGGGCGGACGCTGGAAGCGGCAGCGTTCCTCCAGCGCGTGGTCGTGGGGGGCGTAGTGGTAGAGGGCGGCGGCCTCGCCCAGGCCGGGCAGCGGCGGCAGCACCACCCAGCCCTCGGTGGGATGCAGATTGCCGCTGGAGGGGTTGTTGCGCAGCGCCCAGCGCGCCTCGCCCGCCTGCTTCCACGCCGACAGGCCCAGCGCCAGTTCCAGGAACAGGCCCAGCGCCTGGGGTCCCAGGGCGGCGGGCGGCATCGCCTCGCCCAAGGCGGCGAAGGGCGGCGTGGGGGCGTCCGGGCACAGCGGCAGCGCCACCCGGCGGGCGCCCTCGAAACGGCGGAACGGATCGGGCTGGCTGTCCCAGTCCAGGAAGGCCGGCCCCAAAGCGTAGCGCTGCGGCGCATGCTTGGTGCGGCGGTGATAGGTGCGGATGTCGGCGGCGGCCTCGGTCGACATGCGGATGCCCTCAAAAAAACCGTTGGATGGCAACACGATTGCGTGCAGTTTGGAATGTATATGGAAACGTCTCGCGGAGGAACCGGCGTGGTCGACCCGCCCCGCGTCAGCGCCGCCCGTCACCCGGCGCTGGGGCCCATGGTGCGCCTGGACCTGGGCGGGACGGCGCATCTGCTGATCCCGGCCGAGGCGGCTACCCTGGGCCTGGCCTTGGCGGCGGTGGCCGACGGCCGCTCGGCGGAACGGGAGATCTTCCTCAGCCCGCTGGCCTCGGACGGGGTGATCACCCTCGCCGTGCAGGCGGACGGCCTGGCCTTCGATGGCGGCGGCATGGACTGGGCGGAGGTTCGGGCGCTGTCGGCGGAGCTGCGGCGGCTGGCGCGTTGCTGAGCGGCTTCTTTCATCCGTAGCCTCATCCTGAGGAGCGCCCGCAGGGGCGCATCTCGAGGGACGAGGCGGGCCAAGACTGTGCGACGGGCCTCGTCCTTATCTGATCCAAAA
>NZ_CACVCG010000003.1 GCF_902729435.1 Magnetospirillum sp. UT-4
CCCGGGGCGGCCAGAACCTGCCCGCGCTCCACGTCCTCGCGCTTGGTGCCGCGCAGCAGCGCGCCGATGTTGTCGCCGGCCTCGCCCTGGTCGAGCAGCTTGCGGAACATCTCGACGCCGGTGCAGGTGGTCTTCACCGTCGCCTTGATGCCGACGATCTCCACTTCCTCGCCCACCTTCACCACGCCGCGCTCGACGCGGCCGGTGACCACGGTGCCGCGGCCCGAGATCGAGAACACGTCCTCGATCGGCATCAGGAACGGCTTGTCCTTCGGACGCTCCGGCTGCGGGATGTAGGCATCGACCTCGGCCATCAGCTTCAGGATGGCGTCACGGCCGATCTCCGGCTGCTTGTCTTCCAGCGCGCACAGCGCCGAGCCCTTGACGATCGGAATGTCGTCGCCGGGGAAGTCGTAGGAGGACAGCAGCTCGCGCACCTCCAGCTCGACCAGGTCCAGCAGCTCGGGATCGTCGACCATGTCGACCTTGTTCATGAACACCACCAGCGCCGGCACGCCGACCTGGCGGGCCAGCAGGATGTGCTCGCGGGTCTGCGGCATCGGGCCGTCGGCCGCCGACACCACCAGGATGGCGCCGTCCATCTGCGCCGCGCCGGTGATCATGTTCTTCACATAGTCGGCGTGGCCGGGGCAATCGACGTGCGCGTAGTGGCGGTTGGTGGTCTCGTATTCCACGTGCGCGGTCGAGATGGTGATGCCGCGGGCCTTCTCCTCCGGCGCCTTGTCGATCTGGTCGTAGGCGGTGAAGGTGGCGCCGCCGGTCTCGGCCAGCACCTTGGTGATCGCCGCGGTCAGCGAGGTCTTGCCGTGATCGACGTGACCGATGGTGCCGATGTTGCAGTGCGGCTTGTTGCGCTCGAATTTCGCCTT
>NZ_CACVCG010000004.1 GCF_902729435.1 Magnetospirillum sp. UT-4
TAGGACGGGCTAATCAGAGCGCTTGATGTTCGCAGCGCGAATTGCGCCAAGGGATTATGCCGTGTTGAAATTGTGGGGAAAACGAGGCTCGGCATGCTTTCCTCCTCAGTTTCCCGCGACTGGCGATTAATCGAACTCGAGTTCAAGGCTCGAATCCCGATCCGTTCTATCGTTGAGCGCCACGGGTTGACGGTGGAAAAGCTATACCGCAGAGCCAGGCATCATGGTTGGGGTGCCGCTCGGCTGACGGCCAAGGAATTGGCGGCCATCTCCCGATCCATGGATATCCCGGTCGAACCGCACCACTTGATTGGCGGGCCTTGCCGACCGGGCTGCTATATCTCCCGAAATGAAGCTCGTGCGTATCGGCTGGCGGTCCAACAGGACATTGCTGCATCGCACCAACATTTGGTGGCAGCTGTCCGGCGGGTTGCAACTCAGGCTCTGGCCGAAATGGAGCGTACAGGGGCTGCGTCGGCTCGCGACAGCCGGTTCCCGGCAGACAATCTTATGACTCTAGTCATAGCGTTTCAACGGATTCACGCCGCTGAAAGGTTGGTGGCCGAGGTCAGCTAATGGGCCGCTTCGCCCACTGTGATGGCGTTGATGAAGCCCATTACCCGCACCAGGTCGTCTGGGCGGGCACGCCGACAAAGTTTCTCGATAGTGAGCCGGTGCCAGCAGGCGATCGATCGGATGGGGACCCTCGCTTTGAATTCCAGCTCGATCTGGCGCCAATTACGAGCCTGAGGCATATACATTTATCCCTGGCCCCATTTTGGCGCGCAGTCGTTGTCATTCGCAAGATTCAACGGGCAATCTGATTGAAGGCGAATAC
>NZ_CACVCG010000005.1 GCF_902729435.1 Magnetospirillum sp. UT-4
GCTGTCGGGGGGCGCGGGGCTTGCCCCCGCCCCCGCGCCTCGGGTATCGTCACAAAAATACAAAAAAGCATAAGACGATACTCAGGGAGGGAGCGACGCCGATGGCCGGGCTCCAGGACGTCAAGACCGGCGTGCGCGAGATCGACGCCGGCACCGAAGGATTGCGCTACCTGCTGCAGCGCATTTTCGAGCCCATGGTGGAATGCCGTCGGGCGGCGGGCGGCTGCGACCGCACCCGATGCTCCCGCATCCAGGCCATCATCACCTATCTCGGGCACAATTTCGACCGCCAGGAGCGGCTGATGGATGCCGGCGGATACCCGCACGAGGACCACCATCGCCGCGATCACTGGCGCCTGATCGAGCGGCTGCGGCACATGTACGGCGCCAATGTCTGCGCCGACGAGGATGCCACGGTGGTGCGCGAGGTGATCAACCGCTGGGCCGCCGACCACGTGCCGGAATGCGACCGCCGCCTGGGGCGCTGGGCGGTCACCCGGCGGGTGGTGGAGCCGACGGACTTACGCGATGTCGCCGCCCCGTGACTTGGTGCTGACCTGAGGCCGGAGCTTCGTGTCATTCGGGCCTCACCCTGAGGAGGCCGCGCCAGCGGCCGTCTCGAAGGGCGCGGCCCGTGGCACGTCCTTGGCCCGCCTCGTCCTTATCTGATCCAAAA
>NZ_CACVCG010000006.1 GCF_902729435.1 Magnetospirillum sp. UT-4
GGGCTAGCTCGGTTTAAACCCGAGTTAGCCAATGCCGTCACTGCGGTTTTGGGGCCGGGGCCCCTGGCCGGCGCAACAGCCGAGCCGCCGCCAAGAACCAAAAATACGATCGGTGCAGCCAATAGCGTGGAAGCATTTCTCCAGTTGCTTTACGACTATCCGGCCAAGGAATCGACCGAAACTTTCTTCCGTGGGCACGAGGATGCGCGGTTCGAGCTGACCCCGTCATTGCTACGAAAATGGCCGGACGGGGCATGGCAATTTGTGCGGAATGAGGATCGCCTCTGCAAGGAGTTGCTTATTGCACACAATGACGAATTCCAGGGCGACCAGTACTGCTTCGACCGGCTTGTTCGCATGCAGCACTACGGTCTGCCGACCCGCCTTTTAGATATTTCTGGCAACCCTCTTGTAGCGTTATTTTTTGCGTGTCACTGCGCACAAGAACTAGCCGAAACGGATGGCGAAGTAATTATCTTTCGAGTGTCGGATGATAAAGTAAAATACTACGACTCCGACACTGTTAGTTGTCTCGCCAACCTCTCCAACCTCACCTACGCCCAAAAAAGCGAGATCGATCTCGCGCAGGATATTGGCGCTTTTAACCAGACTAGCCC
>NZ_CACVCG010000007.1 GCF_902729435.1 Magnetospirillum sp. UT-4
GACGACGGCCGCGTCTGCACGACCAACAATTCCGCCGAACGCGCCCTTCGTGGCATCGCGCTCGGCCGGAAGTCCTGGCTCTTCGCCGGGTCCGACCGCGGTGGACAGCGTGCCGCCTCCATGTACCGCCTCATCGTCACCGCCAAGATGACCGCCATCGATCCGCCAGCCTGGCTGGCCGATGTCCTTGCACCGACCGCGGGTCACCCCGCCCGCCCCACCGCACAGCCCCTGCCCCCCCCTGCCCGCCCCCCCCCCCACCCCCCCCCCCACCACCCACCCCCCGCCCCCCCCCCCCCCCCCCCCCCCCCCCCCCCCCCCCCCCCCCCCCCGCCCCCCCCCCACCCCCCCCCCCCCCCCCACCCCCCCCCCCCGCCCCCCCCCCCCCCCCCCCCCCCCCCCCCCCCCCCCCCCCCCCCCCCCACCCCCCCCCCCCCCCCCCCCCCCCCCCCCCCCCCCCCCCCCCCCCCCCCCCCCCCCCC
>NZ_CACVCG010000008.1 GCF_902729435.1 Magnetospirillum sp. UT-4
CTACTGCGTCCAGGGTGATGTTGGCAGAAGCAGACAGATTACCCTCGCCCGCCTGCGGGACCTTTGCGAAACTATGCCCGAGGACGCCCTCATCCTTCGAGACGACCGCTGGCGCGGTCTCCTCAGGATGAGGGCTTTAATGATTTCAACGTATTAAGCCTCATCCTGAGGAAGCCCGCAGGGCTGTCTCGAAGGATTAGGCGTCCCCGGCCCGGATTTCGCAAATGTCCCGCTGGCGGGCGAGGGGGCATTGGCCAGCCGAGAATTAAACCGGACAGAAGTGGGTCAAGCCCGGGCATGACGGAGAGGGGGCGGAACAGCCGAACCGGCTGCCGCGCCTGCGCCGGCAACCGCCGTGGCGCCATTTGGCATACAACCGTAAGGATGATTGTAACGCCTTCCACTAGCCC
>NZ_CACVCG010000009.1 GCF_902729435.1 Magnetospirillum sp. UT-4
ACCATGTCGCGATCACCTTGCTTCCGTCGCCCACAAGCTGGGGCGTCTGTGCCCGACCTTGCTTAGCCGCCTCGACGGAGACCTTGCCGGCGATGAAAGATTCCAATCCGCCGACAGTGATGCTCTTGCCTTCGGCGGCTGCCCCTTCCAATCCCTTCATCAGGAAGTACGAGAACAGTCCGTGCCGGACTGCGGGCAGCGAACTGGAAAGCTGGTCATTGGCGGCGGCCGCAAGGATGCTGACGTTCGGCGGGACACCTTCGTCCTTGCCCACGAGAACGACCGGCCGGGCCGACGCTACCAGGGTTTCCTTGCCTCTTGTGCCGCCCGAGTAGCAGGTGTCCAGGAATAAGGTCGCAGAGCGTGCCCCGGCTTCAACGATGA
>NZ_CACVCG010000010.1 GCF_902729435.1 Magnetospirillum sp. UT-4
AGGGTGCGGAAAAAGCCCGTTTGAGCCTCCCTCCGCGCTTTTCCGTCATGCCCGGACTTGATCCACGGCTGTCCGGTTTAAATTTCGGCGGGCAATTGCCCCCCTCGCCCGCTTGCGGGAGAGGGGGGCGAGCGCCAGCGAGCCGGGGTGAGGGCGGCGCGCGTCGGCGCGCCCAAGACCTGGAGAAACCAGCGCTTTCGCTGTCGCGAAGCGCACCTCGCGGCGCGCACCCTCTCCCTCCCGTCGCTGTCGCGACGGGCCCCTCCCTCTCCCGCAAGCGGGCGAGGGTAATCCTGTCTACTTCGGCCAGCGTCACCCTGGACGCAGCCGTTACCAAGGGCTCCAGAAGGCAATCCGAGAACTAGGGT
>NZ_CACVCG010000011.1 GCF_902729435.1 Magnetospirillum sp. UT-4
TCCCTCCCCCACCAGTGGGGAGGGTTTCGCAAAACTCCCGCTTGCGGGAGAGGGCCTGCGTCCGCATGTGCCCGCCGGTGGGGGACCCATGGCCGCCGCCCCGGTTCCTCCCCCTCCCGGCAAACGGGCAAGGCCCGTTCCCCCCCAATTCGTCATCGCCGGGCTCGACCCGGCGATCCATGGCAGCCATGCGCACCACCCGGCGGGCCGGGCGGCTGGTGGCGGTTCATGCAACACAGATGAACGCAGATGGATGTACCGGACTTGCCCGGGTCGTGAGGACATCCGGCTGGGGGCGGGAAGGCTCGCTGGGAAGTTAAGTGCACTGGCACCGTAATCCGGAAGTGGCC
>NZ_CACVCG010000012.1 GCF_902729435.1 Magnetospirillum sp. UT-4
CCCTCCCCCCCCCCACCCTCCCCCCCCCCCCCGCCCCCCGCCCCCCGCCCCCCCCCCCCCCCCCCCCGCCCCCCCCCCCCCCCCCCCGCCCCCCCCCCCCCCCCCCCCCTCCCCCCCCCCCCCCCCCCCCCCCCCCCCCCCCCCGCCCCCCCCCCCCCCCCCCCCCCCCCCCCCCCCCCCCCCCCCCCCCCCCCCCCCCCCCCCCCCCGCCCCCACCCCGCCCCCCCCCCCCCCCCCGCCGCCCCCCCGCCCCCCCCCCCCCCCCCCCCCCCCCCCCCCCCCCCCCCCCCCCCCCCCCCCCCCTCCCCCCCCCCCCCCCCC
>NZ_CACVCG010000013.1 GCF_902729435.1 Magnetospirillum sp. UT-4
TAGGACGGGCTAGAGTAGCCCAGAGGCTGCTACATCATATCAAGTCGGAGAAGGGTTTTTTTGAAGGACGTATTGTCCCGGACGATCTCGGATCAATCGTCTGCGTAAAGGCAAAACGGACCAATACCCGTATCAAATCACAATCAGGCGCCTTTTTGCTTTTCGGCCATGAGGCCGCGCTCCCTGAGGCTGGGCAGGAGGGCATTGAGATTGCCCGTATAACCATTACAAATAAGCAGCATATCGTGCGGCAGCTAGATAGCCTTAATATAAATACCACCACGGTGTATCCTAGTATCGACCAGACAACAGTTCATCTAAGGAAGCGATACCTGGCGGCGCAGTCAAGATAAACGAGCGTAAATGATGGGTCTCATATACGCGTCTCATTTGAAGGGCTAAGACATGTTCAGTCAACGCACCATTGACATGGTCGTAGTGGACGAGTCCGTAGACTTCATTCGCAAAAAACGGGGGCCACAGACAAGCCCCGAAAACGGGGGCAGTCATTCCCCCCCCTATCTCCACCTTGACGCCCCCGCGGCATTGGGTGTAGCCCTTGCCCTGCGTGATGGTTCCCGTTCGGGCCAAGCCCGATGGGATTAAAAGGGAACACGGTAAGGGACGACCCAGACAGGGGCCCTCATCCGTGGCTGCCCCCGCAACTGTGAGCGGCGAGCTCGCGTCCGACAACGCCACTGGGCATTCGCCCGGGAAGGCAGGGCGCAGGCGACGACCCGCGAGCCAGGAGACCTGCCCACGCCGGCGGCCGCAAGGCCGCTGAAGCCGCATGGACGCCGGGGTGGGCGTTGTGGGTGTCGGGTTTCCGTGCCGGTCGCGTCCGGAAACCCCCGCCGGTTCCCCCTCAAGCGTCTCCCGAACCACCGCCCCGCCATGGGGGCGATCCGTCAGGGGGATAGCCGATGAAGCACACCGTTTTCGCCGTCGCGGCCCTGGCCGCGCTCACTGCTGCGACCGCCGCCCAGGCGCATTTCCAGCTGATCCACACGCCCGAGGTCAACGTCGCCAGGGCCGGCGAGCTGCCGCTCAAGCTGGTGTTCTGGCATCCGTTCGAGAACGGCCCGGTGATGGACATGGAGCCGCCGCTCTCGTTCTTCGTGGTCCACAAGGGGGCGAGGACCGACCTGATGGGGCGGCTGAAGCCGATCACCTTCCAGGGGGCGGCCAACAGCGCCAAGGCCTACGACGCCTCGGTGCCGGTCAAGCAGAACGGCGACTACGTCCTGGTGCTGACTCCCGCCCCGTATCTGGAACGCAGCGAGGACGTCTTCATCCAGCAGATCACCAAGGCCTTCATCAACAAGGGCGGCGTGCCCTCGGGCTGGAACCAGCCGGTGGGCCTGCCCACCGAGATCGTGCCGCTGAACAAGCCGACCAACATCCTGGCCGGCTCCACCTTCACCGGCCGCGTGCTGGCCGAGGGCAAGCCGGCGGCCGGGATCGGGGTCGAGGTGGAATACATGGCGGCCGAGCCGGACATGAAGGCCAACCGCGCAGGTCCGCCCAAGGCCTCGCCCATGCCGGGCGGCGCCGTGGTGGCGGTCACCGACGATGCCGGCATGTTCACCTTCGGCATCCCCAAGGCCGGCTTCTGGGGCTTCGCCGCGCTGGGCGCGGGGCCGGCCAGGCAGCACCAGGGCAAGGAGATGTCGCAGGACGCCGTGCTGTGGGTGCGCGCCCACGACGTGCAATAGGACAGGCCGAAGGAGGTTTCCCATGCATATCGTCGATGGTGCCTTGTCCGCGCCTGTGCTGGTCGGCGGCGCGGTTCTCGCCGCCGCCGGCATCGGGCTGGGGCTGCGGCGGCTGACGATCGAGAAGATTCCGGCGGCCGGCATCCTGTCCGCCACCTTCTTCGTCGCCTCGCTGATCCATGTGCCGGTGGGGCCGTCCAGCGTCCACCTGATCGTCAACGGGCTGGCCGGGCTGGTGCTCGGCTGGGCCGCCTTCCCGGCGCTGTTCGTCGGGCTGCTGCTGCAGGCGGTGTTCTTCGGCTTCGGCGGGCTGCTGGTGCTGGGCGTCAACACCGTCGCCATCGCCCTGCCGGCGGTGCTGGTGCATTACGCCTGCCGGCGCGGCATCGCCGCCGAGTCTCCCCACGGGGCGGCGATCTGGGGCGCGGTGGGCGGCGGCGCGGCCATCGCCCTGACCGCCGGCGCGGTGGCGCTGGCGCTGGCGCTGTCGGGCGCCGAATTCGTGCCGGCCGCCCAGCTGGTGCTGTTCGCCCACCTGCCGGTGATGGCGGTCGAGGCGCTGCTGTCGGGCGCCGCGGTGCTGCTGGCGCGCAGGGTCAAGCCCGAGCTGTTCGGGCTGATGCAGGCCGAGGCCGGCCATGCGTGACGCTCTCGCCGCCGTGGCCCTGCTGCTGGCCTGCGTGGCGGCCGGGCCGGCCCAGGCGCACAAGGTGGTGGCCTCGGCCTATGCCGAGGGCGCGCTGATCGAGGGCGAGGTGGGCTTCTCCAGCGGCGACATGGCGCCGGCCGGCACATTGGTCGAGGTGTTCGACCCGGCCGGCGCCAGGCTGGGCGAGACCCGCACCGATTCCGACGGCATCTTCCGCTTCACGCCGACCCAGGCGGTGACCCATGTGTTCCGCGCCGATCTGGGCGCCGGCCACGTGGCCGAGACCATCCTGGCGGCGGCGGATATGCCAGGAGCAACTGGTGCCCCGGCCGAGAGTCCGGCGCCAGCGGCACCGGCGGGCGCCGCCGGGGCTGCCGACATCCACGCATTGGTCGCCGCCGCGGTGCGCGACGAGATCAAGCCGCTGCGCCGCGAGATCGCCGCCTACAAGGAGAAGAACGATCTGCAGGCGGTCCTGGGCGGGATCGGCTACATCATCGGGCTGGTCGGACTGGGCTATTACCTGGCGGCGCGGCGCAAGCTGCGGCAGGGCTGACATGGCGGCGGTCCTGGACGGCGATGACCACGATCATGCCGGTCCGATCGGGCGGGTCGATCCCCGCGCCCGCATCGTCGCCGCCGTCGTCTTCGCCGTCGCGGTGGTGTCGTGCCGTCAGCCGGCGGCCCTCGGCCTCGGCCTGGGCTTCGCCTTCGCCCTGATGCTGCTGGCGCGCCTGCCGGTGGCGGCGACGCTCCGGCGCATGGCCGCCATGGACCTGTTCGTGGTGGTCATGCTGCTGACCCTGCCCTTCACCATGCCGGGCGACGTCGTGTTCGAGCTCGCCGGCTTCCCGGCCAGCCGCCAGGGGCTGGACCGCGCGCTGGAGATCGCGCTGAAGGCCAATGCGGTGGTGCTGGCCCTGCTGGCCCTGGTGGGGTCCATGTCGCCGGTGACGCTGGGGCATGCGCTGCACCGGCTGCGGCTGCCGGCCAATCTGGTCCACCTGCTGCTGTTCACGGTCCGCTACATCGACGTGCTGCACCAGGAATACCAGCGGCTGCGCACCGCCATGACCACCCGCGGCTTCCGCCCGTCCACGTCGCTGCACACGCTGCGCAGCTTCGGCTATCTGGTCGGCATGATGCTGGTGCGCGCCCTCGAGCGCTCCGAGCGCATCCTCGCTGCCATGACCTGCCGCGGCTTCGCCGGCACCTTCCCGCTGTTCGACGACTTCCGCCTGGGTGGGCGGGACTGGGCGTTCGCCGCCCTGGTGCTGTCCGCCTGCGCCATGACCGTGGCCGTGGAGATGCTGTAAATGTCGCCGCTGATCGAGATGTCGGGGATTCATTTCGGCTATCCCGGCCGGCCGCCCGTGCTCAAGGGCGTCGATCTCCGGCTGGAGGCGGGCGAGCGGCTGTGCCTGACCGGCGCCAACGGGGCGGGCAAGAGCACCCTGTTCCACCTGGTGGTCGGGCTGCTGCGCCCGTCGCAGGGGCGCATCCTGGCCTTCGGCGGCGAGCGCAAGGCCGAGGCCGATTTCCACGAGGTGCGCCGGCGCGCCGGCCTGGTGTTCCAGGACCCCGACGACCAGCTGTTCTGCCCGACGGTGGCCGAGGACGTCGCCTTCGGCCCGCTCAACCTGGGCCGGTCGCGGGCCGAGGCCAGGGCCATCGTCGCCGATGTGCTGGACCGCCTTGGCCTCGGCCACCTGCACGACCGCGTCACCCACAAGCTGTCGGGCGGCGAGAAGCGGCTGGTGACCCTGGCGGCGGTGCTGGCCATGGACCCCGACGTGCTGCTGCTGGACGAGCCCACCAACGCGCTGGACGAGCCCACCACCGAGCGCATCGTGGAGATCCTGGGCGGCCTGAAGCAGGCGATGATCGTCATCTCCCACGACCCCCACTTCCGCCGCCGGATCGCCACCCGCACCCTGCGCCTGGAGCACGGCCGGCTGGAAACGCCGCAGCCGAAATGCAGCCACGCCATCGGCGAGAAGGGTTAAGGGCCTACGCCGCGCTGCGCAGGCGGCCTGCCTCGAACGGGCGCAGATTGTCGAGGAACTGGCGGGTGCAGGCGGTCCACGAGAAGGACAGGGCGTGGGCGCGGCAGGTTTCGGGGGTGATCGTCAGGGCGTCCAGCGCCGCCTGGCGCAGATCCTCGGACAGCACCCCGGCGGGCGACTGGCCGATCACGTCGAGCGGGCCGGGGACCGGATAGGCCGCCACCGGCAGGCCCGAGGCCAGTGCCTCCAGCAGTACCAGGCCGAAGGTGTCGGTGCGCGACGGGAACACGAAGACGTCGCCGGCGGCGTAGTGGCAGGCCAGGTCCTCGCCGAACCGGGCGCCGACGAAGCGCACCTCGGGATGCTTGCGGCGCAGGGCCTCCATCTGCGGCCCGTCGCCCACCACCACCTTCGACCCCGGCAGATCGAGGTCGAGGAAGGCCTGGATGTTCTTCTCCACCGCCACCCGGCCGACATAAAGGAAGATCGGGCGCGGCAGGCCGGCCAGCGGCCCGTCCTCGCCGCGGCATTCGGGGCGCGGGCGGAAGGTCTCGGTGTCGACGCCGCGCGACCAGCGGCCGATGTTGCGGAAGCCGCGGCGCACCAGTTCGTCCTCGATGCCCTTGGTCGCCACCATCACCCGCGACGAGGCGCCGTGGAAGCGCCGCATCACCGCGTAGGACAGGGCCAACGGCACCCGCCAGCGGGCCTGGATGTATTCCGGGAACTTGGTGTGGTAGGCGGTGGTGAAGGGGATGCCGCGCTTCAGGCAATAGCGCCGCGCCGCCCAGCCCAGCGGCCCTTCGGTGGCGATGTGGATGGCGCAGGGCTGCGCCGCCTGGATCAGGCGCGCCACCTTGCGTCCCGGCTTCACCGCCAGACGGATCTCGGGATAGGTGGGACAGGGCAGGGAGCGGAAGCGGTCGGGGGTGACCAGGACCACCTCGTGGCCGTCCTTTTCCAGCTCGCCCCTCAGGGTATCAAGCGTGCGAACGACACCATTGACCTGAGGAAGCCAGGCGTCCGAGACGACGAGTATTCGCATTCAATCTCCTTGGCCTTGTCCTTGGCCGGCGGGGACGGCGCGGCCAGGCTGACGGCCGCTTCGGCAAGCCAGTGCAGCACCTCGAGCCGGCCGTCGGCATGCTCGACCAGGGCGGTGCAGCTTTCCACCCAGTCGCCGTCGTTGCAGTAGACGATGCCGTTCAGATCGCGCATCTCGGCATGGTGGATGTGGCCGCACACCACCCCGTCGACGCCCAGGCGGCGGGCCTCCTCGGCCATGGTGTGCTCGTAATTGTCGATGTACTGGACGGCGTTCTTGACCTTGTGCTTCAGGTAGGCCGACAGCGACCAGTAGGGCAGGTCCAGCCGGCGCCGCGCCTCGTTGAACCAATGGTTCAGCCAAAGGGCCAGGGTGTAGGCGGTGTCGCCCAGGTGGGCCAGCCACTTGGCGTATTTCACCACGCCGTCGAATGCGTCACCGTGGATGACCAGCAGCCGCCTTCCGTCGGCGGTCTGGTGGACGGCCTCGCGGACCACCTCGATGTCGCCGAACTTCAGATCGGCATAGTCGCGGGCGAATTCGTCGTGATTGCCCGGAATGAACAGCACCTTGGTGCCCTTGCGCGCCTTCCTCAGAACCTTCTGCACCACGTCGTTGTGGGCCTGCGGCCAGAACCAGCCCTTGCGCAGCCGCCAGCCATCGACGATGTCGCCGACCAGATACAGGGTGTCGGATTCGGTGTGCCTGAGGAAATCCAACAGGTATTCCGCCTTGCACCCGCGGGTGCCGAGGTGGACGTCGGAAATCCAGATGGCGCGGTAGCGCCGGGTCGGAAGGGTGTCGGCGGTCATGGACATCAAGCCCGCATGCAGTACCGCGTGGTGAACTTGAGCCGTTTTAGTATTCGGGCTGCGGCCATGTACATATAGATTGTGGCGACGAACCAAAAGTTCATCAAATTGCAGTGAGCCTGTAACAATTAATTCACTGCGTATTCATCCCCCCTTGCCGCTATATCCCCAACCATGTTGGCACATGCTATGACCCATTCGGATAGCCCCCTCATCGCCCCGGCGCAGCCGCGACGGGTGCTGGTGATCCACAACCCGACCGCCGGCCGCAATCGCAGGAAACGGCTGGAGACGGTGATCGGGCATCTGCGCCGCCTGGGCTGCGCCGTCGAGACCCGCGAGACCCGCTGCCGCGGCGACGCCGAGGAAATCGCCCGCAACGCCTGCGCCGACGACTGGGACGTGCTGGCCGCCGCCGGCGGCGACGGCACCGTCAACGAGGTGGTCAACGGCATGGTGGCCGGCGGCGGCGGTCTGGCGCTGGCGGTGATCCCGCTGGGCACCGCCAACGTCCTGGCCCTCGAGATCGGGCTGGACCCCAAGGACACCCGCCGCATCGCCGAGTCCATCGCCGAGGGTCCTGCCCGCACCGTGCATCTGGGCATGGCCAACGGCCGCCACTTCCTGCTGATGGCCGGGGCCGGCCTGGACGCCCATGTGGTGGCCGGGGTCAGCACAGCGCTGAAGCGCCATACCGGCAAGCTCGCCTATGTGGTGGAAAGCGTGAAGCAGGCCTTCGGCTACGATTTCCCGGAACTCACCATCCGCGCCAATGGCGAGACCTACGAGGGCCGCATGGCGGTGGCCTGCCGCGGCCGCTACTACGGCGGTCCCTTCATCGCCGCCCCCGGCGCCCGCCTCGACCGGCCCAAGCTGGAGGTCTGCATCCTGCCCCGGAGCGGCGTCGCCGGCGCGATGCGCTACGGCCTGGCGCTGCCCATGAACAAGCTGTCGTCGCTGCCCGAGGTCACCCACGTCTCGGCCGACAGCATCGTCATCTGCGGCCCGCGCGGCGCGCCCCTGCAGGGCGACGGCGACATCGTGGCCCGCCTGCCGGCCGAAATCAGCGTCGCCCGCGAGACGGTGGACCTGATCGTTCCGGAATAGGATAGCTCCCTTCCCCACCGGGGGGAGGACGCTCAAGCGCCGATCGCCGCGATCCGCTCGAACTCCGCCGCCGCCCGGTCCCAGCCCCAGGACCGTTGCAGCGCCAGGCAGTCCCTGTGCATGGCCAGCCACAGGGCATCGTCGGACAGCACCCGCACCGCCTTGTCGGCGAAGTCCTCGGCGCCGCGGACCGCCCAGCCGGTGCGGCCCTCGACCACCCGCTCGGTCATGCAGGCGATGTCTTCCAGCACCGCCGGCAGGCCCATGGCCTGGGCCTCCGCCACCGCCGAGCAGAAGGTCTCGCCGATGTCGCCGCGATACAGCAGGGCGCGCGCCGCCGCCAGCTCGTCCACCAGCTGCGCCTTGGGCACCGGGCCGCGCAGGATCACCCCCTGCCCCGCCATGGCCGCCGCCCGCTCCAGCACCGGCCCCATGCGGCCGGCCTTGGCGGCGCCGGCGGCGCCGTAGGTGGCCATGCCGGCGAAGACGTGCAGCTCGGCCGCCGGCACCCGGGGGCGGATGCGGCTTTCCCACACGTCCAGCAGCCAGTCCAGCGAGCGCATGGGGTTGGAGGTGAACACCGCCCGGGGCGGCGGCGCTTCCGTGCGCTCGCCGGCATGGGCGAACAGGTCGGTGAGGCCGTAGGGCACGATCTCGCGCCCGCCGGCGAAGGCCCAGCCGGGATAGGTGCCGGCATGGCTGGCGCCCGAGAACACGATCACCGGCCGGCGCCAGGCCAGCTTCCACTGGTAGCGCCATTTCAGCAGGTAGCCGGCGGGGTTGTGGATCCAGAAGATCACCCGCCGGGCGCCCCGGCACCGCGTCAGCAGCTTGTCGCCGCGATTGGGGATGTAGAGGTCGGCATCGTCGGGCACGCCTTGGGATATGGGCCGCCAGGTGACGCCGCGATGGGTCACCTCGGCCTCGCACTTGTTGCACACCAGCACGTCGTGACCGCGCGCCGCCAGGGCGTTGGCCATCTCGATGAAGCTGGTCTCGGCCCCGCCCAGCGGCCGCTCCTCCAGGGTGCGGCCGTCGAAGGAGATGCCGTCATCGGCCATCACGACTCGCGCCACGGTCACTCCTTCTCGTATTTCGCCTTGAAGTGCGACAGCAGCGGATAAAGCCCGGCGCACACCGCGATGATGAAGCCGTAGCCGCCTTCGCGCCAGCCGCCGCGCCGCACATAGCACTTGAAGAAGCGGCTGACCAGCCGGCGCAGGTTGGACGCGGTCGAGCCCCAGGTCTCGCCCTTGTCGCGCAGGTCGCGGGCCTTGGCCGTGGAATAGGAATCGAGGCGGCGGATCATGTCCGAGATGTCGCGATCGACGTAGTGGTCGAGCCGGTTCTTCAGCATGGCCCCCTTCGACCCCGTCCAGGTCAGCGAGGGATGCACCCGGTCGCGGCCCCAGACCTTGGCGCCCTTGCGGAACAGCCCGGGATAGGCGGCCTTGCCGTAGCTGGCGCCCCAGCCGTGGCGCACCAGCCGCTCGCCGATGTAGTTGTCGACCAGGATCTCGTGCCAGTCGGACCGGGACGCTTCGATCACCCGGCGGATTTCGGCGGCCAGGGCGGGGGGCACGTGCTCGTCGGCATCGACCTCCAGGATCCAGTCGCCGGTGCAGGCATTGATGCCGGTATTGCGGCGGTCGCCCTCGATGTCCCAGCTCCCCTCCACCACCTGCGCGCCGAAGGAACGGGCAATGGCGGGGGTGGAATCGGTGCACTTGTCGCACACCACCACCAGCTCGTCGGCGAAGGCCAGCGTCTCCAGGCAGGCGGCGAGGCGCTTCTCCTCGTTGTGGGCGACCACCAGGGCGGAGAGTTTCATCCCCGCTTCTCCAGCACGCCGACCACGGTGGCCTCCCAGAAATCGGGGCGATAGGTCAGCAGCCGCGACAGCAGCCCGTGCAGCCCGCGCTCGGCCAGGCGCTTCAGCGCGCTGCCGCCGGTGGTGCCGCCGAACACCGCCACCGCTTCGAAGCCGGTGGCGGCGGCCAGCTCGCGCAGGCGGCCGGCGGTGATGGGGGTGACGTGGTCGAAGGTGTCGAAATGCATCTTCAGGCCCCACGGCGAGCCGCAATTGGGGCTGCGCAGCACCACCCGCCCGCCCGGCCTGAGCACCCGGTGGATGTCCTTCATCAGCGCCACCAGCGCCTGCAGCGGCAGGTGCTCGGCGACGTCGAACAGGGCGACGCGGTCGAAGCGCGGACCGGGAAGGCGGTTCAGGTAGCCGGCGGCATCCTCCAGCCGGACCTCGAAGCCGGCCAGGTCGTCCAGCACCGGCGCCAGCCCGGCATCGGCATCGAGCCCGACCACGTCGGAGAAGCCGCGCGCCTTCAGGTAGCGCAGGAAGATGCCGGTGCCGCAGCCGATCTCGAGCACCGCCATGGCCGGGGTGGCGGCGGCGGGGCGGAGGAATTCGCGGTCGAACTGCTCCAGGTGCTTGCGCTTGACCTGGGGCCGGTCGAGGCGCGGCGCGGCATAGACGTCAAGCGCCTTCATGGCGTCACCTCGCGGGCGCGGAGAACGGGTCGCCGGCGGGCGCGGGCGATGGCGATGCGGTAGATCTCCAGCGTCTGCGCCATGCGGTGGTCGAAGCGCATGGCCTGTTCGGCGATGCGCCGGGCGTTGGCGGCGACACGGCCGGCGGTGGCGGGATCGGCCAGCACGGCGGCGATGGCGTCGGCCAGCGCCACCGGATCGGCCGGCGGCACCAGCCAGCCGGTCTCGCCGTCCTTGACGATCTCGGGGACACCGCCCACCGCACTGGCCACCACCGGCTTACCGGTGGCGAAGGCCTGCACGGCGACGCGGGGCTGGGCCTCGGTCAGCGACGGGATCACCACCAGATCGGCGGCCTGCATCAGCTGGGACACGTCGTCGCGGTAGCCCAGGAACCTGGCGTCCAGCCCCAGCCGCGACGCGGCGGCGCGCAGATCCGCCTCGTACCCGGCGCTCTCCGCCGTGGCCGAACCGGCCAGCACCACCGAGGGCTCGACGCCGCGCGCCTTCAGCAGGGCCAGCGCCGCGACCAGATGGTCCTGGCCCTTGTCGGGGCGCAGCATGCCGACGCACAGCAGCACGGTGGCGCCCGCGCCCAGGCCGATCTCGGCGCGCAGGCGGGCGCGGGTGGCGACCGGGTCGGGCAGGTCGAAGAAGCGCTCGTCGGCCCAGCCGCCGATGGCGGTGGACCGGGTCGGATCGGCCAGGCCGATATGGATCAGGTGGTCGCGGGTGCATTCGGCGACGGTGATGACGTGGTCCGACAGCCGCCATTGCAGGCGGCGGATCAGCGACGGCTTCAGGGGCTGGTTGACGTGGCGCGAGCGCACCACCGCGCACAGATCCATGCAGCCGAGCGCGGCCTTGGCGTCGCGGGTGACGTGGGAATCGATCACCTCGATGCGGCGCTCGCGCACCAGGGCGCGCAGGGCCATCATGGTCGCCGGGCGCCACGGGCGGTCGAAATCGAAGTCCAGCACCGGCAGGCCGAGGTCGCGGGCGCGGCCATAGGGCTCGCCGTCGCCGGGCGCCGCCAGCCACACCGCGTGGCCGTGGGACTCGAGCCAGCGCACCTGCTCGATGGTGCGATGCTCCATGCCGCCCCAATTGCGTCCCGGTATGGTGTGGAGGATGCGCATGGGCGTCAGACCAGGGCGTAGCGGGTCCACCACGCCGCACCGGGCGCGGGAACCATGGGGACGGAAACCAGGCCGCGCCGGTCCAGGGCCTGCAGCAGCAGCCGCATCAGGGTGATGGTCACCGCCGGCTTGAACGCGGCCCCTGGGCGCTCGTTGATGGGCTGGTCGTGCATCAGCACCACCGCGCCCTCGAGGCGGGGATCGGCCTCGAGGCGCGCCACCTCGGCGGCGCATTCACGCTCCACGTCGGACTCCGAGGCGCAGCGGGTGGAGATCAGGTGATCCTCGGTGGACAGGCCCCAATGGGCGAACTGGCAGCCCGGCATCCAGGCCGCCAGGGTGCGGTGGACCAGGGAATTGCGGTAGCCGCCGTTCTGCGGCAGACGCACCAGATAGGGCGACGGCGTCGGGCGGAATTCGGTCAGCAGCGCCTCGCAGGCGGCCATGTCGGCGCGCAGCCGGTCGGGACCGGCCTTGTCCAGGCGCACATGCTCCCAGCCATGGGCATAGACCGCATGGCCGCGCGCCACCATGTCGGCGACGATGGCGCGGTTCGGCTCGGCCCGGCAGCCCGACAGGAAGAAGGTGGCCTTGGCGCCATGGCGGTCCAGCAGGTCCAGCAGCGCCGGCGTGGTGTCCGGGTTGGGGGCGTCGTCGATGGTCAGCGCCACCTGGCCCCGCGCCTCACCGGGCAGGCGGCGCAGCACCGGCAACCAGGAACCCAACGACCACGAAACACCCAAGACCGGCACCCTTTCGCCATAACAACGGCGCGCATGGTGCCACGGCGTTCGGGTGGGGGCAATGTTGCGTCGCTTCTCCCCTCCCCTTGATGGGGAGGGGTCGGGGGCGGGGTGGAGTCGCACACTGATGCGCCGACGCGGTTCCCCCCCACCCAACCCTCCCCCACAAGGGGGGAGGGCTGGCTTTGTCAGGGCAGGAACTGCTCGGCCAGGATGCGTTCCTCCAGCGAATGCTCGGGATCGAACAGCAGGGTCAAAGTGAGGTCGGCGGCGCGGCTGACCTCGACCCGGGCGACGTCGCGCGCCTCGGTGTAGTCGGCCACCGCCGAGACCGGGCGCTTGTCGGCCTCCAGCACCTCGAACGCCACGCTGGCATGGTCGGGCAGCAGGGCGCCGCGCCAGCGGCGCGGGCGGAAGGCGGAGATGGGGGTGAGGGCCAGGATGCCCGAGCCCAAGGGCACGATGGGGCCGTGGGCCGACAGGTTGTAGGCGGTGGAGCCGGCCGGGGTGGCGACCAGGATGCCGTCGCACACCAGTTCCTCCAGCCGCGCCTTGCCGTCGATGCGGATGCGGATCTTGGCCGCCTGGCGGGTCTCGCGGAACAGCGACACCTCGTTGATGGCCAGCGCCTCGATGTCGCTGCCATCGGCCAGGCGGGCGCGCATGCGCAAGGGGTGCAGCCGCACCGCCTCGGCCCGGGCCAGGCGCTCCTGGAGCCCATGCTCGCGGAAGACGTTCATCAGGAAGCCGACGGTGCCGCGGTTCATGCCGTAGATGGGCACCCGGCGGTCGATCCAGCGGTGCAAGGTCTCCAGCATGAAGCCATCGCCGCCCAGGGCGACGATCACATCGGCCTCTTCCGGCGGCACGTGCGGATAGTGCGCCAGCAGGCGCGGCAACGCGGCCTGGGCGGCCTCGGTCTCGGCGGCGACGAAGGCGACCTTGGAGAAGCTCATACGCGACCTTACCGCATCGCGGCAGGAAACGCCATTCAGCCGCCGGTGACGCTCATGTGGCGGGCCATGGTCGGGCCGGCGGCGCGGTCGATGATGAAATCGTGGCCCTTGGGCTTGCGCCCGATGGCGGCGTCGATGGCCGCCTCCAGCAGGTGGTCGCCCTCCGAGGCGCGCAAGGGGGCGCGCAGGTCGGCGGCGTCCTCCTGCCCCAGGCACATGTAGAGGGTGCCGGTGCAGGTCACCCGCACGCGGTTGCAGGATTCGCAGAAGTTGTGAGTCATCGGGGTGATGAAGCCGAGCCGGCGCCCGGTCTCGGCCACCGTCACGTAGCGGGCCGGACCGCCGCTGCGGTGGTCGCTGTCGGCCAGGGTGAAGCTGCGCTCCAGCCGCTGGCGCACCGACGACAGCGGGATGTATTGCTGGACGCGGTCGGCGTGGACCTCGCCCATGGGCATGGTCTCGATCAGGGTCAGGTCGAAGCCGTGGGCGCCGCACCACTCCACCAGCCGCTCGTACTCGTCGTCGTTGACCCCCCTCAGCGCCACCGTGTTGATCTTGACCGCCAGCCCGGCGGCCTTGGCCGCCATGATGCCGTCCAGCACCTGGTCGATGCGGCCCCGGCGGGTGACCGCGGCGAAGCGGTGGGGGTCGAGGGTGTCGAGCGAGACGTTGATGCGGCGCATGCCGGCGGCGACCAGGCCGTCGGCGTATTTCGCCAGCTGGGTGCCGTTGGTGGTCAGCGTCAGCTCGTCGAGGCCGTCGCCGATCAGCGATCCCAGGCGGCCGATCAGCCCCATGATGCCGCGCCGCACCAGCGGCTCGCCGCCGGTCAGGCGCAGCTTGCGCACCCCCTTGCGCACGAAGGCGGCGCACAGGCGCTCCAGTTCCTCGAGGCTGAGCAGGTCGCCCCGGGGCAGGAATTCCATGTCCTCGGCCATGCAATAGACGCAGCGCAGGTCGCAGCGATCCGTCACCGAGACGCGCAGATACGTGACCTGACGGCCAAAGGGGTCGATCACCTGGTCCTCCCGTTCCTGCCCGCCACTCTAGGATAAGCGAGCCGCCGAAAACGAGTCTTGGCTTTGGTCAAGCCTTCTTCCTTATGTGCCCTCAGGCGCCGGGCGGGTTTCTCCGAAACCCTTGGCTTCCGCGGCATAAGCCGCGCGGCCCCTTGGGCCTAACCGTACTGCGAAGAGAGGTTCTCTTCGCAGTACGGTATCAGATAGTATCGCGCCATGCCCGCGCCCAGTCCCGCCATCGCCGCCGTCGTCTACGCCCCCGGCCAGCCGGTGGAAGCGCTGCTGCGCGATTTCGCCGCCGAGCTGGCCGCCGCCGGCGTGCGCCTGGGCGGGCTGCTGCAGCGGACGGTGCCGGGCCCCGACCATTGCAAGTGCCGCATGGAGGTGGTCGAGCTGGACAGCGGCCGGCACCTGTCCATCAGCCAGGATCTCGGCAGCGGGTCGTCCTCGTGCTCGCTCGACCCCTCGGCGCTGGCGGAAGCGTCGGGCGCGGTGCGCCGGGCCGTGGAGGCCCGGGTCGAGCTGGTCATGGTCAACAAGTACGGCAAGGCCGAGCAAAGCGGCGGCGGCCTGGCCGCCGAGATGCTGCAGGCCATGTCCGAGGGCGTGCCGCTGCTGACCACCGTCCCCGCCGCGCTGGTGGACGACTGGCGCGCCTTCACCGGTGATGCCGGCGCGCTGCTGGCGCCCGAGGCGGCGGCGCTGCGGGCGTGGTGGCAATCAGGCGTGGGCTGAGCGCCACAGATCCTCGGCCGCCGCGACCACCCGCTCCACCTCCAGGTCCAGCATCATGCAGTCGCCGCTGCGATGGTCGAAATCCGGGGCGTGGCAGATGTCCTCGAACGAACGCGGGCCGCGCACGGCGGCGCAATGGCGGCCGGTCGGCCCGTAGAACAGCTCGGAACTGGGGCCGAACAGCCCCAAGGTCGGCGTGCCCGAGGCGGCGGCGATGTGCATCAGCCCGGAATCGTTGCCGACATAAAGATCGGCGCGGCGGATGCAGGCGTGGATGGTGGCGAGGTCGGTCTTGCCGATCAGGTCGATGACCCGCTCCGCCGGCAGGGTGTCCAGCAGCGGCCGCACCGACTCGCGCTCGGCCTCGGCCCCGAACACCGCCACCCGCGCCCCGGGCAGGATGCCGGAGGCGGCGGTCACGGCCTCGGCCACCCGGGCGAAGCGCTCGGCCGGCCATTGCTTGGCCCCCCAATTGGCGGTCGGCCCCACCGCCAGCACCGGGCCGCCGGCGGGGATCAGCCGCGCCGCCTCGGCCTCCTGCGCCGGATTGTTCCACAGCACCGGCGCCAGCGGCCGCTCGATCCCCAGCACCGAGGCGAGGTGCAGCAGGCGATGCTTCGGCTCCCAGGACGAACGCAGGACCCGGCGTTCCAGGGTCGGCAGCACGTAGCCGATGCCCGAGCCGCGCAGATCCACCACCAGCGACCACGGGGTGGTCACGGTGGCCCGCCACAGATCGAGCCAATGGCCGGAGCGCTTGCGCTTGACCATGGGAATGACCCGCTCGACGAAGGGAGCCGGGCGGAACAAATCGGCGGCCGAGGCGCCGCAGGCCACGGTGAACCTGGCCCACGGCCGGGTCGCCGCCAGATGGGCGAGCAGGCCGGTGGACAGGACGGCGTCGCCGATGCGGCTGGCGGTGATGAAGAGTATCCGACTCACAGCGACCAGAGGCGCAGCCCCTCGGGCAGGGCGCGCCCGCGCCACAGCGCCTTGACGTCGGCCACCAGCCCGCCGGGCTTGAGCAGGGTGCCGAAATGCTCGGCGGTGAAGGCGCAATAGGGGGCGTGCGGCACCGCCCCGACGATGCAGTCGTAGCCGGCGAGCCCATCCAGCGACGGGATCAGGGTCTCGCCGTATTCATGTTCCGCCTCGGCCGGGTCGGCGAAGGGATCGTGCACATCGACGCCGTGGCCGCGCTCGCGCAGGGCGCGGATGACGTCCACCACCTTGCTGTTGCGCAAATCGGGCACGTTCTCCTTGAAGGTCAGGCCGAGCACCAGGATGCGGGACTTCGCCCCCAGCAGGTCCGAGACCTTGCCGGCCACCCACGGCCCCATGCCGTCGTTGATGCGGCGGCCGGCCAGGATGATCTCGGGGTGGTGGCCGTTGTCCTGGGCGCAGCGGGCCAGGTAGAACGGATCGACCCCGATGCAGTGGCCGCCGACCAGGCCGGGCTTGAAGTTGAGGAAGTTCCACTTGGTGGCCGAGGCCTCCAGCACGTCGTGCACCGAAATCCCCAGCTTCTGGAAGATCATGGTGATCTCGTTGATGAAGGCGATGTTGATGTCGCGCTGGGCGTTCTCGATCACCTTGGCCGCCTCGGCGACGCGGATCGAGGCGGCGCGGAACACGCCGCCGGTGGTCACCGCGCCGTAGACGCGGGCCAGCAGCTCGGTGACCTCGGGGGTCTGGCCGGCGATCACCTTGGTGATGCGGTCCACCGTGTGCTCGCGGTCGCCGGGATTGATGCGCTCGGGCGAATAGCCGAGGAAGAAGTCGGTGCCGCATTTCAGTCCCGACGCCTGCTCCAGCGCCGGGCCGCAGATGTCCTCGGTGACGCCGGGATAGACGGTGCTTTCGAACACCACCACCGCGCCCTTGGCCATGGCGCCGCCGACCGAGCGACAGGCCGACAGCACCGGGCCGAGGTCGGGCTCGTTGTCGTCGGTGACCGGGGTCGGCACGGTGACGATGTAGACGCCGCAGCCGCGGATGTCGTCGAGACGGGCGGTGAGGCGGATGGTCGAGGCCCGCAAGGCCGCCGCGTCCACCTCGCCGGTGCGGTCGAAGCCCTTGTGCAGCTCGTCGATGCGCGGCTGCGCGATGTCGAAGCCCACCGTCGGGAAATGGCGGGCGATGCCCACCGCCAGCGGCAATCCCACATATCCGAGGCCGATGACGGCGACCGAAGGGTTGGTGCTCATGAAGGGCAGATCCGATCCTCATCCAGGCAAGCCGGCACTGTTGCCGGGGAACGCGCCGTAGTCAACACCCGCGCGCGGCCTCGACCAGCAGGTCGGCGGTGGCCCGCGCCGTGGCGGCCCACGAGAAGGCGCCGCCGCGCCGCAGGGCCCGCCCGGAAAGCTCGCCGCGCAGGTCCGCGTCGCCGAGCAGGCGGGCCAGCGCCTCGCGCATCGCCGCGGCGTCGAGGGGATCGAACAGCAGCGCCGCGTCGCCGACGATCTCGGGCATGGCGGCGGCGTTCGAGCAGGCCACCGGGGCGCCGCAGGCCATGGCCTCGACCAGCGGATTGCCGAAGGTCTCGGCGGTGGAGGGAAAGACGAAGGCGGCGCAGCGGCGGTAGAGATCGACCAGCGCCGCCTCGTCCAGCCGGCCGAGGAAGGTCAGCCGGTCCGCCACCCCCAGCTCGGCGGCCAGGGCCATCACCTGGGCGTGGTACCAGGGATCGACGATGCGGCCGGCGACCCTCAGCTCGATCCCGGGCAGGCCGGCCAGGGCCCGCACCAGGGTCAGCAGGTTCTTCTGCACGTAGACGTCCGAGACGGTGAGCAGGAAGCCCTCGCGCCGCACCGCCGGATCGGGAGAGAAAGCGGGCGCCACGCCGTGATGGACCACCCGCACCTTGGCGCCGAAGCCGAAGGACAGCCGCTCCGCGGCATAGGCCGACACCGCCACGGCGCGACGCACCCGGGCGAGAGAGGCCCAGGTGAGCGCCGCCAGCGCCCACCAATAGAGCTTCTTGGCCAGGCGCGGTTCGTCGCGGCCGACGGTGACGTCGTTGCGCAGCACGATGACCTGATTCGGAACCGCCAGCGGCCCGAAATTGGCCGGCGAGAACACCACGTCGGCCCCCAGCCCGCGCGCCACCGCCGGCAGGCGCAGCTGTTCCCACAGCATCTCGCGGACCATGCCGCCGGGCAGCTCGACCGGATGGACCCGGATGCGCCCGTCCAGCGGCTCCAGCAGGTGCAGCAGGTCGCGGTGGCCGAGCAGCACCAGTTCCAGTCGCCCGTCCGTCGCCAGCTGCGGCAGCATGGCGCGCAGGTAGGTGACGCCGCCCCCGCTTTTCGCGTGCAGGGCATTGACCAGGACCGTGCAGGGGTGGCCGGCGAGTGCGTCGTTCATGCCGGTTCTATACTCCAGGACAGCGCCGGTGCCCAGCATGGTTGCCCCGGCCGATTCCGCGTGGCACCATTCGCCGCCCGCCCCCAAGTTCCGGCCCCCCCATGCATAGACGCCGCAAGATCCTGTTCCTGATCACGGAGAGCGGCTACCTGCTGTCGCACCGGCTGGAACTGGCCTGCGCCTGCCGCGACCTGGGATGGGAGGTGGTGGTGGCGACCCGGGTGATGGCCGGCAGCGAAATCGACATGCCCGGCATCCGCACGGTGCCCATCACCATGCGCCGCGCCGGCCGCCATCCGCTGCAGGAACTGGCGACCTTGTACCGCGTGTGGCGTCTGCTGCGCCGGGAGCGGCCCGACATCCTGCACAGCGTCGGCCTGAAGCCAGTCCTCTACGGCGCCACCGCCGCCATTTGCGCCGGAATCCCCCACACCGTCAGCGCCCTGGCCGGGATGGGCTACATCTTCATGTCCGCCAGCCTGCGCATCCGCCTGATCCGCCGCCTTCTCGTGATCTGGCTGCGCACGGTGCTGCGGCGCCGCCATTCCTGGCTCATCCTGCAGAACGGCGACGACAGCGCGATGCTGGTCGGCGGCCGGGTCGCCGACGCCGAACACGTCCGGGTGATCCGCGGCTCGGGCGTTGATCTGTCGCACTTCCGGCCCTCGCCCGAGCCGGACGGCCCGGTGGTGTTCGCCGTGGTGAGCCGCATGCTGGCCGACAAGGGCATCCGCGAGATCGTGCTGGCGTCCCGTGAACTCGCCCGGGCCGGAATATCGGCGGAGGTGTGGCTGGTCGGCGCCCCCGATCCGGAGAACCCGACATCCCTGAGCCGGGAGCAGCTCTCGGCCTGGAATGCCGAGGGATGCGTCCGATGGCTGGGCGAGACGTCCGACATCCCCGGCTTCTGGGCCAAGGCCCATGTCTGCGTGCTGCCGTCCTATCGCGAGGGCCTGCCGAAGGCGCTGCTGGAAGCCGCCGCCTGCGGCCGGCCGATCATCACCACCGACGTCCCCGGCTGCCGCGAGGTCGTCCTTGACGGGGTCAACGGGCTGCTGGTTCCCGTTTGCGACTGGTGCGTCCTGGCCGAAGCCATGGCGAAGCTGGCAGCCGACCCGGATCTGCGCCGCCGCATGGGGGCGGCGAGCCGGGCCAAGGCGGAAGCCGAATTCGGTGTGGCGGGGGTGGTCGATCAGACCATGGACCTGTACCGCCGCGTCCTGGAGGTGGGGCCGTGAAGATCCTGTTCCTGGCCGACAATTTCCCGCCCGAGACCAACGCCGCCGCCACCCGCGTCTACGAGCGCGCCCTCTATTGGGTGCGCTGGGGCCATCAGGTGACGGTGATCACCTCGGCCCCCAATTTTCCCCAGGGCACGATCCACGCCGGCTACCGGAACGACTGGTACGCGGTTGAAGAGAAGGACGGCATCCGCATCGTCCGGGTGAAAACCTTCATCACCGCCAACAGAGGCACCCTGCTGCGCACCCTCGACTTTCTCAGCTTCATGTTCACCGCCGGCGCCGCCGGTCTGGTCCAGTCCCGTCCCGACGTGGTGGTCGCCACCAGCCCGCAATTCTTCGCCGCCGTCGCCGGCTGGCTGATCGGCTTCTGCCGCCGCATCCCGTTCGTCTTCGAACTGGGCGACATCTGGCCGGCCTCGATCATCGGCGTCGGCGTCATGCGCCGCAATGTCGGTCTGGCCGTGATGGAATGGCTGGAGCTGTTCCTGTACCGCCGGTCCGCCTGCGTCGTCGCCCTGACCAACGCGTTCAAGGCGAACCTTTCGGAGCGCGGCATCGACCCGGACAAGATCGCGGTGGTGAGGAACGGCGTCGATCTGTCGCGCTACGCCCCCCGCTTGCGCGACGAGGATCTGGCGGCGGAATGGGGCCTTTCGGGGCGCTTCGTCATCGGCTATGTCGGCACCCACGGCATGGCCCACAACCTGATGAACGTGGTCGAGGCGGCGGATCTGCTGCGCCACCGCCCCGACATCTGCTTCCTGATGGTCGGCGACGGCGCCGAGCGGGCGATGGTCAAGGCCGAGGCGGACCGCCGCAACCTGCGGAACCTCGTCATGATCGGCCCGCAGCCCAAGAGCCGCATGCCGAGCATCTGGAGCGTCTGCGACGTCGCCCTGGTCCACCTGAAGGATTCGCCGGTGTTCGCCGAGGTCATCCCCTCGAAGATCTTCGAGGCCATGGGCATGGGCAAGCCGCTGCTGGGGGTGATGCCCAAGGGCGAGGCGCAGGAAATCATCGAACGCGAGGAGGCCGGGCTGTGGGTGCCGGCGGGCGACCCGGAAAAGCTGGCCGAGGCCGCGGCGCGCCTGAAGGATGAACACGACCTGCTGGCACGCCTTGCCGAACGCAGCCATGCCGCCGCACCCTTCTATTCGCGGCGCACCCAGGCCTGGCAGATGCTGCAGGCGCTGGAGATCGCGGCGGCCGGCTGGGGGGCGCATGCGGGGCGCCGCCTGGAGATGCCGACGTGACCGGGCGGCCCGGCAACCAGCTGCATTTCCTCGAAGACCCGACACCCATGCGGCTGCGCCCCGCCGCCGCGGCCATCCTGGTCACCGTCGATGGTCGCTATGTCCTGCAGTTGCGCGACGACACCCCCGGCATTCCCTATCCCGGACACTGGGCCTGCTTCGGCGGCGCGCTGGAGGACGGCGAGGACCCGCCTGCCGCCCTGGTGCGCGAGCTGGCCGAGGAAACCGGCCTCGCCTTCGCCTTGGCCGAACTGTCCTACTTCACCACCAGTACCTTCGACTACGCCTTCGCCGCCGGTCCGATGCTGACCCGCACCTACTTCACCGTGACCATGGACGACGCGCGGCTGGCGGCGGTGCGCCTGACCGAAGGGCGCAACTGGGCGGCGCTTTCGCCCGGCGAGGTGTTCGGCGAGATCCGGCTCGCCCCCTATGACGGCTTCGTGCTGTGGATGCACGCCAGCCGGCGGCGGTTTCACTGGTAGGTCCGCTGCGCCTCGAGCCACGCCTGGAACATCAGCACGTCCCACAGCGGATATTGCCAGTTGGCGGTGCCGGCCAGATGCTGGCGCCAGCGGGCGCGAATGGGCGCCGGATCGAGAAAACCCTCGTGCCGAAGCCGGCTTTCGTCGAGCAGGGACTCGGCCCAGTCCCGCAACGGCCCCTTCAGCCATGCCCCGATGGGAACCCCGAACCCCATCTTCGGCCGTTCGACCAGCGCGTCGGGCACGTAACGGGACAGCACCCGGCGAAGCAGCCATTTCCCCCGTCCCGCCCGTATCCGCTGCCCAAGCGGCAGCCCGAGCGCGAATTCCACCACCCGGTGATCGAGCAGGGGCACCCGCGCCTCGAGGGAAAAGGCCATGCTGGCCCGGTCCACCTTGGTCAGGATGTCGTCGGGCAGGTAGCTCGACAGATCGGCCAACTGCATGCGGGTGACGAAGTCCGGGATGCGCCGCGCCAGGCCGGGTTGGTCGAGCTTGCCCGGCGCCTCGGCACCGGCGCCGATGACCACGGCGGCCGGGTCGTGCCAATGGCTGACCAGGCGCTTGTAGAAATCCTCGGGGCGGCGGACCGTCAGCACGTCGGCGAGCTTGTACAGCCGGTCGCCGGGATGGGCGGGACGCCAGCGGGCCGGCACCGGCGCCGCCAGGCGGTCCCAGGCCGACGGCGGCACCATCCGCACCAGGCCCGCGGCGGCGGCCCGCAACGGGCGCGGCACCGCGACCAGGGCCGGCCCGAAGCGGCGGGCGACGGCATAACGGGTGTAGCCCGCGAACAATTCGTCGCCGCCGTCCCCCGACAGCGCGACGGTGACGTGCGCGCGCGTCATCCGCGACAGCAGCGCGGTGGGGATCTGCGACGAATCGCCGAACGGCTCGTCATACCAGCGGGGCAGCTCGGGGATCACCTCGAGGGCATGGCCGGGCTCGACCATCAGACGGGTGTGGTCGGTGCCGAGATGGCGCGCCACCGCGGCGGCATGTTCGGATTCGTCGTAGGCGGCTTCGCGAAAGCCGATGGAGAAGGTGCGCACCCGGCGCCCGCTTTGCGCCTGCATCAGCGCTGCCACGGTGGACGAATCGATGCCGCCGGACAGAAAGGCGCCCAGGGGCACGTCGGCCACCATCTGGCGCGCCACCGCGTCGCGTAGCAGGGCATCCAGCGCCGCGACCGCTTCCGGCGCGCTCATGGCGGCGGGCGCGGCGGCGGCGCATTCGGTCGCGTCCCAGTAGCGGCGGATCACCGGCCGCGCGCCCGGCCGCCAGCTCAATACCGTCGCCGGCTCCAGCTTGGCGATCCCGCTCCAGATGGTCCCGGGCGCCGGGACATAGCCGAAGCGCAGGAACGAGGCCACCGCCGAGCGGTCGATCTCGGCATGCCAGCCGGAACGCGCCTGCAGCGCCTTCAGTTCCGACGCGAAGGCCAGCCCGTCCTCGCCGCCGCTCCAGTACAGCGGCTTGATGCCGAGCCGGTCGCGCGCCAGCCGGAGGCACCTTTCGGCCCGGTCCCACAGGGCGAAGGCGAACATGCCGTTGAGGCGTTCCAGCGTCTTGTCGATGCCCCAGGCCTCGCAGGCCTCGACCACCACCTCGGTGTCGGAATGGCCGCGGAAGGCCAGGCCGGCGGCCTCGAGCGCGCGGCGCAGCTCGTCGGCATTGTAGACCTCGCCGTTATAGACGATGACGGATCGGCCCGAGGCCGATGCCATCGGCTGCCGCCCGGCGGGCGACAGATCGACCACCGCCAGGCGGCGATGGCCGAGGCAGGCGGGAACCTCCGGATCCAGCCACAGGCCGTCGCCGTCGGGGCCGCGATGCGCCAGGGTGGCGATCATCGCCGCCCCGTCCTCGCGAAGCCTGTCCGTCCTGCCGCCGATGAAACCCGCGATGCCGCACATCGGGCCTTCCTACGCCGGATGGGCGGCGGGTTCAACAGAGTCCTGGACAGGTCAGGCACCGTTGCGCAAGATGGCCGCCCACAGCTCCCGGCACGCGAGAAGGTCCCATGTCACACGCGGCGCAATACCTCGCCCAAACCGCAGAAATCGCCCGGTCCCTGGACCCGTCCAAACTTGAAGCCGTGGTCCAGCGCCTTGCCAAGGTGCGCGAGGACGGCGGACGTCTGTTCCTGCTGGGGGTCGGCGGCAGCGCCGCCAATTGCGCCCATGCCGTCAACGATTTCCGCAAGCTCTGCGGCATCGAGACCTATGCGCCGACCGACAACGTCTCCGAACTGACCGCCCGCACCAACGACGAGGGCTGGGACACCGTCTTCGCCGGCTGGCTCGAGACCAGCCGGCTGAACGACAAGGATGCGGTGATGGTGTTCTCGGTCGGCGGCGGCAATGCCGAGCGCAACGTCAGCCCCAACCTGATCAAGGCCCTCGACCTCGCCCGCGCCCGCAACGCCACCATTCTCGGCATCGTCGGCCGCGACGGCGGCTACACCAAGCAGGTGGGGACCGAGGTGGTGGTGGTGCCGACCGTGGACGCCAACCTGGTCACCCCGCACGCCGAGGCGTTCCAGGCGGTCATCTGGCACTGCTTCGTCTCCCACCCGTCGCTGCAGCGCGTCGCCACCAAGTGGTAGCCTGCGCATGATCGTTCTCGGCCTTCACGGCGGTGTGACCGTCAACCAGCATGAACCGGCGGCGGCGCTGGCCATCAACGGCCGCATCGTCGCCCTGTGCGAGGAAGAGCGCTACCTGCGGGTTAAGTCCTGCTACGGCATGCTACCCGAGCATTCCATCCGCGCCTGCCTGAAGATGGCGGGAATCCGCTGGGAACAGGTGGATCTGGTGGTCGCCCCCGGCATCACCTACGACTTCTTCGCCGACCGCATCCGCGACTATCTGCGCCACCTGTTCGGCTCGTGCCCGCGGGTCGAGCTGGTACACCACCAGGAAGCCCATGTTGCCGCCGCCTTCTACGGCTCGGGCTATGACGAGGCGTTGTGCCTGACCCTCGACGCCAGCGGCGACGGCGCCTGCGGCATGATCGCCAGCGCGTCGAAGGGTGATGGCATCAAGGTCCTGGAGACCATCCCGACCGCCCGCTCCATCGGCTATTTCTACACCATGATGACCTACTACCTCGGCTTCACCGACGGGGACGAGTACAAGGTCATGGGCCTGGCGCCCTATGGCGAGCCGTCGGTGGATGTGTCGCGGATCATCCGTCCCGCCCCGGGCGGCTGGGACTTCGACCCGCATTTCCTGCGCTCTGACCCGCCGACCCGGTCGCCGTTCGAGCCCACCTACTCGCCCCGTCTGGCCGAGCTGCTGGGCCAGCCGAACCGCACCCCCGGCACCCCCCTGACGCAATTCCACAAGGACGTGGCGCGCTCGACCCAGGCGGCGTTCGAAGAATGCCTGATGACGCTGGCGGCGGAGATGAAGGCCGCCAATTCCGGGATCGGGAACTTCTGCTACGCCGGTGGCGTCGCCCTAAACTGTGCCGCCAACCGTCGGCTGATGTATTCCGGCCTGTTCGACAACGTCTACGTCTCGCCCGTCGCCTCGGATCGCGGTCTGGCGCTGGGCTGCGCCTATCTCGGCGCGGTGATGTCGGGCGATTCGCCGTGGCAGCTGTGGGACGCCTATCTCGGCTCGTCCTATTCCGACGACGATATCCGCAAGGAGCTGGTCGCCAATTCCATTCCCTTCGAGGAGGTCCCAGACGGACGCGAGGCCGCCGCCGAGATGCTGGCCCAGGACATGATCCTCGGCTGGTACCAGGGCCGCTCGGAAGCCGGCGCCCGGGCGCTGGGCAACCGCTCGATCGTCGCACCCTGCGGCGACGAGAAGATGCGCGACAAGGTCAACGCCCGTATCAAGTACCGCGAGGAATTCCGCCCCTTCGCCCCCTCGGCCCTGTACGAGGACGCGGAGGCCTATTTCCGTACCGACGGCCGCGACCTGCCGACCATGTCCTTCACCGTCGATGCTTTGCCCGGGAAGGCCGATGGCATCCGTGCCGTGGTCCACGCCGACGGCACCGCCCGCCTGCAGACGGTGAAAAGCTCGACCAACGAGCTTTATTACGACCTGATCTCTAAATACAAGGCGTTGAGCGACGTACCGGTCATCCTGAACACCAGCTTCAACCTGAAGGGCCAGCCCATCGTCGAGACCCCCCGCGATGCCATCATGACCTTTTTCGGTTGCGGGCTCGACGCCCTGGTGATGGGGAATTTCGTTGTCCGCAAGCCCAAGCCGTGAGGCCGCCGTCGCACGCATGCTGAAACGGCGGGGTGTGCCGCGCGACGGCATCCTGCTGGTGCACAGCGCGTTCCGGGGCATGGGGCGCGAGGGCTTCGACCCCGCCGCGGTGGTCGATGTCCTGGCCGAGCACATGACCCCCGGCACCCTGGTCATGCCGACCATGTCCTGGCGCTTCGTCAAGCCCGCCAACCCGGTCTTCGACGAGCTGGCGACCCCGTCCAACACCGGTGTGCTGACCGAACTGTTCCGCCGCGGACCGGCCACCCACCGCAGCCTGCACCCGACCCACTCGGTCGCCGCCCGCGGGCCGGCGGCGGCGCGCCTCACCGACGGCCACCATCTGGACGACACCCCCTGCGGACGCAACAGCCCGTTCGGCCGGCTCGCCGAGGCGGAGTCCTGGGTGCTGATGATGGGGATCAGCATGGATTGCTGCACGCTGCTGCACCATGCCGAGGAGATCACCGCCCCGGACCATTACGTGCGCCCCCCGGACCAGACCGAGACCTATCTTTGCCGCGCCCGCGACGGCCGGACGGTCGATGTGCGGCTACGCCGCCACTTGTTTCTGCGCCGCGACTATTTCCGCATGCAGGACGCGCTGGCGGAACGGGGCGCGCTGTCCGTCGATCTGGTATCTTCCACCGTCTGCCGGCTGTATCGTGCCGCCACGCTGGTGGCGCTGGCCCGGCAGGCGCTGGAGGCCCGCCCCGACGCCCTGCTGGCGTCGCCCGGCGGACGCTACCGCATGATGTAGGATGTCGACCCCCGAACCGATGGCAGGCCCGATATGAACGCTTCCGACCAAACCATGCCCTGGCTGCGGGCTCTGATGGCCGCCGGCTCGGCCGGGGACCTCAGGGCCTCGCTGTTGGCCGCCCATCCGGGGCTGTCCTCGGGACACTTGCGCCGCGTGGCGGTGGTCGGCGCGCGCGACGAGGGGCGCGCCTTCGTGAGCCAGTGCCAGCACAAGGGCATCGAGGTCGCCGCCTGGTGCGACGACAATCCGGCGCTGCTGGGAACCACCGAGGGAACGGCCACCGTGGTCCCGGTGTCGCGCCTCGACGGCCTGGAACGATCCGTCCCCGTCATCGTCGCTTCGCATCGCGGCAGGCCGCTGCGCACCCGTCTCAAGGGCGACGGCTTCGCGCAGGTGGAGCTGCTTTCCCTGCTGCAGGTGATGGAGCCGGACGTCTTTCAGCCGCACATGTTCTTCGTCGAATGGCTGGAACGCACCGTTGGCGATCGCGACCGCATCGCCCGGCTGGCCGGGCGCCTGGGCGACGATGCGTCGCGTCGCGCGCTCGACGCCTTCATCGCCTTCCGCCTGACCGTCGATCCCGACCATTTCGTCCCGGTGGTGGACCACGACCTGTATTTTCCGCAAGGCCTGTTCACCTTCACCGGGGACGAGGTCTATGTCGATGCCGGCACCTTCGACGGCGATTCCATCCGCATGTTCATCGACCGGGTCGGCGGCCGGTACCAGCGGGTCATCGGGTTCGAGCCGGACCCGAACACCTTCGCCGCCCTGGCCGCCAATTTCCGCGGCGAGCCGCGGGTGGAGCCGATCAACAAGGGCCTGTGGTCCGAGACCGGCGTCCTGCGCTTCCGCAACGATGCCAGCCGCGGCTCGATCCTGGACGGCGACGGCGGCACCATCGAGGTGCCGGTGACCAGCCTGGACGACGTGCTGGCGGGCGGGCGAGTCACCTACGTCAAGATGAACATCGAGGGGGCCGAGATCGCGGCCCTGAACGGTGCGCGCGAGGCCATCCGGGCATGGAAGCCGCGACTGGCCATCTCGGTCTATCACCGCCCCTCGGACCTGTGCGACATCTTCGAACTGATCGATGCGATCCGCCCCGACTACCGCTTCTTCCTGCGCCAGCAGGACGAGGGCGTGATCGAATCCGTCCTGTACGCGCTGCCGTGAGGCGGGCCGTCCGATGACCGACTGGAGCAAGGCGCCCTGGGTCGATCCCGCGCTGGACTGGACACCGATGCCGGTGCCCGATCTGCCGCCCAGGGTGCTGATCGATTTCGCCACCCGGTGCAACCTGCGCTGCCCCATGTGCACCGTCTGGGGGTCGGGCGACCAGGAGGCCATCGACGACGTCAAGGGGGTGATGCCTCCGGATGCCGCCGAACGGCTGCTGGACGAGCTTGCCCCGGCGCGGCCGCTGGTTCAGCCGAACATGTACGGCGAACCGCTGCTCATCCCCGATCTGGCCGGCACCATCCGCGCCATGAAGTGCCGCGGCATGGAAGTCGCCCTCAACACCAACGGGCTGGCCCTGTCCCAGGCGGTGTCGGACATGCTGGTGGCCGAGGGGGTGGACTCGGTCTCGGTGAGCATCGACGCCGTCACGCCCGGGACCCTGGCCCTGGTGCGCGGGCTCGACCGGCTGGAAGCCATCGAGGCGGGGGTGTTCCGGTTGCTGGCGGCGCGCGGGCGGGCGCTGACGCCCCGGATCAGCGTCTCCTTCACCGTGCAGGACACCAATCGCCACGAGGCCGACGCCTTCGTCGAGCGCTGGATTTCCAGGGTCGACTGTGTCCGCGTCGGCCTGTTGTTCGAGAACGGCACCTTCCCCGAGATGGAGACGCCGGCCGAACGCCGGCCCTGCCCCACGCTGTACAACACATTGCCGGTCTTCAACGACGGCACCGCCACCATCTGCTGCCTGGACGGTTTCAAGGTCACCGACGTCGGCAACGTCTTCGAGCAGGGGGCCCAGGCGGTCTGGACCGGCGAGGCCTTCGCCAAGGTGCGCTATTTCCACGAGACCGGCCAATGGGACAAGGTGCCGTTCTGCACCAACTGCAACGGATGGGCGCAGCTGTCCTTCGAGGAAACCGAAGCCGACGGCATCCTCGTCCGCCGATCACCCCAGATCGTCTATTACAACCGGGTGGACCGGCTGGAAAACTGGCGCAACAAGCTGCGATCGGCGCACGAAGGAACCAACGCCGAATAAGCTTCGGAACGGCCGCTCACTCGACCGGCGCACCCTGGCCATGAAACCCGCGATACATCTGCCGCAACAGTCCGCGCAAATCCTTGCCGACCAGCATGGCTAGCCCGCGCCCGCCGCGAAACAGGCGCCGCGCATCCTCTATGCCTCGGATTGCCGTCAGATTGCTCCACCACACGCCCGGCGAGCGGTAGTAGTCGAGATAGGCTTGGCGGTACCAGTGCCGCATCCCGTCGGCACCGAAGTTGGGGTTCACGTAGACGGGATTGTCGAAATCGATGGCGATGAAATCGCTCCAGCGCACGGTCCTACGGATTCCTCCGCTTTGCTGGCACGCCAGGAAGAAATCGGAACCAGGAAAGGGGACCGGAAGGTAGAACATCGCCGTGTGGGTACGCAGACTCTTGGCATAGTCTATGGTATTTCGAACCATCTCGGGAGTTTCATTGGGAAGACACAGGATGTAGCTGGTAAGACACCGCATTCGGGCAGACATGGCCCATTGCACCCCTTGGGTCTGCTGTTCGACGGTACACCCCTTGCGGATCAGGTCCAGGGAGCTCTGGTTGCCGGATTCCAACCCCATCGCCAATTGCCGGCAGCCCGCCGCATACATGGCATCCAACATCTCGGGGTCGATGCGGTCAGCACGGGTGTTGCAGGTCCATAGCAGGTCCAGCCCGTCCTTTACCATCAACTCCATGAGCCGCATCACCCATTTCTTGTTAATGGTGAAGGTGGAGTCCTGAAAATAAACCCCACGCGCGCCCTTCTCGTGCTTCAAAATCCGCAATTCCTCAAGGACGCGCTCGGGACTGTGCATGCGCATCTTTTTCCCGAGGATCGAGCCGGCTTCGCAGTAGGAACATGAATAGGGGCATCCCCGCTGGGTCATGAGCGGATAATTGGGAAGCCGGATGTATTGGGTGGGGTGGGGTACGTAACGGTCCAGCTTGAGATCGGAGTAGAACCCCGGAGGCAGATCGTCCAGGTTCCGGATGAAGGGACGTGGGGGGTTGACCACGATTGCTCCATCAGGCCGCCGCCACACCAGCCCGGCGATGGCGGAAAAATCGCTCAGACCGCCAGCGAGCGCCTCCAGAAGCATCTCGATGGTGACTTCGGCCTCGTGGCGAATCACGAAATCCGCCGCCGGACACTGGGTCAGGGTGAATTCCGGCAACTGGGACGCATGCACGTTGCCCAGGATGATGGCCGCCTTCGGCAGGCATCGGCGTACCAGCCGGGCGGTGTCGAACACGTAGTCGGCCGTCGGCGTGAAGGTGGGCAGCCCGACCACGTCGAAGCCGCCATCCACCAAGATGTTCCCGATCTGCTCGGGATCGAGGTCGCCGAACTGTGTGTCGAGGAAGGTCACATCGAACCCGCGGTGCTTCAGCCAGCCATAGACCGAAATGGTCCCCATGGGAGGCAGGAACCCCTGCTCGGTCTTCGCACTGCCCCACACCGCTTCGGCAGGAAAGTAGGGTTCGAGAAGCAGAATCCGTAGGCTGCGGGCCGCCGCATTGGCCGGGCCGTCAGGCAGACCTCCGTCGCGATCCACGGAATTCTTGGCTGAGCTTGGCCGCAGCAGCGAAAGATCGATCTCGGAAGACACGTCGATTTCGCCTGTCACACCGTCAGAACAGGCCCTTAGCGGACCAGGAATGGGGGAGCCGGCACCCGAACAGGTTGCCGCTGCGAATATTTGGGGACGCGTAGCCTCGCGGTCAACCGGGTGGGGCCGCGGGTTTCCGCCCGATTACGGTCCAGCTGTAGCCGTGACGATGATAGCAACATACGTCATGGAAACCGCGTGCGGCAAGAAGCGCATGAGCTTCCGCATTGGTATAATATTTGGCGTGGCTGGGGTTGAGCTGGTCGTAGACGGTCATCATCCGCTGCTTGGGGCTCAACTTCAGGAACTGTTCGACGAAGTACCGCCGCAACGGAAGCGGAAGGTACCTGCACAGACCTCCGTACAGGCTCGCGGTGCCGCTGAGTAGCCAAGCCGAACTGGTGAGGAGCCAGTGGGGCGACCACCTCGCCAGCACCCGCAAGCCGGCGAGCAGCGCCAGGTAAAGCCCATTTCCCTCCTTGCCGTACAGCCAGACCACCATGCTGCCGCCCGGCCGCAATGCCCGGAAGGCTGTATCGACAATCGGGCCGGGATCGGGGACATGATGAAGGACGCCAATGGAAAAAATCAAGTCGAAGGCATCGGTCCCGGGCAGTGTGTCACCGCGCCCCTGCAGCGCCGTGACCCGATCCATGCGGTCGGCAAGGTTGCGCCTCAGGGCGTGAATGCCTTCGGACGGCTCGACCGCGACCACATGCCGCGCCCCGGCATCAAGAAGCATGGCGACGATGCGGCCGGTCCCACTGCCGATGTCGGCAACATCCTTTCCGGCAATGGCATCCACCGGCAGAAGCGGACCGACGATATCGGCCAGCATGTCCGCGGAAACATAATAACCTGTGTTGTCGCCGCCGAAATTGCGCCATTGCACGCTGAAATCGACGACAGAGTCCCCAGCCCCCGTGATGTGCTCAGTCCCCTTCACATGCCAACTCCGCCGAGGATGCCTATTCGATGACCGTCCAGTCCCAATCGCCGCTATATCCCGCTTCCTCGAAGACCCTGAGCCAGCCGTCGGGGTAGTCGTGGAATTCCGCCGTCAGGACCCAGCTTTCGAACACCTCCTTCTGCTCGGGCGTATGGTAGCTGTCCACCACCACAAAGGAGGCGCTGCCCTTGCACACCCGCTCGATCTCGGCCAGGCAGCGGATGGCGCGCGGCCGCGGGAAGTTGTGGATGGTGTTGAGCGAGAGGACGCAGTCGAAGGAATCGTCCGGGAACGGAAGCCGCTCGGCGGTACCCAGGTGCAGGCGGCCGATGGTCTCGTCGGGAGCGTGGGTGACGGCATAGAGCGACACGTCGAGGCCGAAGGCCTCGAGCCCGGGACATTCGAGCATCAGGTCCTTGACCAGGAATCCCTTGCCGCACCCCACATCCAGCACCTTCATGCCAGCCTTCAGGCCGTAATGATCGATGATGTCGCGGGCGACCGGCCGCCAGCGGCCATCGTAGCGATAGCCGCCATAGCCGTATTCGCGCGGCCCGTCCCAGTACATCTCGCCGTACTGCCTGGCGATGGCGATCACCGCCGGGTCCTTGGCCTCCGCCCGTTTGGCGATGTTGCGTCTGGGCTTGGGCAGCGATCGCAGCAGATTGACCTGGGCCATCAGCCGAACTCCTCCTGCTGCGCCAGCCGCAATCCCTCGGCCAGCGGGGTGTAGCGGAAGTCGGGAAACGCGGCCAACGTCGCCGCTGGATCGAAGGCGCGGTAGCCGTTGTGCGGCATCGGACCGCGGCGCGGGCTGCCGGACAGCGTCACCTCCCTGCCGCTGAAGGCGATGACCTGGCGGGCAACCTCGTTGAAACTCGTCACCACGCCGGTTGCCGCGTTCAGCGCGCCGGTCGAGCGATGCGCCAGGATGCGCCAGACCAGTTCGGCCACGTCGTCGATGGCGACATGGTCGCGGCGTTCCTCGCCTTCGCCGAACAGGACGATATCCTCGCCCCGGTTGGCCTTGCGGCGGAAGGAATTGGGCCCGTATCCGTTGTGCGGGTCGCCCGCCCCGTAGATCAGGGTCGGGCGCAAGGTCGCCAGCGGCGCCTTGAGTTCGGCCTGAAACATCAATTCCCGGGCCAGATGCATGGCGCCGTGCAGGCTGGTCGGAGCCGCCACCGCCGATTCGATCATGGGATGGTCGCAATCGCCATAGATGGCGTCCGAACCGATATTGACGACGTGGGCCGCCTCCACCCGGGACAACGCCGAGATCATCGCCGCCGTCATCACCATGTTGTCGCGCAGCATCGCCGCCGTCTTGACCGGCGCCATCGCCGCCGCCGCCACCACCGAATCCCCCGGCCGCAGAAGGATCGCCAAGGCGTCGGCGGCGTCGGCCGCCAGCAGATCGACCTCGCGCCGGGTCAGGGCGAGCACCGGCACCCCGGCCGCCGCCACCCGCCGGCAGACGGCGCCGCCGACGAAGCCGCCGGCACCGATCACCACGACCCGCAGCGGCGGCATGGGCAACGAGGAACCGTGATGAAGCATGAACGCTGTCCTCCCCCTCAGCCGGCGGCGGCGGGCGCCCCCAGGCAGAACCACGACAGGCCGGCCGACCGCGCGGCCGCGCCGTCCAGCATCCGATAGGGATCGATCACCACCCGGCCCCTCATGACGGCCGCCAGGTCGTCGGCCTTCAGGCCGCGGTAGTCCGGCCACGGAGTGGCGATCACCACCGCATCCGCTCCGGCCACCGCCTCCATGGCGCTGGCGCAGCCCCGCGCCCACGGCACCACCGAGGCCGGCACCACCGGATCATGGACGGCGACGTCGTTGCCGGTCAGATGCTCGAGCAGGACCAGAGCCGGCGAGTTCTTGGTGGAATGGGTGTTTTCCTTGTAGGCGAGGCCGAGAACGGCAATCCGGGCCTTTGGGTCGCCGTCCAGCACCGCCGCCTTCAGGGTCCGCCACGGCCAGTCCTTGCGCCATTGGCTGTTGTCGAGCCAAGCCTCGACGACGCCGACATGGGTCCGCCTGTCGCGCGCGATGTCAATCACCGTGCGCAGGTCGCGCTCGAGGTTGCCGCCCGAAATGCCGAGGCCCGGGGCGAGATAGGCGAACGGCCCGATGCGCTTGTCGAGCTTCAGGGCCGGGGTGATCTCGGACCAGTCGGCACCGATGGCCTCGGAAAGCTCGGCCAGGGTGTTGGCCACCGACACCGACGCCACCAGGCAGAAATTGATGCTGATCTTGGCCAGTTCGGCCGATTCGTACCGCATCGGCAGGATCGGGCACGCGAACGCCTCCAGCACCGTCCCAAGGACCGGCGGCAGGCCCCGCGACGGATCGGCCAGCCCGACGATGAACCGTTCGGGGTGCATGGCGCGCTCGACCGCACGGCCGAAGATCAAGGTTTCCACCTGGTAGACCAGGCGGGGGTGGGGGACCGAGGTGAGGGCGCGGGTGAAGCCCGGCGGGACCTGGCACAACACCACCAGCACGGCGTCGGGGCCGAGATGGGGGGCGACCGCGTCGATCAGGGCGCGGATCGGGGCAAGATCGCTCTTGGCGTCGTCATCGGTGGGCACGTCGGCGGCGATGTAGACCACGTCGCAGGCCTTGAGATCGCCCGCGTCGGCGGTGAAGCCGAGGCGGTCGGCATTGGCCGCCACCAGGTCGTCCAGGCCCGGCTCGACGATGGGCAGCCGGCCCGCCGCCAACCGCGCCACCAGCGCGGCGTCGGGATCAAAGCCCAGCGTCCGGAAACCGCGGGCGGCCGTCGCCGCCGCGGTGTTGATGCCGAGATGGGTCATGCCGGCGAAGCCGACGACGGGAAGGCTCATCGGGCGATCTCCGCGGACAGCCGGCGCAGCGTTTCCTGAAGCCACGAATCATTGCTCAGGTCGGTCTGTTCCCCGGCCGCCACCAGGCGCTTGAAGTGCTGGTATTCCAGCGCCCAGGTGGGATCGTCCTGGACCAGCGTCAGGGTTTCCTCGGGCGGGCGGCCCGAGGGCAGGATCCGGGTCCGCCGGGTGAAGGTGGCCGGCCCCCACTTGCACAGGGATTCGATGTGGGCCGAGCCCTTCTCGGCCAGGATGTCGCAGGTGAAGTGGTTGCGCCACATGCACAGCGTCATCTCCAGCTCGATCCGCGGCCGGTTCGCCTCGGAGCCGATGATGACGTGGTCCGGTGCCCGGTTCTCGAAGCGGTTGGCGGCGACGACGGTGAAGGTGTCGGCAAGCGGGCCGAACCAGAACCGGCAGGTATCGAGCAGATGCGAGCCGAGATCCGGCAGCACGCCGGCGCCCTCGTCACGCCACGCCGACTCGCGGACCTGCCGTGCCGTGCCGTTGCCGTAGAACATGCGGCAGGAATAGATGGTGCCAAGGTCGCCCGAGGCGATCAGGTCGCGCATGCGGGCGAAATGCGGCTCGAACCGGTGGTTGTAGGCGGTGTAGCACACCGCGCGGTTGGCACGGGCGATGCGCTCGAGTTCGGCGATGTCCTGGTCCCTGGCGGCCCAGAGCGGCTTTTCCACCAGCACATGCTTGCCGTGCGACAGGAAGTACCTCAGCAGCTCGACCTTGGGCTCGTCCGGCAGACAGGCGAGGACGGCGTCATAGGCGTCGAGCGGCACCTCGTGCGCGGACCTGTAGTCGGCTTCCGGGTTGACCGGATCGACCGAGGCGACGAAGTCCGCGCCGGCGAATTTGCGGCGCTTGTATCCCTGGATACCGAGGCCGACGACGATGGCGCGCATGGCGGTCAGCGCTCGTACTTGGCGCGCGCCTCGACGGCGTCGATCTTGGCCAGCACGTCGTCGGGCCGCACCGGGATGTTGCCGTCGCATTCGCACTCCACCGCCGCCGCCATGGAGCCGATGATGGTCGCCACCACCGGGTCGCCGGTCGCCAGCATGGAGAGGGTGGAATAGGCCAGCAGCGCGTCACCCGCCCCGACGGCATCGACCACCCGATCGACGAAGGAATCGACGACGAAGAAGGAATCCAGCGATTCGTGGTCGTGCGAGCGGCAGGTCAGCACGCCGCGATCGCCCAGCTTCAGGATCAGCACCTTGGCTTTGGCCGCCTCGTAGACCTGCACCGCCAGCGGCCGCACGCCCGAATCCTGATCCGCCAGGGCGAAGCGCGCCTCACGCTCGTTGGGGGTGATGAGATCGAAGCCCTGGAACTCGGTGATGTTGCCCCAGCGGCTGGCGACCTGGCTGTCGGCAACCTTGAAGGTGTTGTCCGGGATGGCGCCGACCAGGGCGGGAATGGTGCGGCGGTTGAAGATCCCGTGGCGGAAATCGGCGAAGACCACCGCGTCGGCCGGCGTCGATCGCACCGCCGCGCCCAGCTTGGCGACGACCTCGTCCGAAATGGAGCGGTTGTCCAGGGTGTCGACCTTGAGCAGGCGGTAGCCGCCGGCGACGATGGCGTTCTTGTTGGTGGTCGGCCGCGTGGGGTCGATGATCGCCCGGCAGTCGACGCCCGACTCCTTCAGGCCCTCGAGAACGAAATCCTTGTGGGGATCGTCCCCCAGGACGGTGGAGAACACCACCTCGGCCCCGGCAGCGCGGATGTGTTCGGCCACCACCGCGGCGCCACCGATGTAGTCCTTGCGCTCCTGGAACAGCACGCTCATGGTCGGCGTCTTGGTCTGGCCGCCGATCATGGCGCACTGGGTCAGGCTATCGACGATGGTGTCACCCAGCACATGCACGCGCTTGCCGGCGAACCGCCCGAGCGCGGCGCGCAGATCGTCGAACCCGATGCCGGCCATGTCCATCAGGGTCAGAAGCTTCTCGGTCTTGAGGTTCGGCGGCTCCAGCTCGATCAGCCGCGAGGACGAATACACGATGTCGCCGGGGGTGAAGATCACCTCGCCGCCGTAACTCCCGACGGTCTCCACCTCTTCCTGGGTCTTGGGCGGCAGACCGGTCGCGGTATATTCGTAGCCCTTGGCGAAGTAATCGGGCTGCAGCCGGAGAAGGTTGTCGATCGGCTTGTCGTTGGGGTCGATGATGACGTAATCGACGATCTCGAACGCCGCCAGGTTCAACGCCCGCAGGTCCTGGGGCACGTGGGGGCGGTGTTGGCCCTTGGCGATGTGGCGGTCGGCGGTCAGGCTGGCGATCAGGATGTCGGCCTTGCTCTTGGCGTAGATCAGATGCCGGAGATGGCCCGGATGCACGACGTCGAAGACGCCATGGCACATGATGGCCTTGCGCTTGCGCGGCCGCGGGCCGAGGACCTCGATCAGCTCGTCAACGGTCTTGATCTTGTGCTTGAACCGGTCGGTCAATGAAATCATGCGGGCCTCGCGCCGTCACTTGTCGCCGAGAAACTTGAACCACGTCTCGGTGGCCTTGGCGATGGAGGAGGGGTCCCACAGGGGCGCCTCGCGCCAGTATTCGATGTTGTCGAGGATGAGGCGGACCCCCTCCTCGAAGGACACCTTCGGGTGCCAGCCCAGATCGGTGGTGATCCGGGTAATGTCCGCCCAGGTGCAGTCGGGCTCGCCCGGGCGCTTGGGAATGTGAATCTTGTCGCCGCCCAGCAGTTCCACCAACCGATTGACCGATTGCGGCTTTCCCGCCCCCAGGTTCCACACCTGGCCGGTCATGGGCGTTCTGGCGGCGGCGTAGAACGCCTCCGCGACGTCGGTGACGTAAAGGAAATCGCGGGTCTGGTTGCCGTCGCCGACCACCGTGAACGGCTTTCCCGCCAGCTTCTGGCGCAGGAACACGCCGAACACCGCGCCGTAGGCACCGGAGGTGCGGGAACGGGTGCCGTAGGCGTTGAAGATGCGAATCGCGTTGACCGGCAGGCCGTAGCACTGGTGCCAGTGGAAACACGCCTGCTCGGCCTGGTACTTGGACAAGGCATAGGGGTACTGGGGACGGATCGGGTGATCCTCGCGCGTCGGGACGTCGGCAAGCCCGTAGCATGAGGACGAGGCGGCATAGACGAACTTCTCGACGCCGGCGGCACGGGCGCATTCAAGCACACGCACGGTGCCCTGGACATTGGCGTCCATGTACTCGATCGGTTGCTCGATGGAGGGCACGATGTCGCCGATGCCGGCGAAGTGGAAGACGTAGCGCGCGTCGCGGAACAGGCTGCTTCCAGGCTCGAGAGCGCGAATGTCACCCTTCTCGAGCACCACGTCGGCCTGGCCGGCATGGTGGGCGATATTGGCCTCGCGCCCGCCGATCAGGCTGTCGATGACCCGGACCGCGAAGCCGTCGGCAACCAGGACGTCCACCATGTGCGACCCGATGAAGCCGGCCCCGCCGGTGACGACTGCGACCGGCCGAGTCATGGCGCACCGGTGCGGATGCTGTAGCCGGCGGCGCAGGCATCGTCGTAGAACATGCGCACCGTCTCGAGCGAAAAGGCGTCCAGATCCTTGCCCACCACCGCCAGCTTCGCCAGAACGTCCGCGGTCACCGTGATGATGTGGCACCCCACCGCGTCGGCCTGAAAGATGTTGAGGATTTCGCGCGGGCTGGCCCACAGCAATTCGGCCTTCGGGCGCCCCTGCAGCAGGGCGCGGCAGCGCGCCATGACCGGCACCGGGTCGATTCCGGTATCGGCGATCCGCCCGGCGAAGACCGAGACGATCGCGGGTGTGTCGGCGTGCAGGCAGCCGGCCACCGCGGCCACCTGCGCTTCGGTGGTGATGGCGGTGACGTTGAGCACCACGCCCGCGGACGAAAGTTCGCGCAGGATCGGCCCGGTGAACTCGCCCTTGGTGTTGGTGACCGGAATCTTGACGTTGACGTTTCCACCCCACGAGGCGATGGCCCGCGCCTGCCCCGCCATGGTCGGCAGGTCGTCGGCGAAGACCTCGAGCGACACCGGACGATCGGTCACCGCCTCGAGCAGGCTGCGGCCGAACGACTCGTAATCGGTGACGCCGGCCTTGCGCATCAGGGTGGGGTTGGTGGTGAAACCTTTGACCAGCGGATTGGCACGAAGCTGCAGAATGCTGTCGATGCTTGCGCCATCCGCGAAAATTTTGATCTTCAATGCATCGAGAGGGGACATGAGCGGTCAGGAGCCCTTCGCCAGGCGGTCAAGAATTACGTTTACGGCCTGTCCGAGAGAGCGAACGCACGCATCGGGCCTCTGCGGCGAAGCCTCGGCGTATCCCCTTCGGACATACAGCGTATAGCATCCGGCCCCCTGCCCCGCAACGATATCACTGGCGCGGTCGCCGACAAGGAAGCTGCGCGACCTATCGATGCGGTGGCGGGCGGCGGCCTCGATCAGCATGCCGGGCTTCGGCTTGCGGCAGTCACAACCGTCCGTCTGGCGGTGGGGACAGACCAGGATGTCATCGACCGGCACCCGTTGGCGCAGACGCGCGTTCATGGCCGCAACCGTCGCGGCATCGACGAGGCCGTTGCCGATATCGGGCTGGTTGGTCACCACGATCACCACCAGGCCGGCCGCCTTCAACCGGGCGACCGCCGCCGTCGTCCCCGGGAACAGGCGGAAGTCCTCGATCCTGCGCGGCGCGTAGGGCTTGCCGTCGATGACGAGGGAGCGGTTGAGGACGCCGTCGCGGTCGAGAAATACGGCACGGCTCAGTCGTTGACGATTTTCCATTGGGGATCTTCGATGAGCGGCTTGCTGGCGCGCAGATTGAGGCGCCACAGCACACGGGCGGTGACGAAACGGCGGTTGCGGATGTGCCAGCGGACGAGACTGCGGAACTGGCGTGCCAGCATGGCGGTCCGCCACACCGTGCGGGACACGAAGCGGACGAACTGCAAGGGAAGGTGGCCATCCCGGTTGATGGCCCCGCGCAGGATGGCCGAGCTGTCCTTGACGCACCGTGCAAGTTCCGGCGTTACGCCGCCCTGGTGGAAAACCACCGGTGTCAGGAACAGGTCACGCTTCAGCGGATCCATCACCGGCCCGGCCCACAGGGCATGCAGCCGCGCACGCCGAACCAATCCGCCGAGCCACCAGTTGACGTCGGGATCGGGGCGCAGGTCGAAGGTGAGGTCGGCTTCGCGGGTGAGGCTGATCATTCCCACATCGTCGCTGTCGGTGATGATCATGACGTCGCGGGCATCGGGAAAATTGCGGTAGATGTAGTCGCCGTCCAGCGTCCATTCGTCGAAGGTGGAGGTGTCGTGCTCCCGCAGCGCCCCGTAATCCACCAGGATCGGACACCAGCTGAAGCTGTAGATGACAATGCCGCCGGAAGCTCGCCAGAACACCGAAATCGGCGAGTGGGCGAAGGCCGGGCTGCCGAATTCGTAGCGCTTGGTCTCGGAATGGAGATTGGCTAGGCCGATCTCCATGAGTTCGCGGGCCCCGATCGCCATCGGCTGGTCTGGGCGCATGCGGCCGCGGGACACCAACTCCTGTTCGATAGGGTCCTGCGAAAAGCGGATCGCCACGCTGAACAACACCTTCACGCCCTGGCGGGCATAGTGCTCGATACGGGCCAGCGAGCCGTCCGACAGGATGATGTCGGGGGTCAGGAACACCCCGAGCGCGCCATCGGCGAAGCACCGCTCGGACACCAGGCGGTGGCCGAGGGACTGCATCCGCATCTTGCTGTCCTCGGGTCCCGGCATCGGGATCTCGAACCACACCACCTCGCAATGGGCCTGCAACTGGTGGAACAGGGGCTCGTCCTGAATGTCGGCCCAATCCGTCGCGGTCGTCGCCAGCAGGAATTTGTTCTTCCGCGCCGGGTCCAGCGCCGGCAGGTTGCCCGGCGACAGCATGGACGCCACCAGATAGCGCAGCAGATAGCCTCGGTGGACGGCGCCCCAGAAGATGGCCATGAAATAGAACGGCTTGATCATTGCGCCGCAGCCGCTTCGGAATTGAGGTGATGGTAGCGTTCGATGACCTCATCGACGTCGCCCAGGGCGATGATCCTTCCGCCATGCAGCAGAGCCGCCCGGTTGCACATGGACTGGATCAGCGCGTCGGAATGCGAGGCGAGGATCAGGATGCTGGTCCGCTCAACCAGATCGTCCACACGTTGCTTGGCACGCTCGGCGAAGCGTGCGTCGCCGGCCCCGAGCCCCTCGTCGAGAATGAGGATCTCCGGGTCGATGCTGGTGGCGATGGCGAAACCCAGACGCACCATCATGCCCGACGAATAGGTCCGGACCGGCAGGCCGAGAAAGTCCCCGAGCTCGGAGAAGGCGACGATTTCCGGAGTCTTGCGGTCGATCTCGGTCGAGCTCATGCCCAGGAACATGCCACAGGTGCGGATGGTTTCGTACCCAGTGTCGTCCATGTCGAGGCCGGGAAGGATATTGAACAGGGTGGACACGCGGCCGTTGATGACCGCGCTGCCCTCGGTCGGGTGGTAGATGCGGGCCAGCACCTTCAGCAAGGTGGTCTTGCCGGCACCGTTGTGGCCGATCAGGCCAATCCGGTCGCCGTGGCCGATCTCGAGATTGATGGAATCGAGCGCCCGCACCACAACATGTCCGCCGCTTTCCTTCGAGCGCCGGATGAACCCGCCGGTCGCCCGTTTCACCAACTCATGGCGGAAACTGCGCTGCGAACCGTAGATGGGGAAATCGAGGGCAACGTCCTCAAGGCTGATATGCGCCATTCCGCCCACCCTAAAGCCAGTAGACGACGCGGCACCGCAGCTTGCGGAACAGCCAGAACGTGAATGCCGAGCCCACGATCGCCATCACCACCCCCACCGCATAGGACAACAGCGCCGGCGCCTGCCCGAGCAGCGGCGAGCGGATCAGGTCCACCAAGTGGAACAAGACGTTGAAATTGGACAGGTATTGCCCGCGGTGGCCCAACTGTTCGGGAGCCCAGAACACCGGCGTGACGAACATCGCCACCTGCAACAGGCTGCTTACCACCTGCTGGACGTCTCGGTAACGGGCGCAGATCATGCCGAACAGCACGGCGGCCCAGACCCCGTTCACCGCGATGATGACCAGGCCCGGCAGCAGCAGCAGGGTCTCAGGGCGCAACGGCACAGACAGGGCGGCCGCCATCAGGACGTAGATGGCCAGGTTGTGCGCGAACGTGATCAGGCTGCGCCACACCTGGGCGCAGGCGAGGAGGGAGAAATTGAAGCTGGTCTGGGTCAGCAGGCCGGAATTGGTGATGAAGGTGCTGCAGCCCTCGGTCACCAGACCCGAGACCAGGACCCAGCTGATCATCCCCGAACACAGGAACGGCAGATAGCTCTCCGGCGCCTGGTTCCACAGCGCGGCATAGAGGAAGCCCATGGTCCCGACGAAAAAGCCAAGGCTGAGCGAGGACCAGAAGGGACCGATCAAGGTACGGCGGTAGCGCCGCCGGACCTCGGCCCAGCCCATACGGCCCCACAACCGCCAATTCCCGACCCCGTCCAGAACATCGGACACGGCAATATTAGTGATTGATGTCATGTGAACGGTACGCCGGTCCTTGCGTGCGGGAGGCCTACTATAGCAAAGACCCTTCCCAATTCAACACGGCACCCACATGGGCCGCCCAGGTCACGGCGGCAGCACCTTTGCGCCGAGATAGGACAACAGCTGGTTCGCCATGATGGCGTGTCCCTTGGCGTTGGGATGAGGATCACCCGGCATGTTCCACAGCGTGCGGGCATCGATGCCGCGCAGACCGTCGAGGAAATCCAGGTAGCCGGCCCCGACCTCGGCGGCAAGATCCCTGACCTTGTCGTGAATCGCCTGGAATGGGTAGTCGTTCAGGTAATGAAGGTCCGGCGTCATGGTGATGACGAGGGTGATGCCGCGGGCACGGCATTCCCGCGCCAGCCACGCCACCTCGTCCCGGGCCTGCCGCCACGGTTCGGACTCATCCGCAAACAGCCGTTCGTAGCGGACCCTGTAACTGTCCTGCAAACCGAGCTTGGCCGACAGGAAGTTCAGCCTGCTCCACGCCATCACCGCCAGCTGCGAATTTCGCATGATCGGGTTGTTGCCACCGGACGCCGAAGGCTGCGGCCCGTTCACGAAGAGAGACAGGACGACAAGGTTCGGATCGAGGCTGGCGCCCACGGCCTTGAAATGAGCGATCTGCCTCTTGACGTTGTGGTTCGCGACCCCGGCATTGATTATCTCGACCCGTCGCCCCTCGGCATTCAACGTGTCTTCGACCACCTCGGTATAGACCTCGGCTGCCGGCACGCCCCATCCGAACGTTATCGAATTGCCGAGAACTAGGATTCGGTAGACACCCTCGGGCTTGGTCGCCACCGGGTAGTCTCGATCCCGAAAGCCCATCGCGTTGATCTTGATCTCGGTGTTCTGCAGTACCGCGCTTTTCCCCGGAAGGTGCTCGACCCCGACATCCGGGTTGGCCGCCTCGTGACGGGTAAGCTCGACGCTGTAACGCCACATCTCGATGTCGTAGTTGGTCCCGGACGCGTTGAGCAGCCGGACGAGAATCTCGAGCGATGCAAGTGATACGGCAAGAACGAGGACGGACAGACCGAGCGCCCGGAGAATCCTGAGCATGTCTAGAACTCGAAATAAATGAACTGGTTCGATTTTCCAGAACCAAGCAGGAAAATCAACACCAATAGGACCAACGGGACGAATTTCCTGATCTGCTGAAAATGCCGGGGCAGCTTATCCGAAAGGCTAAGGTAGTCTGCAACTATCACCAGAGGGACCATGACGAGCGGGGCCAGCGCCAGGGTCGCCGCGCCACGCTCGCCCGACCATGCCTGTCCCAGAATTTGGGTGGCCGTAGCCATGTCGGGCGATCGGAAGAATACCCACCCGAGGGCAACCAGAATAAAGACGGTGACCGCCTTCACCGGAGCGGGCAGGGGAAGCCTCCAGGAACGGTCCCGGATGACCTTGTGCCCGACCAGCAGCATGCCGTGATACGCTCCCCAGACCAGGAACGTGTAGTTCGCCCCATGCCACAACCCGACCACCGTCATGGTGAGCACGAGGTTGAGATAGAAACGCCACCGGCCTTCCTGCGACCCCCCGAGCGGGATGTAGAAATAGTCCCGGAACCACCTGGACAGCGACATGTGCCAGGCCCGCCAGAAATCGGTGATGTTCGTCTTCAGATAGGGCTGGTCGAAATTCTGAACCAGCTTGATGCCGAACAGAAGGGAAATCCCCATCGCCAGATCTGTATATCCGGAAAAATCGGCATATATCTGGAACGAGAAGGCGATGGTTGCGGCCCACGCATCCGCCAGCACTCCGGTCGGGTTGGCGAAATAGGGATCGGACAGGGTCGCCAGGCTATCGGCGACCACCACTTTTTTGAATAGGCCCAGGGTCATCAGCGAGAACGCCGAGGCGAGGGTCGGGCGGTCGAGGCACACCCTGCCCGGCAGCTGGGGCAGCAATTCGCGGGCACGCATGATCGGCCCGGCGACAAGGTGCGGGAAATAGCTGATGAAGAGCAGGGTCTTGTCCAGCCTGTGCTGCGGTGGAAACTCCCGACGATAGACATCGACCGTGTAAGCGATAACCTGAAAAGTGAAGAACGATATGCCGAGTGGAAGGCTGAACTGGCCGATCAGGGCTGCGCGCGCCTGCCGAATCCAGTCGGGCATCACCCACCCGACCGCGTCCGCCAGAACCGCGAAGGCGAAATCCACGTACTTGAACAGGGCCAGGATCGCCAAATTGGCCAGTATCACCGCCACCAGCAGCCGGCGCCGGCGCCGTTCATCGCTTTGTTGGGCCATGGCCAGGGCCCCGAAGTGGCTGATGGCGACCATTCCCGCCAGCAGCGGCAGGCAGGCGACGTTCCAGTACGCATAAAAGAGCAGGCTGGCCGCCAGCAGCCACCACCCGCGCCAGGGGCCGGCAATCACCCGATGGCCAGCCAGCACAACAACCAAGAATACGAAGAACTCGACCGAATTAAAGAGCATGTGCGAATGGCCCGGGCAGTCCGTTTGGCCCGAGAATGGCGCGGCGGGACTCTATGTCAATGAAATGCATAATCATAGGGCGAGAGGAATTCCGCGTCGGTGAACAGATACAAGGCGCAAAGGCCGACGATGACGAATACGACGGGAAGCAGCAGTACGAACCTGTACCTCCGGAAGAAGCCGTCCTTTTTGCCCCCGTTGCCGGTCCCAGTCATCAGCGTTCTCCGTTCTCCCCGGTGGAAACGTCCCTTGCCGAATCGGCGGCCAAGCGCTCGCGGTCGAGTTCGACAAGGCCACGTTCGGCCCGGCGGCGCAGATGCGCCAGCACTTGGTCCTTGTGCGTCTCCAGGAGGGTTGCGACCGATTCGGCCACCAGCCGGTTTCCCGCCGCGCTCCAATGCCCGTCCTCGATGAAGGCCTGCGGCATCACTGTCCGATCGAGGACCGGAAGCAGGTCCAAAGCGGGCACCGAAGCCGCCGCCAGGTTGGCGACCGCCTTGGCGTTCGGCGTCGGCCCCGGGATGTCCTGCCACCACCGTTCCGGAACGCCGCGCCAAAGCAGTGCCAGAAACGCTACGTCGTCATGGGCAAGAAAGCGATCGACGTTAAGGATATGGTTGACCGCTTCGATCGGCTGGTCATGGAAAAGCTTCACCGACCTTAGCCATTCGGGGTCGGATGCGAGATCGCGCTGAGCCCGGTTCTCGTGGGTACGCAGGACTCGCACGGAAATCTGACGAAACAGTGCGCTGGCACGGGACAATTGGCGCAGGAGCGGGGAATCGAAAATGTGGCGACGAAGGTAGCCGTTGTCGTCGATGTAATAGGGCAACCCCTCCGGAAAGTCCCGGACCGGGTTCAGGTAGGTGTCCAGCCTGTCCTTGTCGAGGTCTATTGCGGGCGAAGGGAAGTTGGCCCGGGTCTCCATGACAACAATATCCGGGTTATACCTGGACAGCCTGGAAAGGTAGCGCTTGAACGGATCGATCAGCCCGTTGGCGCCGCCATTGACCACCTCCACCTCGAACGGCAGCGATTTTCGTTCCCTGAGCACCTGTTCGAGTTGAGCGGGCCACGATTCATCGTCCCCTACGCCCCAGCCGAAGGTGAAGCTCGTTCCAATGGCAAGCACGCGAACGACGTCGGGCCTGCGCTCGCGGACCGCACGGTCGCGCAGGCCGTCAGCGTTGGTGGTGACGGGGAACGGCTTCCCGCCCACTATGATTGGCCGGTCATGGGAGAGATTGGGGCGCACCTCGACCAAGGTGATCGGGTCGAGCACGAAGAAATGCTGGATGGCCCCCTGGAAAAGGGTCTCGCTCTCGAAGCGCTGGCGAAAGGCAATCTCCAGCGCCCCGAGCACGATGATGGCCGGCACCAGACCCAGCAGGGAAACAACGACGATCCGTCCGAGTGCGCCGAGCGTCACGCTTCAATCCATGGCATGAGACGGTGCCCCCCCGAGCGGGGCGACAAGCGCCCCCAGGCGCGAACGGCCACGATGTGGAGCACTGCAACACCTTGAGAAATGCTAAGGAATGCGGCTAGCCCCCGACCCAACCGCGCGGTCTCTTGGTATCATGTGCCCCCCGAGGGGGTCAAGCCCGCGGGCGGCGGCCGGTTGCGTGTTGCGTCTTGTCCTTGGCCAGCGGCAGGGCCAAGATCGCACCGCAAATGCGCGCGGGGAATCGATGCCCCGATGACCGGGGGGAATGCACATGGACGCCTTCAAGATCGTGGTCTGGAAAGATGGGGGCGAGGTCGTCGCGCACATTCCCGACCTCTTCTTGTGCGCCCGGGCGGATACCTGGGAGGGCGCCATTCGCAAGGTCGAGGAGCAGCGTGAGGCCCTGTTCCGGGAATACGACGCGGCCGGTTTGGCAAAGCCTGCACCCGCCCGCGCTCGGAAGCGCCCGGAAGCGGAAGCCGCCGCAGGGACGGGCGTCGGACGCGCGCTCGGCCTGTTTGCGGCGAAAGTGGCGATTGTCGGGCTGATGGCGGCGGCATCCCTGGGCGCATTGGCGGCCGCAATCCACGGCAGCGCCGAATCGCTGCTCGCCGGCATTCGCCCCCCGGGAGTGGCGGAAATGGTGCACCGGGCGGCCGAGCGCCTTCGGTCCGCGCCACCGGAACGCAAGGCCGCCCTGCGCGAGGACTTGCGCGTCATCACGGCGGAACTGCAAGGCCTTGCCGGCGATCCGTGCGGCGTTCCGACACGGCGCTGACAGGCCGCCGGGTCACCGGCGGACGACGCAGATCGCCGACTGGCCGAAGAACCTGCGCGTCACGGGATCGACGAGCCGGGAGATCGGCACGACAAATCGGTCGAACACGGCGATCTGCCCGTTGACCGCCGGGTCATTGAGACTGGCGTGACCGACCAGGCCGTTAACCCACCAACCGACGCCGCCGATCGAATTGAAGTAGCAGCTTCGGACCACCTCGCCGGCGCCTGCGGGCACCAGACGGCGCAGATCGTCCAGACGGTAGCGGCGCATGTGACCGGCAAGCCGGTCGAGGCTGCCGTACAGGCCGGGAAAAGCCGGCACGAAGAGAATCAGGTGGCCGCCCGGGTCAAGGAGCTGCAGCAGGTTGGCAATCGCGGCGGCATCGTCCCGGACATGTTCAAGGACGTTGATGCACACCACGGTGTCGAACGCTCTGCCGCCGAGGACGGCGGCCAGTCCGGCCGACGTGATGTCGCCGGCGAGATACTCGCCGCCGGGACAGCGGCGCTGGGCCTCGGCCACCGCCGCCTCGTCGATGTCGATCCCCACATAGGCCTGGCAATCCCCGAACGCAGCGCGGTAGCTTCCGTGACCGACGCCGATTTCCAGTATCCGCCGGCCGATGTACGGCCGTACCGCATCGACGATCCATCGGGTATAACGGTCAGCGGTGGCGATCGCCGAGGAATAGGTCGATGCCCCCGTGGGGACCGATGCCCGGCCGGTATCGGCGTGTGCCATGGTTCCCTCCATCGGCAAGCGCCATTCCGGGGCGCCGCCTTGACCCGCGTCCAGCCTGCCACGTCGAAATTACGCCGGCAGGCGGGTTGGGGGCAATGGGCGAAGGCGGGGCGGGCGCTGTTGACTGCCTGCCCCGGGTGAGAGGATTGCACTCAAGCCCGCGAAAGGGGTAGAAAAGGCCAGCCTGTCCGAATGCCCCGGAGCAGCGGGGATGGCCGGCCTGACAGTGGCGTGGTGCATGGCGTGACCCCTTCGACGCGGATTGCGAACAGTTTCCGAAACGGTCTATTTCTGGCACGGGTATTCGCCAGAAAGCCGAGGTTCCTTGCCCGCGCCATGGCAGGCTACCTGCGGGCAACGGCGTTCCGGGAACACCGGCTGAGATTTTCCGACATTGCCGTCGATTACGCCTGCAACCTTTCCTGCACCCATTGTTCCGCGCTGCCCATGCGGTCCGAGGACAAACCCCTGCTGGCCGTCGAGGACTACCGGCGGATCGCCACCGATCTCCGGCGGGAAGGGTGTGTCCTGTTTCATTTCACCGGCGGCGAGCCGCTGCTGCGCAAGGACCTTGAAGATATCATCCAGGCATTCGATCCTGCGTCCAGTTGCATCAGCATCCAGTCGAACGGCATGGCGGCGACGCCACGGCGCCTGCGTTCGCTGCGCCGCAGCGGCGTCGATATCTTTTGTGTAAGCCTGGATTCGGGCATGGCCGAGGAACATGACACATTCCGACGCAGCCCGGGATCGTTCCAAAAGACACTCGCCGCCCTTCAGGCGGCTCGCGACGAGGGGCTGATCGTTTCGGTTTCCGCTTGCGTCTCCCACCAGAATCTCCATTCCGAGGGCCTCAGACGACTGCTCGACCTGACCGCCGAACTGGGTGTGACGTGCCAGTTCAACCTGGCCGTTCCGATCGGGCATTGGAAGGCCAACACCGAGGTGATGCTGACCACGGACGATCAGGAGCAGGTCCGCGCATTGCTGCGAAATCACCCCCATTGCCGCCTGGACCTCTATCACAATTGGTCCAAGGTGGGCTGCGGCACCATCAAGGAAAAACTCTATCTATCGGCCTACGGTGACGTCCTGCCGTGCCCATTCATCCCCGTCGCCTTCGGCAATCTGCGCGACAGCACGGTCGCAGCGGTGCGCAAGCTGGCGATGGAGGTACCGCAGTTCCGCGACTATTGGCCTTCCTGCCTGGCCGCCGAGGACCCCGAATTCACCGCCCAGGTGGCGCGGTACTGCGCGGCGGAGCCTACCACCCCCGCCCGCTTCGATCCGACGCGCTGGCGCGCGGCGGGCGAAGCGACGGGAGATGCGTGATGGTCTCCGACGCATACCGGATTCACCGCCGGCGGCTGTCGGCAGAGGTGGTGCGCGATCTTTCCCGCCTACGCCCCCGGGTCGCCGTCCGCGACACGTTGCTCGACTGGGCCTTTATCGTCGCCGCGTGGGCGATGGCGGCCTGGGTTCCAGAGCCCTGGCTCCTGCTGCCCTGCGCTCTCGTGGTCGGCAACCGTTACTACGCCCTGGTCATCATCGGGCATGATGGCCTTCACCGACGCCTTTTCGACGACGAGCGGCTCAACGACCTTTGGAACGACCTGTTCATCCTGGGGCCGGTCGGGGCGGTCACCCGCCTGAACCGGGTCAATCACATACTCCACCACCAACGGGCGAGCACCGTCACGGATCCTGACCGGTACAAGTATACCCACGATAACAAGCGCACCAATTTCGCCTTCCTGGCTTACCTGACAGGGATTTCGGTGCTCGGACGATCATTCGGAAACATCTTCCGAAATCGGGACGGCCTGTCCGCGGAAAGCCGCCGTGGCGAGGGCTACCGGCCCAGGGACCTCGTCATCCTGGCCGGTTGGCAGGGGGCACTGGTGGCCGGTCTCACCCATTGGTTCGGATGGTGGGGATATCCGGTCCTCTGGCTGGTTCCGGTCGGGATTGCCTATACCGTGGATGTGATCCGGGTCTTCGCCGAACACTCGATGCTGGATGACGATACCGCAGCCGACCGCACCGGGCGGTTGATCACTTATGCTAGCGCGGCCTGGGAACGTCCCCTGATCGCCCCCCACAACATGAACTTCCATGCGGCACACCATCTGTGGCCGTCGATCCCCTACTACTCCTTGCCGGAGGCCGACCGGCGTCTGAGGGCTTCGGGCAATGGCGGGCAACTGCAGTGGCGGGGCCTTTACCTGGGCTACTTGTCCCGATACTGGCGCTTCGACCGGAGCGGCCGGGCGTCTTCGTCGTGGGCGACATGACACCCTACCCGTCGGGGCTGCCCGAACTTCCGACACTCGCCGTACCCACCTGTCCGGTCTGCACCGGAGCGAATCGGCACCCCGTCGCCACCGGGCTGGACTACGAGTTGCAGACCTGCGCAAACCAATGGCATTTCGTCCGCTGCGGCGACTGCGGGTGCGTGTGGCTCGACCCGCGGCCGGCAGCGGCCTGCCTGTCCGCCATCTATCCCCCCACCTATTATTCCTATGATTTCGAGAAGCGGATCAGCGCCGTGGCGCGTTTCGGCAAGTCCATACTGGACGCCAGGAAATTTGGCGGCGTATTCGCATCGCTGGACGCCCCGCCCGGTTCGTATCTCGATATCGGGTGCGGCGACGGCCGCTATTTGCGGCTGATGGCGGACCGCGGCGTTCCCCGCCAGCGCATCGTCGGGCTAGAGCTGTCCGCAGAGCCGGTGGCCCGCCTGCGGCAGGAGGGGTTCCAGGCCTTCCACCGGCGGGTGGAGGATTGCACCGAGATCGCCGACGGCACCATCGACCTGGCAACCATGTTCCACGTCATCGAACATGTGAGCGACCCCTTCGAGACGTTGCGCACCATCTCGCGCTGGCTTTCTCCCGGCGGCGTTCTGGTGATCGAGACGCCGAACACCGATTCGCTGGATTTTCGCCTGTTCTCCACGGGGTTATGGGGGGGTTATCATATCCCGCGCCACTGGACGCTGTTCGACTCCCGATCCCTGGAGCGCCTGCTGCGGCGCTGCGGCCTCGAGCCGGTGGCGACCAGCTTTCAGACCGGTCATTCCTTTTGGATGTACTCGTTTCACCACCTTCTGAGGTACCGATTCGGGTTGCGTTCACTATCGCGCCTCTTCGATCCTCTCGAGCGTGCGGGCCTGCCGATGTTGATGGGATTCACGGTGTTCGACATCCTTCGTCGAAATCTTGGCGCATCGACCTCCGCCATTCTGGCAGTCGCCCGTAAACCGGCCGCAGGCGTCCCTTCGCCGTAGGGATGCAAAGCACGCCGGCAGAAATTCAGGAGAAGCACAATGAAGAAGCGTGGTTCGGGCGGCCATCTGGCAGCCTACTTGATCGTGACGGCACTTGCCTGCATGGCGGGCTTCGCCGGCTTCGAGCTTTATGTCCGCTACGATCTGTCGCGCTATCATTCGGGCCGATCCCAGGCGAACATGATGGTCGCCTATACCGAGCCGCTGTATTCCGTTCCGGCGGGCGACGGCGCGGTGCGGATATCGCTGGGGCCGTTCTGGGGCCGCTCGGCCGAATGGGCGGCAAGCCGGCCCTCGCTGGGTCCGTTCAATCCGTCCTTGGAAGTGGAGAATTTCATCTATGACGCCGAGGACACGCTTCGCCTGAACGTCAAGGTGCGGACCAACAATCTCGGCTTCCTGTCCGATCTTCCCTACGACCTGTCATCCCCCGGGGACGAATACCGGATCGTCGTTTTGGGCGATTCCATGACCGGCACCACCACCATGCCCTATCAGTGGGTGGATGAGGTTCAGACGCTCCTGGATGCCGACGAGGATCTCAAGGGGGCGCTGGGGCGGCGGAAAATCCGCCTCTACAACCTGGGCATCCCGGGCGCCGGCTTTCCCCATTTTGCCGAGGGGCTGGGCTGGTACGGGGCGGAGATCAAGCCGGACCTTGTGGTGGTGAACTTCACCCTGGGCACCATGCCCCGCAAGACCGTCATCACCACCGCCAACGGAGACATGGTTATCCCGGGCCTGGTGTCCTATCGCATCGGCACGGAACTCGTTCGTGTCTATGTCAGCTGCCTGTCCGAGCCCATTTCCCTGAGCAGCGACGCCTGCTGGCATTACAACTGGTACTTCGCACCAGCAAAGGTCATACGCGATCCGGTCCTGAGGGCCGAGATGCGTGCCCTGGTCGGAAACGACATGGTGAAGGGCCGGGTCTGGTCGAGCATGCGCTCGCTTGCCCTCGACCGGTTGCTCGGGCGGGACGACCACATGTACAATTGGCGCGTCCCGACCCAGTCGAAAATGGACGAGAGCGAACGCCAAACCATCGTCGCGCACGTCGCAGCCGAGATGAATCGGATTGCCGAATCCCATCCCAACGTTCTTCCCGTGCTCATGCCACTTTATTGGGACATGGTCCCGGAGCGCATCGACTACGTGCTTCCGCGCATGCTGGCGGAACGCGATCCGCGGTTTGACGCCGTGATGATGCGCGCGGCAATGCCGGAGGCCGGACCCGAGGAAATCGCGTCGTGGTACAACGTCCCCCATGATGGGCACCTCAGTGCCAAGGGCGGCCACATCTACGCCAAAGCCATGGCTCGGGCGATCGTCGAGCACCTGGGTCGTCAGGGCGTGATCCCGCCACCGCCAACGCCCCACCTTCCCCTGGTGTCGGCTGGTCAGAAATAGGGGGATCGGCCGTGTGCGGCATCGCCGGCGAGTTCAGGCCGTCCCGCTCGGCGGACACCGGCGCGGTGCGGGCGATGATGGATCTGCTCGGCCACCGGGGTCCTGACGCCGAAGGGCTGGTGGGGTTGGGTCCGGTGGCGTTGGGCCATCGACGTCTGGCAGTAATCGACACCTCGGTGGCCAGCAATCAACCCATGCTCCATCGGGATGGTCGTTGCGCCATCGTCTTCAACGGCGAGATCTACAATTACCGCGACCTTCGCCGCGACCTCGAGGCGCTGGGCGCCCGATTCCGCACCGAGGGCGACACCGAGGTGATCCTGGAGGCGTACCGGCAGCATGGCCCCGCCTGCGTGTCGCACCTTAACGGCATGTTCGCGTTCGCCCTGTGGGATGCCGGCAGGGGCGAACTGTTACTGGCCCGCGACCGGCTTGGAAAGAAGCCGCTCTTCTACGCGCCGCTTGCCGAAGGGGGGCTTGCGTTCGCGTCGGAACTGCCTGCATTGCTTGCCCATCCTGGGGTACGGACGGGTCTCTCCGGGGCCGGCCTGATGCAGTTCCTCTGCTTCGGTTACACCGTCGGCGAGGACACCCTGGTGGAGGGGGTCCGCAAGCTCGCGGCGGGACACACCCTTGTCGTGTCCCGCAACGGCATCGGAACGCCCAGGCGTTACTGGCATCTGGCGGATGCATTCCGCAACAAGTTCCGGGGTGGTTTCGAGGATGCCAAGGCGGCCCTCAACGCCCTTATCGATGATGCGGTCAGGATACGGCTGACCGCCGATGTCGGTGTCGGGATCTTTCTCAGCGGCGGCATGGATTCGGCCGTCGTCGCGGCGGCAACGGCACGGGTGGCGGGGGCGCAGGCCCACCAGGCCTTCTGCATGGGCTTTCCTGAACCCGGCTTTTCCGAGGCCCAGGAGGCGCGGGCGAGCGCGAGCTTTCTGGACATCCCGCTGCAGATCGAGCAGCCGGAGCGCCTCGACGACCTCGTCATCGCCGCCCTCGAAGGCTGCGGCGAGCCCCTGGCCGACACCTCCGTCGTGCCCACCTGGGCGTTGTCGCGTGCGGCCCGCCGCTCGGTCACCGTCGCCTTGTCCGGGGACGGCGGCGACGAGCTTTTCGCGGGCTACGACACCTATCGTGCGGGCCGTCTGCACGCCGCCCTTGCCCGGTTTCCGGTTCCGTTACGGCGAGCCCTTGCCGGTTTTGGAGGCCTGCTGCCACATCGAATGGAAAAGGTTGGCTGGGATGAAAAGTTGCGCCGCTTCCTCGCGCAGCTGCCGGAGCGGCCGGAACGCGCCCACGCCTTGTGGCGCGTCGTCTTCGACCCTCGCCGGATGTTCCTGCGCGCCCCCCCCGCCGATTGCGATCCGGTGCTCGCCGCACTGCCCACTGCGGAAGACACCCATGGTCTCGATCCGCTGGATCGCGCCCTGTTCGCCGACATCAACACCTGGCTCGTGGACGACATCCTGGTCAAGGTGGACCGCGCCTCAATGGCCAACAGCCTCGAGGTCCGCAGTCCGCTGCTGGATCATCGCGTCGTCGAGTTCGCGGCGTCGCTTCCTCCCGAGTGGAAGTTGCGCGGGTTTACGGGAAAACACATCCTGCGTCAGGCTCAGAAGCCATTTCTGCCGCCGCACGTTCTGGCGGGCCGGAAGAAGGGCTTTAACGCCCCGGCATCCCATTGGCTGCGCGGCCCGCTTGCCGCCGCCGGGCGCGACATCACCCTTTCCAAGGCAATGACCGACCTTTTCCACCACGACCGTATCGAACTGATGTGGCATGAACACTTGGCAGGCAGCCGCGACAACGGATATATGCTATTCGCCTTGCTGGGCCTGGGATTGTTTCTCCAGAAACTCCATACGCGGTGAACTGAAAGTCCAAGCCGATGATTTCCGTCGTCATTCCCGCCCTGAATGAAGAACAGACCGTCGCCGCCACCGTCGAGACCGCTGCAGCCATCCTGCGGGATGCGGATCTGCCCTGCGAGATCATCGTGGTCGATGACGCATCCTCGGACCGCACCGCGGAACTGGCGCGGACGGCCGGCGCCAGGGTGGTCTCTCACGTGGCGAACATGGGATATGGCCGCTCGCTGAAGGACGGCATTCTGGCGGCATCACATGACATCATCGTCATCACCGATGCCGACGGGACGTATCCCATCGCAAAGATCCCATCACTGGTCCGTGGACTAGACGCTGGCTACGATATGGTGGTCGGCCAGCGCACCGGCCGGGCCTATCGAGGCTCGGTGATCAAGTCCCCGCTGCGTTGGCTGCTCAAGAACTTGACCGAATTCACCTGCGGCCAGGAAATCCCGGACATCAATTCAGGATTGCGCGCCTTCCGCCGTAGCGCGGTGCTTCCCTATTTGGCCCGACTTTGCAACACATTCAGCTTCACGACATCGTTGACCCTCGCCTTCCTCATGAACGGCAAATCGGTGCTTCACCTGCCAGTCTCCTACGACGAACGCATCGGCAGCACGAGCAAGGTCAGGCTGCTCCGAGACTCCCTGCGCACCATGCAATACATCGTCGAGGCGGTCACTTACTACAACCCCCTCAAGATTTTCATGTTGATCAGTGTCTGTTGCCTTCTGGTATCCTTTTCAGGGTTCGTGTTCGCGGCGCTGAGCAAATTTCTTGCGGTATACGTCCTCGCCATCGGCATGGCGCTGATGTCGGTTCTGGTGTTCGCGCTGGGACTTCTAGCGGTGCTCCTGAAGCAGATCATGGATGGCAAGACCGGCGGATAAGACCCAGCGGACGGTCGTCGGTATTAGTTTTTTCGGTTATCCCCTCCTGCCGATTCATGCTACCAGTCGCAGCGACACTCGGGAGGCGGAGCGCCATGCCGCACCGACAAGCCCCGACGACGCTCAGTAATGATTTGGGAAAGTGATGATGAGGATACTGTGCCTGGGAGGAGACGGTTTCTGCGGATGGCCGATCAGCCTTCATCTTTCTCGGGCCGGGCACCAGATCGGCATCGTCGATAACTTGGCGCGCCGAAAGATCGACCTTGAGCTCGAAACAGAATCTCTGACCCCGATCCGCCCCATCCGCGAGCGGATTGACGCATGGCGGGACACTACCGGCCAATCCATTGATTACTTCGATATCGACGTCGCCGAGCAATACGACCGGCTGCTGGCGGTGGTGACCGCGTTCCAACCGGACGCCATCGTGCATCTGGCCGAACAGCGCGCGGCGCCGTATTCGATGAAAAGCTCCTGGCACAAGCGTTACACTGTCAGCAACAACCTCAATGCGACCAACAACGTCCTTGCCGCCGTAGCCGAGTCGGGCCGGGACATCCACATCGTCCACATCGGAACCATGGGTGTATACGGCTACGCCACGGCCGGGATGACGATACCCGAGGGCTACCTGAAGGTGAAGGTGACCGTCGATTCGGGCGAGGAGATCATGCATGAGATTCTGTACCCGACCAGTCCCGGCAGCATCTATCATATGACCAAGAGCCAGGATCAGCTGCTGTTCTCGTTCTACAACAGGAACGACGGCATCCGCGTCACCGATCTGCACCAGGGCATCGTCTGGGGCACGCAGACCGCCGAAACCAAGCTGGATTCCCGCCTCATCAACCGCTTCGACTATGACGGCGATTTCGGCACGGTCCTCAACCGCTTCCTCGTCCAGGCCGCGGCCGGCCATCCCCTCACGGTCTACGGCAATGGTGGCCAGACGCGGGCATTCATCAACATCGAGGACACCGTGCGCTGCGTCCGGCTGGCCATCGAAAGCGCGCCGCGTCCCGGCGAGCGGGTGCGCATCTTCAACCAGATGACCGAGACCTTCCGGGTGCGCGAGCTGGCCGAACTGGTCGCCTCAATGACCGGAGCCCGTATCGCCGAATTGCCCAATCCGCGTGTCGAGGCGGCCGAGAACGAGCTTAAGGTTGACAACAGCAGCTTCCTCGGTCTCGGCCTCGACCCGATCAGGCTGGAAGTCGGTCTGCTCGAGGAAATCCGGGACATCGCACGCACCTACGTCAATCGCTGCCACGAAGGCAAGATCGCCTGCAGTTCGTTCTGGACCGAGGAGCGCCGGCGCCAGTCGCAGGCCGCGGGTGCCGGGGCCTAGCGTCATGCCCGCATTCCGCAAGGTCGTCATCACCGGAGGCGCAGGGTTTCTCGGCCGGGCGTTGATCCCAGAGCTGATGGCGGCGGAATACGCGGTCACCGTCTTCGACAATGAAGCCGTCTGTCCGCTGACAACCGCAACCGCGCTGGGAGCCACGCCGTGGCGCGGAGACGTGCGCGATTTCGACGCGGTTCTGGCCTGTTTTTCCGGGGCCGATGCCGTGATCCACCTGGCCGCCGACAGCCGAGTGATGGATTCGCTCGAGAACCCCAGGTTCAACTTCGAGAACAACGTGGTCGGGACGTTCAACGTTCTCGAGGCCTGCCGCCTGCAAGGCGTCGGACGGCTGATCAATGCATCGACCGGAGGCGCCATCCTGGGGGAGGCGGAACCGCCGGTGCACGAGGAAATGCTGCCCAGGCCACTTGCTCCTTACGGGGCGTCCAAGCTTGCTGCGGAGGCCTATTGCGGCGCCTATGCCAGTGCCTACGGCCTGGCCTGCGCCTCCCTCAGGTTCACAAACATCTATGGCCCCGATTCGCTGCACAAGCGTAGCGTCGTCGCCCATTTCTTCAAGGCGATCCTGGCCGGCGAGCCCCTGGTGGTGTACGGCGACGGGTCCCAATGCCGTGACTACCTCTACATCGGCGATGTCGCCAAGGGCATCGTGCAGGCGCTGGAGGCCGGGGTCGAGGGCACCTTCCAACTTGGCGGCGGCCAGCCCACCAGCCTCAATCAGTTGATCGACGGCATGCGGGCGGCCGTCGGACCCGGCCACGTCGTAGAGGTCCGCTATGAGGATTTCCGGCGCGGCGAGGTCCGGAGCACCTGGGCCACCATCGACAAGGCGCGGCGGGCGTTCGGCTTTGCTCCTACGACGAGTCTTGAGGCAGGCCTAGGTCGGACCTGGGCCTGGTATCGCGCGCAAGCGGGGCGCGGGGTATGAGCGCGGACCACGCCAAGCGACTGTCCGACGCCAAGTATTCCGCCGGAACCGAGATCGAGCGCACGAGCAAGGTGTTCACACGGAACCGGGTACCCGACGGCCCGCCTGCCCTTCATATCCTCGATGTCGGCTGTGGAACCGGCGTCAACGCGCAGGCGCTGGCCGCCAAGGGACACCGCCTGTTCGGCATCGACGTATCGCCGGTGGCGGTGGAACGCTATGTGGCAGCCGGCTTCGAGGCCACGGTGGCCGACATCACCGCCGGCTTTGGTGTTCCGGAAGGACAGTTCGACCTCGTCTTCGCCTCCGAGGTCATCGAGCATGTGGCGGATACCGAGGCCTTCCTGGCGGAATGCCTCCGGGCCTTGAAGCCGGGTGGTCGGCTGGTGCTGTCGACCCCCAACTCGGCGTTCTGGCCGATGCGGCTTCTCGGCTTGGCCGGCCGCACCGCCACCGAGATCCAGCACCCCGGGCACCTCCGCTTCTTCTCCCGCCGCGGACTGGAATCCGCCGTCGCCGCCGCCGGCTTCGCCGAGGTCGCCGTGGCTGCGCGGCACATGTATGTGGTCCTGTCCGAAAGCTGGCTGGGACCGCTGCGGCCGCTCATGAAAGCGTTGGGGTTTACGCGCGAACTGAGGTTCCGGACTGGAACTTATGTCTGGCACCTCAGCCGGTTCGCACCTTTTGCGTCGTCGTGGTGGTCCGACACCCTGATCGTCACCGCCCGCCGGCCGTGACCGGCAAGGCGAATTCACGGGGATCACAAGCGGGACCAGATACCGGCGCGGCGGCGACGAGATCTTCCCGCGCCACCCGATAGAGCCTGAGAAATCCTTCCTGCGGAACCCCGCGCATGACCCGCGCCAGGGCCGCCACATCCAACAGATTCTGAACGATCTTGCGGAGCATGAGGTTGCGGGGCGGCCGCTCCTCCACATAGGCGACCGGCGCCTCGACGACCCGGAGGCCACGCCGGAGGCAGCGCAGCGTGAGTTCGGTATCGAATTGGCCCCGGCTCATCACGCACTGGTCGGCCAGATCGCGAACGCGCTCCATTCGCAGCAGCTTCGGCCCGTGCGTCTCGGTGCCGGCGAATTCGAACAGAACCTGGAGGACGCAGTTCAGGCCCAGACTCAGAAAACGGCGATATCGGCTCTGACCGTTGAGCAATGGATCGATGCGCTTCGACCCCACGATGTAGTCGTACTCGTCCCTGTGCGCCCAGGCCCAGCTCAGAAAGGGCATGTCCCACTGCTCGATGTTGATGATGTGGACAAAGGGAAAATCCGCGGCGGCAATGCCGGCCCTGAGTGCATTGCCGTAATCGGGCGACGCCAGCGTCACCACCTTCGATGGCGCGTGCTCCTTTGACAACCGCCCGACGATCTCAGGGGTGGAATCCCGGCTCCCATTCTCGACGAACACGAACTGCCAGTTACCAGAGCCGAAGATGAAATCGAAATATCGGGCCAGCTTGCGGGAATTCATCTCCGCGATGGCCTCTTCGTTGAAGACCGGGACGACGATCGAGCATTTGTCGCAATTACTGGCCATGTTGAACCGGGCGTCGTTGACAATAGCTAGGGGGCATTACCGAACTTCCCGGCCTACGTCAATCGGGGCGGGGCGCTTTTTGCGCGTCTTGCCGCCCGCCACCGAGAAGGCGAGCAGGAGGACGTAGAACGGCAGGGCGATATAGATGTAACGCTCCGGCAGAGTTCCCACGAACACCGCATGGGCCGCCGCGTGATAGAGCAGCATCATCGCAAAGGTGAGGAAGGCTGCGCGTGCGTCCGATGCGCGCCTCAGCACGGTCGGCACGAGGGAGACAATGACCAGGAACACCACTGGCTTGAGAACCAGCATGGCCCACCCCCACACGGCCGAAAGGATCGATAGAACCTCGGGGTGCCGGGTACTCATCCAGTGCGCGTCGCGCTCGGCGGCGGCAAGCGGGCCGTAATGGTGCTGAAAGAACTGGGTGAGCGGCATCGCCGGCCGAACAAGCACCATCTCGGCCCCGACGAGAACGTGGAAGGGCGGTCCCATCAGGTACATCAGTGCCGAGAAACCAACGTTGACGAGAATTTCCGGCCGCGCCTTGATCGCTTCGACGGACACCTGACGCAAGAGGTCGTTGCCCTCCACCGCCCCCAGAGACCCCACCACGATCTCTGACCAGATCATCCCCCAGTTGCTGTGTGAGGGGCGCGAGACGTTTTCCAAGAAATCCTGAAAATCCGCGTATTGGGGCAACCTGGTCCGATTCCTCTCGAAGAAGTCCTCGTACACCGCCAGCAGCCGCGCGGTCGCCGGGCCATTCTCCGGGCGAATCTTGTTCTGCGCCTTCCAGTAGGAATACCGAATCTGGCCATCCCGATAACGGTTAAGGTCCGGAGGTTCGATTGAACTCTGACCGAACACGTAGGTTGTATAGAAGAGGGCCACACCCCCGAGATGGGTCAAATCCAGGCTGAACACCGGCGGATCATACCGCCGAGGTTCGGGCGCCAGCCTCGAAAGGGTGTCGCGGGCTATCACCCAGATTGCGAGCACAAAGATGGCCGCCAGCAGCGCCGAGAACGCCGGCCTCACCAGGGATCGCCGTGCTAACAGCACGAGGACCAACGGCAGGAACAGCAAGCCCTCGCCGACCGGACGGACCATGGTCAGCGCCAGCAAGGCGGCCGTGGCCATCCAGACATAAGACGGGTTCGACCGCGTAATAATCCGAGTTGCCAGGTATGCGGCCACCAGTAGGAAGAACATGTAGGGTTGCTCGGTCATCAGCGTGGTGCTGAAGATGTTCGGCAGTAGCGTGGCACAAAGCCCGAATCCCGCGACTGTCGCCGCCCGCCGTCCAAAAGGAAGCAACGTGCGATAGGCGATGAGCGGCATGGCCACCGCCATCGCGGACTGAACCAATATCAATACATAGAGGTCTCCCGTGATCGGGAATCCAGACAACGCAATTATTAAAGAATATCCTGGCGTCCTATAATAATATTCGTTAAGACTTTTTATGTCAAAGCCGAGCAAGAACTCCGACAGCTTCATATACGAATAGCTATCAGGATTGTCACATATGGGAACAATAAACAAAAACGCCGCCTGAACGACCAGCGCAAAAACTGACAACGTCTTTTCAATCCGACCGCGGGGTCGCCAGCGTTTGGCGATCCGTCGGGTGTGCGCGCGCGCCGCGCGACTCAGGGGATGATTGGCGGCTTTGCGCCGCCATTGGCCGATGGCGGTCGCGACCCTTCGGAGTTCGGCGAGGTCTGTTCCTGCCAGACGGAGCCGGATGGCGCCCATACCACGCCGCAGCGCGGCCGCCACCCGCGCGACAGAATCCACTCCAGTCACGTCACGCCCTTTCCTGCCGGTCCCGGGCTATTGTCCCACAATGCCCGGTATTTCCCGAGCATTCCTTCCAGGTCGAACCCGGCTTCGATGCGCATGCGCGCCCGTTCGCCCAGCCGCTTGCGCTCCTCGGGGGCATTGGCCAAGCCCACCAGGGCGTCCGCCAGCGATCGGGGATCCCGGACCGGGGTGACCAGGCCGGCATCGCCGACCAGTGCCGGCGCATCCCCGGACGCGGTGACCACGCACGGCACGCCGCAGGCCATGGCCTCGGCCACCACGTTCGGGAAGCCTTCGCCGAAGGCCGAGGACAGCACGAAGACATCGAGGCCGGGAAGCACCCCGGCCACGTCCTCGACCTCGCCCAGCAGGGTGACGCGACCCCTTAGGCCGGGATGCTCCAGGACGTGCCGCAGCACGGTGTTCGCGGCATCGACATGGCGTCCCGCCATGATGAAGCGAAGTGCCGGATGGCGCGCCAGGGCCTGGGCGGCGGCCTCGCAGAAGCCAAGGTGATCCTTCATCGGGTCGAAACGGGCGATCATGCCGACCACCACCTCGGCGGCGGTCACGCCCCAGTCGCTCCGGCGTCTGGCCCGGGTCTCGGGATCGGGCCTGAAGCGCTCAAGATCGACGCCGTTGGCGATGACGCGGGTGCGCCGGGGGCGATAGCCGACGGAGGTATGAAAATCGAGGCCCGCCTTCGAATTGGCGATCACCGCCGCCGGCAGGCGCGACAGCGCCGCCACCGCCCTGCGGACCAGGCCCGTCCGCACGCCGTATGCGGCGAGATCCATGTCGGAACAGCGGATGTTCCAGATCAGCCGGCCGGGCCGGCCGGCAACCAGATGGGCCAGGGTTCCCACCAGATCGGCGTGATAGAGCCAGGTCATCACCACTGCCGGCCGCTCACGCCACAACAGGAGGGCCAGGCGCAGGACGGCGAGCGGGGACGGCATGGCCGGCCGCATTCCGAGGACATGGAGCGCGACCCCCGCACCCTCGATGGACCCGCCAAGCACGCTCGCGTCGGAGAGCGACACCACCACATGGCGGGCGCCCGATCGTGGCGCGCGCACCAGATTGACCAGCGTGCGCTCCGCGCCGCCCACCCCGAGCCCGGTGATGACATGGACCACCTTGGGCTCGCAAAGGCGGCGATAGGCCGCCTCGGTGGCATCGATCATGGTGGGCAGGGCGAACCGCAGACCGCGCCGGCGGGCGGCGTCACGCAACGCGCCGAGATCGCCGGCCATCCCCACCACCGCGTCCGCGAGCCCTTCCGGGTCGGCGGGCGATACCACCGCCCCCGCATCGCCGACGATGGCACGGGCGTCACCCACGTCGGTGGCGACCACCGGCACGCCACAGGCCAGGGCCTCGCCGATGACGTTCGAGAACCCCTCGCCGAACGCCGACGTCGACACCAGGACGTCCAGACCGTTGTAAAGCGTTTCCGGATCCGGCCGGAACGGCAGCCAGTCCAGGCGTTCCGCCAGGCCTAGCGAGGAGGCTTTGGCCCGCAGGGCCTCCAGCCGCGCCGCGGGGCCGGCGCCGACGCAGACGAAGCGGGCCGCCGGCAGCGCGGACGACAGCCGCGCCGCGGCGGCGAGAAAGGTCTCGTGGTCCTTCATCGGATCGAAACGCGCCACCATTCCGACCAGGATGTGCTCCGGTTCCACCCCCAGCGAGCGGCGCAAGCCGGCCCGCCGATCCGGGCATGGGGCGAAGCGCCGGGTGTCGATTCCGTTGGGAATGACCATCCCCGCCCGGGGAAAGCCGCGTCGCCAGGCGGCGTCCAGGCCGGCCGCCGAGTTCGAGACGATCAGATCGGCCCATCCCGCCGCCAAGGCCTCCAGGCGATAGGTGAGGGCGGAAAGCCGGTCGTAGCGCGACAGGTCCATGTTGGAGGCCCGCACCCCCAGGACCGCGCGGGCGCCGCAGATGCGCGCGGCAACCAGGGCCAGGAGGTTGGGCACGGCCAGGAAGCCCTGAACGATGTCGGGGCGCAGCGTCCGGACCAGGCGCAACAGCCGCCATATCGGCCCGAGGACGTCCCACCGTCCCCGCTTGCCCAGGGTCAGGACGGTGAGTCCCAGCCGGTCCAGTTCGTCGTGCAGGGCGCCGCCGGGGTAGAACGCCACCACGGTGACCAGGTGTCCCTTATCCCGCAGCCCGGCGGCCAGACAGGCCAGCTGGCGTTCCGCCCCTCCCGCCGAGAGCGACCGGGCAAGCAGCACGATGTTCAACCGGAATCCTCCCCGCCCTCGTCCAGGTCGCGGACCGCCGCCAGGAACTCCCTGCGGATGGTCGGCAGGTCGTCGTCTTCCCAGACCCAGCGCTGCCCCCGCGCCGCGGTCGGCGGTGTCTCCCCCGGCGTGAAGCCCAGCGAGGTCACATAGGCCGTGCTCGATTGCGGCACGTCCTCTGTGATGATCTTGAACATCAGCGACCGTGTCCGCCCGCCGAAATGACACAGCATCATCGGCCCGCCACTGACCCCCAGGTTCAGGAACGCCGCCTCGTACAGCGCCATCCGCAGGCTGACCACCCACGATGCCTCGGGCAGGATGCGCAATCCGGCCAGTTCGGGCGGCGGCGGGTCGGCGGTGCGGGCGGTATCGCGCAGGAAGACCACCGCCCAGCGGTTTGGATCCAGCTCGCGCGCGAATTGCGCCCAGGCGGCCAGGTTCGAATTCCTGGCGGGCATGAATTCGTACTCACGCAAGGTGATGGTGATCAGCCGCCTTGCGCCGGATTCGGCCTTCGCCCAGCGCGCGACCCATCGCCGCGCCGCCGCCGGCGCCGTCAGCAGGGCGCAATCCGCCCCCTCCCGCGCCTGTTGCAGCAGATCGGCGGGGATCGGGAAGAAGGGCTGGCGGGGATGGTAGAGCGGCGGAAAGACCTCGGCCTGCCGATGAAACACCCCGGCGGCGACGTCGCGGTCGGCGGCCAGAAGGATGCCGCAGGGGCCGGCCAGCGAAAACGCCGGCATGATCAGGTTGAACAGGCGCCAGTGCCGGTCGTCTCGATCCACCGCGGCTTCGTAGACCTCCTCCTCGTCGCGCAGGCCGTCGCTCCTGCCCGGCACGACCACGAACTGGATCCGGCGCCGCCCCAGCCGCCGGCGTTCCAGTTCGGCGCCGACGATGAACCAGAGGACGTCGTAGGTCACCGGCGCGACGTCGAGATCGAGGAAGGCGTAAAGGACGTCGCCATCCGGCGCCTCGCCGCGACGGCGCCGGAGCATCGCGCGCAGCCGCGCCCGCAGGCGGAACAGCAGCCGCCCCGGCGCGGTGGTCGGCGTGTTCCATTCGAAGGCGAGACGGCGCCGCAGCCATGGCAGCCCCTGCGCCCTGAGGCGCCAGCCCAGTCTCGCCAGTCCCGAGGGCTCCTTCACCGCCGGCCTCGCCCGAGGCCGGCCAGCGCGTCCCTGAAGCGGAACGCCAGCCGCCGACGCGCGTCGGCCTCTCCGGATAGGGCGCGCACGGTCAGGTCGGCGCCCCGCCGGACCAGATAGGCATAGCGCGGCCACTCCCTCAGCCGGGCGACCAGCCGGAAGGCCCATCGGGACAGGGAGCCGGGTCCGCCGGCCGGTCCGGCGACCGCCGCCACCTCCGTGCCGGCCCGCCTTTCCACGTCCGCCCAGTCCGGACCCATCTCGCCGGCGTGCCAGCGCACGGTCAGCCGGAAAAGATTTCGCTTGGTATCGTCGAAGACGGGGCTGCGGTACGACGACCACAGGATCATCCGCCGGTACCAGCGCCCCAGGGCGGTGTTGCCCTTCCACCAGCTGGGGGCGAGGTCACGGCGGCGATCCTCGGCCGGGGCCCAGCTGGCGACCATCAATTCGTCGGAATCCAGCACGGCATGGGCGGGCGCGTCGGCGCCGAAATTGGCGTCGATGTAGTTCCCGTCCAGGGTCCAGTGGCTCAGCATGGAGGTGTCGTGGTCCGTGATCGCCGCGTAGTCCAGCAGGATCGGCGCCCACGACATGCTGTGCACCACCGCGCCCCGGCCATCCGCCACCCGCCACCATGCGGCGGGAAGGAATTCGGCCAGGTAGGTGCTGTCGAACTCGTAGCTCAGGGTTTCGCTGTGGAACGCGGACAGCACCGCCGCGGTCAGGGTCCTGGACGGAATCGGCAGCGGCGCCTGGTCATCGGCGCGGGACGCGAACACCCCCTGCCGCGCAAGGCTGTCGAACAGCGGTTCCTCGGCGCATCGCAAGGCGGCGGCCAGGACGACCCGCTTGCCCCGGCGCCAGTGGGCGAGGACGGCCGCGATCGCCCCTTCGGACATCACCATGTCGGGGGTCAGATGCACCACCAGGGCCCCGGCGCGAAAGGCGATGTCGGTGGCCGCCTTGTGTCCGACGCCCATGTGCTGGCAGTTGGACACCCCGTCCGGCCTGGGCGGTATCGGCACCAGTTCGGGCTGGACGAAGGCGGCGGCGCCGACCATGGCGGGGGCGTCCTTCAGGCGCTCCCAATCCGCGGGCGTGGTGCAAACCAGCAGCCGATGGCCGGCCCCGGAGGGCAGGCTTCCGAAATTGCCGGTGGTGGTCAGCGACGGCAGGCAATACCGGCACAGATAGTCGCGATACTCGTCACCCCAGACGACGACGATGAAGTAGACGGGCTGAAACGGCGGTGGGTCACTGGCCATCGGCCGCGTCCCCTCCGGTGTAGTGCGCCTCGACCTTTCGGAGGGCGGCGACGGTGTCGCTCACCTCGGTCTCGCCGTAGTTCTCGTTGACATAGAGAACGAAGCTGTCCGCACAGGCCCTGGCCGCGTTCGGGGTGGCGAAATCGTCGTCGAGGTGTCCCGCCAGGAACGGCCAGGTGGCGGCCACGTATTCGTAATGGGGGTTGAGGTCGATGCCTTCCGCCCGCACCGCATGGGCGAATTCCATCTTGTCGCAGGACACCATCCCCGCATCCACGAAGACCGGGATGATGAACGGGGAATCGCCCGGGCTGTAGGGGCGGACCGTGCAGGCGCGCGAATGACGCCGCAGCTTGCCGGCGATCCCGGCGACATAGGCCAGCCTGCGCACGATGGTCTCGTCCAGCCGCTCCAGCGAGGCCAGGCCGATGGCGCAGGAGATCTCGTCGGTGTGGAGATTGAGCGCCGGGAACAGGAACTGGGCGGGATTGCGCCAGTCGAATCCTTCCTGCCAGACCGGCTTTCCCCGGTCGGCGTGGGCCAGCGCCATGTGGTAGAGGTCCCGGTCGCGGGTGAACACCACCCCGCCCGAGCCGCCGGTGATGTGGGCCTTGCGGTTCATGGTGGAAAAGGCGGCGATATCGCCGAACGTCCCCACGGGGCGCCCCTTCCAGCAAGCGCCGTGGGCCTGGCTGCAATCCTCGAGCACACGGATGCCGTGCTGCCGGGCGACGGCCATGACGCCGTCCATGTCGACCGCCTGCCCGGTGGCGTGGACGACCACCGCCGCCCGCACGTCGGGGGCCAGCCGCGCCGCGAAGGTGCCGGCGCCGATGTTGTAGGACCCGGGCTCGCTGTCCATCAGCCGCGGCACCAGGCCGTTCAGGATGATCGCCGACAGCGTTCCCGGATCGGTGATTGGCGAGCACAGGACTTTCGAACCCGGCGGCAGCCCGAGGGCGGCCAGCGCGACGTAAAGGGCAGCCGTCCCCGTCGCCACCGAATCGGCGAAGCCGCCGCCCAGCTTCGCCGCGAAGGCGGCGGTGTAGCGGTCCTCGAACGGCCCCTGGTAGCCAGGGTCCTGGCCGATCCGACGGTAATGGTCCAGCACCTCGGCGACCATATGCTCCTCGGCCGGCCCCATCGCCCGCCGCAACGGCATGGGGACGCGGCGCACGGGCGGGCCGCCGTGGAGGGCAAGCTTTATCGAAGGAGTCATGGGAATGCCTACCGTACAATCAAAGTCGTCAGGGACGCGGGCCCGGTGCCGCCGCTCGAGGGCCTACTTTAGCCGGGCGTCGCGCCGATGAAAAACGCTTCTTCGTCGATCGGCGCCAATCGGCCGGCCACGGCGCCATCCACACGATAATGGCTTCCCTGCCGCCGGCATTTTGGTATCGTCCCCAAATTCGCCTTCCGGCTGGCAGCTATTCGGGTGACCTGAGCCGATGCTTGTATTGCTCAACCTGCCATTCGTGAACAAGCAATCCGCCTATTATGCCGAATTCGAGGCACGGCGATATGCGAACCCCGCCCTTGCGCTTCTGGCTGCCATTTGCACTCAGCACGGCATCCCTCGGACGATCATCGACTGCAAGCTCGAAAACCTTTCGCGGGAGGACCTGCCGAAGGAAGTCGCGGCAAGGCTTGGCGGCGAGGCGCCATCAAGGCGACCATACGCTTCGCCATCCAGGAAAATCCGCACGAAGTCGGTGTCGGCATCATGGTTCCCTGGCCGGGTACGGAAATCTGGGAATTGGCCCGCGATGGCAAGGAAGGCTATGAACTGAACGATACGGGGTTTCGACACTACGACAAGTATTTTGGGCAATCCTTGCGAACCAAGCATCTGGACATAGCGCTGCTGAAACGATTGCGAGGCCGAATGTACATTGAATTGCACGTGAAGAATTTTTGTTTTATCGATCTTGCAAAATTTCTGTGGCGTCTGCGTCGATCTATTGCCAGAAAGGCGTGGTCCATGGTGTTTCCGCGGGCCCTGAGGCGACGGTCATCATAGGATTCGGCCCGGAGTTGATGCGACCGGGCTGCCCTGCCGTTTCGGGAAGTCCTGAATTGCACATATCGGCAAGTGGGAAAGCCATACCGTTAAGGCGCCCAGTTCCGGAGTCGGACATCGAGGCCATTCATTCCCATGCAACCGCCACGAACTAAAGAATTTTTTTGGTCTCCCCTGCCTCACATCGTGGTGTTGGGCGTGACATTGTTTTTCTTGTTTTTGGGAAATGAGCGTTTTTTTCTGGCCGACCTTGATGGCGTGCATATGCGCGTCCTCGTTCGCGAACAATTCGAATGGCAAGGCATCGGCTTCGGCCTGGGCTTCACGCCATTCCAGGGAGTGTTCAACGCGGTCTTCCCATTCAACCTGACCATCGTCCCGGTCTTCCTGCTGCAGCACCTGCTGTCAGGCGACGTCCACCTGCCGCTGTCGGCGACCCTGTTTTCATTGGAGATGTTCGCCGCCGCCTGGATTGCCGGCGGTCTGGTCGGTGCCGACCGGCCCGCCCGGATCATCGGGTCCTGGGCGGTCGCGATCGTCTGCCTGCCGGTACTGTCGGGCCATCCGTTCATGGCCTCGTTCGACCGGGTGCCGTTCTATATCGACCTCATCCTTTACCTTTTTGTTTCGCTGCTGCTCCTCAAGGGAATCAGGGGACAAAGCTGGGCCAGCGACGCCGCCAGGGCGCTCGGGTGTGCCGCGCTCCTCAATTACGCGGCCTTCGAGAACCCCCTTGCGGTCATGATCGTGGGGCCGGCCGCGCTTTTTTTCGTGATCGCGATCATCGCCGCCGCCGCCGACCGGCGCGAGCGCCTGGCCAAATCGGCAGCGGCGGCGGCAGTGGCGGTGTCGGGGATCGCCAGCGGCGCCCTGCCCAACGTGCTGGGCGGAACACTCTTCACCGTCCCGACCTTTTTCGCCGACGAGCTCCTGCACAGCCAGGCCATGCCGCTCCACGCCTCGATCGCCTATCAGGCGGCGACCTTCGGCTCCCATCTGGGCATGATCGCGGTGGGCGGTTCGGTGATCGGGGGCCTGGTCCTGCTGCGCCGGGGCGGGATCGGGCGCTATGAGCGCCAGCTGCTTCTGGCGCACTTGATCCTGGTGTGCGCCATCGTCGGCGGCGGTTACCTGCTGGTGCGGTCCGGGTGGGTCGGTCCGCAGACGCGCTATTTCGAACTGGTGCACTGGCCGCTATACGGGGTTCTTTTCGCCGTTGCCGCAATCGCCGCCATCCGTTTCGCCGCCCGCCAGGCGGCGCGCCTGCTGCTAGTGACACGGGCCCACCGGGCGGCATTGATCTGGGGCCCGGTGACGCGGCTACCGTGGTTTGCCGAATCGCTGGCGCTCGGCGCCCTCATCACCTGCCTCGCGGTGTGGGGCGGCATTCCGGCCAGCCGGCAGCCGGGCTTCCCCTTCCCGCCCCGGCACACCGCCATCACCAACGTGCTGGCCGCGGAAACGGCGCTGTCGCCCGGGCAGGCGTTCCGGGGATCGACGGCGACCCTGACCGGCTTCGGCGACAAGCCGGGCGGCGCGAGCTGGAGCGAGCTGCATTACAACGACCACCTCCTGTTGCACGCGACCGGCAACGACCACCGCACCATGGGCCTTTGGTATTTCGGCATTCCCACCCTGACCGAGTACAGCCACCATTCCACGCCCCAGCTGTACTTCCTGCTCGACCGCTTCCTCACCCGGCCGCAGGACCGCCAGCTCAGGAACATCACGATCTACACCCGCCTTGCTCCGCGGATCATGCGCCTTCTCGGCATCCGGTACGTGATCAGCGACCAGCCCCACCCGGAGCTTGGAACGCCGCGGGCCAGGCTGCCCCTACCCCAGGGGGGAGAATTGACCCTGCATGAACTCGAGGGCGCCAATCTCGGCTCGTGGGCGGCAACCCGGGTGGTGACCGGCGCCGATGTGGACGCCTTCACGCGCTGGATGGCCTCCCATCCGGACCTTGAAAGAGAGGCCTTCGCCTTTGAAGCGATCGAGGGGCCCCTGGCGCCCGCCCGGGTCTCTCCCATGGTGGTGGACGGCAAGGAAATCCGGATTGCCGCCGAAAGCGACGGAACCTCGCTTTTGGTGCTGCCGGTGCAATATTCCCATTGCCTCACCCTGCGCGGACCCGGCCGCCTGGTTCGCATCGACCTGGCCCTGGCGGGCATCGTCTTTTCGACGAAGTTCGAAGGGAGCTTGCGCCTGGACCGGGGGCCGTTAGGCGCCGGGTGGTGCCGCCTGGCCGACTTGCGGGAGATGAAGCGGCTCGGTCTGGGTCAGACGGGCGATCCCGCCGGGCGCCGGCCATGACGCAAGGCTGGCGCTCCTTCCTTTCCCGGGAGTTGGACGTATCCGTGGTCCGGCGCGGACTTGCCGGCAGCTTCCTTCTGGGCGTCGCGCTGGCCCTCAACCTGGGACTTTTACTGCTTGCCAACGAAGTGCTGCCGCTGGAGAACTATGGAATATTCTACCTGGGCATCAGCATGGTCAACGTGATGACCGCGCCCTCGATGGTCATCAGCTTGGCATTCGCACACCATTCGGCACAAATGCGGGCCACCGGACGGCACGACGAGGCCGATGCCGCGTTCCACCGTTATTTCCGCCGCACCCTTGCCGTCGGCCTCCCAGCGGCGGCCATCGTGCTGGCGGCGCTGCTCGCCGTCTCGGCCATGGACGGCCCCGGACGCATGGCGATCGCCGCCATCGTCGTGGGTATCGCCTTCCTGTCTTACCTCGCCGACACCTTTCGAGCCCACCTGATCGGGTGTTCCCGCCAGTTCGCAGTCGGTCTGTATCTTCTGGGCTGGACCGGTGCGCGACTGACATTCGGCGCCGCGGCGCTGCTGGCGGCCGGCACGGCGCTGGCCGGACTGGCCGGCATATTGGTCGCGACGCTGCTGCTGCTCGCCGTCTCTTGGCGTCTGGTCGCGCCGCCGGCAGGCGCGGCGGCCGTGTCGGAGGAATTCGGCAACGTCCTTCATGGCCGGTTCCTGGCATGGCTGGCGTTCCTCAACCTGCTGCCCTACGTCGATCTCGGGATTGCCTATCTGATCCTCGACAAGACGGCCTTTGGCGCCTATACGGCTGCGGCGACATTGCCCAGGGCGGCATTGCTGCTTGCCGGACCCATCATACAGACCGCCTTGCCGTTAGCATTGGCCGGGTCCGGCCGGGGACGGCAGCGAGTGGCCCTCAGAGGATGGATGGCTACGGCGTTCGTGACCGGACTGACCGGGCTGTCCATCGCCGTCACCGCGCATACCGCAGGTGACGGACGACTCCTCAACGGCGCGGACACGGTCGCGGTCGCGGCGCTTTGTCTGTCCACACTGAGTGCCAGCCTGCTGCGGTATTCAGCCACCCTGGACTTGGCGAATGGCAGACTGACCGTGACGGCAGGCTGGGCGATAGGCTTTTTCGCCGTTTCTGCCTGGTGCCTAATCGCGCCGCCCGCCACGCCGGCCGACCTGGCGATCCGGTTCGCGATTGCCGGCACCGTCCTGGTCGGCTGCCACCTCGCCCTGGGGGCCATGTGGTTTCGGCACAAAAAGAGGGTAACGGCGGAGGAATGAAGGGTTGTTTCCCGGTATTCCATGGCTATGCTCCCCGTTTGTCCATGGTATGGCCTGTGCGGCAATGGCATCAGGCTCCAGCGCAGACGGAGATGCACCTATGCCGAGCGCTCGGTTGCGAAGGATCGTCCGGCCCGCTGGCCTTCTCCTGCTCGCATTCCTGTGCGGCCGGCCGACAATGGCAGCCGACAACGCACCTGGTAGCATGGCGGACCCTTGCCTGCTGAGACGGAACCAGTGCCTTTCCAATCAGATCGCCGTTTCCCCCGATGCGCCGCCCGAAGTCGTGAAATTCAGGCTTTCGCCACCCCACAAGCATCTCTGCCATCTCGCCATCGCGATGTACGACAGCGGCGACATGACGTCCGCTCTCAAGCACTTCCTCGAACTGGCGGAAATCGGCTATGCCCCGGCGCAATGCCGGGTGGCGACCATGTATCTCGAGGGCCGGGGTCCAAACAAGGATCTTCCTGCGGCAGCCCGCTGGATGGGCAAAGCAGCTGAAGAGGACTTGAAGTTCGCACAGTATATCTATGCGCTTATGCATGCGAATGGTGTCGGGGTTCCGCGAGATGACCGCGTGGCCGCCAGCTGGATGCGGCGCGCGGCGGATGCCGGCTTTTCGGACGCCATGGTCGCCCTTGCACAACTATATGCGTCGGGGCGTGGCGCGCCGAAGGACATGGCGTTGGCAGCCGAATGGTTCGGCAAGGCGGCGGAACGCGGCGATACCTTCGCCCAGGCGGAACTGGCCGACCTGCTGTGGAAGGGCGACGGGGTGACGCCGGACAGAGAGAAGGCAATCGAATGGTATCGCAAGGCCGCCGAAGGCGGCGACGTGCCCGCGCAGCGCAAGTTGGGCCTAGCCCTCCTGAACGACAGGCGATCCGATGCCAGGGCCGCCGAAGGAACCAGGTGGCTGAAAATGGCCGCAGACAGGGGTGACGACCAGGCCAAGGCCGCCTTGGCTGCGGAGCCGGCCCAATGAACAGGGGAACGATCATGAGGTCCGGCAAAGGCCGGTGGGGAATTGACATCGAGCTCGCCGTTCTGCTTGTGATTCCGTTCATCCTATTGCTGGCCAACACCGAGTGGTTGTTTCCGGCCGGCCACCCTACCGATGGCTGGCAAAGCAAGGCGTTCTTCTTCGAGGGGCCGCGCGACTGGCCGGAACTCTACGAAACCTACAAGGCGGCCAGGATTTCCTGGAACCTTAAGGGATATGTCGTCCACCACGTCTTTTCCGCGCATGTCGCGCATTACGTCCTGCACATCGGCATGTTCTGCGGCTTGATCGCCGCATTCTATCTGCCGGTCCGCAACGTTCTAGGGCGCAACGTCGCCTTCCTGGCGACGGCGGCGTTTGCCACGTACAGCCAGTTTCATACCGTGACATCGTTCGAGTGGGACTATCAGGTCCACGATGGCGCCCTCAATGCCCTGATCGCCATGTACACCCTCGAGAGGGCGGCACGGGTAGACGCCGGCTGGCGCAAATGGCTGATCTGGAGTGGCGTCTTCTGGGGACAGGGACTGCAGACCGTCTATATGGCGGCCTTCATCCCCGCCATGGTCGTTTGGTTCCTCTGGCTGAACCACCAGGGTGGCCGCCGCCCCATCCTGGCCAGTGCCTCGTGGGTGATGGGGGGGGCGCTGATCGTCACGTTGCTCTACTGCGTGGTGAGCTATGCCATGGGCGGGCCGTTCTTTTTCTTCAGCGGCATCGTCACGCCCTTCAAGATCATTGTGATCGGCCAGTCCACCGGCTCGTTCGCATTCCATCCCGGGTACTGGGCACCGCTGTCCGAAATTTTCGATACCGCGAAGGGTTTCGCCCTTCCTTTCGCCACCTTCGCTGCGTCAGTGCTGCTGCTGGCGCGCCTGCTGCTTGTCAGGCGCAACGCCCCCTACCTTCAGGCCATCATGCTGTGCCTGCTCGTATCGCTGGCCGCCGCCGCTGCCGGGTTGTTCATGCACCTGATCGGACACGGCCAGTTTGCGCGCGACAACATCATCGCCTATCAGGTGCCATTTGTGTTCTTCGGCATCGCGGCGCTGTTCGCCTACGCGCTGAAGGTCTCCGGCCTGTCCGTTCCCGCCAATGCCGGACTGGCATGGGCGACCAAGCTCATAGCACTGGGCATCATGGTGTCGGCCCTGGCCTTCGGCGGGTTGGTCGCCAATGCGGCAGACGGCGTGCTCAACCTCGCCAGGGGCATCCTGGGCATCCCGCCAAATTCCGGGATCACATACTCCCTGGACGTGGTGTTGATCGCCTCCATTTGCGCAGCACTCTACCTTTTTTTCCCATATGCATACCGCGCTGCCGCCGCGATCAGACGCTACGACGGCAGTGCCCAGGTGACCATTCTGTCCGTTTGCCTGGCGTTTGCGAACAACCACACAGCATCCATTTCTATCGGTTCCTATGATTCTCTCAACAGATGCGGATACTTCGAGGAACAGTACCAGGCCGTTACTGACATTTTTGAGCTTTTTACTGAATATAGGTTTGGCACATCGTGGTTTCGTTCGAATGAATATATTATGAATCCGGACAAGGACTGCCAAAAGGATCCGGTCGGATATAGAATCGACTACGGAGCTCTTTACGGCGCCGCTCTCGGCATGTACGGCTATTCGATCATATCGGGCAAGGATCCGGTTTACTTCTTGGCCGACCCTTATCTCTCAACCAAGACATTCGACACGCTTGCGCTGGAGCGCGCCTACATGCTGCCAAAAACTTTCCGGCTTGCGGTTCTGTCCCACGGTGAGCAGGACCAGGACACGGCGGTGGCGACGCTGTCGCGGAACGGCCTTCGTGCCGATATCCTGGCGCGGAAAAAGATCGAGTACCCGCCTGTCCTGGTCTACGTTTCGGTGCTTCAGGTGACCAAGGACGATCGCCTGCGTGCGCAGGAAAGAATCGACTTTCGGCCCTGAGTAGATTTACGGCCATTCGCCTTTACGAAGCGACCACGCCTCGTTAAAAGCAGAGTGAATGGCCATTTGGCTTGCGCGGCGACCACCGCCTGACGCCCCTCTTCAAGGATGGTACATGGACGGGATCAAGCTTGAGATGTGGCGCAAGAACGGGCGCCACTACGTGTACGCGCCGCAATGGGCGCTCCTCGTGCACGACACCGACCGGAAGACTGCGTTGGACAAGATGGACGCGTCTTATGCCGCCATGGTCCGCGAATACACTGACGCCGGGCTTCCGCCACCCGGCCCGATGGCAGCGGCGGCGGCGGGACAGGGACCGCGCCCGGCATCGTCCCTGGGCACACTGTTTCTCAAGACCCTGGTGGTGAGCCTGGTGGTAACGGTGGTGGTCGGCGCCGGCCTTGGGCTGTCTGTCGATCAGGCCCTGCGCAACGCCGATGCCCGCCTCGACAAGATGAAGTGGAAGGCGGTTCACGTCGCCGCCGAGCGCATTCGCAACAACCCGCCCGAACAGCAGGCCGAATTCCGCCGCGACCTTGAAACCATCGGCGGCGAGTTGCAATGGCTGCTGCGGCCGATCTGCACGGGACCGGGGAAGCCATGACGCCAACTGAACCGAGGGCCGACGAGGCGACCCAGTTCGACTTCTGGAGCCAGAATCCCTGCGGCACCGACGGCACGCTGCTGAAGAAGATGCAGCAGCGCTACCGGATGGAGCCATGGATTCCCTTCGAACTCGACCGCATCCCCACCCGCGGCGTCGATGTCCTCGAGGTCGGCTGCGGCCAGGGTGTCGATGGCTTCAACATTTGTGCCCGTCTCGACGCCCAGAGCCACTACACGGGTATCGACTATTCAACCGAATCCGTTGAACGTTGCCGCGCGTCGATCGGGGAGGCGTCATCGCTGTTCTCTCTTGGCGTGGTTCCCGAGTTCCGACGCGCCGACGCGCTGGCATTGCCATTCCAATCCGACACGTTCGATTTCGTCTATTCACTCGGGGTTCTTCATCATACGCCCGACCCGGCCAAGGCGATCCGCGAGGTCCATCGGGTCCTGAAGCCGGGCGGGCGCTGCATCATCGTCCTGTACCGGCATGGCTCGCTGAAGGTCGGCATTGCGAAGGCCCTGCGTGGCCTTCAGCACGGGCTGGACCGGATAACGGGCCGCGAGAGAACCATCTACGGATGGCTTCAGGGCCGGCGGTTCATGATGGATTCCATTGGCACCATGTTGCTGGAATGTTTCGGCGTGCCATGGATGTACTGGTATACGCCCGACCAGCTGCGGAAAATGTTCTCGGATTTCTCGACGGTGGATATCGAGCCTTACGGCTACAATATTCCCATTGGCGCCAAGCCCGGCAGCGGGCGCAATCGCTTCGGCTATTTCTACCGTATCGAGGCGGGAAAATAGAATCGTGATGAAAGCGGTGTTCCTGAAGCCCCCCGTCGAAAGCGCCCACCGCAACGTGGTGCGGGACTTCATCTACGGGTGCTGGTGCAACGGGAAACGTGTCGGCGGCATGAGCATGCCGCCCACCAACGAGTTGCTTGCGGCCACCCACGCCCGGCAAGACGGCCTCGATGTCCTGTTCCTCGATTCGCAGTACGAACCGGAACGCTATCACCAGTTGGCCGCGTCGGGATTTGCCGACGTTCTGGCCGTCCTCATCATGTCCTCGACCCAGTCCTTCCGCCACGACTGCCTGACCCTGCGGAAGATCAAGGAGGCCAATCCCGGCGTGCGGTCGATCCTCTACGGATCGCATCCGACGTTCATGGCGGAAGCCTGCCTTAAGGAAGACGTGGTCGATTTCGTCGTGACCCGGGAGGCGGAGGACACCATTCGGGAGCTTCTCGGCCATCTGCTGTCCGGAACGAGCACCGCCGACGTGCTCGGCATCGGCTATCGGGACGGCGACGGCCAGCCGAGGATCAATCCCGTGCGGCCATTCCTGAACATGAACGACCTTCCCATTCCGGACCGCACCCTGTTGCCGGGCAACGTCGATTACTTCAATCCGGTGGTCAAGCGCGTGCCCTTCGCCACCATGTTCACGTCGCGCGGCTGCCCAGCGCGATGCAACTACTGCACCGCGCCTGTCTTTTACGGAAACAAGACCAGGGCCAGGTCGGCCGAGAAGATCATTGAGGAGATGCGGGACATCCGCCGCCTCGGGTATCGCGAGATATTCTTCAGGGACGAGACGTTCTCGGCCTATAAGGGCCGCAACATGCAGGTCTACGACCGCATGCGGGCGGAGGAGATGGATTTCACCTGGGTCGCCAACGGCCGGGTCGACATGATCGACCGCGAGCAGATGCTCGCCATGAAACAGGCCGGCTGCCATCTGCTGAAATTCGGGGTCGAAACCGGCAGCCAGGAGCTTCTCGACCGCTACAAGAAGGGTACCACCATCGCGCAGGCCGAAGAGACCTTCCGGCTGGCCCGCGAGATCGGCATCGACACCCACGCGCACATCATTTTCGGCGGACCGGGAGAGACCGTCGAAACCATCGGCAAGACGGTGGATTTCGTGATCGACACGCTGAAGGCGACGACGGCGACGTTCGGGATCCTGACCCCCTATCCCGGCACCGAAATCTTCGACATGGTCGCGGAGATCTTCCCCGAGATCCAGGACGGCAGCGGCTCGACGATGGAGAACCTGCACACCGAGTCGTTTTTCGCCGAGGCCCTGTGCGGCATTCCCGCCGAGGAGCTGTCCCGGCAGGTCGTGCGGGCCTATCGCCGCTTCTATTTGCGCCCCGGATATCTGGCGGGGCGGGTATCGTCCCTGCGCAGCCTGGAAGAGGTGATGGTGAAGGTCGTCGCCGGCCTCAACGTGATGTCCTTCGCCTTCAGCGGCCGGAAATAGCCGCACCAACGGAAAGGCTTTTCACCCGAGATGTGCAGCATCTTCGGATTTTGCGCCCCATCGGCGGCCGATACGAGGGATCGGGCGGACCTCATGTGCCGCCGCCTTTCCCATCGCGGCCCGGATGATTCCGGCATCTTCATCGACGATGGCATCGCCCTCGGCAACAACCGCCTGTCCATCATCGATTCGGCTGCCGGCCACCAGCCGATGGAAATCGACGGCCACGTCATCGTCTACAATGGCGAGCTGTACAATCACGGCGAGCTTCGTCATCAGCTCATGGCGCTGGGTCGCTCGTTCCGCACGCACTGCGACACCGAGACCGTCCTTCAGGCCTTCATGCACTGGGGCACGGACTGCCTCCCGCGCCTGAACGGAATGTTCGCCTTCGCCATCTGGGACCGGGCGTCCAGGCAATTGGTGCTCGCCCGCGACCGTGTCGGCATCAAGCCGCTCTACCTGGCCCAATCCGGCGCCGGTTTCGCCTTCGCATCGGAAGCGAAAGCGCTGCTGCCCGCCGTCGGAAGGCCGGAGGTCGATTGGACTTCCATCCACGGCTACCTGACGTTCGGCTACATCCCGCCGCTCGCGTCGCCTTTCGCCGGGATCACCAAGGCGCCGCCCGGGCATTTCGCCGTCTGGCGCGCGAACGACGGAGCGCGGCCCTTGCACTGGCAGCGCTATTGGCGCCCGTCCTTCGGACAGGGGCCGCGCGAACGCGTCGCCGACGTGATGGCCGAGACCGAGCGGCGGATCGAGACCGCCGTCGAACGCGAACTGATGAGCGACGTCCCCCTCGGCCTGTTCCTCAGCGGCGGCCTCGATTCGGCGGCCATCGCCTGCTACGCCACCCGCCGGGGGGCCGATCTGCAGTCGTTCTCGGTCGGTTTCCGCGAACGCAGTCACGACGAATCGGACGCGGCGCGCCGGATCGCCAGCCATTTCGGCCTGCGCCACCGCGTGCTCGAGATGACCCCCGACCTGCTGCGCGAGGGGGTCTCCGGCTGGATCGGCGCCATGGACGAGCCCTTCGCCGATTCCACCGCGGTTCCCCTTCTCCTGCTCTCCCGTTTTGCCCGCCAGCACATCAAGGTCGCCCTGACCGGCTGGGGCGGCGACGAGGTCTTCGCCGGCTATCCCACCCTGCGGGCGCACCAGGTCGCCGGCTGGTTCCGCCGCCTTCCGCTGACGATCCGGCGCGACCTGGCGTCGCGGCTGGTTGCGATGCTGCCGCAAAGCGACGCCTACCTCAGCCTGAGGTTCAAGGCCTCCCGCTTCCTTCGCGGTCCCACCCTTCGCCCCGAGGAGCAGCATTTCCTCTGGATGGGGTATTTCGATGATTGCGCCAAGGCGCGGCTTCTCAGGCCCGACATCCTGGAGAAGGTCGCCGCGGACACCTTCGAGCCGGTGCACGCGGCCGAGGACGGCCTGTCCGAGCGGACCCTGCCGGATCGGATCATGGCGCTGGACATGGATTTCTTCCTGGCGGGGAACGGCCTGTTCCAGTGCGACCGGATGACCATGGCGGCCTCGCTCGAGGCCCGGGTTCCGCTTCTGAACCAGGACGTCCTGGACTACGTGCTGCCGCTGCCCATCGACATGAAGATGTTGGGCGGCCATCCCAAGGGATTGCTGCGGCGCATCCTGGCACCACACCTCCCGGCGGACATCCTGAGGCGTCCCAAGAAGGGCTTCGCGCCGCCGTCCGGGGCGTTCCTGCGCGGGCCCCTGAAGGATGTCCTAGACGAGGTGTTGAGCCGCGAACGGGTGGAGGAGCGCGGCCTCTTCCATTACGGCGAGGTCGCGCGCCTCAAGCACGAGCACCTTTCCCGGAAGGCCGATCACGGCAGGGAATTGTGGGCGCTGTTCAGCCTTGCCGCTTGGTACGACCGGCATGTCTTGAACGAGACTCCCGTCGAGACGAAGATGAGCGCCTGAGCGACGCGCCGCTGCCGAAGGAACGTAACCGTGGTTGATGCACACGTCCAGGCCCGTCCCGACGGCGACTACAAGGTCTTGCTGGTTCAGCCCTCGGACCGCCATTCCGTCCAGTCCCTGTTCACCTTCCACAAGGGCGGCGGGTTGGGGCACAAGCCGCCTCAAGGCATCCTGAATCTCGCCACCTACCTGATTCATCGCGGCATTCGCAATGTCGAATGCCTCGACGCCCAGCTCGACGACCTCGACCCCGAGGCGACCGCCGACGCCATCGCCCGCCAGGCCCCCAGGTTGGTGGGCATCACCGCCTGGACGGATTTCTGGTATTCGGCCTGGAAGACAGCCCAGGAAGTCCGCCGCCGCCTGCCGCAGGCGGTCATCGTTCTCGGCGGTCCCCACTGTTCCGTCTACCCCGAGGAGTCCTTGCGGTTTTCCTGCGCCGACTTCCTGGTGTCCGGCGACGGCGAAGAGACCCTTCACCACCTGGTGTCCCGGCTGGCCCAGGGACTGCCCGCGGGCGACCTGCCGGGCCTGTGGCGAAAGGAGGACGGGCAGATCCTCCCCCCCACCGTGCGGATCGCGACCCTTTCGGATATCACCGCGATGCCGGTGGTGGACCGCACGTTGCTGCCGTTCCGGCGCTACACCTCGGTCCTGTCGGCAGAAGAATTCGAGACGACCATGATCACGTCGCGCGGATGTCCGTACAAATGCGTCTTCTGCAAGATGGACGTCCAGAAGGTCTATGCCCGAAGCGCCGAGCAGGTGGTGGAGGAATTCCGCCAGATCGCGGAATTGGGCATCACCGACGTGCAGGTCTACGACGACACCTTCACCTGGGGAAAGCAGCGGGTCATCGACATCTGCAACGGACTGATCGAAAACCGGATCAACGTGCGCTGGGCGATCCGTGACCGGGCCAATCGTGCCGACCCCGAAACCTACGCCCTGATGAGGCGGGCGGGGTGCTACCGCATCCACTTCGGCATCGAAAGCGGCTCACCCGCGGTGCTGAAGAATTCCGGCAAGTTCCTCACGCTGGAGCAGGCCGAACACGCCCTGAAGCTGGCCAAGTCGTGCGGCTTCCATACCATGGCCTATTACATGTTCGGGTTCCTCGACGAGACCTACGAAGACGCCATGAAGACCATCGATCTCGCCCTCAAGCTCGATGCGGATTATGGGGTTTTCGCGGTGCTGATTCCCTATCCCGGCACCGCCATCTACGACCAGGCATTGGAACGCGGGATCATCGCCACCGACCACTGGCGCGACTTCACCCGCAACCCGGTTCCGGATTACGCCATTCCACAGGTCATCGAGAACATCCTGGACCGCCGGACCCTGCTCGCGCTCAAGAACAAGGCGCTGCGCCGCTACTATTTCCGGCCGCGGCGCATCCTGCACGAACTGCGGACGCTGACCTCCGCCCGCGAACTTTCACGCAAGGCGCAGATGGCCCTGACCATCGCCCGCGACGTGTTCGCCCCCGGTTCCGCCGGACGCTGACGCCGCCCTGTCCGGCTGCACCACCACCATCATGTAGGTCCATCCGTCCTGCCGCCGCAGCCGGGCGACGGCCCGTTCCCACACCTCCGCCGCGCGATAGAGCAGGGTGGCGGCGGTCCGGGCCCAGGACCGCCGCGGCCATCCGATGAAGAAGGCGAGGGCGCGCGTCAGGAAGCTCGCCTCGAGCCATTCCAGCCGGCCAACCCCCACCTCGGCAGCCAGGCGCAACAGCGCCTCGGGTACCGAGTCCCGCCCTCCCCGCTCGGCCGGGACCAGCCATTGAAAGAGGCGGCCGAGAAGGCGCCGGCCATGGCTCTCGATGACCACGACGGTCCCGCCGGGACGGGTGACCCGGGCCGCCTCGGCGAGCACGCCGGCGCGGTTCCAGTTCACGTGATGCAGAAGGTCGCGACACACGACGAGGTCGAACGAGCAATCGGCGAACGGCAGGGCAAGGGCATTGGCGCAGGCCAGCGCGAACCCGTCGCCATGGATCTCGCGGGCGAAGCCGACCTTGGCGCTGGAAAAATCGATCCCGGCCCACCTGGTCCCGGGCATGGCCTCCCGCAGATAGGACAGGTTCGATCCCTCGCCGCAGCCGATGTCGAGGCCATCGCGCGGTGCGCCCCCGGCCGCTGCGGCTATGCGTGCGGCGATGGCGCGTTCCTTGGCGGTGATGAAGGGGTTGTTCAGGCGGTTGTGACTGCGCCTGATATCGGCGGCGTGATGAAACGTGACCTGGATCGCCGCGTCGGACTCACCGCACCCCTCTCCGAAACCGGTCATCGGTCGGCGGAATCGCCGTTGCGGACCACGCGGCGCACGGCACTGCCACGCCACGCGTCGTTCGGCGTCCGGAACATGGAAACCTCCATGTAGAAACCCAGCACCGGAAGCATGGTGCCAACCATCACCAGCCACCACGAAAACGCCCCGAGCAAGGGCGAGATGACCCGGATGACCGGCGTTTCGTGGGACAGCCATCGGCCGGTCGCGGCCCACGCGATGGCGGCGACGACGGCGCTCAGCCAGAATACCAGGGATATCTTGGTGAAGAAGTGCAGCGGGCTGGCCTGAAGGCCGCGCAGGCCGACCAGGGCGATCAGGTCGAGAATGCCGCGATAGCGCAGTAGCGGATAGCGAGAGGCTCCGTGCCGCCGGTCGGCGTGCCGGACCTTGACTTCGGTGACCTTGAAACCCTGGATCTGGGCGATCGCCGGAATGAGACGGTGGAGATCCCCGGTCAGCTGCAGGGATTGGCAAACATCGCGGCGCATTGCCTTGATGCCGCAGTTGATATCATGGAGGCGGGTCCCGAGCAGTTGCGTGACCAGCTTGTTGTAGACGCTGGAAACGAAGCGCTTGCGGCCGGTATCCTTGCGTTCGGACCGCCAGCCGTTGACCAGATCCACCTCACCCCGCAAGGGAGCGACCAGATCCGGGATATCCTCGGGGTGATCCTGCAGATCCGCATCCATCATGACGATGAAACAGCCGCGCGCCGCTTCGAAGCCCCGCATCAGGGCGGCCGATTTTCCGAAGTTGCGACGGTGCTGGATGTAGACGACCTGCCGATACTCGTCCACCAGCGATAGCGCCACGGCAGCCGTCCCGTCCGTGCTTCCATCATCCACAATGATGAACTCGAATTCCTCTTCCAGCCCATCCATTGTCGCCTTGGTTCGCAGGAACAACTCGGCAAGACAATTTTCTTCGTTATAGGCGGGAATAATGACGCTGATCATCACAGTGGCGCTTTCACAAGGCTCGACCCTGATCGGGAACCTATGTTAGCTGGGATGCACACCCTGAAAAAGCCCTTACCGACGTCGGCGGGACTGAGAAGAGGGCCCATTGCCGAACAGGCCGAAAGATTCGACATTTCGGCGGTCCTGGTCCACTCTTGGCCGCCAGTCGTTTCCCCCTGCCATCGAGGTCAGCATGCCGAGCGGATCCCAGCCGGCACCGATTCCTTGCCCCATCTGCGGCGCCGGCGACGTGAACGCCGTCGCCGCCCAGCCCGAGGATTACGAATACCGGGTGCGGACGGATCAGGCCTACGGCATCCTCGCCTGCCGGGCCTGCACGTCGGAATTCCTGGCGCCTCGTCCGGCCGAGGCCGTCCTGCCGTCGTTCTATCCCCGCGACTACCACGCCTATAACGAGGATCACGGCACCATCGTCGGCGCCCTGGTGGCCATGCGCGGGCGCAAGCGGGCCGAGGAATTGGGCCGCTACGGACTGGGCGGACAGCCGACCCGCATTTTCGACGTGGGCACCGGAGATTGCCGGCATTTCGAGGACATGGCCCGCCACGGCGCCTTCGAGTTCGCCGGCGTCGAAATCAATCCGGACATGGTGAAATCGGCGCGCGAGAAAGGCTTCGCCGTCGAACCGGGATCGCTGGAGGCGCTGGACATCACCCCCTACGAGGGGCGGTTCGATGTCGTCACCATGTATCACGTACTCGAACACGTGGTTTCGCCCGCGGAGGTTCTCGCCAGAGCGTTCAGCCTGTTGCGGCCCGGCGGGATGCTCTGCGGTCAGCTTCCCTGCGTCGATAGCTTTGACCGGGCGGTGTTCGGCCGGTACTGGGGGGGCTATCATTTTCCCCGGCACCTGCAGATGTTCTCCAGTCACGGGCTCGCCACCGCCCTGGAACGGGCGGGCTTCGGCAAGGTCCGGGTCGCATCGGCCCTGCATCTCCAGGCGGCCTTGTCGCTGCAGAACCTCCTGGTCGGCGGGCTGGGCTGGCGCCCCGGGATGACCTACGGAAAAACGCCGGCCTATCCGCTGCTGCTCCTGACTGCTGCACCCTTCTGTATGCTCGAGTTTGTTGTCGGCCGCGGTGGGATCATGAATTTCTGGGTGGAAAAGCCCGCCTAGAAACCCAATCTGCTTCGTGCAGCGATTAAGGGAGGCCTTCTTGAAACTGGACGGCATCGTCAAGAGCGTTCATCAGCTCAACAAGATCCGCTACCGGCCGAAACTTCTGGCCGGCATTGCCAGGGGTTATTTCCGGACCCTGGTGCTGCGGAAGCCGACGCTGCGAATCTGCGAATTCTCGATCACCGCCGCATGCCAGTCCAAGTGCGAGTTCTGCTACGCCTCCAAGTTCGCGAAGAAGGGCCAGCAGCTCCTGAGTGTCGACGAGATCCGGAACACCTGGCGGCAGGCCAAGCGGATGGGGGCGTTCAGCACGGTGCTTCTGGGCGGGGAACCCCTGTTGCGGCGCGACTTCATGGATATCATCGACGCGCTGGAGCCGAAGGACAACATCGTGACCTTCACCAGCAACGCGATCCTGCTCACCAGGGACATGCTGGTCGATCTGAAGCGCCGGGGCGTCTTCCTGGTCAATTTCAGCCTCAATTCCCTCGAGGCGGAGGCGAACGACGCCATGCGCGGCTATGACGGGCACCGCGACAAGGTCTTCGAGGTGATTGAAACCTGCAAGTCCTTGGGGCTGGACGTGTTCCTCGGGGTGGCGACGAGCAAGAAGAACCTGCAGGACACCATCAGCATCGTGGATTTCGCACGCGAGAAGGGCCTGGGCGTCACCATCAACCTGATGACCCCCATGGGCCGGGCGGAATGCATGGGCGACGAGTTGTTCGACGCCGAGTTCTGGGCGACGTTGCGCGATCTCTACAACCGCAATCCCGGACTGCGCAGCGATTACGACGTCAACCTGGACCTCAAGATCGGCTGTCCCGCCGGCTTCGAGAAGATCCACGTCGCCCCTTACGGCGACGTGACCGGCTGTTCCATGAACCCCGCGTCCTTCGGCAACGTCAGGGATATGCCGCTGGAGCAGATCGTCGCCAAGATGCGCAGCTTCCACCACTTCGCCAAGCGGGCACCGAACTGCATCGTCGCGGTGGACAAGGAATACATCGGCGACTACAGCGAGTTCGCGGCCACTCAGGCCGCGAGCCCCTATGACATCGAACTCAACCCGAACTACCAGAAGGACAAGGTGCTGCGCGCCGGATAGCCGGGACCATCACCCCAAGGCGGAGAGGATGCGGGCGACGTCAAGGCCGTGAGCGGCCAGTACCTCGTCGTGCGAGCCGTACATGTGCAGGAACCGGTCCTGCAGGCTGAAGGTGCGCAGGCGGCAGTTGGCGCCTTCCTCCCAGGCGATGGCCTTGACCTGCATGCCCAGGCCGCCGTTGCCGACGCATTCCTCGATCACCACCACCTCGTCGAATGCGGCCAGGGTGTCGATGATGCCGGCGCGGTCCAGCGGCTTGACGGTGTGGCACGACTTCACGCACACGCCCTTGCCCTGCCGTTCCAGGGCATCCGCCACCTCCATCGCCATCTTCATGATCGACCCGTAGGACAGGATGCAGACATCGCCGCCGCTCCGGCGGATGGTGCGCAGCTTGCCGAATACCCAAGGCTCGGGGGCATCGGCGGTGAAGTCCGGCTCGCCGGCCTTGCCCAGGCGCAGGTAGACCGGCCCCTCCGACTGGGTCGCGCACCAGCGGGTGGCGGCCACCACCTCGGCCGGGTCGCACGGGGCAATGACCCGCAGGTTGGGCACCGTGCAGGCCAGCGCCACGTCCTCCTGGGCGTGGTGGGTGGCCCCCAGGGTCGAATAGGTCAGCCCGCCGCCGATGCCCACGCAGGTCACCGGCAGTCCCTGATAGCAGAGATCGTCGCGAATCATCTCGAACGGGCGGAACAGGGTGAAGGTGGCGATGGTGTAGGCGAAGGGGCGCAGGCCCCGCTGGGCCATGCCGGCGGCCATGCCGATCATGATCTGCTCGGCCACGCCGGTATTGACGAAGCGCTCGGGGAATTCCTCGCGGAAGCGGGCGATGGAGCCGGCCGGCGAAATGTCGGCGACGATGACGCACAGCCGCGGATCCTCGCGGCCGAGTTCGTAGAAGGTGTCGGCGAACCGGTTCCTCATGGTGCCGCCTCCAGTTCGCCGAGGGCCTGGGCGTATTCGGCGGGATTGGGCGAGCGGTAGTGCCAGATCGGCACGTTCTCCATGTAGGAGACGCCCTTGCCCTTGGTCGTCCGCGCCACCACCAGCAACGGCCGCCCGCCCTGGCGCTGCCGGACGGCGTCGTGGATGGCGGCGCCGTCATGACCGTCCACCTCGATCGCTTCCCAGCCGAAGGCGCGGGCCTTGTCGAGCAGGGGATAGAACGCCCGGTGGCCCTCGCTCATGCGCTCGAGCCCGGAGAAGTCGTTGTTGTCCATGACCGCGACCAGGTTGGGCAGGCCCAGATTGCCGGCCATCATCATCGCCTCCCAGGTCGATCCTTCCTGGAACTCGCCGTCCGACAGCACGCAGAAGATGGTCACGGCGCCGCGCTTGAGGCGCTCGGCATAGGCCTGGCCCACGGCGATGCCCAGGCCGTGGCCGAGCGAGCCGGTGGAGGCGGCGATGCCGGGCGTGCCGTAATCGGGATGCGCCCCGAGGCGGCCGGTCGCCGTGCAGTACTCGTCGAGGTCGCGGCGATCCAGCACGCCGCGTTCCTCGAGGATCACGTACTGGATCATGCAGCCGTGCCCTTTGGACATCAGGAAAACGTCGTCGCCCGACATCAGGCCGTTGTAGATGGCGTCGGTGATTTCGACGCAGCTGAAGGCGGGCGCCACGTGCAGGGCCGAGACCTGCTGTGAGACCTCGAGGATGCGGCGGCGATACGCCCGGCAGCGCAGGCGCGCGGCGTCGGCGTCGAAGCGGTTGGGCCGGGACTCCATCTCGCCTCAGCCCCTCAGCACGTAATCCGTCGGCCAGTCCTTGAGCTGGTCCCAGTACCGGCGGCCCCACGCGACCATCTCCGCCAGGCCCTCGTCCCAGCCGATCTGCGCCTCCCAGCCGACGTCGCGCTTGATCGCCGACGAATCGAGCCAGTAGCGGGAGTCCTGGCCCAGGCGGTCGCCGGTGACCTCGCACAGCTGCTCGAACGGCATGCCCAGCGCGCCGGCGGTGCGCTCCACCACCTCGCGGATCGAGGTCGGCGCCGCCGAACCGGCGTTGTAGATGGTGCCCAGCGGTGCCTTTTCCGCCACCAGGTGGATGGCGCGGGCGAGATCGCGGGCATGGATGTAGGACTTTTCCGCCCGGCCGCCGCCGTGCAGCGGCAGCTTGGCCCCCTTCAGGCCGCACCACACCGCCTTGGGGATGACCCGGTGCAGCAGCTGGCCGGGGCAATAGGCGTTGGACGGGCGGATGATGTTCATGGGGAACTTCAGGTACTTCGACACCGACACCAGGTACATGTCGAAGGCGACCTTCGAGGCGGCGTAGGGGCTGGACGGCTTGATCGGTTCGTCCTCGGTGACCGCGTGATCGACCGACCCGTACATCTCGGAGGTGCCGATCTGGATGAACCGCTCCAGCCAGTCGCGCTTCATCAATTCCTCGGAAAGGCGGGCCAGCGCCATGGAATTGGTCTCGAAGAAGCGCCAGGAATGCTTCCAGCTGACCGCCCCCTCGCCCTGGGCGGCGTAGTTGATGATGATTTCCGGCTTCTCGCGGTCCAGCAGCTCCAGCAGCAGGTCGAGTTCGTAGGTGACGTGGCGGGCGTGGTACTCGTAGCCCTCGATCCTGTCCACGTTCAGCGAGAACGGCTCGGGCCGGAGCGGATTGCGGCCGACGCCGATCACCTTCTTCGGGTTGGCGTGCTCAAGCAGGTAGAGGGCGGTATGGATGCCGAAGCTGCCGCCGCCGCCGAGAATGCAGTAGGTCTTGCTCATGCTCTTTCCCCCCTACTTGACGGACGAATGGACGTTGGGCGAGGCGACGATGTCGGTGCCGGCGATGCGCGCCGACCGGTACATCTGCGCCACATGCGCCCGGTTGAGGATACGGCCCAGCCCGATCAGGCTGGTGCCGAACTGGCGCAGGTAGCCTTCGATCAGCTCGCGCTGGCTGGGCGAATGGAACACCTCGATCTCGGTCGGCGCGTCGAACCTGCAGGCGAAGGGGTCCTGGACGAAGTTGCCGCGGGCGAGTGCCACGAAATCGAAGGTGTAGACGTCCCTTGCCTGGTATCCGGTATCCATCAGGGACTGCTTGCGGGTCTGGCTGAAGGTCTTGAGCTGGGCGAGATAGGCCTCGACCTCGGCGTTCCACACGCCGTGGGCCTCCAGCAGCGACCGGGCGGCGCCGAAGGCGACGTCGTGCAGCGCCGGCATGTTCTCGAACATGGCCAGCGCCCGGTACTTGTAGATCTCGTTGGTGCCGTACTCGCCCGACAGGTAGCGGTCGATCACCCCCGGCTGGGCGAGGAAGGCGGCCAGACCTTCGCCGCTGTCCCACAGGTTGCGGGCCTCTTCGACACGGTAGGCACGGTAAAGGTCGGGGATGACCCCCTGACCTTGGGTGGCGTATTCGTACAAGGCCCGGATGAAGTCCGCCCGCGACACGCCCATGCGGTCGATGAACTGGAACAGCTCGAAAAACAACCCGTTGTTGTTGAAGATTTCGATGGTCAGGCTGAGGTCCCGACAATCCATGTAATCGTCGTATTCCATATGCGCCGTACTGACGCATATTTCCTCGATTTCAGCCACTGCCAGTTCTTCGTCCCACAACATGTACTTGCCGAAATTCATCGGCTTGACGCGAAACCGGGTCTTCAACTGATGCTGCTGGCGCGAAGCGCGGCTGGCCGCCTCGGTCCCGTTCAGCATCAGGAACTGGTAGGTGCGGACCAGCGTGAAGCCCTTGTCGATCACGTCGAACACCGAGCGGAAATGCGCCGCCTTGGAATCCCCGGGCAGGCACAGGATCACCTCGGAGAAGCTCACGGCGCCGTCGGTTTCGGCCGTGCGCGCCACCTCGCGGACGGCGTCGAGGGGAAGATTCTTGCGTTTGATGGTCTCCAGCACCGCCGGATCGGTGCTCTGCACCGCGGCTCCCGGAGGCAGCGCCCCGCGCAGGATGCGCGAGATGTCGAGCACCCGGTCCTTGTGGTTCTTGGCGGTGGCGATGGTGACGAATTTCGGCCAGCCGATGCGGTCCTGGAGCCCGGCCACGTACTCGGCGGTGGCGATGTCTTCCTCGAACATGCCGAAATTGAGGTCGGTGATGATGAAATCCGGGACCTTCACCCGGTCCGCGATGTAATCCAGTTCGTACTGGATGCGCTCCCAGGGAAAGCGCCGGGTCTTGTTGAAATAGCGGCCACCCTCGTGACAGAACGTGCAGGAATAGGGGCAGCCGCGCGTGGTCTGCACCAGCGGGATCAGATGATCGTCGAAGAACTTGTCGCTGAAGCCATCGGCGAAGGTCGATGGAATGATCGACAGGTCGGCGATACGCGGCAGCATGGGGCCGGCGATCAGATCGCCATCGACCAGATAGCGGGTGTTGGGCAGGGCCACCCTGGCCCGCTTCAGCGCCTCGGCGTCGAAGTCGAAGCGTTCGAGGGTCCGGTAGATCTCGACGAAGGCCAATTCGCCTTCGCCCTCGACGCAGAAGTCAATCGCCGGATAGCGCGCGAGGAAGTCCTTCATCTCGTCCGGATCGCCCGGGATGTTCACTCCGCCGAAGACCGTGACGGTCCCCAGCCGGTCCTTCAAACGCCGGGCGTATTCGTGCGAGAGCGCCATATTCCAGGCGAAGATGGAGAATCCGGCGACGACGGGTTTCTCGGTTTCCAGCCACCGGCTGAAATCCGCCGGATAGCGGAAGATCCCGATCTCCACCGCATCGCCCAGTTCCTGCCTGGCATAGGCCGCGACCATGGCGGCACCGAGCGGGAAGGTGTTTGCCGACACCACCTGACCGGTATGGGTCAAATCGGCGAAACTGATTGTCCTGGCCACCCGCTCCCTCCGTTCCTCTGCCTCACCCACCACCATCAATGCCGGAAGTGCCGCATTCCGGTGAACACCATGGCCAGGCCCTTCTCGTCGGCCGCGGCGATCACCTCGGCGTCGCGCATGGAGCCGCCGGGCTGGATCACCGCCGTGGCACCCGCGGCGGCGGCGGCCAGCAGGCCGTCGGCGAAGGGGAAGAAGGCGTCGGAGGCGACCACCGAGCCGATGGTGCCGGGCTGGGCCTGGCCGGCGGCATCGGCCGCCTCCTTGCTTTTCCAGGCGGCGATGCGGCTGGAATCGACGCGGCTCATCTGGCCGGCGCCGATGCCGACGGTGCAGCCGTCCTTGACGTAGATGATGGCGTTGGACTTGACGTGCTTGCAGACGCGGAAGGCGAACAGCAGGTCCTTCATCTCCTGCTCGCTCGGCGTCCGCTTGGTCACCACCTTCAGCTCGTTCAGCGCCACCCGGCCGTTGTCCTTGGTCTGGAACAGGTAGCCGCCGGCGACGGCGCGCAGCGTCATGCCGGCCTCGTTCGGATCAGCCATGCCGCCGGTCACCAGCAGGCGCAGGTTCTTCTTGGCGGCGAAGGCCGCCACCGCCGCCTCGTCGGCTGCGGGGGCGATCACCACCTCGGTGAACAGCTTGCAGATCTCTTCCGCGGTGGCGCCGTCGAGGGGGCGGTTGACGGCGACGATGCCGCCGAAGGCCGAAACCGGGTCGCAGGCCAGCGCCGCCTTGTAGGCCGAGACCACGTCGGCGCCGGTGGCGACGCCGCACGGATTGGCGTGCTTGATGATGGCCACGGTCGGCGCCTCGAACTCCGAGGCCAGCTCGAAGGCGGCGTCGGTGTCGTTGAGGTTGTTGTACGACAGCTCCTTGCCCTGCAGCTGGCGGGCGGTGGCGATGCCCGGGCGCTGATGGCCGGTGACGTAGAAGGCGGCGGCCTGATGCGGGTTCTCGCCGTAGCGCAGGCCCTGGCGCAGCTCGCCGGACACCACCACGCGGCGCGGGAAGGTCTCGCCCAGTTCCTTGGCGAACCACTGGCTGATGGCGGCGTCATAGGCACCGGTGCGGGCATAGGCGGTGGCGGCCAGATGCTTGCGCAGCGCCAGGGTGGTGGCGCCGGACTGGGCGCTCATCTCCTCCATCACGCGGCCGTAATCCTCGACGTCGACCACCACGGTGACGGCGTCGTGGTTCTTCGAGGCGGCGCGGATCATGGCCGGGCCGCCGATGTCGATGTTCTCGACGCAGGTGTCGTAATCGGCGCCCTTGGCCACCGTGGCCTCGAACGGATAAAGGTTGACCACCAGCAGATCGATGGGGGCGATGCCGTGCTCGGCCATGGCCTTCTCGTGCTCGGCATTGCCGCGGATGCCGAGCAGGCCGCCATGCACCTTGGGATGCAGGGTCTTGACCCGGCCGTCCAGCATCTCGGGGAAGCCGGTATGGTCGGCCACCTCGACCACCGGAACGCCGGCATCGCGCAGCGCCTTGCAGGTGCCGCCCGTGGACAGGATCTCGACGTTGCGTTCGGCCAGGAAGCGGGCGAACTCCACCAGTCCGGTCTTGTCCGAGACCGAGAACAGGGCGCGGCGGATGGGGCGAAGGTCGGACATGGCGGACAGCTCCGGCGGGGTCGGGATGGGGCGGGTATAGCACAGAGAGCCAGGGACGGCAGCGTGCAATTCACGCCGGTGCATAGGGCCGCCTCCGCCACGCCTCGCGCCCCAGGTAAAGCGCCGCCAACAGGCCGGCCCCGGCAACCGCCGGCATGTGCCGGGCGGCGATGTGAATGGCGCACAGGGCCAGGGTGTAGCCGAAGAACAATCCCCACAGGTACAGCGCCGCCCAGTCACGGCCCGAAAGAATCCGCCACCGGCGGATCAGCAGCACCGGACCGCCGATCGTCAGGACGATCACCAGTCCGTAAGTCACCACCCGGAATAGGCCCGTCGCCAGCAGGGCCGCCGCCATGACCGGGTCGCCCCCCCTGGCCTGCTTCCATGCCTTGGATATGCCTGGAAACAGGCGGTCGCCGGTGACCAGCCGGCTGTAGAAGAACGCGTTGTCGAGCGGATTGAGCACCTGAAAGAAGATGGATTCGTCGAAGTTCTCCATGGTGTTCTGAAGCATGGCGCCGGGGTGACGCAGCCAGGACCTCAGATACAGGGCCTTGTGCAACCGGGCCGATTCCAGTGCATCGACCCGGTGCTCGGTGAACAGCGCGGCGACGATGTCGAGGACCTCGGCGTAGCTTTTCTCCTTCAGGTGTTCCCGCGCCGTCCGGTCGAGCACGGTGTCCCCGTCGAACATCACGTGCCCGCGCGCCTCGGCCTTGACCATGGCCTGGATCAGCACGAACTGGGCGCCGGTGGACAGCACCGGCTCGCCGGTGCGCGCGACGTTCCACGCCATCACCGCCGCGACCACGGCGGCCACCGGCCCCAGCCAGGCCGCCGCCGCCGCCACGGAGCGCGACCGCCACAGCCAGAGCAGAAGCGGGGGCGACAGCAGGACCAGGAAGGGCAGCCCGTTCCCCCGCAGCAGGCATGCGCATGCCGCCAGCACCCCCAGTCCGAACAGGCGCGGCGGAGAGGCCGGCGAGCCCCTCAGCAGGCCGATCAGCGGGGCCGCCCACAGGGTTATGAAGGCGCTGGCGAACAGGCTGTCGGGCAACAGCGACTGGTCGTAGAGCATGCCGATGCCGGTAGCCTGGCCGAAGGCGACGACCAGCGCCAGCCACCGCGAGGCCAGCAGCAGCGCGGCGAGGCGCCAGACCAGGGCGGTGGCGCAGAGGGAGACGCCGATCTGGAGGCAGACCAGCAGATAAAGGTGGGCTTCGGATGGGCCGAGAAGCCCGCGCAGGGCCGCCACCACCAGGGGGTAGCCGAGGCTGCGGAACAGGGTCGGCGGGACGGCGTAGCGATCCAGGCCGGCATCGGTGAGCCAGCCGCGCTCGCGCAGAATGGTGTCGGCGATATCACTGTAGGAGGTCCAGTCCGATTCCCAGGTCGGGCCGAAGACGGCCAGCAACCCCAGCTTGACCACCGCCAGCAGCGCCAGCGCGCCCCATTCCAGCCGGCGCGGGGGCAGGGCCGCCGCCCTCACCCCGAGGCCTCCACCCGGCCGTAGCCAGGCGAATAGGCCACGTTGGCCGCCAGATCGCCCGGATCGGCGATCAAGTGCTCGGTCACTGCGGTGTCGTCGCCCACCTGCGTCCCGCCCCGGCAATCCTCGATGACGACGGCGCCGCCGCCCACCAGCACGCGCCGCCACACCCGCTCGCCGAAGCCGTCGTGGCGGCCCAGGAACTGCCCGTCCTGGAACCGCAGCGCGCGGGCCTGCGCCCGGTCCTCCAGCCGGAACGGCGCCAGCAGGCCGGCCGGTTCGGCCTCGCCGTGGCGCGGCACGCAATGGGCCAGGGCCGAGCGGTAGGCGTTCCGCGCCGCCGGATCGGGGGTGTAGACGAAGGTGCCGGGGTCGCGGGCCCAGGGCACGCCGTCGATCTCGATCTCCACCGCCAGCTGATCGTTGTGGGCGTGGCCGCCGTTGCCGTTCTGGCCGATGGGGCCGCAGCGCACCGACACGAAGGCGCGGGCGCCGCGCCAGATGAACAGGCCGAACTCGGGATAGGCGACCGCTTCCATCCCCTCCAGCGCCGCCGGGTCGGGCGGGGTGACGACCACGCGGGTGATGGTCGTGGCGTCCGTTTCCGGCTCGTCCCCGGGCAAAGCGGCCGCCGGATCGCAAGGGACGGCGAAACGGGTACCGCCGGCCAGATCGGCGATGACCGCGCTCTCCACAGCCGCCTGCGGCGCCGTGGCCAGATCGAGGTCGAACACCCCTTTGCCGGCGGCGATCAGGGGGCCGAAATCCAGGTCGGCGGTGCCCGGCGTCAGCTTGAAGAACCGCCCCGAATCGTTGTCGCCCACCTGCACCGCGATGCCGGAGGGCATGGTGACGGCGGCGGCGAACCGCACCGCCCGCGCCAGCCGTTCCATCGCCGTGTCGGAGAACGGCGGCCAGGCCATCGGGCCGGGGGCCAGCGCCGGGCGGCGGCGCCACAGGGTGTGGTCGTAGTCCCGGAAGGCGCGGCGGCGCTCCTCGGGCAGGCCCAGCACCATCGCCACGGTGTACAGCGCCATTTCCGCCGACAGCCGGTGATAGGCGGTGGACGCCTCGAAATTGGCCCCGTCGGGCAGGAACTGGCGCTCGATTTCCGCCGCCAGCTGCTGCACCGCGAAAACCAGGAAGGTGTCGGATTCCGCATCGGCCGGCAGATAGGCGGCGATCCACGCCAGGCCGCAGATGTCGGCGAGGTAGTGGTTGCCGCGATGGGCCTGGTTCCACTCCAGATTGCCGGCGATGTGGCGGGCATGGGCCAACATCGACACCGTCAGCTCCTCCTCGAACGGCTCGTCGAGATCGGCGCCGAAGGCCAGGAACAGGTCGCGGGCCAGCACGATGTTGGCGGCGCGGATGGCCACATCCATGGCGCAGGCCCAGTTCACCCCCCAGCCCGGCGGATTGGCGGCGATGAAGTCCAGCACCTGATTGCGGAATTCGGCCGCCAGCCGCGCGTCGCCGTCCAGCCCGAAGGCCATGGCCAGCACCGGCAGGTGCTGCAGCCGGGCCAGCTCCCACGGCAGCTTGATGTCCACCCCCGGCGCGTGGCCATAGGGCACGCTGCCGCCCCAGCGGCGCGGCGACCAGCGATAGCCGGAACGGAAATCCACGTGCCAGTCGATGGGGCGGTAGGACTCGTCCTCGATCAGCGAAACGATACCCAGCACCCGCGCTCGGTTGCCGCGCCACGCCTGCCCGGCCAGCGCCTGGCGCCATTCGGGCGGAAGCGCCGCGCCGGGGCCGTAGCGCCAGGGGCCGAAGCCGGGATAGCGTTCGCCGTGGGCCACCCGGACCGGCCCGGAGCCCAACAGGTCGAAGCGATGCGCCCGCGCCGCCGCCGCCGCGGCGCGGATGGCGTCGGCATTGGCGGCCAGGAGGGTTTGGTCGGGGCGGGCGAGGCGGCGGGCGAGGCGGCCTTGCACCTGGGACACGGGCGGAAAGCTGCATTGGCCCCGCATCAGCCGCCCGACCAGATTGCGGCCGGTCTGGCGCAGGGCGTAGCGCAGCGCCTTGCGCGCCGCCTCGCCCGGCGACATGGCCAAGGCGTGGCGGATCAGGTGGCCCAATGCCATGTCGTCACGCCACCGGCTCGGGCGCGGAGACGGACTTGGCCGCCGTCTGGGGCGCGTATTCCGGCACCATGCGCTTCAGGATGGCCAGCACCCGCTCAGGCTGGTGGGCGCGGCAGCCGGCCTCGAGCTCGGACAGGGCCACCCCCAGCTCCTCGGCGTCCACCGAACGCGGCGCCGCCACCAGGATGCCCTTGCGTTCCGTGGGCAGCGGCGGCTCGGCGCCGTGGAAGATCTCCTCGAACAGCTTCTCGCCGGGCCGCAGGCCGGTGAACGTTACCTTGACGTCCACGTCTGGGCGCAGGCCGGCCAGGCGGATCATCTGGCGGGCGAGATCGACGATGCGCACCGGCTCGCCCATGTCGAGGACGAAGATCTTGCCGCGATAGTCGTCGTGCTCCAGCCCGAAGGCCGAGGCCTGCAGCACCAGCTCGACCGCTTCGCGCACGGTCATGAAGTAGCGGGTCATGTCGGGATGGGTGACGGTCAGCGGCCCGCCTTCGGCCAATTGGCGCTGGAACAGCGGCACCACCGAGCCGGTCGAGCCCAGCACGTTGCCGAAGCGCACGGTGACGAAGCGGGTCGGCGTGCCCGACAGGTCCACCGCCTGGGTGTACATCTCGGCCATGCGCTTCGAGGCGCCCATCACGTTGGTGGGGTTGACCGCCTTGTCGGTGGAGATCTGCACCATCAGGCGCACCCGCGCCTCGACGCAGGCATCGGCGACGATGCGGGTGCCCACCGCGTTGGTCAGCAGGCCCTCGTCCGGGTTCCATTCGACCATGGGAACGTGCTTCAGGGCGGCGGCGTGGAACACCAGCTCGGGGCGGTGCTCGGCCATGACGGTACGCAGCTTGGCGGCGTCGCGCACGTCGCCGACCACCGGCACGCGGTGAATATCGGGATGGCTGCCGGCCAGCTCGAGGTCGATGGCGTAGAGGTTGAACTCGCCCGCATCGAACAGCACCAGCCGCTCCGGCCCGAAGCCGGCGATCTGGCGCACCAGTTCCGAGCCGATGGAGCCGCCGGCCCCGGTCACCAGCACCCGGCGGCCCTTGATCATCGCCTCCATGGCGTCGCGGTCGAGCACCGTCTGCGGCCGGCCCAGCAGGTCCTCGACGGCGATGGGGCGGATGGTCAGCTGATCCTCGACCCCGTCCTTGAGATCGGTCAGGCGGGGAATGCGGGCCAGCGGCAGCCCCAGCCGGTCGGCATCGTCGAGCAGGTGGCGCACCACCGCGCCGTCCAGGCGGTGGTCGGTGACGATCAGGCGCTGCGGCCCGTCGCCCCGGGCGCGAAGCTGCGCCAGCACCGCCTCCAGCTCGGTGAACGAGCCCAGCACGTCGATGCCGTGGATGTTGCGCCCGACCCGGGTGCCCATCTCGGACAGCAGGCCGACGGCGCGGTACTCGGCGTCGGGGGCGGCGGTGGCGCGGATGAACAGCTCGGCCTCGTCGCCGGCGCCGACCAGCAGGACCGGAATGCGGCTGCGCCCGTCGGCGGCCTGGCGCACCGCCCGGCGGCGGTCCTTCCAGCTGCGGTAGACGAAGCGCGGCCCCCCCAGCAGCGCCAGCAGCACGAACCAGTTGATGATCAGGATGGAGCGCGGCAGGTCCTGCAGCCGCGTCACCATGAACATGGCCAGGTAGAAGATGCCGATGGTCAGCGTCGCGCCCTTGGCCAGGGTCAGCAGATCGTTGACCGAAGCGTAACGCCACACCCCCTTGTACATGCGCGACAGCAGGAAGGCGGAAGCGGCGACGCCGGTGAAGGTCAGCGTCGCCAGCACCATCATGGTGTGATCCCACCCCATCACGCCGAGGTCGCCCTGGCGCAGATAGACGGCGGCGACGAAGGACAGCGCCGCCATGACCAGGTCATGGGCGAAGGCGATATGGCCGCGATGGAAGGTGGGCTTGCCGATCATGGTGACGCATAGTTACCCCAGCCGCCGGAACGAGTCCAATAGGCTTGCGCGCCGGCGCGGCCACTGGCGCTTGGCAACGCCTCCCCCGGACCCCTATATATTGCTCACCGCAGGGACCAGGACAGATCTCCCCATGAGCGACCGCTTCTCCATCGACAGCCACAAGCTGATCTACCACCCGCAGCGGGTGGCCCAACTGCTCGAATCGAAGGGGGACTGGGAAAAGGCCAAGACGGTCTATCCCATCTATGTCGAGCTGGGACCGGTCGGGGCCTGCAACCACCGTTGCGTCTTCTGCGCCTACGACTACATCGGCTACCAGACCCGCACCCTGGCCTACGACCTGCTGGCCGAGCGCATCCCCGAGATGGGGCGCCTGGGGGTCAGGAGCATCATGCTGGCCGGCGAGGGCGAGCCGATGCTGCACAAGGACATCGTCCGCATCGTGCAGCTGATTAAGTCCTCGGGCATCGACGTGTCGTTCACCACCAACGCCACCGCCATGCCCAGGGACTTCCCCGAGGAGGCGCTGCCGCACGTGTCGTGGATCAAGGCCTCCATCAACGCCGGCTCGCCCGAGACCTACGCCCAGGTCCACCGTACCAAGGCCGCCCATTTCGATTTGGCGCTCAAGAACCTTGCGACCATGGTCGAAGCGCGCCGCCGCAAGGGGCTGTCCGTGACCCTGGGGGCCCAGCTCCTGCTGCTGCCCGAGAACGCGCACGAGGTCCGCGCCCTGGCCGAGCGGGTGCGCGAGACCGGCCTCGACTACCTGGTCGTCAAGCCCTACTCGCACGTCGAGCGCAGCATCACCCAGGCCTACAAGGATATCGACTACACCGCCTTCCTCGCGCTCGAGGACAGCCTGAGGGATCTCAATTCGGAGACCTTCAGCGTCGTGTTCCGCTCCAACACCATGCGCAAATACACGTCGGACGACCGCTACACCCGCTGCTACTCGGTGCCCTATCTGTGGGCCCACATCATGGCGTCGGGCGTGGTCAACGGCTGCGGCGGCTTCCTCAGCGACGAGCGCTTCGAGTTCGGCAACATCAACGATTCGTCGTTCCAGGCCATCTGGGAGGGCGAGAAGCGGCGGCAGAACTACGAGTTCGTCACCCATCACCTCGACATCGAGGAATGCCGCAAGAACTGCCGCATGGACGAGGTCAACCGCTACCTGTTCCGGCTGATCGACAACCCGCCCGGGCACGTCAACTTCATCTGACCCGGCGGGTGACCGCCACCGTCATCGCCGCCGACGCCCATAGGGTCGCCTGCCACCAGCTCTGCCAAATGCCGTAGCTGGAACAAGCGATGACCAGCCCGCCCGCCAGCACCGCCGCCGCCGTGGCCCGCGCGGGCACGGCGGGGATGGAGGAAACGGCGCCGACCAGACGGTAGAGCAGCACCGCCAGCGCCGCCGCCCCGACCGCCCCGAGTTCCAGCCATATCTGCAGGACGGCGTTGTGGGGATGCAGCGGCAACAACTGCTCCTCCACCGGGGCGGCGGCGTCCGGCGGCGAAATTCGGAGCCGCGCCTCGCCGCCAGAGAGGGACCGCGACGAATCCATTCCGAAACCAAGCACCGGCCTCTCCGCGATCCGCTCGCCGACATAGCGCCAGATGGTCAGCCGGTGATGCAGCGAAGGCTGCCGCCACCCCCAACTGGCATAGGACTGGGCGGGATCGGGGATGAAGACGGTGGCCAGCGGTGCCGTCGCCACCAGGACGACCAGCCCCACCCGCGCGACTCGAAGTGCGCCAGTCCCCGCCAGGCGGACCGTCATGAACACCGCCAGCGACACCACCATGGCCAGCAGCGAGGTGCGATTGTCGGCCAGGGCGATGGCGCCCCCGGCCCCAAGGGCCAAGGCCAGGGCCAAGGCCGTCCTTCCCCGCTCGGACAGCCACAGCACCGCCGGCAGTGCGAGCAGAAGCAGAACCGAGGTCGCCCGGTTGGCCACGCCCTTGATGCCACTGCCGCCGATGTCGCCGTGCAGTGCGCCGGACGCGCCGTAATCGACAGCCAGCAGAAGGCCGGCGGCCGCCACGCCCGCCGTCAGCGCGCTGCCGACCACGCGCCGGCCATCGTCATCCAAGGTCGCGGCATAATGGATCAGGCCAATGCCCAGCAGCGCCGCAACAGCCACCTTGCCGGCGGCCACCACCGCATTTGCCGGGACCGGACCCCAGAATGCGGAGATGGCGGCATAGGCGGCGAGAAAGAGCACCGCCCAGGCACAGCGCCCCGAAACCAGGCGCCCGCGCCGCCACGCCAAAGCCACGACGAAAACGGCCGTCAGGCCGACCGGCATCACCACCGCGGGCGGTGACAGCACGGCGACCGCCGGCAGGGTGGCTGCCATGAAGGCCAGGGCGAGCACTTCGTCGCGTTTGGTGATCATGCTGTCGCTGCCCGCACCAGCCGCGCCGCATAGAACCCGTCCATTCCGCCCAGTTCGGCCATGTGGCACGGCAGCGTCCTCAGATCCCCGGCCGGGGTCAGCAGCTCGGCCAGACCGCCGACCTCCTCGGGCCGCACCGGCAGGCGCTCGACCGCACCCGCCGCCAGCAGCCGTTCCACCTGCGCCACACCCTCCTCGGGCTCCAGCGAGCAGACGCAATAGACCAGGGTGCCGCCGGGCTTCAGCATCTCCAGCGCCGCCCGCAGCAGCGCCGCCTGCTGGTCGGCCAGGGCCGCCACGTCGCCCGGCCCCTTCAGCCGCAGGCCGTCGGGATGGCGCCGCAGCGTGCCGGTGGCGGTGCAGGGGGCGTCCAGCAGCACCGCGTCGAAGGGGCTCTCGGGCCGCCACGCGGCGACGTCGGCGGCGACCATGTCGGCCTCCAGCTTCAGCCGGTCGAGGTTTTGGCGCACCCGCTCCAGCCGGCGGGCCGAGCGGTCCACCGCCGTGACCAGCGCCCCGGCGGCCGCCAGTTGCAGCGCCTTGCCGCCGGGCGCGGCGCAAAGGTCGGCGACCCGCTTGCCGGCGACCTCGCCCAGCAGGCGGGCGGGGATGGCGGCGGCCATGTCCTGCACCCACCACGCCCCCTCGGCGAAGCCCGGCAGGGCGGTGACGTCGCCGCCGGCGGCGCGGCGCAAGGACCCGGTGGGCAGCAACTCGGCCTGCAGCCGTTCCGCCCAGAAGGCGGGATCGCCCATGGCGGTGATGTCCACCGGCGCCTCGTGCAGATGGGCCTCGGCAATGGCCCGCGCGGTGTCCTTGCCATAGGCGGCGCACCAGGACCGCCACAGCCAGTCCGGGGTGTTGAGCCGGCCGGCATCCTGCGCCGCCGCCCAGGCCCGGCCCTCGCGGTCGAGCCGGCGCAGCACCGCGTTGACCAGCTTGGCGAAGCCGTTGAGGGGACCGCCCTTGACCAGATCGACGGTGGCCGAGATGGCGGCGTGCGGCGGCGTGTCGAGGAACAAGAGCTGCACCGCACCCAGGCGCAGCACGTCCATCACCCGGCGCGAGCGGGCCGGCAACGGGCGGTCCAGGCAGCGGCCGATCAGATCGTCGAGCTGGCCCAGCCGGCGCAGCACGGTGGCCGCCAGCAGGCGGGCGAAGGCGCGGTCGCGGGGCTCCAGCGCCGCCAGCCGTTTGTCGGACTCGAGCGCCTCGTCCAGCAGGTGCCGCCCGGCCAGCACCGCGTCGAGCAGCTCGAGGGCGATCGTCCTGGCATTCATGTGGTTGCGGCCAGGATCATCTCGACCGCCGCCGGCAGGTCATCGACCACGTGATGGGCCTTGGTCCCGGCCACATGCTTGGCGCCGTGGCCGGTGCGCACCAGGAAGGTCTCGGCCCCCACCGCCAGGCCCAGCTCCACGTCCACCTCCTTGTCGCCGATCATGACGGAGCGGGCGGGATCGAAGCCGTGCTCGGCCACCGCCTGCTCCACCATGCCGGGCAGCGGCTTGCGGCAGGCGCAATCGTCGTCGGGGCCGTGCGGGCACAGATAGACGCCGTCCACCGCCGCCCCCTCGGCCGCCAGCAGCTCGGTCATGCGGGCATGGATCCGGTCCAGCCGCGCCAGGTCGAAATAGCCCCGCGCGATGCCCGACTGGTTGGTGATCACCGCCACCCCGAAGCCGGCATCCTTGAGCCGCCGGATCGCCGCGCCGGCGCCGGGGATCAGGACGAAATCGTCGGGGTCGGACAGGTAATGCTTTTCGACGTTGAGGGTTCCGTCACGGTCGATCAGCACGAAGCGGCGGGCATCAGGCAAGGCAGGGGCTTCCCGGTCAAGGAGCAACGGCCGGCAGAGTGCATCCGCCGGCCCCGCCTTGGCAAGGCCGTCAGGCCGGATCGAGGGCGGCGACCAGATCGGTGTGGCGGAAGTCGTCGCCGACGAACAGCAACGCCTCGCCGGTCACCTTGGCCAAGGCATAGGCGAAGCAGTCGCCGAAATTGAGGCGGGCGGGATGACCGCTGCCCTTGCCGAAATCGCGGTAGGCGTCGCGGGCGACGCGCACCTGCGCCTCGGTGACCGGTTCCACCTTCAGGCCGGCCACCGCTATCAAGTCGTCGAACCGCCGGCTGGCGACCGGATCGCGGCCGCCATCGATGACCACGGCCGATTCCAGCAGATTGGCCGCCGAGATGCGCCGGTTCGGGGCGGCGGCGATGGCCTCGGCGCAGGCGGCCGCTTCCGGTTCGTCGCGCAGGATGGCGATCAGCGCCGAGGAATCCACGATCACCGCGGCAATCCCCGTTCGTCATAAAGAAGCTCGCCATGGTCGATGGAGCGATAAGGCTCCTTCAGGCGGGCGGCGCAATCGCGCCCGATGGCCCGCAGGCGTTCGGCCAGCGGGCCGGCCTCGTGCCCGCGGAGTCGTTCAAGGCGTTCGCGCACGGCCTCGGTCACCGCGGTGGTCATGCTCTCGCCGGTCAGGGAGGCCAGTTCATGGATCAGGCGGCCGGTCTCGGGGTTCTTGATGTTCAGGCCCATGGCGGGAACCTTTCTACCGTGACATGGCGGAATTCTACCACCGCCCATCCGTCCGGAGAAGCCGCCAAAGGTGGCATCACCCCCACGGCCCCTTCCTGCGCCCCCCGGCGCCGCCCCACGGGCTGCCCGCCTGGCGCGCGGCCGGGGCGGTGGCGGTGGTGGCATTGGCGCGCACATCCCAGGTCATGCCGGCCTCGGCGGCCATGGCGCGCAGGGCGGCGATGCGGTTGTCCATGCTGGGATGGGTCGAGAACAGATTGTCCATGCCCTTTCCGGCCAGCGGGTTGACGATGAACAGATGGGCGGTGGCGGGATTGCGCTCGGCGGCCGGGTTGGGGATGGCGTGGGCCGCCTGCTCCAGGCGATCCAGCGCGCTGGCCAGCCACAGCGGGTTGCCGCAGATGCGCGCGCCCTCGGCATCGGCGGCGTATTCGCGGGTGCGCGAGATGGCCATCTGCACCAGCGAGGCGGCCAGGGGGGCCAGCACCATCATGACGATGCCGCCGATCAGGCCGAGGCCGCCGCCGCCCTCCTCGTCCTCGCGGTGGCCGCCGAACATGGAGGAGAATGCGAACATGTTGGCCAGCATGCCGATGGCGCCGGCGATGGTGGCGGTGATGGTCATCACCAGGGTGTCGCGGTTGGCGACGTGGGCCAGCTCGTGCGCCATCACGCCCTCCACCTCCTCGGGGCTGAGGCGATCCAGCAGGCCGGTGGTGGCGGCCACCGAGGCGTGCTCGGGGCTGCGGCCGGTGGCGAAGGCGTTGGGCTGATCGTTGTCGATGATGAACACCTTGGGCATGGGCATGCCGGCCCGCGCCGTCAGACGCTCGACGATGGCCACCAGGCCGGGCGCCGAATGGCGGTCCACCTGCTGGGCGCCGTACATGGACAGCACCATCTTGTCGGAATTCCACCAGGCGAAGGCGTTCATGGCGCCGGCCATCAGCAGCGCGATCAGCATGCCGCCCTGGCCCCCGATCAGCCCGCCGATGGCGACGAGCAATCCGGTCAGCGCGGCGAGAAGGATGGCGGTGCGGGCGTAGGACATGGGCTGAGGGTCCCGAGGTTGGTACGGCCCAAGTTGAATAAGTAAATCGGGCCCGGCGTTCAAGCCCGCCCAGCCTCCACTTAAGGGCTTGGGCGCACCCGCCCGATCTGGTAACACTCCCGTCGCTGAGACCGGAGCACGGCATGACGTTTCCCGAGCACCCCTTCCCCTCCATCGCGACGTTTTTCGATGCCTATGCCGAGCAGCTGGCGCGCGCCGCCGCCTCGGTACCGCGTCCGGCGCTGGAGGCGGCGCAGGTCCTGCTGCGCGAGGCGCACGACCGCGGCGCCACCGTCTATGCCTGCGGCAATGGCGGCTCGGCGGCCATCTCCAACCATCTGGTCTGCGACCATTCGCGCGGCCTGTCCTGCGACACCGGCCTCAGGCCCCGCGTCCATTCCCTGTCGGCCACCGTCGAGGTGCTGACCGCCATCGCCAACGACATCGCCTATGCCGAGGTGTTCGTCGGCCAGCTGCGCCTGCTGGCGCGGCCCGGCGACGTGCTGATCACCATCAGCTCGTCGGGCGATTCGGAAAACGTCGTGCGCGCCGTCCAATGGGCCAGGGACAACGGCCTGGGCACCATCGCCATGACCGGCTTCGGCGGTGGGCGCACCGCCGCGATGGCCGACGTCAACATCCACGTGGACGGCGACAATTACGGCATCGTCGAGGATCTGCACCAGTCGATCATGCATGCCCTGGCCCAGTACCTGCGCCAGACCCACATGCCCGCCGATCTGGTGGCGGCGCGGAAGTTCTGACATGACCACCGTCCTCAACGTGGTGGGGGCGCGGCCCAATTTCATGAAGATCGGCCCCGTGCTGCGGGCGCTGAAGGCCAAAGGGATGGCGGCGCCGCTGCTGCACACCGGCCAGCATTACGACGCCGCCATGAACGACCGCATCTTCGCCGATCTCGGCCTGCCCGAGCCGGACGTCAACCTGGAGGTCGGCTCCGGCAGCCATGCCCGCCAGACCGCCGACGTCATGACCCGCTTCGAGCCGGTGCTGGACGAGATGAAGCCCGATGCCGTGCTGGTGGTGGGCGACGTCAACTCGACCATCGCCTGCGCCCTGGTGGCGGCCAAGAAGGGCGTCCGGGTGATCCACGTCGAGGCCGGCCTGAGATCCTATGACCGCGCCATGCCGGAGGAGGTCAACCGGGTGCTGACCGACCAGATCTCGGATTTCCTGTTCACCACCGAGCGCGAGGCCGAGGCCAATCTGGTGCGCGAGGGCATCGACCCGGCCCGGGTGTTCTTCGTCGGCAACGTCATGATCGATTCCCTGCTGTTCAGCCTGGACAAGGCGGTACCGGCCGCCGCGACCCTGGGCGGGCTGGCGGGCGGCTACACCCTGGTCACCCTGCACCGGCCCTCCAACGTGGACGTGCCCGGGGTGCTGGGGCCGCTGGTGGAGTGCCTGATCGAAATGGCCGCCGCCGCCCCGGTGATCTTTCCCTGCCATCCCCGCACCCGCGCCCGGCTGGAGGCGGCCGGGCTGCTTGCCGGGATCGAGGCCGCCGGCATCCGCCTGCTGCCGCCCCAGGGCTACCTGGAAATGCTGGGCCTGATGCGCGGCGCCCGGGTGGTGGTCACCGATTCCGGCGGCCTGCAGGAGGAGACCACGGCGCTGGGCGTGCCCTGCGTCACCGTGCGCGAGAACACCGAGCGCCCGATCACCATCACCCATGGCACCAACACCCTGGTCGGCACCGACCCGGCCAGGGTGATGGCGGCCTTTCGCGACGTCCTCGCCACCGGCGGCAAGGCCGGCCGCATCCCGGAATTGTGGGACGGCCACGCCGCCGAACGCATCGCCGCGGTGCTGGCGGAGCGGCTGTAGGCGTCCTTGACCCCGGTCCCGCCGATGGCTAACTTAGCTAAGTCGCCCTGGAGATCGGAAATGCAGCGGGTCAGCATCCACGCCGCCAAGACCAACCTGTCGAAATTGATCGAGGCCGCCCTGAACGGTGAAGAGGTGGTCATCGCCCGCGGCAGCAAGCCGGTGGTGCGCCTGGTTCCGGTCATCCAAGGCTCGTTCAAGATCGGCCTGTTGAAGGGCCAGCTGGGCGACGGTCCGGACTTCTTCGAGCCCCTGGACGACAGCGACCTCGATCTGTGGGAAGGCGGCCGTTGACGGCCTTCCTGCTCGATACCCATGCCTGGGCCTGGAGCCTGTCCGGAGACGGCCGGCTGTCCGCTGCGGCCCTGAACGCCATCGACGGCGCCGATACGGTACTGGTCAGCCCCATCAGCTTCTTCGAGATCGCGCAGAAGGTCCGCCTTGGCAAATGGCCGGAAATGGAGCCGTTCGCCGCCAACCTGGGTGACCTCCTGAGCCAGCAAGGTGGGACGCAGGCGAATTTCGACGCCACCGTCTGCATTACAGCCGGGCTGATGGAGTGGTCCCACCGCGATCCCTTCGACCGCCTGCTCGCCGCCACCGCTCGGCGCCACAACGTGTCCCTGGTCTCGGCCGACAGCGTGTTCGACGGCGTGGTCGACAGGGTCTGGTGATGGCCGGGCTCGCCACCCTCCTCGCCCCGCCGCTGCTGGCCGCGACCCGCATCCTCAACGCCCTGACCGGCGGGCACGGCCACCGGCTGCTGCTGCTGCACGACGTGCCGCCCGAGGAGATGGCGGCGCTGGACCGGCTGGCCGGGTCGCTCACCCTGGCCCCGCCGGCCGAGCTGGAGGCGTTGCTGGACGGCCGCGCCCGCCCGCGCGCCGCCACCACGCCGACCTTCGACGACGGCTTCGCCTCGAACCTGGAGGCGGCGGCGGTGGTCGAGGGCCATGGCGGACGCGCCATCTTCTTCGTCTGCCCCGGCCTGATCGACCTGCCCTGGCCTGAACAGCGCGCCGCCATCGCCGCCAACGTCTTCAACGGCAGGCGAAGGCCCGAGGACATCCCCGAACGCATGCGGCTGATGACCTGGGACGAACTGCGCGGCCTGGCGGCGCGCGGCCATGTCATCGCCAACCACACCATGAGTCACCGCCGCCTGACCACCCTGGACGCCGCCGGTGTCGAGGCCGAAATCGGCCAGGCGGCGGCGCGGCTGGCGGCCGAGCTGGGGGCCAAGGGCGACTGGTTCGCCTTCCCCTTCGGCGACATCGGCAGCATCGGGGCCGAGGCCCTGACCATCGCGGCGCGGCACCACCGCTTCTGCCGCTCGGGCATCCGCGGTCCCAACCGGAACGGGACCAGCCCGGCGGCGGTGCTGGCCGACCACGTCGATCTCGCCGCCCCCGTCGCCTATCAACGCCTCGCCGCCGAGGGCGGCCTGGACTGGCGCTACCGCGCGGCGCGGCGGCGATTGGCGGAGTACACCGTCTGACCGTGCGACGTGCTTGAGCCATCGGCTGTGAAGAACGCTGACCCTGGCAGTTTGGTCGTGTCCCCCCGACACGCCGCGTGGGATAGCCGGGCATCCCACAATGGCGGTTTTCACCGTCCGTCTCCCCCGGACATCAGCCTGCCGTTCACGGTTGCCCCTGCCCACACTTATCACTAACTGATATGTGTTGAGGATGGACAACGCCAACGAAACCCTCTCGTACCTGCTCGACCTCGATGGTGAGGAGATTATCTACGCCAACGGCCATGTGGCACGGTTAAAGGTCAAAGAGATTGGTGCGACGCCGGAGAAGCCCCACGGCATCTCGTATTCTCTGACCTACCACGCACGAGATGGTCGGCGGCTGATGCGTTAAGACAATGCCCACGGCGCTGCCCATCGCGGCGGTAGGTTCGTCGAACGGCAGACCGCCTTTGACCATTGGCACCGTGACGAAGCGGATGAAGGGCGACCATACCCGTTCGTGACCGCTGCGAGACCGACCACGTTTCGCTGCCCGAGGCGCCGACGCCGTGACCATGCTCCATGAACTGGCCGAGATCGAGTCCCGCTTCGGCGAGTCCGCCGTGGATGACGTGCGCAAGGCAGCCAATCTGATGCTGCGGCGCCAATTCCTGTTCGCGGGTGACCGTGGGGCCACCCACGCCTACGAAGTGCTGACCAGCCCACGCTTCCGCATCTACTTCGCCTCCCTCTTCGACGCTTTGGGCTACGACCTGCGCATCAGCGAGGCGGAGCAGTGGGTCGGCATCCTGCCCGACGTGCATTTGGACTGGTTTCCCCGCATGCGGGCCGAGCACACCATCGTACTGCTGGTGCTGACCCTGGCGTGGCAAGAGGAGGTGAACCGGGGCGGCGCCGAATCGCGCGCGGTGGTCGCCACCACGCTCAACGCTCTGTTCGAGCGCACCTCAGGCTGCCAACGTCCCTTAACTGGGCGACCATGGCCCCGTCATGCGTGAGGTAGTCCAGGTAGATCTCGGTCGTCTTGACAGGCCCTTGTTTACCCCTTCACCGAGAAGAACACGTGGCCGCCGATTACCATGCGCTGGCGGTAGCGCCCTTGCGCCCATTGCGGCCGTTCGCGGATGCCGTGGAAATAGAGCGCGCCGTCGGTGGGATCGGGGTTGCCGGCCAGGGCCCGGCGGGCGGCGGTCTGGGCGCGGCTCCAGCCGTACTGGTCGTCGGGCTGGTGCGACGGCTGGGTGCAGACCCAGCCGAACTGGCAACCGCCGCCGGCCCGCTGATGCACCACGGCGCAGATGGAGCCGGGGAAGGCGGGGTCGTCGGCGCGGTTCAGGGTGACGTGGGCGACCGCCACCAGGCCGTCATCCGGTTCGCCGCGGGCCTCCCAGTAGACGTTGAGGGCGAGGCAGTGCAGCTCGGCGGCGCTGGCCTTGCGCACCGGCGCCGGCGGCGGTCCGGGTGGGGTGGCGCCGGCCGCCGGATGCGGTGCGGTGGCCGGTTCGGCCATGCCGAAGCCAAGGGCGAAAGCGGCCGCCGCGAAGGGGAGGGTCCTGCCGTCCATGGCGGGGATTGTTCCCCACCGGCACGTCGCGCCGCTACCGGCCGCAAGCCCAGGCCGACCCGGCCCGATTCAGTAGCCGGTTAATACCCACAAAGGGTGTGGGGGCCGATGTCCAGGTGCAGATGGTCCTGGTGCAGGCGGTCGTGGTTGGGGGTCAGCGCCACGTTGAAGGTGGAACACGAGCCGCGCGCCACGTCGTGCAGGAAGCCCGACCGGGCGCCGCCGGCGCGCCAGTCCTTCTTGACCGACACCATGGTGCCGTCGGCCAGCTCGAAGGCGCCGATGTCGATGGCCTGGCCCTTGGCATGCTCGCTGAGGCGGCCGCCGCGGCTGCCGCCGTACTGGGCCGCCACCTTGGTCGAGGTGCGCCGCACCCGGCAATCGTAGGTGCCCATGTGGTGGATGCGCTTGACCGGCTGGCCGAAGCGGGCGAAGGCGGCCGGCTGCACCACCTCCAGTTCGAAGCGGGCCATGGTGCGGGCCATGGCGCAGGTGACCACGCCCGGACGGTTCCATGCCACCGTGCCGGCCGCGACCTTGACCGGATTGGTTATGCCGCAGCCCTGGCCGGGCTCGCCGAAGGCGGCCACCGGCTCGAAGCTGACATGCAGGCCGGCCAGCTCCTGCAGGCAGGCGCTGTCGGGATCGAGGATGACCGGCGGCGGCGCCACCGCCACCGGCGGCGGGGCGGGCGGGCGGGCGCAGGCCGACACCATGGCCAACAGGATCAACGCGGCAAGGCGAAGACGGGGCAAGGTCGACAATCCCGGAAGTGTTGGTCCGGGCAATAGTTACCCAAATGGCTACGCAAAAGTCACGAATAAATCGCAATCCTCGCCGGCACGGATGGTTCACCGGTTAATGTTGCGTTAATGGAACCTTTCGGCGTTGGTGGCTGCCGGTGGCTGCCGTCCCTGCCATTGTTCTCTACAGGCCGTTATGGTCCCAATTCGGCCCTTTTTTGATGCGCCCGCGGCACACAATCTCCGCGACACCCGGCGCGTCAACGGCGATGCGGAGAATGAATGGCAGCCTTGCTGTCCTGCTTTCTCGATTCCCCTGGCAATTCGCCGCGTTCAGGCGTAGACAGGAAGCCCCGCATCGACCGCGGGACAACCGCGAATCCGCCCGCGAAAGGCCGGCCATGCCCCGCAAGATGCTGCAGTTCACCCATCTGCACCAAAGTCAGCCCGACAAGCGGTCCGCCCCCGAGCGGGGCGCCGACTTCGCCGAGATCAGCCTGCCCTTCGCCGCCGAACAGGCCGGCGAGCAGGCCTCGCGCTGCGAACAGTGCGGCATTCCGTTCTGCCAGATCCACTGCCCGCTGGCCAACAACATCCCCGACTGGCTGATGCTGGTGGCCCAGGGCCGGATGGAGGAGGCCTATGCCGTCTCGTCGGCGACCAACACCTTCCCCGAGATCTGCGGCCGCATCTGTCCGCAGGATAGGCTGTGCGAGGGTTCCTGCGTGCTCGAGCAGTCGAAGCACGGCACCGTCACCATCGGCGCGGTCGAAAAGCACATCACCGAGCACGCCTTCGCCCAGGGGTGGGTGAAGCCGCCCAGGCCGGGGCGCGAGCTGGCCGCCTCGGTGGGCATTGTCGGCGGCGGCCCGGGCGGCCTGGCGGCGGCCGAGGCGCTGCGGCGCAAGGGCTACCAGGTCACCGTCTACGACCGCCACGACCGCATGGGCGGCCTGATGATCTACGGCATTCCAGGCTTCAAGCTGGACAAGGCGGTGGTCGAGCGCCGCACCCGCCTGCTGGCCGAGGGCGGCATCAAACTGGTCCCGTCGGTGACGATCGGCCGCGACCTCACCCTGGCCGAGCTGCGCGCCCGCCACGATTCGGTGCTGCTGGCCACCGGCGTCTACAAGGGCCGGGCGCTGGACTGCCCCGGCGCGGCGCTGCCCGGCGTGGTGCCGGCGCTGGACTACCTGATCGTCTCGAACCGGGTCGGGCTGGGCGATGCGGTGCCGGCCTTCGACGACGGCAGCCTGAACGCCGCCGGCAAGGCCGTGGTGGTGATCGGCGGCGGCGACACCGCCATGGATTGCGTCCGCACCGCCATCCGCCAGGGCGCGACGTCGGTGAAGTGCCTCTATCGCCGCGACCGCGCCAACATGCCCGGCTCGCAGCGCGAGGTCGCCCATGCCGAGGAGGAAGACGTCGCGTTCGTCTGGATGGCGGCGCCGCTGGAGCTGACCGGCACCGGCCGGGTCGAGGGGGTGCGCGCCGTCCGCATGCATCTGGGCGTCCCCGACGCGACCGGCCGCCAGGCGCCGGTGCCCATCGAGGGCTCGGAGTTCGAGCTGGGCGCCGACATGGTGATCGCCGCCCTGGGCTTCGACCCCGAGGACATGCCGGCCCTGTTCGGCGAACCCGGCCTGGCGGTCAGCCGCTGGGGCACCATCGAGGCCGATCCCGTCAGCTGCATGACCAGCCTGGACGGCGTGTTCGCCGCCGGAGACATCGTCCGCGGCGCCTCGCTGGTGGTATGGGCGATCAAGGACGGCCGCGACGCCGCCGAGGCGATGGACCGCTACATGCAGGGGAAGGCCCGGCAGGCGGCGGAGTAGACGGATAGGGTTGATTAACCACAGAGACACAGAGACACAGAGAAGGCACAGAGAAAAAACCATTTTTTAGTTCCTCTGTGACTTCTCTGTGTCTCTGTGTCTCTGTGTTTATCTCCCGCCTGGGACGGGACATTGCGTGGTGGAGAGCACGATGAGCGAGACTTTCGTCGCCGAATACCTGGCCAACGAGCGCCTGCTGAACCAAGCCGGCATCGACACCGCCCCCCATGACGCCTGCGGCGTCGGCATGGTCGCGGCCCTCGACGGCAAGCCCAGGCGCGACGTGGTGGTGGCCGGCATCGAGGCGCTCAGGGTGCTGTTCCATCGCGGCGCGGTGGATGCCGACGGCAAGACCGGCGACGGCGCCGGCATCCACGTCGAGATCCCGCAGGACTTCATCAAGGACCACATCCGCCATTCCGGCCACGAGCCGGGGCCGGGGCGGATCGCCATCGGCATGGTGTTCCTGCCCAAGACCGATCTGGGGGCGCAGGAGCGCTGCCGCTGCATCGTCGAGACCGAGATCCTGAACTTCGGCTACGCCATCTATGGCTGGCGGCAGGTGCCGGTGGACGTCTCGGTGATCGGCGAGAAGGCCAACGCCACCCGCCCCGAGATCGAGCAGATCATCGTCGCCAACACCCTGGGCCGGCCCGAGGAGCGGTTCGAGACCGACCTGTTCATCCTGCGCCGCCGCATCGAGAAGGCGGTGCTGGCCGAGACCATCACCGACTTCTACATCTGCTCGCTGTCCTGCCGCTCGGTGATCTACAAGGGCATGTTCCTGGCCGAGCAGCTGACCAGCTTCTATCCCGACCTGCTGGACGAGCGCTTCGTGTCGCGCTTCGCCATCTACCACCAGCGCTATTCCACCAACACCTTCCCCACCTGGCGTCTGGCCCAGCCCTTCCGCATGCTCGCCCATAACGGCGAGATCAACACCCTGGCCGGCAACCTCAACTGGATGAAGGCGCACGAGCCGCGCATGGGCCACGAGGCGTTCGGCGACTTCATGGAGGACGTCAAGCCGGTGGTGCAGTCGGGCGGCTCGGACTCGGCGGCGCTGGACAACGTCTTCGAGGTGATGGTCCGCGCCGGCCGCCCGGCGCCGCTGGTCAAGCAGATGCTGGTCCCCGAAAGCGTCGGCTCCAACGCCCTGATGCCCGAGGCCCACCGCGCCTTCTTCGGCTATTGCAACGCGGTGATCGAGCCGTGGGACGGCCCCGCCGCCTTGTGCGCCACCGACGGCCGCTGGGTGGTGGCCGGCATGGACCGCAACGGCCTCAGGCCCATGCGCGTCACCATCACCAAGGGCGGGCTGCTGATCGTCGGGTCCGAGACCGGCATGGTCAAGGTGGCCGATGCCGAGGTGGTGGAGAAGAGCCGGGTCGGACCCGGCCAGGCCATCGCCGTCGACATGGAATCGGGCCGCCTGTACCGCGATGGCGAGCTCAAGGACCTGCTGGCGGCGCGCAAGCCCTATGGCGCCTGGACCGGGCGCATCACCGAGCTGGACAGCCTGGTCAAGACCGGCGCCCCCGAGCCGGCCGAGCTGTCGGCCGAGGAGCTGCGGCGGCGCCAGCTGGCCTGCGGCCTCACCATGGAGGACATGGAGCTGATCCTGCACCCCATGGTCGAGGAGGCCAAGGAGGCCATCGGCTCCATGGGCGACGACGCGCCGCTGGCGGTGCTGTCCGAGGGCTATCGCGGCCTGCACCACTTCTTCAAGCAGAACTTCAGCCAGGTCACCAACCCGCCCATCGATTCACTGCGCGAATCCCGGGTGATGTCCTTGCGCACCCGGTTGGGCAATCTGGGCAACATCCTGGACGAGCACGAAAGCCAGTGCGACGTGCTGGCCCTCGATTCGCCGGTGCTCTCCACCGCCGAGTTCGAGGCCATGCGCCGTTCCATGGGCGCGGCGGCGGCCGAGATCGACTGCACCTTCGATCCCTCCGGCGGCGAGCACGCGCTGAAGGACGCCCTCGCCCGCATCCGCCGCGAGGCGGAGGAGGCGGTGCGGGCGGGCTGCACCCACCTGATCCTGTCCGACAAGGCCATGGATGCGTGCCGCGCCGCGGTGCCGATGATCCTGGCCGCCGGCGGCGTCCATTCCCATCTGGTGCGCGAACGGCTGCGCACCTGGACCAGCCTCAACGTCCGCTCGGCCGAGGCCCTGGACGTCCACTACGTCGCCGTGCTGATCGGCGTCGGCGCCACCACCGTCAACGCCTATCTGGCGCAGGAGGCCATCGCCGACCGCTGGCGCCGCGGCCTGTTCCCCGGCATGACGCTGGAGGAGTGCATCCGCCACTACAAGAAGGCCCTCGACCAGGGCCTGCTGAAGATCATGTCCAAGATGGGCATCTCGGTCATCTCCAGCTATCGCGGCGGCTGCAACTTCGAGGCGGTGGGCCTGTCGCGCTCGCTGGTGGCCGAATTCTTCCCCGGCATGACCAGCCGCATCTCGGGCATCGGCCTGAACGGCATCGAGAAGAAGACCGTCGCCCAGCACGCCGCCGGCTTCGCCGTCGCCACCCCCGCCTTGCCGGTCGGCGGCTTCTACCGCTTCCGCCAGGGGGCCGAGGCGCACGCCTTCGAGGGCACCCTGATCCACACCCTGCAAAGCGCGGTGGCCAACGATTCCTACGCCACCTACCGGCGCTATTCGGACGGCGTGCGCAAGCTGGCGCCCATCACCATCCGCGATCTGCTGGACTTTCGCCCCCTCGCCCAGCCGGTCAGTGTCGACGAGGTGGAAAGCATCACCGAGATCCGCAAGCGCTTCCTCACCCCCGGCATGAGCCTGGGGGCGCTGTCGCCGGAGGCCCACGGCACCCTCAACATCGCCATGAACCGCATCGGCGCCAAGAGCGTGTCGGGCGAGGGCGGCGAGGACCGCGAGCGCTACCGGCCGCGGCCCAACGGCGACAACGCCAATTCGGCGGTCAAGCAGATCGCCTCGGGCCGCTTCGGCGTCACCGCCGAGTACCTCACCATGTGCCGCGAGATCGAGATCAAGGTGGCCCAGGGCGCCAAGCCCGGCGAGGGCGGCCAGCTGCCCGGCTTCAAGGTGACGGTGGAGATCGCCAAGCTGCGCCACGCCACCCCCGGCGTCATGCTGATCAGCCCGCCGCCGCACCACGACATCTATTCCATCGAGGATCTGGCCCAGCTGATCTACGACCTCAAGCAGATCAACCCCGTCGCGCGGGTGACGGTCAAGCTGGTGTCGCGCTCCGGCATCGGCACCATCGCCGCCGGGGTGGCCAAGGCCAAGGCCGACACCATCCTGATCTCGGGCAATGTGGGCGGCACCGGCGCCTCGCCGCAGACCTCCATCAAGTTCGCCGGCCTGCCGTGGGAGCTGGGCCTGTCGGAAGCGCACCAGGTGCTGACCCTGAACCGTCTGCGCCACCGGGTGAGGCTCCGGACCGACGGCGGCCTCAAGACCGGGCGCGACATCGTCATCGCCGCCATGCTGGGGGCCGAGGAATTCGGCATCGGCACCACCAGCCTGATCGCCATGGGCTGCATCATGGTGCGCCAGTGCCATTCCAACACCTGCCCGGTGGGGGTGTGCACCCAGGACCCGGCCCTGCGCGCCAGGTTCACCGGCAGCCCCTACAAGGTGGTCAACCTGTTCAGCTTCATCGCCGAGGAGGTGCGGGAAATCCTCGCCTCGCTGGGGGTGCGTTCGCTGGCCGAGGTGATCGGGCGGACCGACATGCTGAAGCAGGTCAGCCGCGGCGCCGAGCATCTCGACGACCTCGACCTCAATCCGCTGCTGGCCCAGGCCGATGCCGGCGGACACGCCCGCTACTGCACCCAGGACGAGCGCAACGAGGTGCCCGACACCCTGGACGCCCGCATCATCCAGGACGCCCGGCCGCTGCTGGAGGAGGGCGAGAAGATGCAGCTGGCCTACAACGTCCGCAACGTCGAGCGGGCCATCGGCACCAGGCTGTCGCACCACATCACCAAAAAGTACGGCATGGAGGGGCTGCAGCCCGGCCATGTGGTGGTGCGCCTGCGCGGTTCTGCCGGCCAGTCGCTGGGCGCCTTCGCGGTGCAGGGCCTGACCCTGGAAGTGTTCGGCGACGCCAACGATTACGTCGGCAAGGGGCTGTCGGGCGGCACCATCGTGGTCCGCCCGCCGGTCTCCAGCCCGCTGAAGTCCAACGAGAACACCATCATCGGCAACACCGTGCTGTACGGCGCCACCGCCGGCCGGCTGTTCGCCGCCGGCCAGGCGGGCGAGCGCTTCGCCGTGCGCAATTCCGGCGCGACGGCGGTGATCGAGGGCTGCGGCTCCAACGGCTGCGAGTACATGACCGGCGGCACCGCGGTCATCCTGGGCGCCGTGGGGGCCAACTTCGCCGCCGGCATGACCGGCGGCATGGCCTTCGTCTACGATGCCGACGGCACCCTGCCGCTGATGGTCAATGGGGAAAGCGTGGTGTGGCAGCGCCTGGACAGCGACCATTGGGAAGAGGTGCTGCGAGAGCTGATCCGCGACCACGTCGCCGCCACCCAGTCGCCGTGGGCGCAGTCGCTGCTGGCCGACTGGTCCCGCGAATCGCCGCGCTTCTGGCAGGTGGTGCCGAAGGAGATGCTGAGCCGCCTCGCCCATCCCCTGACCCGGGCCGCCGCCCGCGCGGCGGAATAGGCCGGTGCGCCGCCCGGTCTGGCTGTCGCCGGCCGTCCTCGTCATCTTCGCCGCCGGGGCGACGATGATGAGCGTCTCCATGGGCTCGCGCCAGGCCCAGGGGCTGCTGATGGGGCCGCTGTCGGACGAACGCGGCTGGCCGCTGGCCACCTTCTCGCTGGCGGTGGCCCTGCACAACCTGCTGTGGGGCGCCTTCCAGCCCTTCACCGGGGCCGCCGCCGACCGCTTCGGCGCCGCCCGGGTGGCGGCCGTGGGCGCGGTCTGCTTCGCCGCCGGCATGGCCCTGGTGGCCACGGGCGGCACCTTCGGCACCATCCTCGGCCTCGGGCTGGTCTCGGGCTTCGGCCTGGCTGCCACCAGCTTCGCGGTGGTGCTGGGTCCGGTCGGCCGCGCGGTGGCGCCCGAGCATCGCACCATCGCCATGGGAATCGGCTCGGCGCTGGGCTCGCTGGGCATGATGGCGATGATCCCGGTGGCGCAGGGACTGATCGGCGCCCTGGGGCCGACCGGCGCGGTCTGGGTGATGGCCGGCTTCTCCCTCGCCACGCTGCCCATGGCGCTGCTGCTGGCCAAGGGCGAGCGCATGGCCGGTGCCGCCGCCGTCGCCGCCGGCCAGAGCATGGCCGAGGCGTTGCGCGAAGCCTGGGGGCACAAGGGTTTCCGCCTGCTCACCGCCGGCTTCTTCGTCTGCGGCTTCCAGGTCGCCTTCATCGGCGTCCACCTGCCCGGCTATCTGGCGCTGTGCGGCATGAGCCAGGGGGCGGGCGCCACCGCGCTGTTCACCATCGGCATCTTCAACGTCGCCGGCACCGTCCTGATGGGCCGCGCCGCCCAGCGCTGGCGGCCGAAATTCGTCCTGTCCGCCCTCTATCTCGGGCGCGCGGTGGTGACGTTGCTGTTCGTGCTGGGACCGAAGACCGAGATCACGCTGCTGGCCTTCGCCGCCGCCATCGGCCTGATGTGGCTGTCCACCGTGCCGCCCACCACCGGCCTGATCGCCTGCGTCTTCGGCCCGCGCTACCTCGGCATGCTGTTCGGGGTGGTGTTCTTCTCGCACCAGGTCGGCGCCTTCCTGGGGGCCTGGCTGGGCGGGGTGATCTATGACGCGACATTGTCCTACGACGCCATGTGGATGGTCACCATGGCCCTGGGCATCTTCGCCGCCCTGGTCCACCTGCCGATCCGCGACGAGTCCCTGCGGGTGCCGGCGGCGGCGGGGTGAGGGTTCGGTTCGTCGCCAATTCGCCGGACGTTCAGTCGGACGCCACCACCCGTCGTTCCCGCGCAGGCGGGAACCCAGGAGTCGCGGAGAGGGTGTCGGTGCACCCCTGGATCCCCGCCTTCGCGGGGATGACGGGCACGGCAAGCGGCTTCCCCGCCATTCCGGGATGAGCCGAGGATTTACACCACCAGCTTGATGCGCTGGCCCGGCTGCGGCTGCCGGCCCTCGTCGAGGCCGTTCAGCGCCCGCAGCGTCTCGGCCCGCCAGTCCGGCAGCGCCATGCGCTCGGCCAGGCGTTCCACCGTGTCGCCGGGGGCGGCCCGCACCACCTTGAGCCGCAACGGGCGGATGCCGGTGCGCTCGTCCTCGCCCAGGCGGCGGAAGCTGTAGGTGGTGCGCCGCAACGCCTCGCCCAGCCGGGCGGTGCGCCCGGGCGGGGTGACGAAGGTGAAGCGGTAGAGGCTGTCCTGGTCGAAGCGGATGGCCACCAGCCGGATATCGACCTGGCCCTGGCGGGTGCGGCCCTGGGTCGAGGCGGTGGCGGCGGCCATGCCGTTGATGTCGATCCGTTCGGCCCCCGACAGCCGGGCGCGCGGCATCCACACCCGGGTGAGGTAGCCCAGCATGTCGCTGCCGCTGCCCTTGGCGGCGGCGCCGTCGAAGACGATCAGCGCGCCGCTGCCGTCGCGCGCCGTCACCGCCCGGGTGCCGTTGGTCATGCGGAAGCCCTCCGGCACCTCGAAGCGGAAGCCGTCGGGATGCAGGAAGGCCTGCCGCCGCACCACCCCCTGCGCCGGGCTGTCGCCGTAGATCATGCCGTCGATGCGGTCGAGCAGGGTGTCGGTGCCCAGCGCCCCCTGGGGCGGCGCCCCCAGCGCCTCGGCCATGGCCGCCTCGACGCGGTCGCGGGTGCGCGGGTGCGAGGCCATGAAGTCGAACTGGTCGATGCTGTCGGGCGAGCGGCCGGCCATCATGGCCTCCAGCCGCGCCTGGTCGCGCAGCTTGTCCAGCATCGAGGCCATGGCATGGGCATCCCAGCCGGCCTTCGCCAGATAGCGGAAGCCGAGATGGTCGGCCTCCAGCTCCTGCTCGCGCGAGAAACTCTGCAGATAGGCCGCCGCGCCCAGCTGGGCGAGGTCGGCCACCCCCGGGGTGCCGACCACCGCCCCCAGGATGCCGGCCAGCAGGCCGGTGGCCTGGGCCTGGCTGACCCGCTGGGCGGTGTGGCGGCCCAGCACGTGGCCGATCTCGTGGCCGACCACCCCGGCCAGCTCGGCCTCGTTGGCGGTCAGCGCCATCAGCCCGCGGGTGACGTAGATGTAGCCGCCGGGCAGCGCCATGGCGTTGACGACGGGGCTGTCCAGCACGGTGAAGCGGAACTCGGCCTCGGGGGTCTCGCACACCCGCACCAGCCGCTGGCCGAGGCCGGCGACATAGGCCTGCACCGCCGGGTCGTCGTAGGCGCCGCCGAATTCCCGGATGATCTGGGGATGGGTGTCGGCGCCGATCTTGCTCTCGTCATCGGCGGACAGCAGGTTGAATCCGGACCGGCCGGTGCCGGGGGCGACCTGGCAGCCGGTCAGGGCGGGCAGCAGGGCGCCGGCGGCGAGGCCGGCCATGGCTTGGCGTCGGGACAGGTTGATCATGGAGACGCATCCGCAGCGGTCAGATGCGCATCAGGATAAAACGACTCTCGGGCGAAACAAGGGCGAGATGGTAATCAGCCGCCATTGCGGCGGCGGCCAAGCGCGCGGACGCGCGCGCCCGGCGAGGGCGAAATCAAACGATGCCAACCATCCTTTTCCAAAGGACGGTTGGCATTATTCCGGCCGCCCCATCAGCTGGTCGGGGGTGCGCAGCGACGGCGTCCGGTAGCCGCTTTGGGGGCGGGCGTTCTGGTCGCGCATGGTGCGGCGGGTGGAGTCCAGGGTGGCGCGGCCCTTGGCCGGGTCGTCGCGGCACTGCCGCTGGGCGGTGCCCAGGGCGCGCCGGTTGCTGGCGGTGTCGCCCGGTTTCCCCTGCATGGCCTGGCCCAGGCGGTTGGCTTCGGGCGTGCAGTCGGCGCCCGAAGCGGGCGCCGACGTCATCATCATCACGACGAAAAGCACGGCGACGGCAATCACTGGGATCCGCTCTCCTCGGCATCCCAGGGCGTGCTGGCGGTCTGCTCGCTTTCCATCCCCAGCTCGCCGCGCAGGCGCGACAGGGTGATTTGCCCCAGCTGGGTCTGGCCGTGGCACTGGCTGCTGGCGATGTCGAGACGGCGCTCGGCGTCGCGCACCGCCTCGGGCGACAGGCGGTCACGCACCTGGTCGAGCTCCCTGGCTGTCCGTTCGACGTCCTTCTGGCAGACGATCCGGCCGGTTTCCTGGGCCACGGCGGCGACCGGCCCCAGGGCCAGCGCCGCCATCACGGCGGTTGCAATCAGGCGCATCGGTTCCTCCCACATGTCGCGCCGCGGCCGCCTGCCGCAGCATCCCGGTGGCACAGATGGCGGCGGCGGCGGGCGGCCGGTAGACACGCAGGAGGGGAAAGCGTCAGCGTGCCGCCATCGCCTCGAACTGGCGGCCGTATTCGGCCCGCACCGAGGCCTCGGCGGCCGGCCAGCGCTCGGGCGGCAGGGTGCCGGCGCTCTGGCCGCCCATGCCCGACAGCGCCTGGGCGCAGACCCAGTCGGGCGCGATGGTGTGGGCGAACAGGTCGCTCCGCGCCAGCGCCCGGCGGCCGGCGGCGGCGAACTCGGCCGGATGGGCCTGGCCGTAGCGGGCCACCGGCGCCGCCTGGCGGGCCAGGCCCGAGACGGCGCGCCGGGCGGTGGCGTCGCGGCAGCGGGCGGCGTCGTACTGGCCGCGAATCAGCGCCACCGCGTACCATTCCAGCGCCCGCTCGGCTTCGCCCAGGGCCAGCAGCCGGCGCGACAGGTCGAACAGGAAGCCCGAGGACAGCGCCCGCTGGTGGTCCTCCTCCCAGGCGACCACGGCGCCGTCATGGGTTGGCCCCAGGGTGGCGACGCGGCCATACAGCTGCGCCTGCTCCATCCAGTCGGCGGGCGGCGGCGAGGGCAGGTCGGGCTCGGCGCACAGGGCCGGCGTTGCGAACAGGAAAGGTGCTGCGAACAGAAAAGCGGCCAGCGCCGCGATGATCCGGCGTGTCATGAGGCTCCCTTCACCTGTCCCGGGCCAAGCCTAGACTCCCGCCGCTTCGCCGGCAAGCGCCGCCGGGCACGCCTCACGGGGCGAAGCTTTCCTCGAGGAAGCCGTGGACGGCCCGGAACAGGTGGTGCCGGTTCTTCTCCAGCAACAGGGTGTGGGTGGCCTCGCCGATCATCACGTAGCGTCGCACCGGCGCGCCGGTCAGGCGGGCGAACACCGACAGGCCCATGGCCGGCGGCGTCTCCATGTCCCATTCGCCCTGGACCACCAGGGTGGGGGCGCTGACCCGCTCGGGGTTCCACCACGGCTTGCCCGCCGCCCACGAGGCCAGGGTGTCGGCGACGGCGCCGTTGGGCACCTTGAGGGCGCCGTCCTCGGCCCGGGTGCCCAGCGCCGCCAGCCATGCCGTCATCCAGCCCTGGGGAATCAGGTCGCGGCGTTCCTTCTCGGGGACCTCGCGCAGCCAGCGCTCGCGCAGCCCGTCCAGCTTGACGGCGCGCCACGCCCCCAGCTTGGGCGCGTCGGCGGCCGCCACGTCGTCGCGCAGCCATTGCGGCGCATACAGCACCAGCCGCTCGACACGGTTGCTGGCCTCGCTGGCGTAGCGCCCGGCCAGGGTGGCGCCCCACGACCAGCCCACCAGCACCAGCCGCTCGACGCCGCGCCGCGACAGCACGAAATCCACCGCCTTGGAGACGTCGCGCAGCGCCACCATGCCGTCCACCGCCGGCCCGTGGGCCTCGGCCGCCCCGTTCATCTCGGGCGGCCGGGTCGACTTGCCGTAGCCGCGGATGTCGAGGGCATAGACGTCGTAGCCGCGCCGGGCCAGGAAATCCATCCAGCTGGTGCCGTCCAGCGCCAGGTCGAAGGTGGCGGCGCCGGGAAAGGTGGCGCCGTGCACGAACAGCACGGTGCGGCCGGGCTTGGCGTCGTAATAGTCCTCGGGATGCTTGTTGCGGATGTGAAGGAGGATGCCGTCGTCCTTGGCCTCGACCTGGAATTCCTCGGCCACCACGTTCGGGGCGGCGGCGGCCGGCAGCCCCCACAGGGCGAGCAGCACGCCCGCCGCGACCAACATCCACCGCATGCCCGCCATTCCCTTCCCGCCAACCTCGTGGCGGCCATGATGGGGCGGGCGGCGGGGGGTGTCAAAGGGTGTAGGCGGCCGGGTCGGTCAGGCCCGCCGCGGCGAAGCCCTTGAGGCGCAGGCGGCAGGCGTCGCAGCGGCCGCAGGCGCGGCCCATGGGGTCGGGGTCGTAGCAACTGGAGGTGATGGCGTAATCCACCCCCAGTTCCACGCCGCGGCGGATGATCTCGGCCTTGGTCAGGTGAATCAGCGGCGTGTGCAGGGTGAGAGGGCGCCCCTCCACCGCCGCCTTGGTGGCCAGGTTGGCCATGCGCTCGAAGGCGGCGACATAGTCGGGGCGGCAATCGGGATAGCCGGAATAGTCCACCGCGTTGACGCCGATGAAGATGTCGGCGGCGTCCAGCACCTCGGCGAAGGCCAGGGCGAAGGACAGCATGATGGTGTTGCGGGCCGGGACATAGGTGATCGGGATGCCCGACGCCATCTCGCCCTCGTCGCGGTCCTTGGGCACGGCGATGTCGGCGGTCAGGGCCGAGCCGCCGAAGGCGCGCAGGTCGATGTCGGCCACCCGGTGCCCGGCCGCCCCCAATACCGCCGCCACCTTGGCGGCGCAGTCCAGCTCCGCCGCGTGGCGCTGGCCGTAGCGGAACGACAGCGCCCAGCAGGTGAAGCCCATGTCCTTCGCGATGGCCAGGGTGGTGGCGGAATCGAGCCCGCCGGATAGCAGGACGACGGCATTTCTTGTTTGCCCTCGCCGGGCGGGCGCATCCGCGCCCTTGGCCGCCGCCGCAATGGCGGCCGGGTCGGTCTCAGCACTTTGCTGATCCCCGACCCCGCTCATAACGAGAAGTGCGAGTTGACGAAGGAATCGATCTCGGCTTCGGCCCAGCCCTTGGCGGCCAAGTCGTCGCGCACGCTGGCGATATCGACATTGGGCCAGGTGTGGCAGGCCTCGACGGTGTGCTTGTCGGCATCCAGGATGCGGAAGTCGAAGGGCCGCGCCTCGCTCTGGTAGACGTCGTAATACAGCACCTGGTCCACCTGGTTGTCGGGCAGGAACGTCAGGATGCGCGGCTTCAGGGTATACAGCTCCTCGGGCCCCCTGATGTAGTCGGCGGCGGCGATGATCACCTCGTCGCCCAGCTGGCAGGTGCGCGCGGCGGCACCGTTCAGCACGCAGCAGCGCGAGCCGGGCTGGCCGAAGATGACGTAGGTGGAAATGCGCGCGCCCGAGTTCTTGTTCCAGATCTCGACGAATTCCATGGGGTAGATGCCGGCCAGGGCGCATTGCTCGGGATCGAGGGTGATCGAGCCGTGGTAGTTGAGGTCGGCGCTGGTGACGCGGATGCCGTGCAGCTTGGCGCGGATGACTTTCATCATGGGCGGGGCATCATAGGGGGAATGGTCCGGACAGCTTTGGTTGCGCCGCACATAGACCCAAAGCGGGCGCGAAGGCAATGGATTCTTGAGACAATTCTGTCACCGGCGCGAAAGTTTTCATTGCTTTCCCGAGTCGTGCGACTCAGTATCTCGGGGTTGATTCCCGGCTGACCCACGAGATTTGGCGGATGGACGTCCAGAAGCTTGCCAAGGTGCTGGCCCTGGCCGCCTCGGACAACGAGTCCGAGGCGCTGCACGCTTTGCGCACCGCCAAGCGCCTGCTGGACGGGCACGGCGCCGATTTCGTCGAGCTGTCCCGCCGCCTCGCCGAAAGCGGCCCGCCCAGCGGCGAGACCGAGGCCTTGGAGGACGCGGTCTTCGACCTGCGCAACGAAATCCGCCACCTGAGGGCCGAGAACGAGCGGCTGCGCCAGGGCCGCGCCACGGTGCCCGGTGCCGACGCCCCCAGCTTCATGGATGCCGCCAAGGACGCCGCCGCCGCCATCCGCCTGCGTGCCGAGCTGGCCGACCGCGCCGAGGAACTGGACGCCGCGCGCACCGAGCTGTTGCGCCTGAAGGCGCACGAGGCGACCATGCGCGAGCAGTTCCGCGAGGCGCTGTCCGAGGCGGGACGCCTGGGGGTGCGCCTGTCCGAGGCGGAAACCCGGCGCCAGCGCCTGGAGGCCGAGAACCGCCGCCTCACCCACGCCAACCACGCGCTGACCGTCGAACTGAACGAGATCAGGAGCGAACGCGGCCGCCTGGCCGCCGAACTGGTCGCCGTCGAGACCCGCCAGGACGCCGCCGGCAAGACCGCCCGGCGCCCGACCAAGCGCCGGGCCAAGGCGGGACAGGCCCAATACGCGCTGCTATAGACTTGGCCGCCGTACAGCCCATATAACGCCGGGATGCAGAACGGCCACCCCTTCCTCAAGATGCACGGCCTGGGCAACGACTTCGTCGTGCTCGACGCCCGCGGCCGCGACCTCGGCCTGACCCCCGAACGGGTGCGCGCCGTCGCCGACCGCCACACCGGCATCGGCTGCGACCAGCTGATCGTGGTCGAGGCGGCGCGCTCCGCCGTCTCCGACGCCTGGATGACCATCTACAATCCCGATGGCTCCGAGGCCGGGGCCTGCGGCAACGCCACCCGCTGCGTCGCCTGGCTGCTGATGGAGGACTCGGGGCGCGACAAGGTGGTGATCGAGACCCGGGCCGGCCTGCTCGACGCCGAGCGGCGCGGCGAGCGGCTGGTGGCGGTGGACATGGGGCCGGCGCGGCTGGACTGGCGCGACATTCCCCTCGCCGAGCCGGTGGACACCCTGCATCTCGGCATCACCGCGGGGCCGCTGGCCGACCCGGTGGCGGTCAGCATGGGCAATCCGCACGCGGTGTTCTTCGTCGACGATGCCGAGGCGGTGGACCTGGCGGCGCTGGGGCCGGGGCTGGAACGCCACCCCCTGTTCCCCGAGCGCGCCAACATCGAGATCGCCCAGGTGCTGGAGCCGGGACGCATCCGCATGCGGGTGTGGGAACGCTCGGCGGGCATCACCATGGCCTGCGGCTCGGGCGCCTGCGCCACCCTGGTGGCGGCGGCGCGGCGCGGCCTGAGCGGCCGCCAGGCCGAGATCGTTCTGGACGGCGGCACCCTGGCCATCGAATGGCTGCGCGACGACCACGTGCTGATGACCGGACCGGTGGCGCTGGTCGCCTCGGGGCGGCTGGGGCCGGACCTGCTGGCGTGAACGCGGTTCCGCCCCCCACCCAACCCTCCCCCGCAAGGGGGGAGGGCTTGCACATCCCCCTCCCCCCTTGCGGGGGAGGGTTGGGGTGGGGGGGCGCCCGGTGACCCGGATCCTGACTTTCGGCTGCCGCCTCAACGCCTATGAATCCGAGGTGATGCGCGAGCATGCCAAGGCTGCCGAGGATGGGGTCGAGACCATCATCGTCAATACCTGCGCCGTCACCGCCGAGGCCGAGCGCCAGGCCCGCCAGGCCATCCGCAAGGCGCGGCGCGCCCATCCCGAGGCCCGCATCGTGGTGACCGGCTGCGCCGCCCAGATCCGGCCCGAGACCTTCGCCGCCATGCCCGAGGTCGACCAGGTGCTGGGCAATGCCGACAAGATGGCGGCCGACGCCTTCATCGCGCCGGCCCCGGAGCGCATCGTCGTCTCCGACATCATGCAGGTGCGCGAAACCGCCGGGCATCTGGTGTCCGGCTTCGAGGCCCGGGCCCGGGCCTTCGTCGAGGTGCAGCAGGGCTGCGACCACCGCTGCACCTTCTGCGTCATCCCCTTCGGCCGCGGCCCCAACCGCTCGGTGCCCATGGGCCGGGTGGTGGAGCAGATCCGCGACCTGGCCGCCCAGGGCTTCGCCGAGGTGGTGCTGACCGGGGTCGACATCGCCTCGTATGGCGGCGACCTGCCCGGCCGGCCGCGCCTCGGCCAGCTGGTGCGCAAGATCCTGGCGCTGGTGCCCGACTTGCCGCGCCTGCGCCTGTCCTCCCTCGATCCGGTGGAGCTGGATGCCGACCTGCTGGCGGCGGTGGCGGAAGACGATCGGCTGATGCCGCACTTCCACCTGTCGGTGCAGGCCGGCGACGACCTCATCCTCAAGCGCATGAAGCGCCGTCATTCCCGCGCCGACGTGCTGCGCCTGGCGCAACGGCTGCGGGATCTGCGCGGCGACGTGGCGCTGGGGGCCGATTTCATCGCCGGTTTCCCCACCGAGGACGATGCCATGTTCCGCCGCACCCTCGACCTGGTGGACGAGGCCGGGCTGACCCATCTGCACGTCTTCCCCTTCAGCCCGCGGCCCGGCACCCCGGCGGCCAGGCTGAAGCGGGTGCCGGGCGACGTGGTCAAGGAGCGCGCCGCTGCGCTCCGGGCCAGGGGCGAGACCGCCATGGCCGCCTTCCTGGCGGCCCGTATCGGCCGCCCGGCGCGGGTGCTGCTCGAGGATGACGGACGCGGCTTCTGCGAGCATTATCTGCCGGTACGGGTGGCGGGCGAGGCCGGCCGGGTGGTGACGGTGCGGATCAAAGCCGTCGAGGGTGGGGTTTTGGTTGCTGATGCCATCTAATCACTCGTCATCGCCGGGCTTGACCCGGCGATCCATGGATGCCCGGGTCAAGCCCGGGCATGACGGCAGAGGGAAAGCGCGATGAGCCTGTTCGGTTTCGGCAAGAAGAAGGACGAAACGCCCGCGCCCGCGCCCGCGCCCGAGCCGGTGCCGGAGAAGGAGGGCTGGTTCGCCCGCCTGAAGGGCGGGCTGGCGAAATCATCGTCCCGCCTGACCACCGGCATCGGCGACCTGTTCACCAAGCGCAAGCTCGACGACGAGGCGCTGGAGGAACTGGAGGAGTTGCTTATCACCGCCGATCTCGGCCTCGCCACCGCCCAGCGGGTGACCCGGCGCCTGGCCCGGACCCGCTTCGGCCAGGACGTCGATGCCGAGGATATCCGGGCCGCCCTGGCCGAGGAGATGGCCGAGATCCTGACCCCGGTGGCGCAGCCGCTGGCGCCCGATTTCAGCCGCAAGCCGCATGTGGTGCTGGTGGTGGGCGTCAACGGCTCGGGCAAGACCACCACCATCGGCAAGCTGGCCAAGCAGTTCCGGGACGACGGCCGCTCGGTCACCCTGGCCGCCGGCGACACCTTCCGCGCCGCCGCGGTGGAGCAGCTCAAGGTGTGGGGCGAGCGCACCGGCTGCCCGGTGATCTGCCGCGACACCGGCGCCGACGCCGCCGGCCTGGCCTTCGACGCGGTGGCCGAGGCCCGGGCGCGGGGCGACGACCTGCTGTTCATCGACACCGCCGGGCGGCTGCAGAACAAGCAGGGGCTGATGGAGGAACTGGCCAAGGTGGTCCGCGTCATCAAGAAGCAGGACGAGACCGCGCCCCACGACGTGCTGCTGGTGCTCGACGCCACCGTCGGCCAGAACGCCCATTCCCAGGTCGAGGCGTTCAAGGACATGGTCGATGTCACCGGGCTGGTGCTGACCAAGCTGGACGGCACCGCCCGCGGCGGCGTGCTGGTGGCGCTGGCCGAGAGGTTCGGCCTGCCGGTGCACGCCATCGGCGTGGGCGAGCAGGCCGGTGACCTGCGGCCGTTCGCGGCGGAAGCCTTCGCCCGCTCCCTGGTTGGGCTGGGCTGACCCGATCGCGGGGTCCGGGGGTGGGTGCCGGGTGGGGAACCCGGCGGGAGCAAAACCGATCCCGCCCCCGGAACCTACCCTATTGGGGAGGGGAAATCCTGGCCGGGTAGGACATTTTCGAAGAACTCCAAAGGGTTAACCCGAAAGGGCTTCGAACGGTGCCGCAAGTCATAGGAAAACCGGCAATATCAAAAACTTCTAATGTTACGGGAAGGGAAGGCAAGGCCCTTGCCCTCAACGCCGAATCGGGTTACCAAAGCCTTTCACAGCCCCATGCTGCGCCGCACCGCGGCCCACCCTTTGGCACAGAATTCCGATCACCTTTCGAGGGATACCCATCATGGCACGCAAGAAGATCGCTCTCGTCGGTTCCGGCAACATCGGCGGCACGCTCGCCCACCTCATCGGCCTGAAGGAGCTGGGTGACGTGGTGATGTTCGACATCGCCGAGGGCATCCCCCAGGGCAAGGCCCTCGACATCCTGCAATCGACTCCGGTCGAGGGCGTGGATTGCCATTATTCGGGCGCCAACGACTATTCCGCCATCAAGGGTTCGGACGTGGTCATCGTCACCGCCGGCGTGCCCCGCAAGCCGGGCATGAGCCGCGACGATCTGGTCGGCATCAACCTCAAGGTCATGGAATCGGTGGGCAAGGGCATCAAGGACAATTGTCCCGACGCCTTCGTGATCTGCATCACCAACCCGCTCGACGTCATGGTGTGGGCGCTGCAGCACTTCTCGGGCGTGCCCGCCCACATGATCATCGGCATGGCCGGCGTGCTCGATTCGGCCCGCTTCCGCACCTTCCTGGCGGAGGAGTTCGGGGTGTCGGTAGCGGACGTCACCGCCTTCGTGCTGGGCGGCCACGGCGACACCATGGTGCCGCTGGTGCGCTATTCCACCGTCGCCGGCATTCCGCTGCCCGACCTGGTCAAGATGGGGTGGACCACCCAGGAGAAGCTGGACAAGATCGTCCAGCGCACCCGCGACGGCGGCGCCGAGATCGTCAACCTGCTGAAGACCGGTTCGGCCTTCTACGCCCCGGCCGCCTCGGGCATCCAGATGGCCGAAGCCTACCTCAAGGACCAGAAGCGGGTGCTGCCCTGCGCCAGCCTGGTCAAGGCCGGCACCTACGGCCAGCCCGACGACGTGTTCGTCGGCGTGCCGGTGGTCATCGGCGACAAGGGCGTCGAGAAGGTCATCGAGATCGAGCTGAACGCCGAGGAGCAGGCCGGCTTCAACAAGTCCGCCGACGCGGTGCGTGGCCTGATCAAGGTCGCAAAGGGCCTGATCGGCGCCTAAATACACTGTCGGGAAACGAGAGACCGAAGCCATGAACATCCACGAGTATCAGGGCAAGCAGCTTCTCGCCAGGTACGGCGTCGCCGTGCTGAAGGGCGGCGTCGCCTACACCCCGGCCGAGGCGATCCAGGTCGCCAAGGAGCTTGGCGGCCCAGTCTGGGTCGTCAAGTCGCAGATCCACGCCGGCGGCCGCGGCAAGGGCCGGTTCAAGGGCGACGAGTCCGGCAAGGGCGGCGTCCGGGTGGTGAAGGCGGTCGACGACGTCGCCGCCGCCGCCGATTCCATGCTGGGCAAGATCCTGGTCACCCACCAGACCGGCCCCGCCGGCAAGGAGGTGAAGCGGGTCTACATCGAGCAGGGCTGCGACATCCGCCGCGAGCTCTATCTCGGCATGCTGATCGACCGCGCCAGCAGCCGCGTCACCATCATGGCCTCGACCGAGGGCGGCATGGAGATCGAGGAGGTCGCCGCCAAGCACCCCGAGAAGATCCTGAAGGTCGCCATCGACCCGGTCCAGGGCTTCCAGCAGTACCACGGCCGCCAGCTCGCCTTCGGCCTCGGGCTCGAGGGCAAGCAGATCGGCGCCGCGGTCAAGTTCATGGCCGCCATGTACAAGGCGTTCATCGACCTCGACTGCTCCATCGTCGAGATCAATCCGCTGGTGGTCACCGGCGACGACCAGCTGATCGCCCTGGATGCCAAGGTCAACTTCGACGACAACGCGCTGTTCCGCCAAAAAGAGGTGGAAGAGATGCGCGACGAGTCGGAAGAGGACCCGGCCGAGCTGGAGGCGGCGCGCCACAGCCTCAACTACATCAAGCTGGACGGCTCCATCGGCTGCATGGTCAACGGCGCCGGCCTGGCCATGGCCACCATGGACATCATCAAGCTCTATGGCGGCGAGCCGGCCAACTTCCTCGACGTCGGCGGCGGCGCCACCAAGGAGCGCGTCACCACCGCCTTCAAGCTGATCCTGTCGGACGCCAACGTCGAAGGCATCCTGGTCAACATCTTCGGCGGCATCATGCGCTGCGACGTCATCGCCGAAGGCGTGGTCGCGGCGGCCCGCGAGGTGTCGCTGAACGTCCCGCTCGTGGTTCGCCTGGAAGGCACCAACGTCGAGCTGGGCAAGAAGATCATGGCCCAGTCGGGCCTGCCCATCATCGCCGCCGACAATTTGGCGGACGCCGCCGAAAAGGTGGTCAAGGCCGTGAAGGAGGCTGCGTAACCATGGCCGTTCTCGTCAACAAGGACACCAAGGTGATCTGCCAGGGCTTCACCGGCGCCCAGGGCACCTTCCACTCGGAACAGGCCATCGCCTACGGCACCAGGATGGTCGGCGGCGTCACCCCGGGCAAGGGCGGCACCAAGCACCTTGACCTGCCGGTGTTCAACACCGTCGCCGAGGCCAAGGCCGCCACCGGCTGCAATGCCAGCGTGATCTACGTGCCGCCGCCCTTCGCCGCCGACGCCATCCTCGAGGCCATCGACGCCGAACTGGACCTGGCGGTGTGCATCACCGAGGGCATTCCGGTCGCCGACATGCTGGCGGTCAAGCGCGCCCTGCAGGGCTCGAAGACCCGGCTGGTCGGCCCCAACTGCCCCGGCGTCATCACCCCCGGCGAATGCAAGATCGGCATCATGCCGGGCCACATCCACCAGCGCGGCAAGATCGGCATCGTGTCGCGCTCGGGCACCCTGACCTACGAGGCGGTGGCGCAGACCACCGCCGCCGGACTGGGCCAGAGCACCTGCATCGGCATCGGCGGCGATCCCATCAACGGGACCAACTTCGTCGACTGCCTGGACCTGTTCCTGGCCGATCCCGAGACCCAGGCGATCATCATGATCGGCGAGATCGGCGGTTCGGCCGAGGAAGAGGCGGCCGAGTTCCTCACGGCCTCGAAGGTCAAGAAGCCGGTGGTCGGCTTCATCGCCGGCGTCACCGCCCCCCCGGGGCGCCGCATGGGCCATGCCGGCGCCATCATCTCGGGCGGCAAGGGGGATGCCGGCTCGAAGATGGAGGCCATGCGCTCGGCCGGCATCGTCGTGGCGGATTCGCCGGCGTCGCTGGGTTCGACCATGGTCAAGGTGCTGAAGGGATAGCACCCGCCCGGCCCGGGGTTCCGCAAGAGCTCCGGGCCGAGGCTTATCTGGGTTTTGCGCCGTGTGCCCACCAGTTGAGAGGGATGCGGGACCAACCCGCGTCAGCCCCCGCATGACGAAGCATTTCGACGAGTCCTCCTTCCTTACCGGCGGCAACGCCGTGTTCATTGCCGAGATCTACGCCCGCTACATCGAGGACCCCGCCTCGGTGGATGCCTCGTGGGTGCGCTTCTTCAGCGAGCTGAAGGACGAGGCCGGCGCCATCGCCCGCGACTTCAAGGGCACCGAATGGGCACCGCGCGACCTCAAGGTGGTCGGCGCCATCGACCCCGAGGCCGCCGCCGAGGCGGCGAAGAAGGCCAAGGAGGCCGCCGCCAAGGGCAAGGGCGCCAAGGCCGAGCCCGCCGCTGCCGCCGGCCTTTCGCCCGAGGAAAGCCGCAAGGCGGTGGTCGATTCCATCCGCGCCCTGATGATGATCCGCACCTACCGGGTGCGCGGCCACCTGGAGGCCGACCTCGACCCCCTCGGCCTGGCCGAGCGCGAGCCGCACCCCGAGCTGGACTACCGCTCCTACGGCTTCACCGACGCCGACCTCGACCGCCCCATCTTCATCGACAACGTGCTGGGCCTGGAAACCGCCACCCTGCGCCAGATCGTCCAGGTGGTCCGCGCCACCTATTGCGGCAAGATCGGCGTCGAGTTCATGCACATCCAGGACCCCGACCAGAAGGCCTGGATCCAGCGCCGCATCGAATCGGTGCGCAACCAGACCGACTTCACCGAGCGCGGCAAGAAGGCCATCCTGCAGCGCCTGGTCGAGGCCGAGGGCTTCGAACGCTTCCTGCAGCTGAAGTATACCGGCACCAAGCGCTTCGGCCTGGAGGGCGGCGAATCGGTGATCCCGGCCCTCGAGCAGATCCTCAAGCGCGGCAGCCAGCTGGGGCTGCAGGACGTGGTGGTGGGCATGGCCCATCGCGGCCGCCTCAACGTGCTGGCCAATTTCATGAAGAAGCCCTACCAGGCCATCTTCTCGGAATTCCAGGGCAACCCGGCCAATCCGTCGGACGTCCAGGGCTCGGGCGACGTCAAGTACCACCTGGGCACCTCGGCCGACCGCGACTTCGACGGCAACGTCGTGCACCTCAGCCTGCAGGCCAATCCCTCGCATCTCGAGGTGGTCGATCCGGTGGTGGTCGGCAAGGTCCGCGCCAAGCAGACCCAGATGGGCGACACCGAGCGGTCCAAGGTGATGGCCATCCTGCTGCACGGCGACGCCGCCTTCGCCGGCCAGGGCGTGGTGCCCGAGACCATGCTGCTGTCCCAGCTGAAGGGCTACGCCACCGGCGGCACCATCCACATCATCGTCAACAACCAGATCGGCTTCACCACCGCCCCGCAATATTCCCGCTCCGGCCCCTATTCGTCGGACATCGCCAAGGGGGTGCAGGCGCCCATCTTCCACGTCAACGCCGACGATCCCGAATCGGTGGTCCACGTCGCCCGCATCGCCACCGAGTTCCGCCAGGAATTCAAGACCGACGTGGTCATCGACATGATCTGCTACCGCCGCCACGGCCACAACGAGGCGGACGAGCCGGCCTTCACCCAGCCGCTGATGTACCGCAAGATCGCCAGCCATCCGACCACCCGCGCCGTCTATGCCCGCAAGCTGGTGGCCGAGGGCACCATGACCGAGGCCGAGGCCGACGGCATGGTCACCGACTTCCAGGAGGCCCTGGAGAAGGAGTTCGAGGCCGCCAAGTCGTTCAAGCCCAACAAGGCCGACTGGCTGGAGGGGCGCTGGCAGGGCCTGGCGCAGCTGGCCGAGGAGGAGGAGTACCGCGAGGAATACACCGGTTGCACCGAGGAGATGCTGAAGGAGGTCGGCACCAAGCTGGCCGAGGTGCCCGAGGGCCTCAACGTCAACCGCAAGATCGTCCGCCAGCTCCAGGCCAAGAAGGAGATGATGGACACCGGTGCCGGAATCGACTGGGCCACGGCGGAAGCGCTCGCCTTCGGCACCCTGCTGCTGGAGAACCACCGGGTCCGCCTGTCGGGCCAGGATTGCGGCCGCGGCACCTTCTCGCACCGCCACGCCCGCCTGATCGACCAGGAGAACGAGGCCCGCTACGAGCCGCTCAATCACATCCGCCCGGGCCACCAGGCGGAATTCGAGGTCATCGATTCGCCGCTGTCGGAAGAGGCGGTGCTGGGCTTCGAATACGGCTATTCCCTGGCCGAGCCGCTGGGGCTGACCCTGTGGGAAGGCCAGTTCGGCGATTTCGCCAACGGCGCCCAGGTGATCATCGACCAGTTCATCAGCTCGGGCGAGTCCAAGTGGCTGCGCATGTCGGGCCTGGTGATGCTGCTGCCCCACGGCTACGAAGGCCAGGGGCCGGAACATTCCTCGGCCCGCTGGGAACGCTATCTGCAGCAATCGGCCGAGGACAATTGGTCGGTCTGCAACATCACCACCCCGGGCAACTACTTCCATGCCCTGCGGCGCCAGCTCCACCGCAACTTCCGCAAGCCGCTGGTGATCATGAGCCCGAAATCGCTGCTGCGGCACAAGCTCTGCGTCTCGCCGCTGGCCTCGATGCTCACCGGCTCGCGCTTCTACCGCGTGCTGGCCGAGACCGAGCGCCTGGTGCCCGACACCAAGATCCGCCGGGTCATCCTGTGCTCGGGCAAGGTCTATTACGACCTGTTCGAGGAGCGGGCCAAGCGCGAGATCAACGACGTCGCCCTCATCCGGGTCGAGCAGCTCTATCCCTGGCCCAAGGACGCCATCAAGAAGGAGCTGGCCCGCTACCCCGAGGCCGATCTGGTGTGGGTGCAGGAGGAACCGGCCAACATGGGGCCGTGGACCTTCGTCGATCGCCGCATCGAGTTCCTGTGCGAGGAACTGGAGATCAAGGCCAGGCGCGCCGCCTATTGCGGCCGCCGGGCCGCCGCCTCGCCGGCCACCGGCCTCTACAAGACCCATAACTTCGAGCAGAACTGGATCGTCGAGAACGCGCTGGTCGGAGACATCTCGGTCTTCCCGCAGCCGTTCCGCCGCGCCTCCAAGCTCTCCCGCCTGACCGCCTAGGATCCTTCCGAAGGAACGCCCCAAATGACGACCAAGATCACGGTGCCCAGCCTGGGCGAATCCATCACCGAAGCCACCGTCGCCAAGTGGCTGAAGAATGTCGGCGACGCGGTCAAGGCGGACGAGCCGATCGTCGAGCTGGAGACCGACAAGGTCACCGCCGAGGTGCCCGCCCCGGCCGCCGGCGTGCTGGCCGAGATCCTGGTCGCCGCCGGCGAGACCGTCGGCATCGGTACCGAGCTGGGGGTGATCGGCGCCGGTACCGGCGCCGCAGCGGCGCCCAAGGCCGAGGCCAAGCCCGCCGCTGCCGCCCCGGCTCCGGCTCCGGCTCCGGCCGCCGCCGCTCCCGCCGCCATGCCCTCGGCCAAGAAGGTCGCCGCCGATGCCGGTATCGACACCGCCGCCCTCGCCGGCACCGGCAAGGGCGGGCGGGTGACCAAGGGCGACGTGCTGGAAGCCATCGCCACTCCTGCCCCCAAGCCGGCCCCGGCGGCCCCTTCCGGCCCCAGGCCCAAGGCGATGCTGGAAGAGCGGGTGCGCATGACCCGCTTGCGCAAGCGCATCGCCGAGCGCCTGAAGGAGGCGCAGAACACCGCCGCCATGCTGACCACCTTCAACGAGGTGGACATGACCGCACTGTTCGCGGTGCGCAACCAGTACAAGGACAATTTCGAGAAGAAGCACGGGGCCAAGCTGGGCTTCATGTCGTTCTTCGTGAAGGCCTGCATCTCCGGCCTCAAGGACTGGCCGGCGGTCAACGCCGAGATCGACGGCGACGACATCGTCTACAAGAACTACTACGACATCGGTGTCGCCGTGGGCACGCCCTCGGGCCTGGTGGTGCCGGTGCTGAAGGGTGCCGACCAGATGAGCTTCGCCGACGTCGAGAAGACCATCGGCGAGCTGGGCAAGCGCGCCCGCGACGGCAAGCTCAGCATGGACGAGCTGACGGGCGGCACCTTCACCATCTCCAACGGCGGCGTCTACGGCTCGCTGATGAGCACGCCCATCCTCAACCCGCCGCAATCGGCCATCCTGGGGATGCACAAGGTGCAGCCGCGCCCGATGGTGATGCCCGACGGCAAGATCGAGGCGCGCCCGATGATGTACCTGGCGCTGTCCTACGACCACCGCATCATCGACGGCCGCGAGGCGGTCAGCTTCCTGGTGCGCGTCAAGGAATGCATCGAGGACCCGCAGCGCATCCTGCTGGAGATGTAGGCAAAACAATTTAACCACAAAGACACAAAGGCACGAAGAAAAGCAGGAAGAGATTTTTTCTTCGTGTCCTTTGTGTCTTTGTGGTGAAGAATTTCTATTTCTAAGAAGGCGTCAAATCAATGTCCGACACTTCCTTCGACGTTGTTGTCATCGGCGGCGGCCCCGGCGGTTACGTCTGCGCCATCCGCGCCGCCCAGCTGGGCCTGAAGGTGGCCTGCGTCGAGAAGCGCGGCGCGCTGGGGGGCACCTGCCTCAATGTCGGCTGCATCCCGTCCAAGGCGCTGTTGACGGCCTCGCATCATTACGAGGCCGCCGGGCACGAGATGGGCGCCTTCGGCGTCAAGGTGGGCAAGCTCGACCTCGATCTGGCCGCCATGATGGGCCACAAGGACAAGGTGGTCGCCGACAACACCAAGGGCATCGAGTTCCTGTTCAAGAAGAACAAGGTGACCTACATCGTCGGCGCCGGCTCCATCCCCGCCGCCGGCAAGGTGGCGGTGGGCGACACCGTGTACGACGCCAAGGCCATCGTCATCGCCACCGGCTCCGACGTCACCCCGCTGCCCGGCGTCGAGATCGACGAGGAGGTCATCGTCTCCTCCACCGGCGCCCTGGCCCTGCCCAAGGTGCCGAAATCCATGGTGGTGATCGGCGGCGGCGTCATCGGCCTGGAACTGGGCACGGTGTGGCGCCGCCTGGGCACCCAGGTGACGGTGGTCGAGTACCTGGACAAGATCCTGCCGTTCAACGACGCGGAAGTGTCCAAGCAGATGCAGCGCATCCTGGGCAAGCAGGGCATGGCCTTCAAGCTCGGCACCAAGGTGACCAAGGCGGTGAAGAAGGGCCACCACGTCACCCTGACCTTGGAGCCGGCCGCCGGTGGCGAGGCGGAGGAAATCAAGGCCGACGTGGTCCTGGTGGCCATCGGCCGGCGTCCCTATACCGAGGGGCTGGGCCTGGACAAGGTCGGCGTGGCGATCAACCCCCGTGGCTTCGTCGAGGTCGATGGCCATTTCCGCACCTCGGTTGGCGGCATCTACGCCATCGGCGACGTGGTCGGCGGCGCCATGCTGGCCCACAAGGCCGAGGAGGAGGGCGTCGCCCTGGCCGAGCTGCTGGCCGGCCAGCACGGCCATGTCAATTACGACGCCATCCCGTCGGTGGTCTACACCTGGCCGGAAGTGGCCTCGGTGGGCAAGACCGAGGACCAGCTGAAAGCCGAGGGCATCGCCTACAAGGCCGGCAAGTTCCCCTTCACCGCCAACGGCCGGGCGCGGTCGATGAACGAGTCCGAGGGCTTCGTCAAGGTGCTGGCCGATGCCGCCTCCGACCGCATCCTCGGCGCCCACATCATCGGCGCCAATGCCGGCGACCTGATCGCCGAGCTGGTGCTGGCCATGGAATTCTCCGCCGCCGCCGAGGACGTCGCCCGCACCTCCCACGCCCATCCGGGGCTGGGCGAGGCGGTCAAGGAAGCCTGCCTGGCGGTGGACGGCCGGGCGCTGCATATCTGACGATGACCGATTTCCGCCATGGCCGGGCTTGACCCACGTCTGTCCGGTTTAGTTCTCGGCTGGCCAATGCCCCCTCGCCCGCCTGCGGGACCTTTGCGAAATCCGGGCCGGGGACGCCTAATCCTTCGAGACAGCCCTACGGGCTTCCTCAGGATGAGGCTTAGAGCG
>NZ_CACVCG010000014.1 GCF_902729435.1 Magnetospirillum sp. UT-4
AAGGCGAATATGGGGGGTCTTGACATCGCATTACGCCTGATATAGTAAGCTGCCGTTGCGTGGCTTCAACACGAACGACTTCGTTCAGCACAAGCGCTTAGTCCGCCTCGCAACCTTTAAGCGCTGGAAAAGCTGTTTGGAAGGCGTCCGGTCCCAAAAGGGGCTCGGGCGCTTTTTTGCGTTTTGGCCCCCTACATCGGAGAGCCAAATGGCCGAACAGAATTTTCATTCCGAACCGCTCCATACAATCCTTGAGGCAGCGGAAGCACTCAATATTCACCCGTGGAAGCTCAGGCGGGCCGTCCGGGCGGGCCTAGCCCGTCCTA
>NZ_CACVCG010000015.1 GCF_902729435.1 Magnetospirillum sp. UT-4
CAGGGTGCGGAAATACTCTGCTTGCCACCCTCTGATCCGTCACCCCCGCGAAGGCGGGGGTCCATGCAGGGGCAATATGGCGTTCTGGCCGCAATATATTGTGTGCTGAGGCATGGATTCCCGCCTTCGCGGGAATGACGAAAGAAAAACAGGGGTTTTTCCGCAGCCTGTTAGAGCGCGATGACATTAGGTCGGCGCACGGGGTGCGCCGACCTAATGTCTGAATCGCACTCTAATTTATTGATTTAGAGGCGGATTCAGCTATCAGGTTGGATCGCCTCGCGATTCAACCTGATAGCATCCGGCTCTA
>NZ_CACVCG010000016.1 GCF_902729435.1 Magnetospirillum sp. UT-4
GTAGCACAGAGGAGCTTGCTCCTTGGGTGACGAGTGGCGGACGGGTGAGTAATGTCTGGGAAACTGCCCGATGGAGGGGGATAACTACTGGAAACGGTAGCTAATACCGCATAACGTCGCAAGACCAAAGAGGGGGACCTTCGGGCCTCTTGCCATCGGATGTGCCCAGATGGGATTAGCTAGTAGGTGGGGTAACGGCTCACCTAGGCGACGATCCCTAGCTGGTCTGAGAGGATGACCAGCCACACTGGAACTGAGACACGGTCCAGACTCCTACGGGAGGCAGCCGATGTCACGGTCACGGC
>NZ_CACVCG010000017.1 GCF_902729435.1 Magnetospirillum sp. UT-4
GCCGTGACCGTGACATCGGCTGCCTCCCGTAGGAGTCTGGGCCGTGTCTCAGTCCCAATGTGGCCGTCCGCCCTCTCAGGCCGGCTATGCATCATCGTCTTGGTGGGCCTTTACCCCGCCAACCAACTAATGCACCGCAGGTCCATCCGCGCCCCATCCCCGAAAGGATGTTTCACAGAAAGAAGATGCCTCCTTCCTGTACATCGGGATTTGTTCTCCGTTTCCAGAGCGTATTCCCGGTGCGCGGGCAGGTTCCCTACGTGTTACTCACCCGTTCGCCACTAGAGACCCGAAGGTCTCT
>NZ_CACVCG010000018.1 GCF_902729435.1 Magnetospirillum sp. UT-4
ATTTTCCCGTCAGTCGCGGTCATAACCGGCAGCGGCAAAGTAGTTCAGGCATTCGGCTTGGGTGAAGGTATCGATGCCCCGGCCGATGGCTGCCCAGAGGTCATCCTTGGTTCGGGCCGCGGTCTTCTTGAGGAAGCTCTTGAGCTTCGAGACGGCCATCTGAAGTCGGGGCTGTAGGGCGGCAGGAAATGCAACTCCGCCCCCGTCGCCTCGATGGCGGTCCGCACGGCGGCGAGCTTATGGGCGGGCAGATTGTCCATGA
>NZ_CACVCG010000019.1 GCF_902729435.1 Magnetospirillum sp. UT-4
ACTCAATTAGGGTGTGGCCTGCGCCGAGACGAATTTGCCCGCCTGGCAGGAAGGACGCGCAGCGCGATGTGGACCATCGCGCAAGCGGCCTGACGCACCGGGAGGGCAAATTCGTCCGGCCCGGAGGGTTGGCGTTCCAAGGGCGCCCTGGTACGTTGCCGCCGCTAGGCGATGCGTCCAGCATCGCCGTCGCGCCGGCGCCTGCCATTGCGCCCTTGGAACGCCAACGCAGGCCACACCCTAATTGAGTACGG
>NZ_CACVCG010000020.1 GCF_902729435.1 Magnetospirillum sp. UT-4
GAGGGGGTGGGGAGGCGGAGGCGGTGAAATGGACCTTCGGATTGCGTGCACTGGCACCGTAATCCGGGGCCGCGACTATCGCGCGCCATTTGACAAACCACGCAATCTTGACGCGTGCCATGTCAAGCTGTAGTTTAATCAAATGGGCGTCAGGTCGGGGGGCGGCATCTTATGGCCGGACTATCATTTGAAATTCTGGTTGATGATACGCTTGCCCGGATCACCTCTGTCCCACAACTGATAGGCTTAGCCC
>NZ_CACVCG010000021.1 GCF_902729435.1 Magnetospirillum sp. UT-4
CCGTGTCTCCGTGCCTCCGTGGTCATTCCCCCGGCGGGGCGCCGGCAGGTGCTGGGGGATGCGGATATGCCGAGCGCAGTGACCGTCGTCCCCGCGCAGGCAGGGACCCAGGGGGGGCACCGACAGCGTGTCCGCGACTCCTGGACCCCCGCCTTCGCGGGGATGACGGGAGAAGATAGGTCCTGGGGGTGTGATGGTTGATTCACCACAGAGACACAGAGACACAGAGAAGGCACAGAGGAAAAATACA
>NZ_CACVCG010000022.1 GCF_902729435.1 Magnetospirillum sp. UT-4
GACGACCGCTGGCGCGGTCTCCTCAGGATGAGGGCTTTAATGATTTCAACGTATTAAGCCTCATCCTGAGGAAGCCCGCAGGGCTGTCTCGAAGGATTAGGCGTCCCCGGCCCGGATTTCGCCAAGGTCCCGCAGGCGGGCGAGGGGGCATGGGCCAGCCGAGAACTAAACCGGACAGAAGTGGGTCAAGCCCGGCCATGACGATAGAGCCGGATGCTATCAGGTTGAATCCGCCTCTAACAGGGTGCGG
>NZ_CACVCG010000023.1 GCF_902729435.1 Magnetospirillum sp. UT-4
GCGAGCAGACCTTTACCCTGGACGTGGCCGCGGCGGATGACGAAGCCACCATCGCCGCCAGCGACACCACCACGGCGGAAGACACCACCCTGACCGGCCAGCTGTCGGCCACCGACGCCGATGGCGGCGTGGTGTCCTATGCCCTGGCCGAGAGCGGCCAGCCCGAGCATGGCACCATCACCGTCAATGCGGACGGCAGCTACAGCTATACCCCCGATG